>CAITYF010000137.1 GCA_903896545.1 uncultured Myxococcales bacterium | reverse complement strand
ATCAGGTCTGATGCATCGCACGAGACTCTTGCGCGTGGCGACGAAACGGCGTACACTGCCCGCCCGCAAACGCTGGGTTCGCCCGGCGGGTTGCCAACATAGCTCAGTTGGTAGAGCAGCTGATTCGTAATCAGCAGGTCCCCGGTTCAAGTCCGGGTGTTGGCTCCGAAGATCATTAGAGAAACTGACGCGACGTCAACCCCGAAAAGTGCTCTGGCTAGGGTTCTGGCTAGGGTTTCGCGGATGACGCTGCGTGCGGTCGGCTGACATCTGGTGGTGCGCTCACCTTCGGGCTGCATCGTTCGGTGTCGCCGACCCAGCTTGCTGCTCTTGCGTGTCGGTGACAAAGTGCCGCAGTCGGCGCACCCACGGCGCGGGCGGGGCGCAGTTGGTCAACCTCTTCATCGACACCAGCTTTGAGCGCGCCGCGGAAGATCGGCTTACCAACGCCTGGATGTCCGTCCTGTGCCACGCGGACCGCTCGCTCCTGTCGTCTTTTCTGGCGCTGGCCAACGTCCACGTGGACGACGCTGCCTGCCGCGCCGCTCGCTTTGATCTTCAGGTCATGTTTCCGACCAGTCGTCCGGATGCCCGGATTGCGCTCCCGGAGCTGGACGTCGTCATCGAGACCAAGCACACGGCTGAGTTCGACCCAGACCAATTTGCCCGTCACGCCGGCGGGATGCGCGCGGGAACGCGCACTGGGACCTTGGTGGCCCTGACCGGTCACATCCTGGAGCCGCCCGGGTTTGACGTCGCGAGCAAACCGGCATCGGTCCCGACCAGCCACGTCAGCTGGCACGCCGTCGCGGCGCTGCTGTCTGTGCAGGAGGGACGCCATCAGGTCGGTTCGGCTTCGCACTTGTTGGTGTCGCAGATGCGGCAGTACTTGGCCACGCTCGGTTACCGGGAACGGGAGAAGACAACCATGCAGGAACTCAACGATCTGGCAGCAGCTCTAGCCCGCCACCGCGGCACGGTGCGAGCAGCCGAAGGGGCGCTGGCAGCGCTGGCCAAGCAGCTTGCTGTGACGCCGGGCGCCGAGGGCCTACGCTGGCGGACCGGTCGATTCCGGGCCATGGACTTCGATTACCTCGACGCGCGGCCTCCGGAGGCGACGTTTGAGGCAAGGCTGCGTATCTACCCGCAGTTGACAGAGACCGGCGAGTTTGGAGTCAAGTACTACCTGACGTTTGCGCCCAAGGTGGGTACTGAAGCGGCGCAGGCGGCGTTGCTTTCCGCGCGCACGGTCATCCAGGCGGAGTGCGGAGCTGTCGAGGCGTTTGGCGTCGACAAGAACGATCACTACTTCCGGGTGGTTCAGCGTCTGCCGACGGATGTCGTGGCCCAGATGTATGGCGGCGAACCAGTTGGGGTCGCGGAGGCGGCGTTGCGGATGGGTAAGCTGTTTGGCGCGATCCGACGGGCGCTTTGTTGAGCGTCGCCGTAGCAAGACTTGCCGTGGCCGGTTTGATTCTCGACGCCACCGAAGCCGGCACCATCATGGTTTGAGTTCGCGTCGCGCTTGGCCTACCCTGACTTCGGATGACGGGCGGTGACTTGGTTGTGCCGCCGTGCGACCACGGGGTATCGATGCTCGGCGACGACGAACACACGAGTACGACTGCCACGCCGCTCAACGGTGGCGCGGCAAGCGCTTTGGCCGCGGGGAACGCCATGGGCCCGGCGCTAGAAGTCGAGGCGAGCGAGCTCAGACACCGGACGCGGGTCTGGCACAACGGCGACCCTCGTCCGGACTGGCTCGGCGCCGACTGGATGCAACTATCCGAATACGCAGTAGTTTTTGGGCAGGATTCGAACGAAATTCTGAAAGGCTGCGGACGATACAGCGTGCACGTGTTGCTCCTTGATGCCAAAGTGACGACCTGTAGCACCGACTACGTGCAGTTGAGCGAAACGACCGGGGCGGGAAGCGTGCCAGCCGAGAAGGTGACGCTATCGCCCCGGTTTCGTGCGCGGGGGGCTCTGGCGCTGTGGATTTACCAAGCCAGGCAACTCGGGTTGGTACCGAATATGCCCGCCCACGTCTCGGTGTTCTTCGGCGACGTGGATGACGAAGGCCCGCCTGCCATTGCTAAGGATGCAATTGTACTGGTAGAACCAACGTCGACTGAGATTTCGTCTTGTGACCTGTGGATTGGCCGCAAGGCTCGGGAGTTCCTGCAGAAACGACACGGTGCCATACCCATCGTGAGGGAAGCAGGCCGCGGCCGCTCGGCCAACACGCACAGTTCTAACGCGCGGGTTGAAAGCCGGGATCTATTGCTGGTCGCAGCGCTGGAAAGGATCGTCCGGCTCGCCCGGGAGGATGTGACCTATGCCGGTGAGCCGAAGTACGAAGCCATTGCCGAACAGGCCCTTGGCAGAATCCGGTCGGCTTTGCCTGGCGACAAACAACCATCCGGGACAGCCGAAGATTCCGCACAGGAGATAGTTAAAGTAACTGGATTCTCAGCACATAGAGTTCATGTCCGACTTCGAGAGGCCTATTTGCGCCGGGCAGCACCGTCCTCCGTGAGAGAACTTCTGCTTGGAGAACTGACGTTTGCAATCGGCTGGCCCCGCAAAGCCTTCCGGGAGCTTGCTTCTGATTCGATAGACGAGATTGTTGCAGAACTCTTCAAGAATCTGTCACACGAGCTGCAGAATCGACCAGGACTTCGCAGCGAGATGTCCGTGGTCATGGCAGAGGCACGACGTCGTTTCCGCACGTCCAAGAGCCCCAGCCGCCGAGGTTGAAGTTGGCGCGTTGGCCTGCCGTCGGTTTGGTTCCGCGGCCGGACGGATCGATCTGGAAACAGTCAAAGTAAACAATGTGTTGACGATGCGAGGCCGAACCGCTCGATTGGCCGTCGCGGCCGCCTGACTGTGTGCAAAAAAGTTCTGTCCATTTGACCGCGAGGTCATTCGGACAACTTCGTCGTCGCAAAACCACACTCGGCACGTCGGTTTGACCGCGCCAATGCGTTACAGGTGCCAAAGTCATCTGGACGATCTCACGATTTCATTCGGATCAAAACCGTGTGATTACAAATAGTTGCGTTTGACGCGAGCGTCAGCAGCGCTATCCTATGAACCGCTTGGGCATCCGGCCTGGGCGATTCAAATGGCGCATGAGCGCCGAGGAGAATAGTGATGAACCACGAAGATCGCATCGTCCGCCTGCCTCAGGTGCGCGAGCTCACCGGCGGACTGTCCGCCAGCACCATTTACCGCCTCGAACGCGCCGGGACCTTCCCGCAGCGCGTGCAGCTGGGGCCCAATGCCGTCGGGTGGCGGTACGCGGAGGTGGCGGAGTGGATCCAGAGCCGCCGTGCGCCTGAACTGCGGAATGGAGAGACGGGTATGGACAACTTGACCACGCGGGGAGACAAGCAATGAACAGCAATCATGCGAACACAACAGAATCCTCAAACGCGGACGAACGGGCGCTGCCGGAGTCGACCAACACGGCATCGCATCCTCCGAAATCGGATGACAGCGCCGACGCCAACCGGGTTGACTTCGTTGCTTTCGATGACCGCATGCCAGCCGAAGGCCTCGAAGGCGGCGATGACCGCGAGCCACACGCGGATGGGCAAAACATCACGAGCACGACAAGCAAGATCGAACCCAAAGTTGTTGATGGAGCCAGTGACGGCGAACCAGTCCTGGACGCGGATGCCCGAGAGCCCGCGCGTGTGCTGAGCGGCGTCAGGTCGTACGGCACTGCGGATTTGAATGGCGAATCGATCAGCATTGTTCCTGCCGATGGTGACATGTGGCTCGTCGAGGCCACCGACACTGACGAGTTCGGCCCCGTGATTGATTGGGCAGACTTCCTTGAGCTTCAGCTGACCGGCGTGATCCGGGCCATAGTTGAACCCGACGACGAGACGCTGAATGAAGTAGTCCTGCCGGCTTACGACGAAGTTCAGCGCGGACCTGTGTACAAGCGCTTGGGCAATGCCACGAAGCGGCTTGCGTGCGTTGGCCGTGTCGGCGACCGAATCGTCGTAGGTTGGGATGGAGAAACATCTTTTCCGTTCGACGCCCAGTCGGACAGCGCGTGTTTCGTTGTCCCCCAGACGGAGGCAGACGAGCGCAGCGCGATGGTTGATCGTGTGCGCCATGACCCTGATTGTGCGCACTATGACTGTGATTGTACGGTCGGTGACTGTGACTGTGCGCTCGAGGACTGTTACTGCGCGCATGTTGAGTGCGTTTGTTCTGGCGAGGAGGGTTTGACGTTGGCCGAACGCGGCTATGTCGTGGATCGTGGGCTTGACACGCGGATGGCTGCGGCCGACGGCGTCCAGGGAGGCAAGCAATGAACCGCGATCACGAACGCGAACTCGACTCCGCGCTGCCTGACGACCTGCCCGTCCAGACCCGGCACGGCGACATTCCCAGCGAGGGGGCCATGACGCCAGCAGCCGCCGATGCGCAGCCCGACGACGGCGGCTGCGAGGACGCAGATGGCGAGTTCACGGATGAAGCCGCCGTGGTCCTGCCGCCCGATACCGAGCAGCCGGCCTCCGAACCCGCGATGCCGGTACCGGTTCGCTCTGTCCATGTGGACGTTGCTCCGCCGGAGGCGGCTGGGCCCGTCGCACAACCTCGGTTCGAATCGCTTCCGGTCGACAAGCTCGACAAGCGGTTCCAGTGCCGGAGCCTGAACTCCAAGGTCGTCGAAAACTACTTGGAAGTACTGAGCTGGGGCAGGCAATTGCCGCAAATCCGTGTCGTACGCTACGACCGCGGCAACGGTGACGTCGTCTACTATCTGGTGGACGGCGCCCATCGTCTGGCAGCCCGCGCTGCCCGTGGCGAGCGGATTGTCGTCTGTGAAGTGGTGGATGGCGACGAGGGAACGGCGCTCTGGGAGATGGCGGGCTCGAACACGAAGCACGGATTGGCACGCACCGACGAGGACAAGCAGCGCCAGGCGCAAATGCTTTTTTCGGACCCTGAGTTGCGCAAGAAGTCCGATCGTTCGATCGCAGACCAGATGCACGTGTCGCCGACCTTTGTTGGCAAGGAGCGCGCCAAGTTCCTGAAGGCGAATGGCATTTTGCCGGGCCAGGACGGGAAGCGCGTGGCCAGCGATGGGCGGCTGTTTGGGACCAAAGTGCCCAAATCGACGTTCCCCCGCGTCGCCGCGATGGAACCGCCCGCCCCCGACGACTCTGCGACGCGAGTTGACGTCCCGACTCCAGACGAGCCCGATCCCGGCCAGCTCGACGGCAACGCGCAACTCAATGTCGAGAACATTGAGACGCAGAACAATGCCTCGACGTCGGCCAAGCCACGCTCACGGTGGGAGCCGGTGGATGCGGATCTGGTTCCGCGGAATCGTCCAGTCGTTGTAGTGGCGGCTTTGCCCATCGGCAACGTCAGGGATGGTACACAATCGCAAACGGAATCGAATCGTGCATGGGGTACTGATGAGCCCTATCGGGCGTTGGAAGGCCCGCGGTTTCGTATCCCCTTTGTCACTCAGTCGGGCGACGCCGCCGAGGACGTGTACGACTTCAACAATCCAGAGGCCGGACTGCGCCAAGAACTGGTCGTGCTTCGGCCTTTCATGCGGAATGTTGCGACGTTGGGTGCGGCGCAGGTGCCAGAAGCCGTGCTGGTGGCGCTGCTGAGGTACGCGATGAAGGCAGCGTAGAACCTCCTGTGCTAGCGGCCTGCCGGAGTTCACTGGCAGGCCGCTGGCCCGGGTTCCCACGCTGTATCCATTGATACTCATAGCATTTCGCCACGGGCAACCGTCCGCCGCGATGCTCGCGGGTGTGAAGACTATTTTCGCGTAATAGCTTGGTGTCGCACAAAACCGACCAACGCACGGAGATGCCCTGAGTCTTCGGCGCCAGCGTGGGCACAGCTCCGCTGCATTGTACTTCGCAAATTGCTCAGAGCAGGCGTCGCCCGCCTCATTCAAGGCTATGAAATGCAAAAGAATCCAAAGACCTCAGAACGAGCGACTCGCAAGAAGTTGATCCCCGCCATCCCGGTCACGGAACCGCAGTCCGTGCCGATCGAGACCGAGGACCTCTCCGCGGCGCTGAGTGAATTCGTGGCAGACGAACACACGATCGCCCGTACCTGCTACCACGAGGCCGGTCATGCGGTCGTGTTTTGGGCGCTGACCGGCCTGACCGTCGACAGCATTGTCATTGGCGCAGACGGGTCAGGAGCGGTGCACACCGGGCGCGTTGAGCGGGATCTGCCGAGTCCCTTGGCGGGACAGCGTCTCGGCATCTTCAGCGCGGCCGGCTGCGGGGCGATGCTGCGATTCGAAGATCCAGACTGCCTGTCGATGAGCGATACCCAACGATCAAGCGGGGTGTGGGACTGGCTGATGGAAGGCGACTGGGGCGACGAGAAGAGCGACCTCGCCATCGTCCAGAGCGTCTGCCGCACCGAAGCCGGTCTGGGGGCAATCATCAAGCGGGCGAACATCCTGATCGACCGGCACTGGGCGACCATCGAACGCTTGGCCAACTACCTGATCCGACGGACGCAGCAGGCAGATTTCTTGTCGGTTTCGGTCCCTTGGATCGAGACGGACCCGCTGGTGCGTGACGACCTGACTGCGGAAGACCTCGCTGACTTGGCGTCGCGTCGGGCAGCACTGCGGCTAGATGAGCCGGGCTGACCCACGGCCCATCACCAACGATCGGCGCAAATCGCGTCAAGGAGGAAATATGTCCAAGAAATCAATGGTAACAGAGCCTTCCCGCACGCGGCTGCGT
>CAITYF010000136.1 GCA_903896545.1 uncultured Myxococcales bacterium | reverse complement strand
TGTAAATTGGCCATTGCAACCGATGTTGTGCACCCGTCGAGACGCGTACCTTGTGTATCAGGAAGTCCGCTGGAGGCCACCGAGAAACGGCGGCAGAACCCAACGGCAGGAATACAACGGAGGCTCATCATGGAAACCAGCTACACCACGCAACTCGCTCTCTCGATGCTCTTCTTCGCCCCTGGCATCGTCCTCTTCGTCGGTCTCGCTTTCGTCGGCGTGCTGATGTTCCTGGAAAAGACGGTGTTCGCGGCCAAAGCCGACGTGCTTGTCGACACCAAGCAGAACATTGAACTCGCCGCGGCGGCTAACCCCGCGCCTGGCCCGATCGTGACCGCGCTCAAGGAAAGCGTGAAGGAGCCGGCCGCCAAGCAGCAGCGCAAGGCGAATCAGTAAGTCCAGGCCCGTCCTGGCTCGCAGGCCGTCGCGTCCATCCCGCGGCGGCCTGCGTCATTTTTGCCGCAGCGACACGCACGTCTCAGCCTTGACCCACGCTGACGGCCAGTTCATTCTCCGCTGCGGGGTTTGCGGCGGCATTCTGCGCGCGATTGGGGAGGATTTGGCATGCGGGTAGCCGCGATTCGGACCAAGACGGCCGTTTGGTGGATGGCGTGCGCGCTGCTGGCTTGCGCGTGCGGGCAGTCGGACACGCAGGGCAACACATTGACGCTGCCTGACGCGACGACGGACTTCCATGGCGCGACTGACGCCGCGAATTCGGCCGATGGCGCTCTGCCAGGCCAGGACGTCGCGGTTGCAGAAGTTGTCGCCGACGTTGCCGCGCCACTGGACGTGCCGCCAGTGGACAGTGGTCCGCAGGATGCGCCCCCCAAGTGGCAGCCGCTGACGCCGTTGACCTTGCAGCAGGGCGCGTCGGCGACGCTGGACGTGAATCCGCTGATCTCGGATCTGGAAGATGGCGACGCCGATCTGAAAATAACGTGGAGCGCGCAGCACGTCGCGCTTCAGGATCCGGGCTCGCACGTGCTCTACGTGGTTGCCCCGACGACGTGGGTGGGCACGGAGCAGATCGCAGTGACGGTTCACGACACCGCCGGCCTGACCGCGACGGAAACGCTGACGGTGACCGTGACCGAAGTGAAGGTGGATCCGCCGCAGCCGGTGGACACGTGTGGCAAGCTGACCTTCGCGGTGGCGGCGGGCAAGGGGCAACACACCGTGCTGTTGTCCGGGACGTTCAATAACTGGGCGGCGACGAGTCCCGCGGCGGACGCGCTGACCGATCCCGGCGCGACCGGCACGTGGAAGGTCGAGAAGACGCTGAAACCGGGCGTCTACCAATACAAGTTCATCGTCGACGGCAACTGGCAGCCCGATGCGACGAACCCCAACCAAGTGCCCGATGGCTACGGCGGCAAGAACAGCGTCGTGGAGGTGCCGCAATGTCAGCCGTGATGAAATGGGCGGCGATCGCGTGCGTGTTCGCTGCGTGCAGCACGCCTCAAGCGCAAGAGGACGGCGCCGGCGCAGACGCCACGGGGGGCGGCGACGCGACCGTGGCCGATCTCGCTTTTGGCAGCAAGACGGACGGGCTTGTCAGTGACAGCGATGGCGTGACGGACGCCGTTGCGGTGGACGCAGACGATGCACTTGCGGACGCTGGTTCGACCCCGGACGACGCGACGGACGTTGCAGACGTCAAAAAGGGTGGTTTTGACTACGAGTGCAAGCCGCTTGCGACCGAATCCTGCGTCACCGCTTGTGGTTCGGCAGGTACGCGCAAGTGCTTGAAGGAATGGGGCCCTTGCATCCCGCCCGCGGAATTCTGCGGCAATTGCGTCGATGACAACTGCGACGGCCTGATCAACGAAGGCTGCGCGCCCAATCCGGCCTGCACGCCACCGGAAGTGAAGTGCCCCATCGCGATTTTGACGGTAGCGGAAGGCGCAAAGGTCGGTTCGCAGGTCGTCGTGCACTTGTCCGCGGCGAGCTCGTACGGTCAGGGCTTGGCGAAAGTGACCAAGTGGAAATGGTCGGTGCAAGCGCCGCTGGGCGCGTCGGCCGGCTTCCTGCCCAGTGCGGACGTCCAAGCACCGACGTACCAGGTCACCGCGGCGGGGCAGTACCTGTTTCACCTCGACGTGTGGGATGACGCGGGCGTGCAGAGCTGCGTGCCGGCGCTGTCGACGGTCGTCTCGGCGCAGGATCCGCCGCCCAAACCAGAAGTGGGCTGCGCCGACAGCACGCGGGAAGGCTTCCTCGACGATAAAGCTTACCCGGAAATTGCCGGCTGTTCTGGCGCTTGGGATCACCCCGGCGTGACGCCAGACGCAGTCGTGCCCACCTGCGGGAACCAGGGCGGCAACAGCGGCCTCAAAAGCGACGGCGTGGGCTGTTCGTCGGCTGATCTCTGCTCGGCGGGCTGGCATGTCTGCAAGACGTGGCAGGAAGTCGCGGCCAAGTCCGCCACGGGGTGCGTCGACGCAACGCCAGCCAACGCCGCGCCCAAGTCGCTCTTCTTCGTGATCCGCCAGCCCAGCCAAAACGGCAGCGTGTGCGGCGACTGGGCCGATGGTCCCAACGTCAACGATCTCTTTGGCTGCGGCAACCTGGGCACAACGCTCGACGCGACCAAGAAGTGTGGCCCGCTCGATCGCGTCATTGCCAGCACCGCGCCCAACAAATGCGGCTACAACGAGGCGGAGCCGAGTCTCGGCCCATGGGAATGCGTGGGACCGGGCAAAAGCGACCTGTTCGAGGGCGCCAACGTCACCAAGAAAGCGTGTCAGAATGCCAGCTGCCAGTACGACGGCCAGCCGGTCAACCCGTGGGGCAAGGGCGGCGTCTTGTGCTGCAAGTGACGCTGAAGAAGCTACTGGCCGGTCTGCGCCTGCACGACTGACGGCACAGCCAAGCCCATGCCCGCGGTCGCCAGACGTTCGCGCGCGGCCAGCAACACGTCGTGCGCCGTCGCGGTCGCGTCGTCGAGCTTGGGTACGTAGTAGATCACGCGGAGATTGCTCGACCAATCGCCAAAACCACTGATTGTCACACTGAAATCGCTGCAAATGCGCGGCTCGTTGCGCAGCACGTCCTCCACGAGGACCTTGGCCTGACGCAGCTGCTCCGCGCTGAGCAACCGATCCAGCTGCAGCGTCACGTCTTTGACAAAGCCATTGGGGTTGCTGAAATTCTGCAGCACAGCCGACGCGATCTTCTTGTTGGGAACGACGATCTGCACGCCCGCGGTCGTCATCAGGCGCGTTGATCGCAGCCCCATCTTCAAGACCCGCCCAGAATAGTCGTTGTCGATGCGGATCACGTCGCCGACGACGAACGGCTGATCGGTCATGATCTGCAGGCCACCCAGGATGTTGCCCAGCGTCTCCTGTGCGGCCAACGCGACCGCTACACCGCCGATGCCCAAGCCCGTGATGACCGACAGCACGTCAAACCCGGCGCGGTGCAGCCCGGTCACGGCGAGAAACGCCGCGGCCGTCCACTTGGTCGCCGCACGCGTGACGGCCACGACTTGTTGGTTGATCGGCGGCTCGTGGCGCTCCGCCCATGGGGTCATGAGCTCGTCAAAAAGCACATCGAGCACGCGCCAGACGATCACTGCCGTGAGTAACGCCATCAGCACGGCGTTGGTGTCGAGCACCAGCTCGTGCAGGCGCGCGGGCAAACGGGGCACCAGCAGTCCCGCGTGCGCGAAGCCGAGAAACGTGAGCAGGGACAACGGCATGCTCGTGGCAGCCACCAGCCGGTCGTCCAGTTCAGTCTTGGTGTGCCGCGTGAGGCGCGCGAGGAGACGGGTCAGCACGAACCGCACGAAGAGCGCGGCAACCACGCCAAGCAGCACGAAACCCACGACGACGAGCCACTTCCGCAGGGAATTACCCGCGTAGTGGACGCGCAGCATGTCATTGACGTCATGCCAGTTGAGCATCAAACCTCCCGACGGACGAGGCCGCAGCGAGCTGCCTTTGCAGGAGCATTTCCAGCGCTGCGATGTGGAGAATGCGCGGAATCACGGCGCGGAAGACTTCACAGTAGGGCGAACGACCGTCGACGTTGCCTTCGCGGCGGTAGAGTAGGAGCGGGCAGCCGCCGGCGCAGCTGGACTTGAACGTGCAGCGCTCGCATTCCGCGTTGCGTGTGTGGCGCGCAAACGGCTGGAATTGCGTCTGCGCGCGGGCCTGCAACAGCAGACTTTCACCGCGGATTGGCTGCGTGCCGACGTGGTGCAGCGCGGCCTGACACGGACTGACAGCGCCGGTCTCCGCAATCGCCACGTAGCTGCGGCCGGCCCCGCAGGCTTGCTCAATCGGCCGCCACAGTTCCAGATCGCAGAACTTGTGGGACTGGCGAAACGACGCTTTGGGCTTCTTCCCGGCCGCGTAGGTCCGCACGAGGTGCTGTTCAATCCGGTCGTACGCCGTCGCCAGCGCTCGTTGTACGCGCAGGAGCGGTTCACCTGTCAGCATCGTCGCTTGTTCAGGGTGACGCGTCAGCGCCTCTGCTGCGCCATGGCGATCGTCCAGCGCGCCCGCGCCCCATTCCAGATCCCGCACGAGGCTGTAGCGGAACGACAGATCGCGCTCCAGCAGCCAGTCGGTGAGGTCCGCGAGCCCGTCGATGTTCGACTCCCCGACGGTAATCAGCATGTACGGGCGAATGCCGGCAGCCAAAAACGCGTCCAGCCCGGCTTCCAACCGCGGAAACGAAGCGCCGCCGCCCTTGACGGGGCGCATCGCGTCTTGCACGGCGCCAACGCCATCCATGGAAACTGAAACGGAAATGTCATTGGCTTTGAGCCACTCGGCCGCGCCGTCGGGTACGACCGTGCCGTTGGTCAGCACAGCCGCGCTGAATTTCACGCCGAACGGCAGGCAGCGCGCGGTTGCCTCGACAAAAAACGTCTGAAGCTGGGCAAACTGCAGCATCGGCTCGCCGCCGGCAAAGCGAACGTTCACGCGATCGACGTCGCCCGATCTCGCCGTCGCTTCGATCGCGTCCAGCGTCTTTTGGCTCACGTGACCTTCCATGTGGTTGGTCGACTTGTGGATGTAGCAGTAAGGACAGGCCAAATTGCATGCGTTGGTCAAGTGCAACCAAGCGTTGAAGACGCGTTCAGGCTTTGTGTTAGGGCGCTGCAAAGCGATGCCTGGCGTCAACAGGAAGCCATTGCGCCACAGCAGCGGCAGTTCCGCGAGCGCGCGATCCACTGGTGCGTCCGCCATTTCAGCGAGCGTTTCCGCGACCGTGCGTCCGTCCGCCGCGGACCATAGGCGCCAGGCCAGCGGCGACACCAAGGCCAGCGCGTTGTGGCCGTTGGAATTGTGCAGCCACGCCTGCCCGCGCACGTGACCATGCGAAATCGCTGGCGAGCGGCGAATCGGCAGATCCAGCCAGGCGCGTGAAGGTGCTGAATTGTCGGCGATTTGCGTGGACACCTATGCTCAACCTTGTCTAAAGTCTTCCTGCAAACGCACGGGCGGCAGGAGGTCGGGGCGGCACTGTATCAATGGCAAGCGTTGGACTCCACAGCTAACGTGTAAAAGCGCGCCGATTCCGAGTGTCTGGTGCACCGCGGTCACGACAACCTGACCTCTCGTGACCGCCGTGCTGAAGTGAGGCAGACCTGTTGCATCTCCGACGCCGGTCAGAATGTGTTGCTCATCGGGCTGTGGCAATCTTCTCTCAGTCTGGCACACTGCCGCAGCGAACTTCCGGACGATCACGCCATGGCGCAACTCTTCTCACCGCTGACGCTGCGCTCGCTGACCGCGCGCAACCGCATTTTCGTCGCGCCGATGTGCACGTACACGGCCACCGACGGTCACGTGAACGACTGGCACCTTGTGCACTACGGCGCGCTCGCGACAGGCGGCGCTGGTCTGATCGTCGCCGAAGCCACGGCTGTGGTACCCGAAGGGCGGATCAGTCCGCACGACGCGGGGCTCTGGTCGGACGCACACGTGGCGGAGTGGCAGCGCGTGACGCGCTTCGTGGCGGCAGAAGGGGCGATCCCGGCGATTCAACTCGCGCACGCGGGGCGTAAGGCGTCGACCGCGCCCGCGTGGCAGGGCGGCAAGCCGCTGACGCCGGACGACGGTGGCTGGCAGACGTTAGGGCCGTCTCCGTTGCCTTTTGGCGCGTACCCGACGCCGCGAGAAATGACGCTGGGCGAGATCGACGCCGTGGTCGACGCCTTCGCCGCAGCAACGCACCGTGCACGCGCTGCTGGTTTCCAGTGCGTCGAAGTGCATGCGGCGCACGGCTACCTGTTGCACCAGTTCTTGTCGCCACTTTCCAACCAGCGGACTGACGCGTACGGCGGCTCGCAGGAGAACCGCTTCCGTCTGCCGTTGCGGGTCGCGCAAGCCGTACGGGCGGCGTTTCCGCAGGAGCTTCCTGTGTTCGTGCGCATTTCCGCGACGGACTGGAAGGACGGCGGCTGGGATCTGCAAGGGTCGATCGCGCTGTGCCGCGAACTGAAAGCGCTGGGAATCGACCTCATCGACGTTTCATCGGGAGCGTTGGTGCACGACGCGAAGATCCCCGCGGGCCCCGGTTTTCAGGTGCCGTTCGCGGCGGCGATTCGCGCGGAAGCGGAGATTCCGACGGGCGCCGTGGGCTTCATCACCGCGCCCGCGCAAGCCGAACAGATTCTCGTGACGGGGCAGGCAGACGTGGTGTTTCTGGCGCGCGAACTGCTGCGCGACCCGCGTTGGCCGCTGCGGGCTGCGCGGGTGCTGGGGCACGAGTGGGCGTGGCCGAGGCAGTATGTGCGGGGGAAGTTGTAGGGCGTCCGACTGAGTCGTCACCGTGCAAAAGACGCCAGCGCTTCTCGTTCTCAGACTCCTTCACGCGGTCCCGCCGGCTCCATTCTCGCTCACAGCGGCGAATCACCACCGCTTTCGCCTCGATCCCAGCCCAGCCCGTCGATCAGTCCGTCCAACTCAACCTGCACGCTCGGCAGCTCGCGTTCGATGACGTGCTTTAGGACCTCAAGGTCAATGTCGAAGTAATCGTGCACCAAGCCATCCCGTAAGCCTGCCATCTTGCGCCACGGCACAAGCGGATGGGCATCGCGAAAAGTCTGAGGCACGTGTTTTGCTGCTTCGCCAAGGATGGCCAGACTTCGCTCGATCGCGCGCAGGCGAACCAAGTCGTGCTCCAGCCGGTCGAGATCGGCCCCCAACGCGAAATTTAGCACTTCCGAGCACGCCTGCCGCATGTCGAGCACCGCGTCGCGGGTGTCACGCCACACGGTACGCCTCCGCTGCGACATGCGCGCGCAACCGCGGACGGCGCGCTATCGCGCCGGGCGTCAGCACGTCCACGCGGCGACCCACGGCCTTGGTCAAGCAGTCCTGAACGTCCAGCAATTGTCCGAGCGTGGGCGCGCCGAGTGTCTCCACAAGAACGTCCAAGTCGCTGTCTGGCCCTTGCTGGCCGCGCGCGAAGGAGCCAAAAATGTCGAGATGCATGACGCCCAGCGCTGTCAACACCGGCCAGACGTCCTTGATTTTGGCGACAATTGCGAGGTCCATCATTTCACGCTAGAAGGGCACGCCCTCCGCGGTAAGTCTGGCAACCTTGAAGGACTGGGTCAATGCCCACGCAGCGGCGCGCGTTCACACTGGGCATCTGATTCCGGACATCGCCCCTGAAATCCGTCGACTGCTCCGTGTGTTCAGCATGAAAGAAGATCGCCTTCACCCCGGCTCCTTCCCACCGCGCTCGCCGCCGCACCATCTCCACCGAGGCGCGGTACCGATCCGCCGCGCAGCGGCGCCCATCGGGGCCCCGCACGCCGAGCAGGCAATCACCGCCGTCCAACTCTGAGTCCGACGCAATAGCTTTCGAGGAGGCGCCATCGCGCCGACAACAGAATCCGGCCTTCCTCAACCGCCGCCCCCAGGAAGGGAGTCTGAGGGAAACTGCGTTTCCCTCAGATCCGGCGCGCCTGCGGCGCCGGCCCCGCAGCTAATCCCCCATCACCTCGCCCGCCGGCCGCGGGTTCAAATACCGCCCGCAAACCAGCACTCCGCGCAGGCAATCCGCCATGTGCTGCGCCGCCTCCGCCGGAACTTCCACCTTGCTGTAGTTCTCCAGGATGTCGATGGCGCCCAGCAGGCGCGAAGGCAGCTTCGCCTGCGTCTGCAAGCAGGCGACCAGCATCGCCGGCGTCACGCCGTTGCGCCGACCCACACCGAGCGACATCGTCACCATTTTACGCTTGGGCGCATTCGCTCCACGCGGCTCGTTGGACGGCGGCAAGCCGCGCGGAATCGGTGGCTGTGCCGGACGCTGTGGCTCCGGTGGAGCTTCACGCGGCGCCAGCGGCGCGCGGACCGGCTTCTCCGGACGGGCAGGGCGCTCCGCTTGTACGGGGCGCGACGTGAGTTCGCCACGCGGCTGCGGCATGTCGCTCTGCGCATCGCGCTTGTCCTGCCGCTTGGTCTCCCGCGTCTCGCGCGGCGCGACTTGCTTGGGGTGCGGCCGCAAGGGCAGGCCACCTTCCGGGTGCGGGTGGCTCGGCTCGGTGCCGCGCATGACGGTTTCCGGCGTCAGGCTGCGCGGTGCGGCCATCTGCACAAGCGTCGCGGCGACCGCCTCGATCGGGAACTCGTCCGTCACGCAGCGCTCGACCAGCCGCTGCCACACCGTCAGGTCCATGTTCTTGGCGCGATCGCGCACTTCCGTCACGAACCGCTCCAGACGCGACCATTCGACTTCCGCCGGCGTCGGGATCGCCTGATACGTCAGCGCCTGGCCGATGAACCGTTCCAGACCGCGCAACTTGCGCTCGTCGCGTTGGCCTAGCACCAGAATCGACGTGCCCGTTCGCCCGGCGCGCCCCGTGCGACCGATGCGGTGCACGTAGGTCTCCAGGTGGCCCGGCAGCTCAATCGTCACGACGAGATCGAGGCTTGGTACGTCCAGACCGCGTGCCGCCACGTCGGTCGCGATCACCACTTTCAAGCGACCTTCCCGCAGGCGCCGCAGCACCATCTCACGCGCCGGCTGTGCCAGATCGCCGTGCAACGCTTCACAGGGCACGCCGCGTCGCTGCAGTTCATCGGTCAGCTGATCGCAGCCCGCACGCGTCCGCGCAAAGACCAGCGCCGACTCAAACGGCTCGACTTCAAGCAGCCGCGCCACTGCTTCTGCGCGCTCGTCCATGCTGCAAACGGCGTAACGCTGCTCGACTGTCGACGCCGTTCGCGCCACCGATTGCACGTCAATCACGACCGGAGACTTCTGGTAGTTGTCGGCAATCGCGCGGATTTCACCCGACAGCGTCGCGGAGAACAACGCCGTCTGCCGTTCCACCGGCGCGTGCGAGAGGATCTGCTTCACGTCGTCGACAAAGCCCATTTTGAGCATTTCATCGGCTTCATCCAGCACGATCAGCTTCAGGCCGGACAAGTCCACGGAGCCGCGGTTCAGGTGATCGATGAGGCGACCGGGCGTCGCCGCCAGCACGCGCACACCCGCGTGCAACGCGCGGAACTGGCGAACCATGCTGTCGCCGCCGTAAATCGCCAGGATGCCCGGATCGGCCGTGTTCTTGACCAGATCGGCCAGCGCGGACGTCACTTGAACAGCGAGTTCTCGCGTCGGCGACAACACCAGCGCCTGCACCCGCCGATCCTTGGGATCCAGCATTTGCAGGAGCGGCAAGCCGTAGGCGGCTGTCTTGCCAGTGCCCGTCTGTGCGCGGCCAAGTACGTCCCGACCAGCGAGCATTTCGGGGATCGCGCGCGTCTGGATTTCGGTCGGCTGGGTGATATCAAGCGCGGCGAGGGCGTCGCACAACTGAGGATTGACGCCCAACTCGGCAAAGGCGGAAGTGGGCGTTTCTGGCGTATTCACGGGGGATCTCCTGAGCATCCGGCGCGGCGAGTGTGCCAACCGGGGCGCGGGAGTCTACGACAGGTGCGGGAAATTTGCCATGAATTTCGTTGGTGGGCGGTAGGGCGCGAGAGGCTTCGTGGCGGGAAGTCAGGCGCGACCGCTGGACCGTCGCTCTGTTGCCGAATCCCGGAAGCGGCGAACGGCTGGGAATTCTGGGCACCGGTTGGTCCTCCGTCCCGCGCTTCAATCGCTCGAACAGTCCCACGAACAGTCGCTGCTGCAATCGCTGGAGCAGTCCCACGAGCAATCGCTGGAACAGTCGCTGCTGCAGTCCGACGACGCGCAATCGCTGCCGGCGCAGTCAAAGGTGCCAGCGTCGCCCGCGCAGTCAAACGTCCCGCCGCTGCCGCCGCTCCAGGTGCTGTCGCCGGCGTCGTAGCTGGCGAGCGAGCTATCGTCCCAGTGCGCCGCCTCAAAATCCATGTTCGCCGTGTCGTGAACGCTGCCGAGGCGATCGGAGTAGTCGAGCGCATCGCTGGCATTGCCGTACGCGACGCCGTTGTAGTTGATGACGGTCACGGGCACGCCGTAGCCGCTCCACTGGCTGCCGAGCCAACCGGGCCCGTAGCCCCACGAGCGGTGCGGGCTGATGAGGGCGTCCAGGATCATGAGGTTGACGAACGTGTCCATGGGGTCGTGATAGTACGTGCACCACGGATCGTAGTAGGGACCGTAGCCGCCGCGTCCGGGGTACATGGGCGCGCCGCGGAGATCTGCTTCGCGCTGAGAACCGCCGTTTTGGCCGAGGTCGCGCACGTCCGCGCCTGACGGCCGCACGATCTGCGCGTCCGCCGGATCCACTTCCACACGACCCGACGCAAACACGCGTTGCAGGCCCGCGCCGACTTTGTTCATCAGATTGTTCAGCGCGTTCCGGTACGTCGGCACCAGCTGCGCGTTGCCCAGCGCCTTGCCAATGCGTTCCTTCGCGTCTTCCAGCGCCTCGCCGTCCTTGGGCCGCAGCTCCTGAATGCGCGCGCCCACGGACACGGTCGCCGTCGGCTCGGTCTTCTTGGCCTTCGCGCGCACCGTGATCTCGATCAGCGAGTGAATGCCGTCGGCCTCGTGCTCAAAAACCGCGCGCAGGACCTGAAAGCCGCGGGCGAACCGCGGTGCGTTGTCGCGCGCGGCCTTGACGAGCAGATCCGCGTCGTCTTTCAGGTCTTCAAGATCCTGATACAGCACGTCCGTATCAATGACCAACGTCACGGCGTTCTTGATCTTCGCCAGACCCAGCGCCTGCTGAATCTGCTCCGTCAGCGCCAACACGTCCTGGGTAAGCTGAATCTCGCCCGTTCGCAGGTCGGCTTCACCGCCAAAGAAGCTGCCGACTTTGTCCCAGAAGGTCGGCTTGCGGAACACGTCCTCGCCGGGCAGAAAGATGCGAGCTTGAGCAGTCAGGCGCATGGGTTGCCTCCAAAAAAGTGTCGGATTAGCGCAGCGTGCGGCGCGCTTGGTCGAAGCTGAGACGAACGCGGTTGGCCTCTTCGGTCAGTGATTGCAAACGAGCGATGCCTTCACGCGATGGCGCCTGGCCCTTCACATCGTCCAGCTTCTTTTGCACGGCGGACGCCTGATCCATGAGCGCCGAAAAATTCGGGTGTGCTTCCAGACCGTCGAGGTTCATGTACACCGCAGTCAGGATCTGCGTCGGGCCTTCCAGCGCCGGTCCCCATTCTTCAGCCAGCGCCGCGTCGCGCTTCTTGCGGCGCCAGAAGACGATGCCCGCGATCGCGACGATGATGACGCCGAGGAAGATCAGGCCGCCGTGACCGCCGCTGCTGGCGGGCTGGTGCACCGGCGCGGGCTGAACGGTCGTGGCCAAGGTCGTGCTCGGCGCGCTGCTGCCGCCCGGCATCGCTCCTGTCTGCTTGTAGCGCGCGTACGCGTCCGACATTTGCGCGGGCGACAAGCTGCGATCGCGATTGGCGTGCTGGAATTCGTTCCAGGTCAGCTGCACCGCCGTTGCCTTCGTGTTGGCCAGCGCGCCCGCCACGTCGTTGGCGATCGCCTTCATCCGGTCAAAGGGCTTGCCGCCGGCCAGCCCCTCGCGGTTCAGGATGTCCTGCTTCTGCTGCGCGGACAGGCTTCCGCACTGCAGGGACCAGCCCGGACCGTTGGACGCGATGACAATATCGTGGCCCGTGAGCGACAAGTCCGTGTACAGCAGGTCGTAATCCGCCGGCTTGGTGTTGTTGTCGATGATGAAATAGACCTTGCCGCCGGTCTTCTGCGCGGTTGCCTGCGCGGTGGCCTCCAGCTCCTTTTTCATCACGTCGTCGATCGTGTGCGGCGCGCGCACGACAAAGGATTGTCCGGCGTTCTTCAACATGTCGCGCACTTGCGATGGATACGCCAACGCGAGCACGGGCAAGAACAGCGTGAGCAAAAGCAGACGACTGAACAAGCGAACGATCACGGGAACCTCCTACGGCGCAGCGTGCAAAGTCACAGAACGCCGGATCACAGTGTGCTGATCCGCCGAAATATTCAGGGGTTTGCCCTCGCTATCCGGTGCCCAGAACATCAGGTTCTTCACCTGCTGGGGGCAAACCGCCGCGGTCAGCGTTTGGCCGGTCACCTGACATTCCGGCGTGTCACCGAGCGGATCGTGCAGGCTGCCGTCGTGCTCGTCCGTGTGCCAGAGACCGAGGAAGTGACCGATTTCGTGGGCAATAATCACACCCCAGACGTCGGCTGCCGTCGTTGACTCTGCGCCTTGGGCCACGGCGTCGTTCCACGTCTTTTCCTCGATCGCCACGGCCATGCCGCTCATGCGCGAGGTCGCCAGACCGTTGATGCCACCCAGTTGCGAAAGCCCGGCCGCAACCGACAGGCCCTTGTCGTCCAGACCCGACACCAAAACCAGCGTCGCCGCAGTCGATTGTGGCCGCATCGCGCCGGTCGCCTTGTAGACCTGCGGCAGCTCGTTGGTGTCATCGCCCGCGAGCACGTTGTCCAGATACTTGAACTTCACGCCGTCGTTGCCATCGATCGCGAAGAACTGAACCGTGCCCAATTTGACGCCGATCGCCAGCCCGCCGGAATCCTTGCCCGCCCAGAGTGTCTCAACTTTGGCGCGAATCTGTTGCCATTGCAGGGACTTGGAGAACGCGTCAGGCGTCATGCCCGTCGTGCCGCCGACCAGATAGACGTCCAGATCGAGCACGACTTCTTTCAGCGCGCCGTTGTCTGGTCGCGACAGCAGCCCGACTTGCAGGAAGCCCTTCACGGGCGTGCCCTCGTACGCCCACGGCGTCTCCAGCGCGCGCACAAAGCCAAACGTCCACGCACCTTCGGGGACCGTCATGTGCTCAGACGAGCCGATCAAGCCGGTCGCCTCTGCCACGCTCGCGCCCGTCCGGTTGAACGACGTCGCCCACTGCGCGCCGCTGCCGATGACCTGCAAGCCCGCCGGCGTCAGGAGCTGTTCCAGCCACACGTAGCCTTTTTGGCCTGCAGTAATGTCGCGCGCCACCAGCATCATGCCCTGATTCTTGGCGGGCGCGGTGAACGACAACGTGGGCGCGGGGCCCTTCACGCTGCTGATCGTCACGGTGCCGAAGTCGTACCACGTTTCGTCGGCGCGCAAGTTGGGCGCTGGCCAGCAGTTTTCATCGACGCGGCCGTCGCCGTTGTCGTCCAGATTGTTGCTGCAGATCTCCTTCGCGTTGGGGTCGACGTCCTTCTTGGCGTCGCTCCCCGCGTCTGGCGTCTGAATGTCCTGGTTGATGTCGATCGCGACGTCGCCTTCCGTGTCGGCTGCATCCTTGTTGGACGCGTCCGGCAATTGCTCAATCGGCACGGCGCCGCAAGCGGTCGCAGCGGTCGCGGTGAGGAGGCGGAGGAGTAGTTTGTGTGCGTAGCGAGCCTTCATCGGGGCTCCAGCATAGCCGATTTTGCGGCGATGGCGAGATGACGAAGGCTAGAAGTGCCAGCCGAACATCAAGCGTGGTTCGACGCGGAAGGTCGTCTCCGGCGTGGTCAACTTCGACGCGATGTCCCGGTCGTTGTTGTAGACCCACTTCGTGTAAGAAGCCGAAACGAAGCGCAAATCGAAACCCATGGCGAACGGGCCTTTCTTGTTGAACTTGTACTCAGTCGAGAGGCCAAACGGGATCGACGTGCCGAGCCACGCTTTGCCTTTGGCCGAGTGATCCGGCTGAAATTCGGCTTCGCTGTAGCCGAGAATTTCAAAAAAGCCGTAGCCGCCGTACAGCTTCAGGTCGATGGGAAGTTGCCCCTTCTTGGCGAAGCGCAGCGGGTGAAAGCCGAGCATGACCGCGCCGGTGCCGAGGCCTGCCGTGTCCAGCGACGAGCCAAAGCTGCCGTGGCCGCTGATGTCCGCCCACAACGAGACGTAGCCCTTGATGTTGTAGCCAATCTGGATGGCGATCGCCAAGCCGCCGCCTTTGTTCGTCGTGATCGCGCGTTTGTAGCTGTCCGGGAAATTCTTGGCCTGTTGCGCGAGCGACGGTGTGCCGGCGGGCGGATCGTTGCCACCGGCGCTAAGCGCCGGGATGTCTGGTCCATCTTTGCCGCCCGCGGTCGCGAAGCCAAGGTTGAAATTGAGCAAAAGGCCTTCAAACAGCGAGCGCGGCGCCTCTTCTTCCGTTTCCTTGTCGTCGAACCCGGCCTCCGGCGCGTCACCGCCAAAAGGCGTCGCCGAAGGCTCGGCCGGGAATTCCGGTTCCGCAGTGGGCGCGGCGGTCGCAGGAGCAGGGCCTTGATCAACCGGCGCACTCGGAGGAGTCACGATCGGCGGCTTCGCGGCTGCTGGCGCCGCCGCGTCGGGTTTCTTCTTTGCGGGAGGCTTTGCGGCAATCGCCGCTGCGGGAACGAGCAACGCAATCGCAAGAGTGACGGCAACCAGAGGAGTCCGCAGGCCAATCATGACGAACCTCACGCGCTTAGGGCGATTTCTTGCTCGGATCCATCACCGCGCCACACCGCGACGTTGGAAGCCAAGCCGGCGAAGCCGAGAATCCGGGATCCGTCGACGGGCGGTCGTCATCTGCAGCAGGTTCGGGGCAACGCACAGCTCGCCAACGGCGCGTGCAGAAGACCCTACGGCTGCGGGACGAAACTAGCCGCGTTCGCGGGCGATGCGCACCGCTTTCTTGCGACGACGCTCGGCCTCACGACCACGACGCTTCTTCTCTTCCGACGGCTTCTCGAAGAAACGGCGCTTGCGCAGCTCCTTGTAGATGCCTTCCGACGCCATCTTGCGCTTCAGCATGGACATCGCGCGGTTGACATTGCCGTCCTGCACGGCCACTTCAATCGGGCGAAATTCCACGGAACGCGCCGAGGCCCGGTGCGGGCGGTCGGCGCGGAGTTTCTGGTCCTGCGTCAAGTCGAGAGAGTCGCTCATGCTGTCCTGTCGTTACGTCAAATCGACGATCGGTGTTCAAAAAGAGTCCGAGAACCGCGCGGCCTTGAGGCCGCAGATGTCCAGTCTGGCCGAGCACTTGCACGGCAATCGCCCAGCGATTTTGCCCGCGCTACCGCCTGTTGGGGCAAGCGCGAGGGCCGAGATTCTGCCACCTTCTGCGGATTTGTGCAAGCCCGAAGGCAGTAGCAAACCAGACCTGATCGATCCTCGTCCCCAGACGCACCCGTCACCCGCACTTGCCTCCGCATCCCTGCGTGCAGCCGATTCGCCAGACAGATCTCACCCGTGGAATCGCCGATC
>CAITYF010000135.1 GCA_903896545.1 uncultured Myxococcales bacterium | reverse complement strand
TGCCGCGAGCGCAACATCACGCCGCACGTGGCGCGCAACACCAAACGCAAGGGCGGCTCGGCGATTGACGGGCGTACCACGCGGCACGAGGGCTATGCGGTGAGCCAGCGGGTTCGCAAGCGCGTGGAAGAGATTTTCGGCTGGATGAAGACGGTCGGCGGCTTCCGGCGCACGCGGTACAAGGGCCGCGACCGGACGCAGCTGGCGGCATGGCTCGTGGGGGCAGCGTACAATCTGGTGAGAGTGGCGAGGATCGAGGCCCTGACGGCGTAACGGCGTGGTCTGGAGGCGGAAAAGGCCGCCAAAGGGCCACGAACGGAAGCAGAAAGACGCCACAGGGGCGGCCGAGAGGCTCGGGAAATTGGCGTTCATGCGGCCATCTGGGGCGAAAAGCCGGCTGAGGGGTGCTTCAGGTGGTATCTTTTCAACAGCCTGCTAGGTGGCAACTACATCTGGCGAGTCCGAAGTGCATCGGTTCCACAGACTGACCACGAACCGCACCTACTCCGGCTCAAACGGCAGTTCGCCTTGCGCCGATACCGGTGGCCAGGTTCCCGCACTCACGCGTTCCTTGAACCAACGGTGCATCGCCGCGTCATCCACCGCGTACTCACCGCGCGCCGACTTCCACACCAGCGCCGGCGTGCGGGCGCGCAGCGTCTCGAGCGCGTTCTGCGCCTTGGGTGTCGTCGCCGGCAGACCGCTCTTTTCGCGGTAGAACCGCAGCGCATCGGCGTCATACGGCCGAAAGCGAGGACCCTGGTCCAGCAGACGCCACAGCACCGCCTGTTCCAGCGGTTTGAGCGCGGCGAAGTCCGCCTCCATTTGCGCCTCGTCGTCAGCCTGCCTTTGCTGTGCCGCCGCCAACATGGCCTGCTCAAACGGCCCGGTCCGGTCCGACAGCGGGCTCAACGCGTCTGACAGCGCCTGCATGAAGAACTGCGGCCGGTGGCCAAAAACCTCGAACGCCTGCGCAAGCGTTGCGGTGTCGACCGGCGGCAGGTCGGCGCGCTGTGCTGAGATGCGTCCCGCGACGAACGCGATGAAATCGCCACCCAACGGAGGCATCCGCGCGATCTGCGATCCGTAAAACGGTGCGGCGTTCGAGTTCACCAGCCGCAACAGCTTGTCGCGATCCGACCCGGACATGACCAATAGCAGGTTTGCGGCGCCCGCCTGGTTCAACTGGTCGCGAGCCGACTTGAGCGCGGCCATCGTCGCTTCGCCCGCCTCGCTGGTCAGCGCGTGCTGCGCCTCGTCGATGATGAGCGAGATGGGTGCCCTAGCGCGCTCGTGCAGCGCCCGCAGTGCGTCGGGCAAGGTCGAGCCATCCGGGCGGCCAATGCGCGTCGTGTCGATCTTCAGCGTTCCGGCGATGGTCACGCTTTCCAAGCCCGCGGCCTTCGCAGCCTTTCCCACCACGCCGGAGCGGGCGAGAAGCTCGCGGCCAATGGCATCGGCAATCAGCACCGCTGGGTCGCGGCGGATGTCCGACCACAGGTCGACGTACACAACCACTACACCAGCGCGCTCGAGGGCGGGCTTGAGATCCGCCTGCAGGAACGTCGACTTGCCCGTGCGACGCGGCGCAGCGAGGAAGAGGCCGTTGTGGGCGTCGCCCAGCACTTCCTTGCCCAGAAGTGCGTCGACTGTGCGTTTGGTGAGTTCGGTTCGCGGGAAGTGCAGCATGCTATCCTCGGCTATGCGCCAGATGATAATTTATTGCGTGGCGGATATAAGTCAATAGGCCGACCGCTGGAGGTCTGCATTCAGCATGCTGGGGCAGCGTCACGGCGGTGCTCGCGAAGTTACGATGCTCGGTCCCTCAGCCGCATTGAGTCTTTGCGCCTTGTGCAAGGCGGGTAGCCTGCGCACGACCGCGAGAACTATTCGGACTTGGCTGAGGCGACCCTTCGCGATCGTCGTTGGGCGGATTCGCAATCAGATCATGTCGTCGCCGTGCAATTCTCCACGGGAGCGTTCGCGTCACCTGTGTCCGTCGCGGCTCGCTCCGCGCCGTGGTGTCGGCCTGATGTCGCTGAGCAGTCGTTCAACCATTGCCTCGTGGTGCGCTCGCACCTGCGCACCACCCCAGCCGTGTTCGCGCGTGACGGCCGCCATGAGCTGGAGTTTCGGGCTCTGCAGCTCGATGCTCAAGCGGAAATTCTCAGCCTTGGCCTTGGGCAGGCTGTTGCTGAACTTGGCGTTCGCGCTCACGCTGACGAGGGCCAAGTTACCGAGTAGGTCGATGCACTCCGCCGAAACCTTTGCACCCGATTGCTGCTCATCGGGATGCTGCGGGTAGAAGTGCTCGATCGAGTTCCGAAAGGAGAACCTGAACTCCGAGTTGCGCTGATCGGTCAGGAGAAGGTAGTCGAGGTACGTGAATACGACGCGACTGACGTTGAAGCCGACCGGCTGTTCGTCGCCAAAGAACGCCTCTTTCACCTTGTCGCGCGCGTGCCGGCGGAGCAGGTCGACAACCTCGGAACCTCCGACGGCGCTTGGCTCGCTGCCTCCCAGGAACTTCAGCAGCTGGGTGATCCAGTGCATGGTGCGGGGCGAGGTGTAGGTGACGCGCAGCATCGACTGAAGCAACAGCAGCTCGCTCGTCGTCGGGTCGACGTCGCCGTCCTCCTCGACGTCGGCGCCCACGCCCGAAAAGGAATTAACGTAGCCGGGCGTCGGGCGTCCCCTGGACTTTCTTTTCAACAGCCGCTGCAGAGACCAGTCGCCGTCGTCGCCATTCGTGGCGGTGTACTGCCGCTTGAGGACGAAGGCGTCGAAGAGATTGCGGCAATTCAGGAGCGAGACGGCGAATTCGCGGACCCAACGCGCCCGGCTGCTGGTGGCGGCTCGTACGGATTCGTCAAAGCGCTTAATCAACCGCTTGTCGTCAAGATGCCCTTCCTCCTCCTCCTCGTCGTCGTTCACGACCTTCAGCACGTGCAACAAGAAGGCGGGGAACTCAATCGTCGAGCGAAAGCGCACGTTGTCGACGTCAACATTCGTGGTCGACGTGCCAATCGCTGCGTAGCGGGTGAGCGCTTCGTCCAACGACGTGGATGTCTTGCCGCGGGTGCCGTTCGTACCGTCGGTTTCGGCGGACTGGTGATGTTCAAGGAGCGTCTTGAACTTACGCACGACAAGCCACGACCAGTCCTCCCCGAACAGTTCCCCTCGCAGCCTGACTTCGCCCCGAGTGAGCGACATCTGGACATAGGACTCCATGTCCGCACAAGCGTCCCAGATCCAAGCAAAGCACGCCCGCTCAGCTTCGTTGGGCAGGTGACTCATCAAGCGCGCCTTGACGATGTCAACCTGCTGCAACTGTTGCCCGCGAGTGTTCATGATCTCGAAGTAGCGGTTGAGGTCCGTCTTGGGCGGCAAGCACGCGCGGACCAGGGTCACCTTTGAGCGCAAGAACTTCTCGAAATCAGCTCGCGTTGCTTCGTCGCGCAGCTCCGGGTGCTGGTTGAAAAACTGCCGAATTACGTTGAAACCCGCGTGGATCGCGGCGTCATCGCTCGTCGGGGTGTGCGGGATCGACGCCGAGCGCCGGGGCATTTCCGCCGCAATCCGCCGAAGGGCTTCCGTCGCCCGAGGCCGCGACTCATAGCGAAGGCGATCCTGGAGGGACTTGTCGAAGCCCCCGCGGGTTCCGGCCAGCATGGTGAGCAGAAGGTAGAGCGTAGTCAGCCGCTGCTGACCGTCGATTACCTCGTAGTCGGTGGTCGGGGATTTTCGTCGCGTAACGATGAGATTCCCGAGGAAATACCCGTCCTCGCCATCCACAATGGCGTCTTGGATGTCGCTGATGAGTTGCTCGATTTGCTCGGCCCGCCAAGCGTAATTCCGCTGGTAGACCGGGACTGTGTAAACCGCCTCGCCGTCGCCGAACAGGTCACCGACGGTCAACAGCTTCGGCTCCAGCCGATTCACGCCCATCGCCCCCCCTTCAGGTGCGCCACGAGTTCGACCTCGTGGCCCGGCTGGTACGGTTTCGGGTCCGTAGGCAATTCGTGAATCGCGCGCCCGGATGCCGCATCGCGCAGCAAGCCGAATGCAGACGGAACCGACTCGTCTTTGCCCCGGGCGCGATTGTCTACCGATCGGAACTGAACCCGGAGGAGTTCGATCCGGAGCGCGTAAGCCCATGCGAACAGCTGCGGCCGCGCTTGATTCAGATCCTCGCCGCCGAACTTGTTGGTGTAGTAGAGCAGAACAGCCAGGTAGAGCTCGGACACGTAGCGATATCGACTTCTTGATGGCCGTTCGTCGAGCACGTCGTCGTTGTCGAGCGCTTCGAGGTCGTAGATGCAGAAACGCCCGGCAGCCCCGGCAAATGCTTCACGGGCAAGCTGCTTGAACTCGTTGAGCAGGAAGGTCACCATTTCGAAGAAGGAGCGTCCAGCAAGTAGCGGCGCGTCCAGCTGGAATTGGCTGCGGCCGTCGTCGCGGTCGCTGGCTCCGTTCGACGAATTCCAGGCGCGCAACATCGGAAGCGCCGTTTGGGCAGCGAGGTGATAGCGTGCGCTCGGTGCAAGCGCGCTGTTTGGCGAAATTCCCTTGAATAACCCAATGTCGTCGGTGGTGAAACCCGGAGCACTTTCTCCCCGTGACCAGCGAATGATCCGGTAGAGGTAAGTCGAGAAAAGTCGGTCCAGATCGGCGTCCTTCACGGACTCCCACGTCTCGACGACTGCGGACTTCATGGCGGCCGTCTCGTTGCGCATCTCCCGCAGGTGGTGAGCCTTGAGCAGGTCGTGCGGCGCGAGCGGCTTGCCGCGGTAGTTCTGAGAGTCGAAAACCCTGAACGCTTCGTCGACATCGTCCGTGACGATGCGAACAAGTTGGCACCGCTCACGAATAAGGCGGGGCAAGGCAGACTTCTCCTCGTTGGAAGCGCTGTCGAAACGACGGCGCAGTGCCTCCCACACCCGGGAGACGGGGTTATCGCCGCCGGGCGATAGTACGTAATCGTCAGCAGTGTCGTAGATCGCCAAAATCATTCGAAGCGTCAGCAGCCGCTGCTGGCCGTCCACTACATCCAACCGGTCGCCGTTTTGATGCAGAATGACCGCACCAAGTACGTACGGAACGTCATTGCGCTCGGGATCGTCGAGCGCGTCCTTGACGTCGTCGAGCAACTGCAGCGCCATCGCTGGTTTCCAACTGTACGGGCGCTGGTAATGAGGGATCTGCAGGTCCTGAGCGAGCAACTCACCGACGCTGACTGCGCTGACGCCGTCCTCTCGAATCGCCAAGCTTGCCTCCGTGCACCCGTTTGGCGATGGTTACCGTGTCCCGCTCAACGCGTCGTGTCTCCCGGCCGGCGCCTTTCCCTTGCGCTTGCGCTGTGAGCGTACCCCGGTTGGTGGACGGCTACAAGACAGGACGTGAGCGGCCAGACCAACTGCCGCTCTGATTCGATTGGTTGTCACCGTGCGAGAGTTGTTTCAGCCCAGACGCGGCTTCGACCGGTCGCGTTCTCGACGGTGGGGGCCCTGGGAAAAGCCGTGGAGCTGAGGCCTAGCGAACCCGTGAACACTCGCCGCGTGCCGGCAGAGCGCCGACCAATCACCCGTTTTTTTGCTGGGATTCTGCCAGTGTAGGAGCTATAGGCGAAGCGCCCCGATTCGTTTCATCCGCCCTCGCCGAGCCCTCGCGCACATCGCGCGCGCCCCACCCAAGCGCGACCGGTTCTTGACCGACGCCAATAGGCGCAGGTTCGGACGAGTATTCAGCGGGCGGCGGCTTCAATATCTTGCCGCGGTAGGCGCCAATAGCTCCGGTTCTCGACGGCGCCGACCACGCGTTCCACGTGGCCGCGGCCGCTCGGCAACGCGTTCACATCTGACGAGCACCGCCAAGCGAGTTTGACAAGGACGCCAGATCCGAGACGCGGACACCCCAGTCGTTGGCTTGGCCGTCATCACGACACGCTTGTCACGACTGTGTCTCGTCCGGCAGCGCAGCCCAACCGCGATCCGTATGCTGTAGCCGGGTTGGCGAGGTACGGAGTTGCCATGGAACCTTCCAAAATTGTCCGCTTGCGCGATGTCTGCGCCCTCACAGGCCTTTCAGCGTCGACGATCTACCGCCTCGAAAAGGCCGACCGCTTCCCCGGACGGCGCCAACTGAGCACGAACAGCGTCGGTTGGCTGCGCAGCGAGGTCGACGACTGGATTGCGTCGCGCCCCCATCTGCGCCGCGCTGGATGAACGGCGAGACGCCTGAAGGTCCGAGAGCTGAGCGGCGTCCGACGAGCGCGCCTATGGGTTTTTCTGTGGACGCCTTGTCCATAGGAACCCATGCAAGTACGTTTTTTGCCCGCTTTCTCTGAGCGGTCGGCGCCAATTGGGCCCCAACGCGGCCCGGAAGCTCGGCCGCAGCCACGACGGGTGGCGGTACGACCCTTCGGCGGGCCAGCGCTTGATCCATGCACGTTATCTTGTGCGAAGCGGTCGCACTTGGCACAAGATATCGCGCGCAAACGCGCCTTGGGTTTGAAAATGCCTCGCGCTACGCCACCGCTTCCGCCGCGCCTTGAGCGTACCCTAGCCAATCTCGGACAGAACATCCGGCTCGCGCGTCTGCGTCGCCTTCACTCGGCAGAGCTGGTCGCCGAACGCGCTGGCATCAGCCGCAACACGCTGACTCGTCCTGAACGGGGCGACCCGGCCGTCGCACTCGGAATCTTTGCGCGGATTCTGCTCGCACTCAGGCTCGACGGCGCCTTGGAAGCGGTGGCACGTGACGACGAGTTCGGACGGAAGCTGCAGGACCTGGGGCTGACGACGCCGAAGCGGGTGCGGCGACCGCGCAATCGAGATGCATGTTGATCGACCGGGCCGACGTGGTGGCGTAGCCGAGCGCTCCGTAGATGTCGCCTGGGTTGCAGCGAATCATCGTGAGGTCCTTGGGGCGCTCGAGCGGATTCGCCAAACCCGATGAGTCGTTGGTTCACAGGTCAGCGGTCGTGGTCTCAGGCAAAATCTCCAGTACTTCTCGATATAAGGACTACGGAGTCGAGCACAAGCCGTCTCCCCTGCCCGCTGTGGGCAGGTGCACCGCGCGGATCTGCCGCGCGGCAATCACTACGTGAAGGCCGGCGGGAAGCCGGTGAAGGAAGAGGCGATGCGACTCATCGGCGTTTTCGGTCAAGACGAATCGGTTCCCTGCGCGACGTGCAATCACGCGTGGGACGTCAACTACCTCATGCGCGACATCGGACGGGAGCGCCTGCGGGGCGAAGGCTTTGCGGCGATCGTGTTCGATGATGGTGCCGTCATGGTGAACTGGTGTCCGCAGTGCGACGTGCCGGCGATGGCGCGGGTGCGCCTGCCGGTGCCGGAGTTGCGGGCCGCGGCGTGACTGGGTGCGGTCGTGCACCGACAGACGGCAGGTTTGCTGCGCAACGCCCGTGCGGGCGATGTGCTGCGACCGCGCCGTCTTCTTACGTACCAGGCGGTTGCATGTCGGGCAGTCGCCACGCCGGGTCAACGCAGGCGAGCGCGTGCCGCGGGCGGCGAGTAGCACTCGCCGTATCAGCACTGATACGGATGAAAGCCGCTTCGGGGTTCCCCGCTAGGGACTTCACATACGATTGGTGCGCCGACCACACCATGGTGGTCGTCTGGTGCCCGCAGTGCGAAGTGCCGGCCCAAGCCGGCGAATCCACACGTTTCACATCCTGTCGTGCTTCAGCTACGCAGCCGTCAGTGCGTGGAAGTCGGCTACTGGCGTAGCCTTATTCTTACGTTCCAAGCGCTTCGCCTCAGCTACGCCGCCGACTTGGCACCCAGCCAGCCCGCCAGCTCCTGATGCCCAAGTCCCAGCCCCAGCAGCGCCCGCACCATCAGGTCCAGCGACACCGAGCGGTCGCCTGCCTCGATCTTCGCCACCCGCGACTGGCTGGAACCCAGAATCCGCGCCAGCTGCGCCTGACTGACGTGATGCTCGACGCGCACGGTCCGCACGGCTTGCGCGAGGCGGTGGCGAATCTCCACCAGTTCCGCTTCGGCGGGAGAAAGCGCCAACAAATCAGCCGCATCACCCACTTTCCAACCGGCAGCGGCGAGGCGGGCTTGCTTGTTCGGGTCCATCACAACCTCCGTTCAAATCGCATCATAGGCCGCAAACCGGCCGCGCGCGTTGTCGATCTCACCCGGCGGCGTTGCCTGCGTCTTCTTCTGGAAGACCGTGGCAATCACCACCGCGTCCGGGTCGAGCCGGTAGACTATCCGCCAGATCGCGTCGCGGTCGCGAATCCGCAGCTCATGCACCCGGGCACCGATGACCGGCATCGGCCGGCTCTCCGGCATCGACAACAGTTCGCCCGACTGCAGGCAGCGCAGCAGGTAGCCCGCCTCCACGCGCGCATCCGCGCCCAGCGGCGGCGTCTTGATCTCGCCGTGGAGCCAAACCAGCGGCTTGTCGGTCGGACTCATGGGCGGCTCGTGCGCGTGGACATCACGCGCTGACGTCCATTATGTCGGATTCGACATGTCCACGCAAGGGGGTATCGCCCACTGGGTGCCTGCGCCGCTATCCGCAGCCTTCGCGGGTGTCAGGCCGACCGGGAGTTCGCTGGATGCGGCGGAAGGCGAAAGGAGTCGCCATCGCAACGCTGGACTCGGCGACCGCCCGCCGACCATAGGACGGCTGGCAGGCGACGCACAGCTAGACATACGCAGGATTGTTTAGGATGAACTGTCCAAGTGCGTTGGCACCGATCGAGTGTCCGTTGATCGCGTAGCGGACGCAGCCGTCCTGTATCCCTTGGACGGTAACGTTGCCTAGGCCAAGTAACTGGCCAAGTCGCGCAGCACCAGGCTGGCCGAGCTGTGGGGCACCTCCAGCCTTGCCGTCCAGATTGGCGGGCGTCAAGGTCAGGGGAGGCACCGCACGGAAGATGGCACCGTCGTTGCGCGCCAAGCTCAGTTGATAGATAGAGAGAGCGATTGATTTGCTTGACAGCATGCTAGCGAATGGCGTAGCGTTAGTCTAGGCATTTGCGCCGGAGGCATCCATGAAGAACCGTACGCGTTCGTTGGTCGTTGTCACCTTTTCGGCTTGGATGCTCGCAAGTTGCAGCCCTGCGGCGAGTACACAGACGGCCGAGGCCGATGACGTCGCGACGGGTGACGTTGCGGCGGATCTGGCTGTGGGTGACGCGACTGCTGCGGACAGTGCAGACGTCGCCGGAACGGACGCGCAGGGAACCGATGCTGCAGGAACCGACGCAGTTCTGGTGGACACGGATGTCACGACGCCTGAGGACACACAAGTGACGCCGCAAGACGTGGTCGAGGTGGTTGATGACGCGCTGATCGACGTGGCGGACGTCTCGAGCACCGACGTGGACAGCGCGACGGATGCCGCCGAGGTTGCAATCGACGGTGGAGAGGACCTCGCCGAGGACGTTGTGCCGGACGCCGCCGAGGACACCGCACCAGATATCGCCGACGACACCGCACCAGATATCGCCGACGACACCGCGCCAGACGTTGCGGACGACGTTGCTGCCGATGACGTCGACGCCGACAACACGCCTGACAATGGCAACCCGCCGTGCGGCGACCTAGTGGGTTGTCAAGACGGCTCGCCCTGCACCGACGACAGCTGTGTCGACGGCGTGTGCTTGCACGTCAACAACACCGAGTTCTGCACCGACGGCGACAACTGTACCGACAACATCTGCGCGGGCGGCAAATGCACGGTTTTGGGGGCGACCAACTGCGACGACGGCAACGCTTGCACGCTTGACGCCTGCGTACTGCCGTTGGGGTGCAGCAACCTGCCCCAGAGCGCGACACCTTGCGACGACGGCAACGCGAGCACGGGGCTGGACACCTGCATCAGCGGCACGTGCGTCGGCAAGGACGTGATTGTTGTGCCCGCCGGCAACTTCTTCATGGGCTGTTCGCCGCTGGATCCCGACTGCTCCACCAACGAATTGCCCGGCCACCTCGTCCAACTCTCCGCGTACGCGTTGGACCGGGCGGAGGTCACGGTGAAACAGTTCAAGGCGTGCAAAGACGCAGGTGGCTGCTCGTTCATGCCCGGCGGCGGTGACTGCACGGGCGGCAACGTCGCGCTCAACGCCGCGCTGCCGATGACGTGCATGACCTACAACGCCGCGGTGAGCTACTGCACATGGGCGGGCGGGCGCTTGCCGACGGAAGCCGAGTGGGAGAAAGCCGCGCGCGGCGGCTGCGAGTTGTACGGTGCCGGCGAATGCGAAACCAAAGCCAGCGTCTACCCGTGGGGCAACGCACCCATGACCTGTCTGCTGGCCAACGGCTACGACGCTGGGGCGACGAACGTCTGTCCGGGAAACCCAACCGCCCCAGGCTCGTTTGCGGGCAACTCGCCCTACGGCTTCTTGGACTTGGGCGGCAACGCCGAGGAGTGGGTCTCCGACGAATATGACGAGACGTACTACAACCAGACGCCCGTCGGCGGCTGGGTCAACCCCAAGGGTGCGAACAACGGTAGCGGCATGTACGTGCTTCGGGGCGGCTCGTGGGGCTGGCCAGCGGTCCTGATGCGCAACAGCTACCGCGACCACACCGACAACACCGGCGGCAAGTTCGTAGGCTTCCGCTGCGCCTTTGACGTGCCTTAGGTCAGACGACGCGGCGCCCGAAAGGGCGTCACTTGAACCACTTGCCGTGACCGATCGTCTCGCACGCCACGCTCGCGGTCGCTTCGGTGCCGCCATACACGAAATGCAGCTCTTCGACGGGCTGTCCGCATTCCGTCAGGCACTTGCCGATCTGGGTGCTTGGGCAGTGGTCTGTCGCGGAGAATTTGCCGCCGTCGCGCTTAGCGCCAATGCCCTTCCAGGAAGCCTTCGACGCTGCAGCTCAGCGGACGCGCGACAGGACGCGCAACGTGTGGACTGGCGAAGAAGCCGGCCGCGGGCGGACTGGTTGGCGAACTGCCTTCTGCGCAGGACGATCGGAGGACTTCACGTTGCTTTGGGACAAGTCACCGTCCCACGGGATCCGCATCGAGATTCACCTTAAGCTGCATACAGTTCCAGCACAGCCCTCGTCGCCTTCGCGTGCCGCTGGTCGGGCGCATCGAGGCTGACACGCGCGGTGCAGCGCAGCTCGTAGCGCGCCAGGTGCTGCTGCCACGTCAGGCGGCGATGCTGGCGAATGCCAGGCGTCGAGGCGACCCACGGCCGGCGCACCGGAGCCGCGGCCGGACGCGGCAGGCAGATTTCTGCGCCGCAGCGGCTTGCGAAGTCCTGCCAGCGGTGGCGGAGTTCGGCAGGCAGCAAGGCCGCGGCCCGGGCTTGCAGGAGTCCGGGCTCACTCAGCTCGGGCGCCAGCCAGCGTGGCGGCGGCAGCGGCGCGAGCGGCGGCGGCACCGGCTTTTGGCTGCGCCGGCGCCTGCTCACTGGCAGCGCATCGCCGATGGGCAGCGTGACGACCCTGCTGTAGGTCGGATTGGTCGTGCGCGAGCACAGTTCGCGCTGTTGGCACGGCCCGCAGTGCCTCGCGCTCACCCGGTACGTGGCGTAGCGGCGATGCTTGGTCTGCGCAACGCCATTGAACAGCGCGGCGTGACCGGCCGGGCAGTGCAGCGTGCCGTCGTAGCGCCAGCCCGGATGCTTGCGGATCATCTCTTGCCACCCCAGCCCGGCCAGCACCGCCTCGACGCGTTCGCGTTCGCTCGGCTCGGGCAGCGGCGCTTGGTTGACGGGCTCGGGTGGTAGCATCATCTCAGGCACCTGCGGCGGCGCGACCACGTCCTGCGTCGCGCGCGCCAGCGGCGTCGGCACCGCGCCCAGGGGACCGACCACGCGCGAGCCCAGCACGGTCCGCAGGTTCCACAGCCACATGCCCACCAGCACCGCGAGCCGCTGCCCTGCCGGCGTGTAGGAAAACACATGGTGCAAGTGCAGTTCGCGGGCCTCCTGGGCGAAGCGGTTCTCGATGGCGGAGCGACCGTAGTACAGCTCGACGGTCTCGGCCGCCGGCCAGGCGCTGCCGTCCAGGCTGGTGCCAAAAAGCTCATAGAGCCAGCCTTCGATGAGCACTCCGGCGCCGTGCTTGCGGTCTGCGGCATAGCGCGACACGACCAGGCGCGTCGGCACCACGGGTGCATCGGTGGCGGTCTGAAACTCGTCGGCGCCGAGCTGCCACGAGCCGATGTCGAGCGCCTGCCGCCGCGGTCCGCTGCCCGAATCGGCCACCCACTGCCATGTGTCGGCGGCAAGCAGCTGCTGCACAGCGCGCAAGCGGAAGACGCCGTAGCTTTTGAGGCGGACCAGGTGCTGGATGCCACGCTTGGCGATGGGGTCGAGCGCCACCGCAGAGCCGCCCCCGCCGTCGATGCGCATCAGTGAACGCTGCGGCGCGAGGCCGGCTGCAGTCACCGCCTGCACGCACGCGTCGCCCGCGACTTCGAGCGCCCTGGGCATGGCGCAGTTGCCCGGTTCGATGCCGGCCTGCAGCCACATGGCCGTGCCCGCGCTGGCGATTGGCGTGATGGAGAACTGGGTCTCGCCGCGGTGCCGGCCCGAATATCCAAGTGCACACAGCCCGACGGCGCGCCGTCGCGGCGACGGCAGATCCTCGCCTTCGGGCAGCGCGCGCAGGCGCACGGCTTCGACGGTCGGGTCGAAGTCGAACACCGCCCACTGCTCCCCGTGCGTGTCGGTCGCCAGCGCGAGCGGATGCGCCAGCAGCTCCGTGCCGCCCGAGCCCGCGCCGAGAAGCCACACGCCGAAGGCATCGAGATCACAGCGATCGGCCACCGCCAGGCCGCGGGACAAGCTCGACGCCGACGGCCAGGCCGAGCGCCCCGCCAGCGCTGCGAGCTGCGGGCCCCAGCCAGCCGACTCTGACCCGAAGAGCGACAGGCTCGACGACTTGCCCCAGCAGAAAAACGCCAGCAGGAACAGGGTGATATCCAGCCCCGCGTAGCCGGCGCGGTCGATACGCAGCCGCTTGGCGAGTTCATCGAGCCGCCCGGTCGCCAGCAAATGGCGCACGATGAGGCTGTATTCCACGGCCCACTCGGGCAGGCGGCTGCGCTCGCGGATGAGGACGGTGACATCGGTCTGGGATGGTGACATGCGGACTCCGGTCGTCTGTGGCTGTGATCCAGGCGGCCGCGTCTCGGAAGAGGAGACAAGGCACTGAAAAGACGACCTTTGCATGCGCGGGATCGCAAAACAAGATCAGGCGGCTTGCAAGAGGCTGTTATTTTAGGTGGATTCTCGATCCGCATCGCGTGGGCCGTTGACGCCATCCTCGTGAACCGGGATCCGCAGTGCGAAGTGACCGCCCAGATCTGCCAGTCCAAACGTTGCAGAATGCTGCCGCGCCGCAGATCTACGCCGCGCCATCCAGAGCGTCGTGGCGCGCGGCCAGCGCAAAGATGAGCGGCTTCGGCGTTGGACGGGGCGCAGAAGATCGTGTCGTCCCTCGATGGCGATTTTAGACTCACCCGAATCTGAATGCTTTCAAGGATGTCCAGCCTTGCCGCCGAGATCGCCGGACGAGTAAGCATCCTTGCACAGCTTCCCCAACACGGGCGACGAGTCGCTAGTCCTCGATCACATCCAACCCCTGCTCGCGTAGCTTCGCCAGACGGTCCAGCATTCCGCTGATGACCTCGGGGTTGCTCTGCTGCCAGGCCTCCACTTCGCCGACGATGCGGAGCGGCGACTTGCTGCGGTAGGACTTCGTGGGGTTGCCCCGAAAGCGCTTGTTGGTGACGTTGGGGTCATCCTCGAAGGGACCTGTGGGTTCAACGATGAAGACGTGGCCCCGTCCTTCTTTGCCCGCCAACGCGGTAGCGAGCTCCGCCGCCAGGCCAGCGACCGTGGTGCTGAAGTAGATGTTGTTGGAGATTCGTCCCTTCTGGTAGTTGGAGCTGAAGCCGGGGACCAGCAGGTCGCCGACGTCCAGCACTGAAGCCGTGCCGTGGTAGAAGGGCCCGGTGATGCGGTCGCTGTTCTCGTAGGTCGTGGGGATGAAGTCCTTCTCGTCCTCCATGGCTTGCTCCAATGTTTCGTCGCCGGTCGAAGGTTTCCCACCGTCAAGTGCCCGCCGATTTCGGCCCGCAACAGCGCCCGCCCGCCGTGGACCCGCGATGTTTGTTAGCTGTGCGGTTCCGGCAGAGCTTCGTCCATCAGCTGCTGCACGTGAAGCCGCAGCGTCGGCAGGTCCTGCTCGAGGACACCCCAGACCACCGCGTCGTCGACAAACGCGTACGCGTGGGCCAGCACGTTGCGGAACGCGATGATTTGCCTTGCTTCTGGAACCCGCGGCGCCACGTCAGGAAAGACACGCAGCGCCTGCGACAGCGCCTCGCCGATGATCTCAAACTGCCGCTCGACCGCCGATTTCAGCAGCACGTCCGCGCGGTAGTCGTCCAGCGACTTGCCGGCCACGAAGCGCGTCACGTGCTCTGCCGCCTCGTGGATGTCCCACAGGTAGGCGCCAAGGTCACGCTGCGGCGGCATAGACGTCGACCGCCTCGCGCTCGACCCGGGCGCGCACGTAGGGGTTGCGGATGGCCGAGCGTTCGACCAAGTCGATCGGGCAGCCAAAGAGCGCTTCGAGCCCAGCCAACAGGCCAAAGTACGCGGTCTTGTGGGCCACTGGCGCGAGCGGCTCGAACTCCACTGCGAAGTCGCGGTCGCTGGTCGGGGGCGTGGCGTCACCGCGTGCGTACGAGCCAAACAGCGCCAAACGCCGGACGTGGTGACGACGGCAAAGCTCAGCAAGGTTGTCGGTTTGCACCGTGGTCATCGGGGCCTCGCCACGGCGTCGTGGCTGCTCAGCAGTTTATGGCCGCTGGACGGTGTTGTCCACGCTGGCGTGCGGCTCGACTATCCGTGCGACTTCCCGCTCGGCATTCGTGCGTCGCAGCGCAACTTGAACCCTCCGGCCAAGTCCGCGATGACCGACCATTCGCCTACCGCCCGTGCGTCTTCGGCAAAGCGTTCTTTGCG
>CAITYF010000134.1 GCA_903896545.1 uncultured Myxococcales bacterium | reverse complement strand
GCTTGAAGACCGTCGCCCCACGTCTTGGACCTTTGTCCCCGCGTCAGCCGGTGCAGCTTGTGGTAGCCGGAAATCGTCGTGCGGTACCCCAGATCCGCGTCAAAACTCGGCTCGATGTAGGCAATTTCACCCACGCACAGTTCCACCGCTTCGCCCGTCAGTCCCATCGAAATCGACACTTCCGCGCCTGGCTTGAACGCGTCCAGAAGCGCGAACTTGGCGAACTTCTTCATGTTGAATTCGATCGTGAACATGTCCGGATTGTCCAGACGCAAGTCGACATGCGCGCCCAAGATCGCGGTTCCATTGCGCAAATCAAACGTCTCGCCGTGGTCCGCTTTGAGCGAATACGATCCGTCGATCTTGATCAGCAATTGCGGTGCATAGCGGTCGGGCATGGTCGGCTCCTGAGCCGTTTGGTCACAAAATCAACGCGCTTACTTCAGAATCGGCGGAATCAAGAGGCGCCGTCCCGGCGTCAGGCTCAGCGGGTCATCGATCCCGTTGGCCTCGGCGATGCGCCGCCATTGCGCCGGGTCGTCGTACTCCGCCGCGGCCAAACCTTGCAGCGTGTCGCCGCGTTGCAAGAGGCGTACGTGCGCCGTATCCGGGCTCTTCAACTGCGTCTGCTCCTGCGGCACTTCCTTCAGCGTGATCGTGCAGCTCGCACGCACCGGCGTCGCGTCGGGCAGGAACATCGTGTAGGTGACCGAAAAGTCAGCGAGTTGCCAAACATAGGTCGGCGTTTGCCCCGATTTGGAGCCAAAATTCGCGCCCCACATGAAGACGACGTATGGCGGACGGTGCAGGTGCTCGTCGACGTGCGCCATCTTCTCCAGCGTTGCAACGTACTTCGTGTAGACGCTGTTGCCCTGCTCGTACGTGTCGAACCACACGGTGCCGAACTTCAGCGTTGCCGCGCCGCCGGTCACGTGCTGCTGATCGGGCGCGTTCGCATTCGCAGTCTTTTGCGCCACGGGCGCGGCAGTCTTGCTCATGCTCATTTCAGTCGGATTGAACTGAAACGCGAGCGCGTCAAAGCCCTCCACTTTGTCGTGAAACGACAAGATGGCCCGGACGAGTTGTCCCGTCGGATTGCCACTAGCCATACTGCCCCCTGCGTTCCCGTTCGCGTTGCATCCGCAGCATCACTGACCGCGCGATCTTGGCGGCCAACGCGTCGACGTCTTGCGCGTCATGCCCGTGCGCTTCTTCCCCGTGCGCTTGGTCGTGGGACGCGCCATCGCCGTGTCCACCGCCTTGCATCGACTGGGCCGACGTGCCCTGGCTCGGCCCGTATCCGCTCGTCACGATGTGCTCCGACTGCGGCTTGGCCGCTGCCGCTGTCACGACTGCGTGGGCGGCGGGCGCCACCAACGGCAGCATGTTGCCGGTTGGCGAATCGGTGACAGACAAGACGCGCGCCATCGCTCCCGCTTGATTAGCCCGCGCAGACGCGCTCGGCCCTGTCGCACGTGCGGCTGCAGACGCCTGGCGCGCAGCTGCCCCACCCGCTTCAATGAGCGTCGCCTGCGGCGCATTCGTGTAGGTCGAGTTGCCCGAAACGGCCTCGCGGAAGTTGAAGCTCGTTGGCACGTTGTGCGGCCCGATCGCGTCGGTGTCCCCGCTGAAATCACCGCCGCCGCCGCCGGATTGAACAAACTCCCCCGCGCCCGCGTCCCGCGCGAAACCGGCCACTGCGGCGGCATGACCGCGGATCGGCGCTCCACCACGGCGTTGTGAGACCCAGCCCGCGAGCGCATCCGCCCCGCGTAGTGCCTGCGGCGTCACCAAGGCTTCGCCAAAGAAATCAGCTGAATCGCCGCCAGTTAGGCCGAGGAGTTCGCCTCCGCCCAGAGCAGCCGCACCGTAGCCGACTGACGTCTCGCCACCGGCGACGGCCCGACGAGCGGTCCACGAGGCGGCTCCCGACGGACGCGCGTTCGTGGAACGTGCCGAGAGCGGTGCACTGGAACCGGACTCGGCCGCCTTCGCCCGCGCCAAAAGACCGCGACCGCGCCCCAAGCCAACCGGAGCAAAGCGATGAATCTGCGCGGACGGCCACGCGGCATTGTGGGCTGCGGCGCGGCTTGAGGTGGCCGGTGCCGGGGCAGCTCCGACGGTCAGCTCTTCAAGACGGTGCAGCGACTCCGCGGCAGGTTCAAGCAGCGTCTGGTCCGCCGCCGCCGCACGCAGTTCGCGCGCGGCCGCTTGGCCGAGAAGCGCGTCGGTTGCACCCGGTCCGGCCATCAGCGCTTCCAACGCGGCCAGGCCGCGCAAGACAGGTTCCGCCGGCGAAGCAACCGCGTCGGCGCGGGACGTTGAAGGCACGCCCCCCGAACGCCCCGAAGTCCGATGGGCCCCAGAAACAGGGACCGCGGCCTCGACGGCGGCGCGAATGTCGGCGGCCAGGCGGACGATCGCGCGCTCAGGATCAGCCGTCGTCCGCGAACGAACGGGCAACGTGGCACCAAAGAACCGCGCCAAGTACGCACCGGCAACCGATGGATCCGCGCGAACGCCGACTCTCTCGCCGAAGACCGCGAGCGCCGCGCGCAGCGCAGCGGGAACAAGCGCGTCGGACGCACCCGCAGCGAGGAGACGGCTGCGCGGCTTGGACTCGGCCGACGCGGCAACCGCGCGTGCGACAGGGGCTTCCGTTGACGCGGACTCCAACCAAGCCCGCTGATCACGTGGAGCGAGCGCTGGCGAAAGACCAACACGCCGCTCGGCTGCCGCCAACGACGGGGTCAGCGCGTCAACGCGTCCGGCGGGCTTGGCGGAAAGAATCGAAGGAACCGCCCGCCAAGCCCCAATGGCTGCCGCGTCTGGTTGTGCGTGAGCGAAGTCCAGAATGTTCGGCCGAGCTGCGGGCGCGCGGGCTGCACGGACCGCAAAGGCACGCGCCCGCGAAACCACTGCAGCCACCGCCGCACCTGCCGCTGCGGCCCACGCCGGCTTCACTGACACTGCTGGACGCTGGCCCGCTGCGGGTGGTTCAAACGCAGCAGAATCGGGAGTGGCACGTTTGGAATCCGCCAACTGCAACGTGGCGCGCTCAGTCTCCGAGGCGTGATACCCCGACCGCGGCGACCGCCACGCTGCGAACGTTGCGCCGGGAAGGCGTTCCGCTAGTCCAGCCGTCTCGCCATCCAGACCGCCCGCGTGACGCGCAACGAGGTCGCGGACCAGCGCCGAGGCCCGCAGGCCGACAGGTCCCGCGACTGCATGCGCACTGGCCAGTTGACGGTCGAGGCCCCGTGCCTTGAGCCACGCAGGCGTTCCCGCGCGCGCGGTTGTGCGCGTCGCAGGAACGGCGAGAAGCCCGTCTTCCTCCGGCGTCGGTGCAAGCGAGACGAACACTTCGTCGACGGCTGCGGCTGCGCGCGGGCTCGTGGCCGCCTTTGGGACGGGCCCTCCTGCTGCGAGTCGGACTGCGGTGGTCGAACCCCGCGCCCACCGCTGGGCGACGGTTGGGCCGTCTGCTTCCGCCCAGGCGCTCAGTGTCTGGAGCCAGCGCGGCGCCATTTCACCCAAGCGCGCCGTCGCACGGTCTGCCCCGACTCCGACGTCCGCCGCCAGACCCGTTCCGCCCGCACGCGGGACGGCCATTCGCGCAAGTGCACGCGCTTGGCGCTCGGCGACCGCGGCTTGCGCCACCGCCGCTGCCAAACCGGCGTGTGGGGCCCGCGCCCTGACCGTCGTTGGCCGTTGTGCAGCCGCAGGTGGACGGCCCGCATTCCTTGCATCAGCGGCCGCAGCGTCAGCCACCGTGGGGACGCCACCACTGGGCACGCCCTCTGACGACGCCGCGAGGCGTTCGACGCGGTCGGCTAGGAACGGCGCTGGGAACGTTCTCCCGCGACCAGGCGTCCCACGCACGCCACCGCTCCCATCGCGAACACTTGCCTGCCCGTCATCGCCCCGCGACGGCCCTTCACTTTGGATCTCAACGCCGGGCGCCAGAAACGCGAGCTCCGTCGCTGCCTCGTTCAAACGCAGTGCGCGGGAAATTCCGCCAGAGCCGCCCCCTGCACCGCCGGCTTGCGACGTCCCGGTTGCACCGCCACCAGCAAACGCGGCGCGACCGGTTGCATCCAGACGACGCGACGACCGTTGCGCGGCGGCCCGGAATCGCTCCGCAGATTCTGGCGACAGACGCATCGGCTGGCCTGGCGCTGCGTCCCCCGCCGGGCCTGCGACGGCCAAAGTTTGCGCTGTATCGAGGTCAAAAGGCCCCACCCGTGCGGGGTCAGCAGACCCCACTTGAGGCCGTTGCAGGGCTTCGGCATCAGCTCCCAAGGTTCGTTTGACTTCACGCAACAGCGACTGAACTTGCCGCTTGAGCGCCGGATTCACCACGCCGACCGCCCGCCCCTGCGCCGCTACTTTGCGCGGCCGGATCGTTTGAGTCGACTGCGGGCGCTGCGTCTGCGGGACTCGAAGCGGCTGGAAGTTCGCGTCGTTCCCAGTCAGCTCCACCGCGTGCAGTTCTTCTTCCTCCAGAACGACCTGCACCAAGTCGGCCAGTTCGTCCAGCCGCAGGATTCGCGCGCCCATGCCAAGACGCGCGCAGAGCGCCGGAGACTCGACAATCGCCGTTGCCATCGCCCAGGCTTGTGCGGAAAAGCCACTCAGCGCGCCGTTCAGCCCGGCAAGATGCGCCATCATCCGATCAGCCTTGCCAACCGCGTGAAGAAAGTCCTGCGCGCGCGAAGCACGAAGTGCAGGCTCAACGCGGGCCAGCACGTCGCGATGCAGCGTCAGCACTTCGTCTTGTGAACGCTCGGTTGGCACGCAGTCTAGCCTTTGGGCGTGTAAGTAAAGCTGTCGTAGACCATGCGAATCTGCTCAAAGCCGACTTGTCCGGACATCGAGTTCAACGCCGGCCCCTCGTATTCCACGACCGCCGCGTGCGAGAGGTCGTAGCGACCGATTTCCTCGTAGTTTCGGCTCAATACCGTGATCGTCACGTTCTTGCGCGTGATCATGCCGACCGGGTCGAGCACGCCGCGGAGCAGGTCGATGAACTCGCCGGTCGCTGCAAACCAGCCGCGCTTGAGGGTCAACAACTCGAACTTACCCGGCTTGATGAGGCCGCGAACGAACGCGTTGTTGCCGCCTTCGGGCATCGGCTGAACCTCCGCTTTCCATGAAAGTCCGCTCACTTCCGTGAACATTCCGTAGCTCACGCCGCCGATTTGGATGTCGAACGCGTACGCGATGTCCGGGTCGCCCTGCCGTTTCGTCGCGTGTCCGGTGTGCTTGTCCTTGATGCCGCCAGCTAGTCCGCCAGGCTTTCCCTTGACCGCCGCCACCGCGGTCGCTGCAGCGGACACTTCCGCACCGAATTTTTGCGCCTGATCCAGCGCTTCGCCGACGCCAGTGGCCGCGTCGGACAGCGCATTCTGCACCGACCCAAAACCCGGAATCGCCATCGCTGCTGCGGCCAAGTGCGCGTCGGGCTCCGTCGTCACGACTTCTGCTGCGACCGCAGGCAGGACGGTGACCAGGCGACCAGAACGCGCTGTTTCTGCGGGCAAAAGCCGAGCGGCATCTTTGCGCATCGCGGTCGATTTGCGGTTGGCCATCGTCATCAACTCCCCGAACGCGGTTCACACCAGAGAGCCGCGCAGCTGCTCAAACGCTGCATGGAGCGTGCCAAGTTTGTGGTCAAGCGCCGTCTTCGCGTGCCAGAACGTCGACTTCTTGCGTCAGGCGAATCGTGACGAATTCCGCAGGACGCAAAGGCGACAGCCCAATCTCCAGCACGATCTGTCCGGCATCTCGGGTTTCCGCCGTATTATTGCGTTCATCGCAGAGCACGAAGAACGCCTCGTCCATCGTCGCGCCACGGAACCAGCCTTTTCGCCACAGACTTTCCAGCAGCACGCGCACGTCGCGCTCGATCGTCGCCCAAAGTTCGGGGGCGTTGGGCTCGAACACCACCCACTGCAGCCCCGCGTGAATCGTCCGCGCCAGCGTCGAAACCGTGCGTCGCACATTCACATAGCGGTTCTGCGGGTCGGTCGAGGTTGTGCGCGCGCCCCAAATGCGGATTCCGCGCTGCGCGAAGACCTGCAAACCATTGACGCCGTCGTTATTCAGTGCAGTCAAATCATGCGGTTGCAAGAAGAGCGCAAGATCTACGACGCCGTTCAGCACTTCATTCGCCGGTGCCCGAAAAACGCCTTGCGCCACATCACAGCGCGCGACGACGCCAGCGACGTGACCGCACGGCGGAATCGGCGCGTTGCCAGTCGACGGGATCACCCAAGGGTAATAGAACGCCGCGAAACTGCTATCAAACAGCCGACGCCACTGCTGCGCGCCCACGGGCTGCGTGTCCGGAGGGAAATCGAGGATGGCCACGCGGTCGCGGCGCTGCTCGCAGAGCGAGACAACCGCCTGCTGCACGATCTCCATGTCCTTTGGCGAGCGAAAGCCTGCGGAATTCTTTAGGCACCACGGCAGATCCGGCAGGACCAGCAGGTCGATTTCGTCAGAATCTGCGATCGCCGCGAGCCCGTAGCGATTGCCCGGTCCCAGATCGGCACCGATGAAGTCTTCCGCGACGACCGTGAACAGGCCGTCCGTGCCACCTTCCAGCCGCACGTCGCTGATTACGGCAGGAAACGAGTTCGGCAACGGACTTGGCGGGTCCAAGCTCGTGACCGTGATCATCCGCGACGTGCCATTGACAACGCGTTCAATGAACTGCGGCGACTGACGGGACAGGTTCACACCGCGAAAAATCTCGCGCGCGCGGTGCGTCTCGACGATGAGGTCAAAACCGACCGGCTCAATCAAGGTCGGCGAAGCGGACTTGAACGGGCGGTCCAAAGGTTCGCGCTCTGCCCACGAGATGACGCGCCCGTCGACGTTCGTGATCACGCGATAGGCCGCGGCCTCTTCGTCGTGGATGCGCACCAAGGTGCCGCGGGCGATGCCGTGCGTGCTCTTGACCGTGACCGCGCTGTCGCCCACCCGCGCGTCGACGCTGATGAAGGTCTGCACCGGGCTTTCCACATGCTGCACCGAGACACGCACATTGTTGGCCCACATTCCCTCAGAAGCGGCCGAGAGTAGTAGCGTATTTTGCTTGTCGGCGTCGCGCAGTCGCGCGCTGGCTTTGGTCGCAATCTCGCCGCGCGCGCGCTCAAACAAGTGCGCGATGCGGACGACGTAGCAGTGCCGTCCACCGTTGAGGAAAAAGCCGTCGATGGCGGCCGCGAGGTAGCTCCCCACGTCCAACAGCCCGAAATGTTCGTGAAATTCTGCGACGCCAGCGATCCGCACGGGCTCGCTAACGGGACCACGCTCGCAAAGCCCAAAGAAACACGGAACGCCCGTCTCCACCAGCCCCAAGCCGCGCGGCTGGTCGATGACCCGTTCAATGCGCACGCCTGGCGGTCGAAGCATCACCATCCAGCCCCCACCCTACTTGCGCGACTTATTGATTTCCTTGTTGATCTCAGAAATCTCGCGCACCCAAATTTGCCGTTCTTTGTGCTCCATGGTGAGCACCTCATCCAGCGACCAATGAAAGTGGTAGCCGATGTACGCTACCTCCTGGTACAGGCGATCCAGGGGGTAGCTTACGATTCCCCCAGGTCACCTCCGGTGTCGATCTCGAAGTTGTGACCGCATTCCGGGCACTTGGCCTTGACGAGCGACGTCCCTTCTTCGTTGATCCGACGGTAGAAGTCCTGCAGATACGCCAGATCGGCGGAAAACAGCGACTCGATGACCGACGGGTTGATCGACTTCAGGGAGCCCAGCTGCTCGATCACGCGCGACAGCAAAATAATGACGAGATACGCGCGGTTATTCTGTACGCGGTAGTCCTGCAACGGCAGGATCTCATCCTTGGCCGTGGCCAGCCGCATGATGCCTTTCTTGTGCACCACGCCGTCTTTGTCGACGTAACCGCGCGGAAGCGTGAACTCGAATTGGGTCGTAAACGACATGAGATCCTCCAGAAGAAGCCGACACTAGGGAAACACAGACGGGCGTTTGCCGCAACGGCGACGATGCGGGCTAACGAAGGAGACGCTGCAAGCTGCGAAGTACCTGAAAGTAGCGCTCCGGAAAGAGGCGCGTCAGGACGCTCAGCGCGACAGCGTCCTTGCCGACGAGGATACGCTCGCGACCTCGTTCAAGACCGTCAAGAATGATCGCCGCCGCGCCGGACGCAGAAGTCATGGCGATGCGGTCAAAGTCGCGTTCCAAGCGCTTCCGATCGACGCGACCCAAGTCGTCAGATGTAAAGCGCGCATTGCGAACGATTGACGTTTGTATACCTCCGGGATGCACGACGACTGCGCGGACGCCGGTCTTGTGCAAGTCGTGGCGCATCGCCTCGGTGTAGCCGCGAACGGCGAACTTTGCTGCAGAGTAGGCCGAATTTACAGGCCAAGCCATGAGACCGTAGAGACTCGACATGTTGACGATCGTCCCGGAGTTGCGCTGCAACATCGAAGGCAGGAACGCGTGCGTCCCGTGGATGACGCCCCAGAAATTGATATTTAGCAACCACTGAAGGTCGACATATGTCATCTCCTGCACCGTTTGCAGCAACGCCACACCAGCGTTGTTGAAGAGCCAATCGACGTGTCCGTGCGCGGCCAGCACGTCCGCGGCAAAGGCCTCGACCGCCGCGCGATCGGCGACGTCTAGCTTGCGAGAGAGCGCTGGCACCTGTAGCAACTCCACTGTTTCTGCTAGCCCTGCCTCATTCCAGTCGGCGAGCGCAACCGTCACGCCACGCGCCACAAGCGCCTGCGCCAACGCGCGGCCGATGCCCGAACCCGCGCCTGTCACCACCGCCACTTGCCCTGATGCGAACTTCACGGCCTTACCTCACAGTTTCTGGTAGTTCTGCACGTCAAAGTGGCGCGTCCGCTGGCGAAATTGCCACGTAAACCCGGGCCACAGCACGACGTTCTTGCCCGCCGCGTTGCGATACCAGCTCTGACACCCGCCTGAATTCCACACGGTCCGTCTGAGCCGCGCCTGAAGCCAGTGGTTGAACGAAGCCTGCACCCCGGCCAGCACGTCAACCGCCTGAATCTTCTGCTGTTGCATGACACGAAGCGCGTCCAGCGTGTACTGGATTTGCGATTCAATCATGTAGACCATCGACGAGTGGCCCAGTCCCGTGTTTGGGCCCATCATCATGAAGAGATTCGGGAATCCAGCAACAGTCGTGCCCAGATACGCCTCGGCCCCCGTCTGCCACGCCGCAACGATGTCCAGCGCGTTTCGGCCAAAGATGACGCCCGGCGGCATCGGATCGGTCGCCTGAAACCCAGTGCCGAGGATTATCGCATCGACCTCATGCACCGCGCCATCGACGGTCACAACCGCGTTCGCGCGCACTTCTCGAATCGCCTCGGTCACCACGTTCACGTTGGAACGCGCCAGCGCCGGGTAGTAGTCGTTCGAGAGCAGGATGCGCTTGCAGCCCATTGTGTACGTCGGCGTAACCTTCGCGCGCAGAGACGGGTCCGCGATCTGCCGCCGGATGTGGGCAATCGCCAGGTTCTGGGCGATCTTCATCGCGCCCGGCAGCAGCGTAAACCCCGGCGCGCGGCTCTCCAGCGTGCAGTAGATCGCCGCCCGCGCCAGCTTCTGAGTCGCTGGAAAACGGCGAAATAGCCAGTGTTCCGTCGAAGTCACTGGGCGATCGGGCTTGGCCATGACCCAAGGTGGCGTCCGCTGGAACAGGTGCAGCTGCGCGGCCTGTGGGGCAAGCTGCGGAACGAACTGAATCGCGCTCGCACCCGTGCCAATGACGGCGACGCGCTTGCCGCGCAGATCGTAGTCGTGGTTCCACTCGGCGGAATGAAATGCAACGCCCTGAAACTGCGCCAAGCCAGGAATCTGCGGAATCGCCGGACGACTCAGCCCGCCCATCCCGGCGACCAGCACGCGCGCGTAGTGCAGTTCACCGTTGGCCAGCTGAAGTTGCCAGCACCGATCCGTGGCCAGCCAGTCGGCGCGTACGACCTGCGCGCCAAAGCGCACATGCGGCAAGACGCCAAAATCCGCGGCGCAGCGCTCCAAGTAGCGACGAATCTCGGGTCCCGGAGAGTACATCCGCGACCACTCTGGATTGGGCGCGAACGAGAACGAATAAAGGTGTGACTGGACGTCACAAGCGATGCCCGGGTAGTGATTTTCCCGCCACGTGCCTCCGACGCTCTGCGCTTTCTCAAAGACGATGAAGTCGTCGCGGGCCTCCTGCTTCAGACGGATCGCCAAGCCCAGGCCGGAGAAGCCGCTGCCGATGATCGCGACATCCGTGCGATTTGTGCTGCGCTGAACGACGTTTTGCATGAACCCGACCTCCCCGCCTTGGCGCTATGACACGCGATTGCCACGCTGGCAAGTTGCGAAGCGCCGCCAGACGCGCTACCACCGCATGTAGGAGCGTACCGTGCTGAACCATCGCCACCGAGTGAAGCTGCTGACGTGGGTCGTCCTGACCTGTTTTGCCGCGCCCGCTTGGGCGGCAAACGTGGACGGCAAGGCAGGAATCGGCTTCGAGGAGACGCTGACCTCCGTCGGTTTGCGGCAGACACTCGCGGGCGGCCTAGACGTGCCCGACGTCCGTCCAAGCGGTCTGTCCGGGCGCTACTGGGTCGGAAACGTCGGTCTGGAAGCGATCTTCGGCGCCAGTTTGCAGTTTGGCGATCGCTTGGGACACGCGGGTTTTCTCGGTATCGGCACGCACTACGCCGCGTTTCGCGCGCCAGACGTCAATTTGACCGTCGGGCTGCGCGGTATTTTCGCATGGGCCAACACGAACCAGGACGATCACGATCTCGGCAGCCGCTACGGCTTCGCCCTTGAAGTGCCCATCCGCGTCGAATACTTCTTCACCAGCGCTTTTGCGATCGCGGCCGCGGTTGGCCCGGTCTTGCACTTCCCCAGCCCCTGGCGCACCGATCGCAGCGGCACGTCAGTCGCCGTTCGCAACCCGTTGACCACCGGCGTATCCAGCTGGGATTTGGCGCTCACCCGCGGCGAATTCTCCGGCGGACTGGGCTTCACCTACTACTTCCTCTGAGCCAAATCATGTTGAAAATCGCACTCCTCCCCGGCGACGGCATCGGTCCTGAAGTCATTCGCGCCGCCGTGCGCGTGCTCGATGCCGCTGGCAAAAAATTCGGCTTCACGTACACGTCCGAATGGTTCGACCTCGGCGCCGAGCGTTACCTGCGCACGGGCGAGACGATGCCAGACAAGGAATTCGCTCGTCTGCGCGATGAGTTCGACTGCATCTTGCTGGGCGCGTTCGGCGATCCACGCGTGCCGACGAACATCCACGCGAAAGACATTCTGCTGGGTTTGCGCCAGCGTTTGGACCTTTACGTGAACCTGCGCCCGGTGAAGCTGGTGGACGCACGGCTGTGCCCGCTGAAGGACGTCGCGCCGAGTCAGCTCGACATGGCGATTGTCCGCGAGAATACAGAGAGCCTGTACGTCGGCATTGGTGGCAGCTTCAAGCCGGGCACAGAAGATGAAGTCGCGCAGAACGTGATGATCGCGACCCGCAAGGGCTGCGACCGGCTCCTGAAGTACGCGTTTGAGTTGGCGCGTGCGCGGCGCGGCAAGCTCGTGTTGTGCGACAAAGCCAACGCGATCGAGAGCGCGCACGGGCTGTGGCGCAAGGCGTTGAAGGATATGGCGCCGCTGTACCCGGATGTGAAAGCGACGACGCTCTACGCGGACGTCGCGGCGATGCGTATGGTGACGCATCCGCACGAGTTCGATGTGGTCGTGGGCGACAACATGATCGGCGACATCCTGTCGGACCTCGCCGCGGCGCTGGTGGGCGGCCTTGGGCTGGCCCCGTCGGCGTCGACGCACCCCGGTCGAACCGCGCTCTACGAGCCAGTGCACGGGTCCGCGCCGGACATCGTTGGGACGGGCAAAGCGAACCCGCTGGCGGCGATCCTGTCGCTGGGCATGCTGCTGCGCGACTTTGACTATCCAGAAGCCGCGGACGCGATTGAGGCGGCGTGCGCGAAAGCCGTCATCGCGAAGGCCGTGACGCCAGATCTGGGCGGACAGCTGACGACGGACGGCGTGGCTGACTGGCTGATCGCGGCCCTGTAACTCCACATCTTGGCGCCGATTCTTTTGGGCGAATCCGGTCGCAAGCGACCGGACCGCGCTCTACCCTCCACGGTCCGGCTAACGCCGGCGTTCCGGGCGGAGACCCGCTGCGCGTGCCTCCGCCG
>CAITYF010000133.1 GCA_903896545.1 uncultured Myxococcales bacterium | reverse complement strand
GTTTTGGGCCAAACGCGCAAGAACTGCCTGAAGTGAATTCAGGCAGTTTCACGCGTTTGCCAAGCCGCAGCCGCGGCTTGGACGGAGCGTGTCGGACGTTCTCCGACACACTCCTAGCCGCGGCGTTCACGCTCGGGCGGGCAGGCTCGCCACCGCAATCCGCCGCCCCAGCACAGTGTCAGGCGAAGCAGGCGCCATCGCAGACTTCCGTTCACGCGGGCGCTCGCTCCACAAAAGCGCACAAAAACTTGACGGCGATCAAGCGGCCTCACTAGACCTATTCATCGTTTGTGAACGACCTCAAGCGCTTACCAACCCAACCGTGCGGTGAAACGTCCACGCGCCGTTTGTCGATCATCGCGAACGCGTGCGTCCGAACGTTTGGTCAGTCAGACCGTTGGCCCGCGACCCGCCCCGCTCGCCGTTGAAGCACCCCACGAATCCGCGGATTTCGCCCGTTGAGGGACCGACTTGTGCACCGCGGCCCGGCCCGTTTCCACGTTGACCGGCATCAGCAAAAAACTTGACCTCGATCAAATCGGACCAAGTCGGGCCCTTGTAGGCCTACGCACTGGGGCGTAACCGCAGCGGAGGCAACCCTTGTGTTGCCGTCCCTGCCTCGTTGCTGCGGGCAGACTTGGGAGACACGAATGCGAGACGCCACCCTTTCCAACGCCCTGAAGCTCACGCTCCTCTCCGGACTGATCTTCGCGAACGCGTGCGGTGATTCGACGACGCAGACACCTGGCGGTGAGGCCGACGCTGCCGCTGACGTGCCGGTTCTCGTCTTCGACTCGGTCGACAGCAGCACGGGCAAAGACGCGGACACGGCGACGCCTCCCGATGTCCAGGCAGCGGACGAAACCCAGAGCGACGCGGTCGACGCGGCGAGCGACGTGACCAGTGATGCTGTGGACGACGTCGCGGATGACGTCGAGGACACGGAGGACGCCAAGTACGACATCCCGCTGAATCCCGACGTCACCGTTGACGCGGTGGAAGATTCCGAAGGCAGTGACGCGACACTCGATGTGGAGAATCCCCCAGCGGACGTCGTCGATGCGGTGGAGCCGCCCGACGTTGTGCTGCTGGACGGGAACGACTTGCCGGATGTCGCGGCGGACGTTGGCACGGACGTCGCCGTGGAGGACGTGCAGGACGCGGTCGACACCCTGAGCGGCGACACGGGCGATGCGAACGTCAGCAACTGGCAGCCCATTTGTTTCGCGTGCCACGGCGATGCAAGTCGCGATGATCCAGCCCCGCCTGTTGACCTGACTGGCCACACGGAGACGACGTATCCTGGCGTTGGCGCGCACCAATCGCACTTGAAGAACTCGGACTGGCGGCACGCGATTACGTGTCAGGAGTGCCACCCGGTTCCGAACCCGTACGCGGCGACCCACTTCAATCAGAAGATCGACTTCCTCTGGGGTCCGATCGCCAAGCAGGGTACGTTCGACACGCAGGCGCTGCAGTGCTCGGGTTCGTACTGCCACGGGGCGACCTTGGCCACGGGCGACTTGAGCGGAACGGCGTCGAACAAGACCCCGACGTGGAACGTCGTCGACGGGTCGCAGGAAGCGTGCGGAACGGCGTGCCACACCGTGCCGCCAGGCGGCAAGCACCCAGCGTCCACCGACTGCGCGAACTGCCACGGCGAGGTGATCGCCTCGTTTGACCCGACGACCAAGAAGGCGACTTGGGCCAATGCGAGCTTGCACGTCAACGGCACTTTGGAAGTCGGAACGCTGAATTGCACGTCGTGCCACGGTGACGCTGCAACCGCGAATCCGGCGCCGCCCAAGGGGACCAAGGGCGAGACGCTGACCAGCCAAGCGGCCGTCGGCGCACACACGGCGCACCTGATCGGCGGCGCGTGGCACCGGCAGGTCGTCTGCAACGATTGCCACACCCTGCCCGCGTCGACCGCGCACGCCAACGGTGCGTTCGACTTTGCGTTCAGCGCCGTTGCGTCGGCTGCCGGCACGGTTCCTGCCTTTGACGCGGCGACTTTGACCTGCTCGAACACGTACTGCCACGGCGTCACAACGGGCAATCCGAAGACCGGCGGTGAGGTCAAACACACACCGATTTGGAATCAGGTCGACGGGTCGTTTGACAGTTGCGGCGCGAGTTGCCACACGAATCCGCCGGCCGAACCGCACGCGCAGTCCACCAATTGCGTACAGTGCCATGGCGAGGTGATCGCGAGCTACGACGCGCAAAACGCGACGGCCACGTGGACCAAGGCCTCGTTGCACGTGAACGGCAAAGTTGAAGTCATCACCCTGACCTGCACCAGCTGCCACGGCGACCCGATCGCGAACAGCTCAGCGCCGCCGAACGGGACCCAGGGCGAGACGCTCACGACGCAAGCGGCCGTCGGCGCACACCAGTCGCACTTGAAGCCGAGCCCATGGCACCGTCAGGGTTCCTGCAGCGACTGCCACACGGTGCCACAGTCCACGAGCCACACGAACGGCATCATCGACTTCGCCTGGAGCGTGGTCGCGGCCGCGGACGGCGCGCAGCCCAAGTTCGATCCGCAGACCGTGACGTGCGCCTCCGCCTACTGCCACGGCGCGACGTTGAACGCGGGCCCCAAGACGGGCGGCACGTTGAAGCTGACGCCAGTTTGGACGCAAAGCGACGGCTCGTTTGAAGCGTGCGGCGCCAGCTGCCACACGAATCCTCCGGGCGGCAAGCACCCGCCGAACAACAACTGTGCAGAATGCCACACGGAAGTGATCGCGAGCTACGACCCGGCGACGATGGTCGCTGTGTGGACCAAGCCCGAGTTGCACGTCAACGGCAACATCGAGGTGGTGGGGATGTCTTGCACGACGTGCCACGGCGATGCCGCGACGAACAATCCGGCGCCGCCCAAGGGACCACAAGGGGAGACGTTGACGACGCAACCGGCGGTGGGCGCACACGCACAACATCTCGGAACCAGCGCTTGGCACCGGGAAGGTCAGTGCACGGACTGCCACACGGTGCCAGCGTCGATCGGCCACGCGAACGGACAAAGCGATCTGAAATGGGGCACGACGGCGAGCGCCGACGGTGCGACACCGACGTATGACGCGACCAACGTCACCTGCTCGAACGTCTACTGCCACGGCACCACGCTCACAGGACCTTCCGCCGGTGGCAACACCAAGACCACGCCCAAGTGGACACAGGTCGACGGGACTTTCGATTCGTGCGGCGCGAGTTGCCACACGAATCCTCCGGGCGGCACGCACCCGAAGAATACCGACTGCGCCCTCTGCCACGGCAGCGTCATCGCCTCGTTTGACACGGGTACACAGACTGCGACCTGGGCCAACGCCAGCTTGCACGTCGATGGAACGGTCGAAACGTCCAGCCTGAGCTGCACGACGTGCCACGGCGACGCGGCAACGAACAATCCAGCACCGCCCAAGGGCACGCTTGGTGAAACGCTGACGACGCAAGCGGCAGTTGGCGCCCACGCGCAACACTTGGGCGCGAGTTCGTGGCACCGCGATGGTCTGTGCGTGGACTGCCACACGCTTCCGACGTCGATGACCCACGCCAATGGCGTACAGGACTTCACCTGGGGCGCGCTTGCCCTCACTGGCAACAGCACCCCGGCCTTTGACGCCGCCACCGTGACCTGCAACGCGGTCTACTGCCACGGCAACACCCTGCCCGCCGCGGTCGCGGGCAGCTCGACCAAGAAATCCCCCGTGTGGAACAAGGTCGACGGCACCTTCGACGCGTGCGGCAGCAGCTGCCACACCAACCCACCGGGCGGCTCGCACACCCAGAGCACGGCTTGCGAAATCTGCCACACAGAAGTCATCTCCAACTACAACCCGGCGACCAAGCAGGCGACGTGGGCCAGCCCGTCCTTGCACATCGACGGACAGGTCGAGGTCAAGTCGCTGAACTGCACGAGCTGCCACGGCAGCGCGGCGACGAACGACCCGGCCCCGCCGACCGGTACGCATGGTGAGCAATTGAAGACCTCGCCGGCCGTCGGTGCCCACCAGAGTCACTTGGGCGCGAGCGACTGGCACCGCGCTGGCCAATGCACCGACTGCCACACGGTTCCAGCCTCGGTGACCCACAGCAACGGTTTGACGGATCTGAACTTTGCCGGTCCGAGCACGGTCGGCGGCGCGAAGCCGGCTTTTGACACGCTGACGGTCTCTTGCAGCAGCGTCTACTGTCACGGGACGACGCTGTTTGGCCCGAACCCGGGTGGCAGCGTGAAGCAACAGCCGATCTGGACGCAAAATGACGGCACGTTCAACGCATGCGGCAGCAGTTGCCACACGACGCCTCCGGGCGCGCCTCACGCACAGAATTCCGCGTGCGAGACCTGCCATGGCGAGGTGATTCAGTCGTTCAAGCCGGGCGTCAATGGCGCAGCTCCGACGGTCGTGTGGAAGGATGCGTCCCGCCACGTGAACGGCATCATAGACGCGCCGGCGCTCACGTGCACCGCGTGCCACGGAGACGCAGCGACGAACAATCCGGCACCGCCCACAGGCACGAAGGGCGAAACGCTGACGACGCAGGCAGCTGTCGGCGCGCACCAACAGCACTTGAACGGCAGCAATTGGCACCGCGATGTGCTGTGTGCAGATTGCCACAAGGTGCCGGCGCAGACGTTGCACTCCAACGGCGTGGACGACGTCGACTTTGGCGCGTTGGCGTCAACGGGCGGCACGCTGCCGCAGTTCAGCACGAGCACCGTGACCTGCGATGCCGTCTACTGCCACGGCGCGACGCTGCCGGTGGCCAACGCGGGCGGCACGACGAAGAAGTCACCGATCTGGACGAAGGTCGATGGTTCATTTGACGCGTGCGGCTCCAGCTGCCACACCAACCCGCCGGGCGGCACGCACCCGCAGAACACCGCGTGCCAGACTTGCCACACCTCGGTGATTCAGAGCTACGACGTCGCCGCGAAGACGGCGGTGTGGGTCGACAAGAGCAAGCACATCAACGGCACCGTGGAAGTGACAACGTTGACTTGCACCAGCTGCCACGGCAATCAGGCGACCGGCGATCCGTCGCCGCCCAAGGGAACGAAGGGCGAAACGCTGACGAGTCAAGCCGCGGTCGGCGCGCACCAGGCGCACTTGACCTCCAGCACGTGGCACCGCGACGGCCAGTGCGTCGACTGCCACACGGTTCCGGGTAACGCCACGCACAGCAACGGTGTCACGGACCTGACGTGGGGAACCGTCGCCAAGACCGCGGGCAGCAGCCCGGCATTCGACTTCGCGACGGTCACCTGCAACGCGGTCTACTGCCACGGCACGACGCTTGCGGCGGCCAACGCCGGCGGCACCACGCAGAAGTCGCCGATGTGGACGACCGTCGACGGAACCTTTGACTCCTGCGGCGCGAGTTGCCACACCAACCCGCCGGGCGGTTCGCACCCGCAAAGCACCGCGTGCGCAACGTGCCACCCGGACGTGATCTCAAGCTACGACCCCGCGGCCAAAACCGCAGTGTGGAAGGACAAGTCGCTCCACGTGGACGGCACGCTGCAGGTCAAGACGCTGAACTGCACGTCCTGCCACGGCGACGCGGCGACGAACAATCCGGCGCCACCGCTTGGGACAAAGGGCGAAACGCTGACCACCCAGGCGGCCGTCGGTGCCCACGCGCAGCATTTGGGTTCGAGCAACTGGCACCGGGCCGGCGCGTGCACCGACTGCCACGTGGTGCCAGCAGCGTCCAACCACGCGAACGGCCAGTTTGACTTTGCTTGGGGCGGCCCCGCAGCGGTGAACGGCGCGACACCCGCGTTTGACGCCGCGGCGGTGACTTGCAACGGCGTCTACTGCCACGGCAACACGCTGCCCTACGGCGCCAAGGCCGGTGGGACGCTGAAACTCTCGCCCGTGTGGACGACGGTCAACGGCACGTACGACTCCTGTGGCCAGAGCTGCCATACAACGCCCCCTGGCGGCGCGCACCCGCAAAACAACGCGTGCGAAACGTGCCACGGCGCGGTCATCACCTCGTTCACGCCAGGCGTCGGCAACGCGGCGCCCACGGTCGTGTGGAACGACTTCGCACGACACATTGACGGCATCATCGACGCGCCTGCGCTGAGTTGCACGGGATGCCACGGCACTGTCGCGACGAACGACCCGGCGCCGCCGAAGGGCTCGAAGGGTGAAACGCTGACGAGTCAGGCCGCGGTCGGCGCGCACCAGCAGCACTTGGGCGCGAACACCTGGCACCGCGATGGCCAGTGCACGGACTGCCACATCGTCCCAGCATCTTCGCTGCACTCCAACGGTGTGGATGAAGTGGACTTTGGCGCCATCGCCGCCACGGGCGGGACGACGCCGGCGTTTGTCAGCGCAACCGTCACCTGCAACGCGGTCTACTGCCACGGCACGACGCTTGCAGCGGCCAACGCGGGTGGCACGACGAAGAAGTCACCGGTCTGGACGACGGTCGACGGTTCGTTTGACGCATGCGGCACGAGCTGCCACACCAACCCGCCGGGCGGTACGCACCCGACCAGCACGGCGTGTGCCACGTGCCACGCAGACGTCATTCAGAGCTACGATCCGGCGACCAAGGCAACCGTTTGGAACAACCGCACGCTGCACGTCGACGGAACGCTGCAGGTCAAGTCGCTCAACTGCACGTCTTGCCACGGCAACGCGGCGACCAACGATCCGGCGCCGCCTCTGGGGACCAAGGGGGAAACTTTGACCAGCCAGGCCGCGGTCGGCGCACACCAGAACCACTTGCAGGCGAGCAGCTGGCACCGCGATGGTCAGTGCACCGATTGTCACACGGTTCCGGCGAGCACGTCCCACAGCAACGGCACGGCGGACATGACGTTTGCCAACGTCTCCGTCGCCAAGGGCGCCAACCCGACGTTCACGGCGGGGAACCTCACCTGCAACGCGGTCTACTGCCACGGCACGACGCTTGCGGGCGCCAACGCTGGCGGCACGACCGCCAAGTCGCCAGTGTGGACGACGGTCAACGGCTCGTTTGATTCGTGTGGTGCGAGTTGCCACACGAATCCGCCGGGCGGCGCGCACGTGACCAGCACCGACTGCGCGAGCTGCCACGGCGACGTCATTGCGAGCTATGACCCGATCGCCAAGTCCGCGGTGTGGTCGAACAAGGCCTTGCACGTCAACGGCATCACCGAGGTCAAGGCGCTCAGCTGCACGTCCTGCCACGGTGACGGCGCGACCAACAACCCTGCCCCGCCGAAGGGCACGAAGGGCGAGACGCTGACCAGCCAGGCCGCAGTGGGTGCCCACGCACAGCACCTGGGTACGACCGATTGGCACCGTCAGGGCAAATGCGACGACTGCCACGTGGTGCCGGCTTCTACGTCGCACAGCAACGGCACGTTCGACTTTGCGTGGGGCGGCCCAGCGGCGGTCAACGGCGCGAATCCAGCTTTCAACGCGGGCACAGTGACCTGCAGCGGCGTCTACTGCCACGGCAACACGCTGCCCATGGGCGCGGGACCAACGGGGACGCTGAAGCTCTCGCCCGTGTGGACGACCGTGGACGGCACCTACGACGCGTGCGGCCAGAGCTGCCACACGACGCCGCCGGGCGCGCCGCACGTGCAAAACACCAACTGCCAGGATTGCCACGGCGCGGTCATCACGTCGTTTACTCCGGGTGTGGGCAATGCGCCGCCGACGGTCGTGTGGAAGGACTTCACGCGGCACATCGACGGCGTGATCGACGCACCCGCGCTCACGTGCACGGCGTGCCACGGCGACGCGGCGACCAACGATCCGGCGCCGCCCAAGGGCACGAAGGGCGAGACGCTGACGACCCAAGCTGCGGTTGGCGCCCACCAGCAGCACGTGACAACGAGCACGTGGCACCGCGATGGCCAGTGCACCGATTGCCACACGGTTCCAGCTACGCCGCTTCACGCCAATGGCGTCGACGACATCAACTTTGGCACCGTCGCCAAGGCGGATGGCGCCGCGCCCGCGTTCAGCGCTGCCAACGTGACGTGCAACGCGGTCTACTGCCACGGCACGACGCTCGTCGGCGCCAATGTGAGCGGCACCATCAAGCAAACGCCCGTTTGGACGACCGTGAACGGCTCATTCGACACGTGCGGCGCGGCCTGCCACAGCATCCCGGTCGGCGGCGCGCACGTCGCGCACACGGATTGCAGCATCTGCCACAGCGCGGTGGTCTCGACGTTTGACGCGGCGACCAAGGCGACGACGTGGAAAGATCGCAACTTGCACGTCGATGGCGTCGTGCAGAGCAACAAGTACCACGATCTGGCGGGCTGGACGACGCCGAACTACGGCACGAACCACCACGGCAGCAACTACTTCATCCGCAACCAGCAGCGCGACGAGCACAACGTCGCCTGCACGACCTGCCACGGCGCCGACTACAACGGCGGCACGGTGAACGTCAGCTGCAACAACACGACGGTGAACTGCCACGGGCAGAACTCGCCGGCGAACGGCACGGGCGGCGTCTGGACAGCGTGCAACTTCTGTCACGGCAGCGCGACGGCGAACAATCCGCCGCACGGCGTGGCGAACGAGACGGCGACGACGACGCTGGGCGTGGGCAAGCACGCGGTGCACTTGGCGGCGAGCACGACGCACGCGGCGTTTACCTGCAACCAATGTCACACGATTCCGGGCGCGGGCGACATCGCCCACATCGCGCAGTACGTGTACTCGGCGGATCTCAGCACGACGGGCCACCACGGCGACGTGACCTTCCCTGCATTGCCGACGACGCCGATTGGCTCGCCCACGAGCGCGATGACCTGGACGGTGACGGCGACCAACGGCACGACGCCGTTCACAGGTCGCGGCACATGCACAGGCAATTGCCACTCCAGCGGTCGGACGGGAACAGCGACGGTACAGGCTCCGCTCGTCACACCGTACTGGGCGGGCGTTGGCCCGACGGCTTGGACGGTCGGCAGTTGTGCGACTTGTCACCCCGCGTCGCCGACGACGGGCAACCACGGCCTGCACACCAAGACATCCAACAACGTGGGCTGCACCGGCTGTCACCCGGGCGCGACTGCCGCAACGCACATGAACGGTCTACGCAACGTGAACGCGACGTGCAACAGTGCGAGTTACACGGGCAGCGTCACCGCGACGCGCAACGCCACGACCGGCCGCGTCAGCTGCAACGGCAGTTGCCACGGCATGAGCCACAACTTTAGCTGGTAAGCAGGGACTTCGCGTGTCATTGATTGACGCACCATGACCAACCAGTGACACGCGCCCCGTTGCCCTTTCCCCCCACGGTAGCTAGCCTGCGGCCGACCGCGACGTTTGAGTCGCCCTCAACGCAGGATCGGCCATGAACTCTCGCTCCCTCCTTTGGGCAGCCACCGCCCTCGTCATGGTCGGCTGCGGCACGTCGACTACGTCTTCAACCCCTGACGACGCGATACTCGACGACGCCAGCGACGTGACAGCCGGCAGCGACGCCACCGAAGGTAGCGACACCGGCAGCGGCGACGTCGGCGGCGACGTCAGCACGGACGTCGTCGTCGCACCGCCCGGAGACGCGACGTGTACGGTGCGCGGCGGCGTGGAACAGGTCTTCGTGACGCACGCCGGGGTCGGCGAGGCGCTGGAACTGCGCGACGACACGACGGGCAAGGTATTTGCCGCCGCCAAGGCCGACTACTTGGGCACGATTGTCTTCCGCAAGGTCACGCCCGGTTTCTACCGCGTGTGGACCGCCGGCACGACGCCTGAGCACAAGTCCAACCAAGTGACCGTGCTCGCTGTGGACGCGAGCTTGCCGCCGCAGACGTTCTACAGCAGCCAGGTGATCACGCCCGGCAATGGCTACATCACCACGCGTGACGGCACGACGCTCGCGTATTTCGCCACGTTGCCCGGTCCCGCCGACGCTGGTCCGTACCCGACCATCGTGAACTACTCCGGCTACGACCCCGGTCGGCCCGGACACGCTGTCGTTAGCGGCGACCTCGCGAGCCTCTGCGACGGCATCCCGATCCTGTGCAACGCGCCTTCTGATCCCAGCGCGATGATCGCCGGCGCGTTGGGCTACGCCACGGTCAGCGTCAACATCCGTGGCACGGGCTGCTCGGGCGGCGCGTACGACTACTTTGAGACGATGCAGCTGCTCGACGGCTACGACATCATCGAGACCGTCGCCGCGCAGCCTTGGGTGCGGTTCCACAAAGTCGGCATGACTGGGCTTTCCTACCCCGGCATCACGCAGCTCTTCGTCGCGAAGACGCAGCCGCCGAGTCTCGCCGCGATTACGCCGCTCAGCGTCATCGGCAACACGGCGACGACGCTCGTGCCCGGCGGCATTTTGAACAGCGGCTTTGCCTTGAACTGGATCAACATGGTCTACAACCGCGCGTCGCCGTACGGCCAGGGCTGGGAACAGGGCCGCGTGGATGGCGGCGACCTTGTGTGCAAGGAGAACCAGCTGCTGCACGACCAGCGGATCAACAACGTCGAACAAGCCAAGAATTCGGCTTACTACGAGCCCACGGTCATCACGCCGCTGAACCCGACGGCTTGGGCGGACAAGATCAAGGTGCCCGTGTTTCTGGCGTGCGGCTGGCAGGATGAACAGACTGGGCCGTTTTTTGTGACGCTGCTGGACAAGTTCGTCAACGCGCCGAACCGGCGATTCACGGTGTACAACGGCGTCCACTCGGACGGTTTCTCGCCGCAGGTGCTGGCCGAATGGAAAGCGTTCCTCGACATCTACGTGGCGCACGAGAAGCCGTCGGTGGGCGGCATCATGGGCATTCTGGCGCCGCAGCTGACGCAGCAGGTCTTTGGAGCCACGCTGCCGATGCCGCCGGATCGCTGGACGGGCGTGACGACGTGGGAGGAAGCCAAGGCGAAGTGGGAAGCGGAGCCGGACGTCAACGTGCACTTTGAGGACGGGGCGACGGCGCCGATTGGTACGCCGCACGAGAATTTTGGCCTCCAGTTCGGTCAGTGGCCGCCCAAGGAGACGACGCCGCAGCGGTGGTATTTCCACAACGACGGCACGCTGCTCGCCACGCAGCCGACGGAGACCACGGGTGGGTCGACGTTCGCTTTGGATCCGGACGCGGGCGGTCGCGGCATCATGGGTCCCAAAGGCGGGCTCTGGAACGCGCTGCCCGATTACAGTTGGCTGATTCCCGACGCGCAGCACGCGGTGGCGTTTACGTCGGAGCCACTGACGGACGATCTCGTCATGCTGGGCACGGGTAGCGTCGACGTGTGGATTCGCAGCATGGCGGCGGACGTGACCGACGCGGATCTGGAAGTGACGCTGACAGAAGTGCGGCCAGACGGTCAGGAGCGTTATGTCCAGAGCGGTTGGCTGCGCGCGAGCTTCCGCAAGCTGACCGCAGCGTCGACGGACCTGTTCCCGGAACCGGAGCTCCTGGCCGCGAGCGCGCAGCCCCTGCCGATTGGCCAATGGGTCAAGGTGCGCGTCGCGACTGCAGGCTTTGGCCACGCGTTTCGCAAAGGCACGCGCATCCGCGTCGCAATTGACACGCCGGGCGACAGTCGCGCTGACTGGCGCTTTGACCTGAAGACCTGGCCGCACCCGGTCACGTATGACGTCGCGCACTCGGCGACCTACCCGTCGAGCGTGCTCCTGCCGGTGATCGGCGGCGCAAAAGTGCCTGAGTCCGCGCCGAATCCGCCGTGCCCCTCGCTGCGTGGGCAACAATGTCGTACCTTCGTCGACGTTGCCAACACGCCGGCTGCGCCGTAAGCCCGGCCTGAACACGATCCCGGAGTCTTCATGAACGTGCAGCACCTGTGCCTGTGCGCGGCCTTGCTCGTTGGTTGCGGAACCAAGGCAGCGCCTTCGCCTGAAAGTGACGCGACAGATATCGCCGACGTTCTGCAGGACACTGCTGATGAGGTCAGTGCGCCCGACGTTGAGCAACCGCAGCCGATGCCCCTGCCCGCGCTGGTTTCCTGCACGCTGGGCGCGGGCGCGTGCGGCGAGTTGCCGGTTGAAGTCACCGTCGTGGCGAATTTCCGCAAGGACTACTACCTGCCCGACGCGGACTACAACGAGTACACCGACACGCCGCTGCACGGCGGGCGGTTCCAAATCGCCACGGTAGCCAAAGTTGCGGGTACGGTGACCAAAGTCCTTCTGAACGGGCAGGAGATCACTGCGCTTGAAAAGGTGGATCCCGGCGTGGAGTGGCACCACGTCTGGCCGCATACGCTCGTGGCGAATGAGCCAGTGTGGCTGTCTTTCCATGCGCGCGACCCGGCTTGGGACGCGGCGACCCAAGGTCACCTGCGGATCGAGACGACCGCGGGCGTCGCCGTGGACACGGATTTCCCGGTTCAACAAGTGCCTGTGCCGCTGACTTGGGTGACAACGGATGAGGCGCGAAAGGTTCTTTTGATTCACGCGCACAACACAGACAGCGTCCCGCACACGCTGAAGCGGATCGTCGTCAATGGCCGCGATCAGTCCGCGGCTGCGGCGGTGTGTGCGGCTGAGACGGTCGTTCAGCCGGGCGCAAGCGCGCTGTGGCAGGTGGCGCTGTGTCAGCCGTGGACGCTAGGCGCGGCGTGGACGGTGCAAGTGGATTTTGTCGATGCGCCCAGCGCGGTGGGCGTGGGACGCGTCGTGCCACCGCGGTTCGGCATCGAAACGTGGCCGAGCAGCAGCGACTGCGTGGCCCCTTCCGCGAGCGACAAGGCCAACTTCCAACGCCACTGGAAAGCCGGCTTTGACACGTCCTACTGGTACTGGGGCAACAATCAGTGCGGCTTCACCATCGCCGACATGGCCAACGATTCGACGGGGGCCTCGCAGGGCTGGCAAGTACTCATGGGCGACGACTTTCCCAAAGGCCAGCCAAACCTTTTGAAACCAGACGCGGCGATCAGCGGCTTCCTCATCGGCGACGAATCCGACGCGCAGGTGTGGGACAAGAAGACGGGCGCCAACAACTATGCACAAAAAGCTGGCGAGGCAGACACGCTCTGGGACCTGTACCCGCAATGGCCGGTCTACAACGGCGGGATGACCAACGGCAACATGGGCGCGTTCGCAGGCGTCGCGGACGTCCAGGGCATCGACCTCTACATCGCGGCTTGCGCGCCGCACGTGACGGAATTCGGCAATGCGCCGCCGGTCCGCGGGGCCTATGACTACCTGCGCAACACGCGCAATAACCACATGCCGCTGCCGACGTGGCAGTACGCACAGGGGATTTTCCCAGGCTGGAACAAAGGCGGTGGCAACGTTCCGGTCATTCACTCGCAGCCCAGCGTGGCAGAGATTTGGATTCAGGGGATGTCGGTGCTCGCAGCGGGCGGCAAAGGCCTGATGTGGTTTCAGACCGTGATGTCAGAAGCCGACTACGCGCCCGAATTGTGGCAGGCGATTGCCGACGTGAACTGGACGTTTCGCGGCGTGCGTGCGTTGGTGCGTGAGGGCGATCTGACCGGCCAAGCGACGGCGACGCACCCGCAAGTGCTCGTCGAGGCGATCCGAGCGCGGCGGGCGATGGTGCTACCGGTGCTCAATTTTGCCACCGACAATGTCGTTGACGACGTCCTGTGCCTTTCCTCCTTCATCAACGACGGCAAGGCGCCGCACTGGCTGTTCTCCTCAGTCACGACCGACATTGCCGTCGTCATCCCGCGTGATTTGGCCGTCGTGGAGGTGTTCGAGGTGCTGGCGGGCAAGACGGTGCCGCTCGACGCAAGTGCGCTGGCCTCGACGCGAACGCTGACTTTGAAAGGCGTGCAGTTGGGCGAGGCGCACGCGACGCGTCTCTTCGTGCTGGCTGCCGACAAACAGGTCCGCGCAGAAGTCGAAAACGCCCTGCATCCGTGACGGAAGCGACGGGCAACCGCATCAACGGGCGATCGGCGCCGTTGTGTTGGGTTCCCACCTGGGTCTGGGTCGAAAACGCACACAGCGCCCGACAAATTCGCGAGACAGCGCCGCTCAGTGACACGACGCCTCGGACTGCAAGTCACGATTTTCCTTGACTAGCGTCCCGCTGCCACCTATCCTGAACCTGCCAGAGCACATTCGTTCGGGCAATCACGCGGCTGCGAGCCGCGCAAGAGTATTGATGTTTTTCCGTGATTTTGACCTGATTGAGCCCATCCAGCGCGCGGTTGCTGATGCTGGCTACGAGACTCCGACCCCTATCCAAGTCCAAGCCATCCCGCCCGCTCTCGCCGGCAACGATATCCTTGGTTGTGCCCAGACCGGCACGGGCAAGACCGCCGCGTTTGCCCTGCCCCTCCTCCAGCGCCTGTATCAGGACCCCAAGCGGGCCCCTGGCATCTCCGTGCTCGTGCTGGCGCCCACGCGCGAGCTGGCCGCGCAGATTGGCGCGTCCTTCACCGACTATGGAAAGTACACGCGACTGACCAACACGGTCATCTTTGGTGGCGTGGGCCAAGAGCCGCAAGTGCGCGCCGTGCGGCGTGGCGTCGACATTCTGGTGGCAACGCCGGGACGTCTGCTCGACCTGATGCAGCAGCGCCTCGTGAATCTCTCGACGGTGCGCTATCTGGTGCTGGATGAAGCGGATCGCATGCTCGATATGGGCTTTATCCGCGACGTGCAGAAGATCCTCGCGGTGCTGCCGACCGAACGCCAGACGCTGTTTTTCTCGGCGACGCTCTCGCCGGAAGTCCAGCAGCTCTCGCGCTCGATGCTGAAGAATCCCGTGAGCATCTCCGTGACGCCGCCGGCGACGACCGTGGAGCGCATCGATCAGTCGGTGTACTTTGTGGAGCGCGGCGACAAGCGTCTGCTGTTGGAAAAGCTGCTGGAAGACCCGGCGCTGTCGCGTGTCATCGTGTTTTCCCGTACCAAACACGGCGCCAACAAGGTCGTGCAGGGTTTGGAGCGCGCGCGCGTTCCGTCGGCGGCGATTCACGGCAACAAGTCTCAGAGTGCGCGTACGCGCGCGTTGGACGACTTCAAGACCGGTCACGTTCGCGTGCTCGTGGCGACGGACATTGCCGCGCGCGGCATCGACGTGGACGGGATCACCCACGTGATCAACTACGACCTTCCGAACATCTCCGACAGCTACGTGCACCGAATTGGCCGGACCGCGCGGGCGAGTGCTGACGGCATCGCGATTGCGTTCTGTGAAATGGAAGAACGGCCGTTCCTGCGTGACATCGAGAAACTGATCCGCAAAGCCATTCCGGTTGTGCAGGACCATCCGTTCCGCTCGATGCACCAGCCGCCGCAGACGTTCGTGCCCGGTGCACCGTCGGCGCGTGGTCCGAGCGCGCCCGCGACGCACCACGTGCAGCCGCGCCACCCCGCGCCGCAGCACGCGCCGCGCCAGAACCAGCCACAAGGGCCGCGACCGGACGCGCGTGGTCCGCGTGATGGCCAGCGTGACGGTCAGCGTGACGGGCAGCGGCCGAACAACGGTCCGCGGCCGAACGACAGTCAGCGGCCGAATGACGCGCAGCGGCAGGGTCGTCCGCCGCAGCAGCAGCCCCGTGGTCCGCAGCGTCCGCAGGAAGAGCGCCGGCCGCCGGAAGGTCGTCCGCAGGAAACGCAGCGCGGCGATGCGCCGCCGCGGCGGGATCCGATCGTTCGCGACTGGTACTGAGCTCGCGCGCAGCGCGGACTTGTGGTTCCAACGCGAACGGTGAATGACCGCCGCGAAAGTGACCGTCACGCGAATGCGCGGAGACGGCCGCAAGCTGGCTCCGGTCCAGACGTCGGCGAAGCCGGTCCGGCTGGACTAGGAGTGTGTCGGAGAACGTCCGACACGCTCCGTCCAAGCCGCGGCTGCGGCTTGGCAAACGCGTGAAACTGCCTG
>CAITYF010000132.1 GCA_903896545.1 uncultured Myxococcales bacterium | reverse complement strand
TTCATGGATGCCGGTCCGTAAGGTTGGCCCAGGCGGGTGTTCCGCCCGGGACGTTGTTCGCAAACACGATTGTGCCTGCGAACCGGCATCTCTCTATTTTGTTGGCGATTCAGCGGTTCGGGGAGTTTGGGTCAGGTCTGAGACTTTCCCGCAGCGTCGGTTACAGCGGCCTTGGGGAATACCGCGACCGCGCGAGGCGTTGCAGCTCTGGTTGTTGCGTTGACAGCCGCAGCGGTTCGGTCGATAGTGCCGCCGCCTCGTCCTGCGACGGCGTACGACGCGCCTCGGGCGCGCAACCACCAAGAACGGCTGAGCATGGCAACTTTGCAGCGTATTCAGAATCACAGTTCCCTGCTCGTCCTCGCCCGTGTGGCGCTGGGTCTGACGCTGGCGTTGGGCGGCGCGAGCGGCTGCAAGAAATCCACGCCCGCGGCCGATGGGACCAAGAAGCCGCCGATCGTCAAGGCCAAGAAGCCTGGCGCTGGCGATGCGAAGGGCAAGGAAGACGCGGCTGCCAAGGCCGATCCCGCGGCTGGCGACAGAGCTCCGGCAGGTCCCGGCGTCGTTTCACAACGCGCACCCGCGCCACGCGGAACTGGCGCGCCTGAGGCGCCGACCCCAGTGGCTGCACCCGCACCAACCGTTGCGGCGGCCCCGGCACCGGCTGCCGCCGCTGCCCCGACCGTTGCCGCTGCTGCGGCTCCAGCGCCTGTGGTGCCCGTTCCCGCGGGGCGCGTGCGCCCGGTGGCGGAAGTCGTTGCCAAGGCGGAGCCCGGCAAGGCGGAGCCTGCGAAGCCCGAAGCGCCCAAGCCCGCAGCGCCTGAAGTCAAGGCCGACGAGCCGCCGCTGCCACCTGGTTCGGTGGTCATCCATGCCGCGCCGACGGAAGCGCCGCTGGACGTGAACGGCTACATCATCGCGGCTGATCTGCCCAAAGTGCTTGGTACCAAGCAGAAATTTCACCGTACCGAGTTGGTTGGCATCAACCCGACGCCCAACTACAACGCAATGTTCTACGCCGCGGACAAGCAGGACCTCTTTGGCGTTAGCGTCCAGGTCTGGCGCGATCCCAACTTGGCGGAGAGCCGCACGCGCTTCAACACGATGAAGAACTCGTACTCCAACGTGACGCCGTCGAACAAGATCACGGACATGGGCTTCCGGTCGTACTATGGCAACGTCGTCAGCTTGGTTTTCGTCGATCCGCGCCGCCCGCTTTTGGCCGCGGTTTCCTGTTCCAGCAAAGTGTGCGGCAGCGATCAGCTCATCGAGATCGCCCGTCGCGTTGCGGAACGTCTGCACTGATTCAGCACTTCAAGGCGATTCTTCCGGATCGTAGGCGGCTTGCTCGCCGCCGATCGGCGTCGTCCCGCGCAGGCCTGCAGACACGACAACGCGCGCTGACCGCAGCAGCCGCCCGCCCAGCAGATAGCCCCGTCCCACTTGGCGGATGACCTGACCCACCGGCGCGTCTGACGGCGCGCTGGCAATGTACTCGTGGACTTGCGCGTCGTACTGCTGGCCAAGTGCGTCAAATGGCGTGACCTGCAGCACGGCAAAGGCGCGCTGCCATTGCTGCTGCAGCATGGTCATCGCCTCCTGTCCTTCCGGCGACAAGTTCTCACGCCGGGTCAGATGCTCAAACACCTCAACGAGGTGGTCGAGGGGCGCCAGAAACGCGTTCAGCACGCTGCGCGACCCCTGATCGGGCAGCTCCAACTCCGCGCGCTGCAGGCGCTTGCGCAGGTCGTCGTGTTCGGCGCCCAGCTTGTGGTAGCGCTTGCGCGTGACGCTCAGATCCGCGATCAGCTGGTCGATCTCCTTTTCATCGCGATCATGGCGGTGGCGCGCTTCTGTCAGATCGATCGTCAAGTCGCGCACCTGTTCCGCCAGGTGTGCACGCGCTTCGGAGGAACTAATCGTCGGCATCCCGCGGATTTCCAAGTGCGGCGGCACGGGAGGCTGCGGTTCGTCGGGCGGCATCGCTTCGGGCAACCCAGTCGTCTGTGTGTCCAGCGCATCCTGATGCACACGCGCTTCGACGGCTTCAACCGCCGCGAGCGCTTCGGCGAGCGCGTCATCCAGATCCAGAAGGCCACCCGGCGGCAATCCTTGGTTCTCGGCGGCGTCGGCTACGTCGGCGAACGTCATCGGATCGTGCGGCGTTGGGGTGGGCTCTGGCGTTGAAAATGCGCTCATCAAAGGATCTCCCCGGTCAAACGTACCCGCTCGACGGGCAAAAACAAGGTTCTGTGCAGGGTTCTGGCGTCACTCGCCCTGCCAAATCACACCGGTCAGTTCCACGTGGCGTTTGACGTGACCATTGGGCAGCACGTTCATCACGCCGCTTGCGGCTACCCATGCTTTGCTGCCCAACGCGCAAAAACTCGGTGAGAATCCAGCAGCGGCGTCCGTTTGCAGCGTGACGAGCTGCGCCGGTGCGTCGACATTGCTGAGCTTCACGTTCAGCAGGTCCGCCCGCCGCGTGTCCTGATGCAAAACGTACAGGCCGCCTGATGCGTGGCGTATGAGGCGTGCGTCGGCGCCCACGCGATGGTGACCGTCGGCCCGATCGCCGCCGTCCAAAATACGGACAACAAAGTCCGTGGCGGTCTCGCGTATCAGCAGCAGTCGGCCGCGGGCGTGGTCCTCGCATACCACCAGCGCGCGGCCGTCCCCTTGCGCTTGAAGCGAAACAAAGCGGCCGAAGTCGGTCGATCCCCCCGGAATCGCACTTGCCGGCACATCCGTGTGTGTCCAACCGCTCGGCAGCGCCTGGTGGTAAATGCGCAGATTGTGTTCCGTCGTGCTGTAGGCCGCAGCCAGCCACAGGCCGTCTTCGCCTCGCGCGAGGTCCAGCCACGCGCCTCGACCCTGGGGATCGTCGGCCAAGGGCGCTGCGGTCGTCGGAGTCGCCGCCGCGGGACCTGCATCCAGATCCTCGACGACCCAATCCGCCGCCGCGACTGGCGTCGCGCTGGTCGCGCGCAGCAACAGCAGGTGGCTGCCGTCAATGCCTTGAGCCGGTCGGAAGGTCAGCACCGCCGGGCGGTCCTGTGGATCGAGCCGAAGCGCGATGGCGGCGCCCACGCCCGGGACAGTGCTCATCACGTGTTCATGAATGCCGTCTGGGTCCAGCCGCAGGTACCGCAGCGTGTCTGCGGTGTCATCGCGCAAGGCAACGATCAGACGCTCCTGCGTGTCCACCGCTGCGGCGAGCACGCGCCCGCGATCGGGGCCCGGATCGGCCACGCCTCCGCGCAGACCGTCCACGTCCGCGACGACCGGCCGGTCGAGCGGAACGCCCGTGAGAGCTGTCAGATCGCGGCGCTTGAATGGCGGCGACGGATCGTGGCGCGCCAGCACAACGTCGCCATAGGTTTCGTCGTACGCCAGGACTGCCAGCGTCGTGCCGATCGGTAGTGCCACTGACGGCGTGCCGTACGATCCTTCTTCCAGCGTCGGCAGCCCAACGCAGTGCGTCGATTCCGCCAGCGATTGGCACCCTTCACGCAGGCGCTCGCCGTCCACCAGCATCCGCATCGTGCCGGCGGCACATGTGGGCTGCACGCTGTGTAGCGCCACGCAGCGATCCACGGCAGGGGCGCACGCTTCGTTCGTCGCGCACGGTCCGCCACACGGCAGGTGGCTGACGCAGCGGCCGTCAAAACAGTGCGTGCCACCTTTGCAGTTCTGATCGGCCACGCACAGCGATGCGATGCACAAGCCGCCCGCGCAGGTTTGTCCGGGGAACGCGCAGGGTGAACTCGTCGAGCAGTTCGTCCGCGCTTGGCAGATGAGGCCGACGCAGCGTTCGCCCAGACAGCAATCCCCGTCGATTTGGCAAGGAACGTCAGAACGGCAGTGCTTGTCGAGGCCGCAATGGTACCCCGACGGGCACTCGGCCGTGACGTCGCAGGGCACCGGCCAGTCCGGCGCGGGGCGGCCGCACGAGGCCAGCACAAGCAGCAGCCAAGCGTACTTCATGGCTTTGCCCCCGGTTGAATGCCCAAACCCAGCACGAGCCAGTCCTTGCCCGACTGGCTCGCGCTGTCGCCCAGCGCGTCCAGCCCGATGATCTCAGCTTGCAACGGGAGCCCCAGCGTTTGTGTCACGAGCGTTGCCGCGTCCAGATCCAGCACCAGCGGCTTGGCCAGAAGCAGGCCCACCGCCGCTTGGACGACCGCCGGCACGATTTCCGCCACATGTGCGTGCGGGAACAGGCTCTCCTCTTCAACGATCAGCCCGCTCAGCGCGACGTGTTCCACCCCGATGGCCAGCTTGCCCGCTGGGGTGGACAAACTCGCCGTCACGTCAACGTCGGCGCGCGCCTCCAGCACAGTCAGCCAGCGACCTTGCACAGCGACCTCCAGTCCGAGGGCCATCCGTTTCAACTGCGCGTGCAGCCGGACGCCACCCGTCGCCAAGTGCTGCAAATCCGTGCGCGGTGCGTCGTTGGGATTGGCCGACGGTAGGATCGAAATCCGCACCGCGGCCGGCGCGTGATCTTGCGGCAGACCCGCGAGCTGCCGTACGCCTGGCAGGAACAAATCCACGGCGTCCGCCGACAAGACGAGCTTGCCCTGCGTCAGCGACCACAACTGGTGCGAGTCGATCCCCGCGCAGAAGAGACCCGACCGCAACAGCGACCACAGCCCCTCCTCCACCACGCTGCGGCTCAGCATCAGGCCAACGTCGACCGTTTTCTCCACGCCCGCGCCACCCATCACCGGTTGTAGCATCGTCAGCGGCATCGCGGGCGGGGGCGTCTGCGGTAGTTTCGCAAACACCGTTGTCGCATCTTCGCCCGCGTCGATGACGCACGGGTTCGCCGGTGCGTAGAGCGAGCCATCCAGCGTCGCGTCCAGACCTGCATCGTGTACTGTAAACGCGTGGGGCGACGGCCGTCCGCGCAGGTAGATCTTGTCTGCTGGTCCCAGAAGCGGCCCAAGAACGCCCAGTTTTCCCGTGAGCGCCGCGATATCCAGCGGCAGTTCGATGTCCAGCGGCTTGCCGTTCAGCGCCTTCAGCAACAGCTGCTTGCCCACGGCGTTGCCTAGCGCCACGAGCACCTGACCCAGGATCGGCTCCAGCACCGCCGTCAGCGTTTGTGCCGCGTTACCCGCCAAGTTGCCGGCCAAGCACAGGTTGCATTCGAGGCAAGGGTCTTCCAGCAGAACCTTGTCGGTGCACTCCGGCAGACTGCAGTCCTTGTCCAGACCAAAGCCGAGATCGTGCAATTGCACCGACACCAACTGCGCGTCCGCGGCGAGCTGGCCACTTGCGTCCACGCCCAGCTGCACATCCAGCGTCGTTGAAAGCGTCGCGAGGTGTTCGGTCGGCTTGCCTTTGTCGATGCCGTTCGTGACGCGGCACGCAGCGTTGGAGTTGATGCCCGCGAACGATGCGTCGCCCGAGACGACGCCTGCGGTGATGCCGATCTGCGCATGATCCAGCGTCAAGCGCAGTTTGGCCGGATCGCTGGGGTCGACGAGCGACAGTTGCATGCCTTGGACGTCCAGTGTCAGCACCAGTTCGCGCAACGCCCCGCTGCCCTTGAACAGCCCCAGACCGCCGTTCAAGTTGATCGCAACAGGCCCCAGCAACTGGCTGATGTCCAGCACCGCCTGACCGTTCTGATTCTGGCCGAGCACCGCGATGAGCAGCGGCTTGGCTTCCGCCGCGACGACGTCAAAACCGTGTTGGGTGATCCGCAGCTTCAGTGTTTCCGGCAACACAAGCGCGTTTGGCGTCACCGGTGCCTTGCCCTGAACGGTGCAGGACGTGCAACTGTTGCCACCGCAGGCGAGCAGAAAGACCGGCGCCCAAAGGACTAGCCACTTGCGGACGCGATGCTGTGTAGTGTGTTGCGTGTGTGCCATCCCCCAACCCGGGCGATAGCGTGCCGAAAAGTCGCAAGGATGTCGAGGGAAGGGCGCGACTCAACCGACGACGCGGTTGCGGCCTTCGTGCTTGGCTTTGTACAGGTTCTCATCGGCGAGCAACAAAAGGTCATCCGGACGACCCATCGCTTCGCTCAACTCGGAGACGCCAAAGCTCGCGGTCATCTTGAGCACGTTGCCTTCAAACTCAAACGTGTGCTCTTCGATCTGCGCGCGGATCACTTCCGCAAACTTGTGACCGGCCGCGCGATCGAGCTCTGGCAGAACGACGCAGAATTCCTCGCCGCCGTAGCGGGCGAAAAGTTCTTCGCGGCGAATGCGCGCGGCGACGAGGCGAGCGAACTCGCGCAGCACAAAATCGCCCATCAAGTGGCCAAAGCCGTCGTTCACGCGTTTGAAGTGGTCGAGATCCACCATGATGACCGACAACGGCCGCTGGTAGCGCTTGGCGCGGGCGAATTCCTTTTCCAGGAAGTCCAGCAGCGCGCGCTTGTTGGCCACTTGCGTCAGGCTGTCTTCGATGGTCAGGCGGTAAATCTCTTCGTGGTACGCGACTTCAATGTTGTCGCCCGCGAGGTACTTGAAGATCGCGTCGCCCGCCTGGACGTAGTCGCCCGACACCAGTTGCTCTTGCACCTTGATCAGCACGTTGTTGCGGTACGTGCCGTTCGTCGACTGGTTGTCCACGACGCGGTGGCCGCCTTCCCACGGCTCAATGCGCGCGTGCACGCGGGAGACACTGTCGCTTTTCAGCACGATCGTGTTGTCCGGATCGCGACCGATCGTCACCTGACGGTCGTTCAGCAACAAACGGCGACCCAGATCGGGGCCGCGCACTTGCACCAGATACGCGTCGCGCGTCACGTTCATCGCCAGAACGTCGCGAACGGATGTGATACGTGTTTGGGCGTCCAATGGTGACGAACGAACCATGGTTTCTCGTAAATGTCGGCGGCCGGCTGACGTTGCAAACTCAACGCAAAGAACCACGACAGGACGCAATGTAGCCAGTCTGTGCGTACGGGGGAGGTGCAACACAGGGGCTTGGCGTCGCCGTCAACGCGCAGACTACCACCGCGGAGGCGTGAGATCAACGCTGCGTGAAGCGAGCTTTGGCGCGGGCGTGCCACAGAGTCAGACCGAAGTTCGCGATCAAACCTACCCGATCCGCAGCGTGCCACCGGCGGCGCGCACTTGCGGTGCCAGTTCGCGATCCAACAGGTCTACCCCAGAGGCCTTGGCGTGGGACAAACGCCGTCCTGTTCAGGTGTTTTCCCGGACGTAGCGCACGAGGGCATCGACGTAGGACGGCGCGGGCGGGCATTCCAGACCGGCAGGACCAAGAAGCGCGCGGGCGTGGGCGTTGTCGTAGTACACGTCCGTGTCAAACCAATCGAGGAACGTCCGCTCGTTCCGGACAAAATCGCGCACACCGGGCAGGTTGAGCACGGCGCGGCTCAGACCTTCTGGGAGGAAGATCGTCGGGCGCGGTTTGTTGGCGGCGTCGGCGACGGCGTCGTAGAACTGCCGCGCGGTCAACGGCTGCGGATCGGTCAGATGAAACGTGCCGCCCAGCGCATCGGGATGTCGCGTCAGGAAAAGAGCAGCGCGCGCCGCAAAATCCACGGGCACCAAGTGCAGCGGGTGCTGGCCGCGACCGGGCAAAGGCACGGGCGTTTGGCCGGCGTGCAGGATCGCGTTCACCAAAATGTAAGGACCGTCCAGACGCGCCACGGCGCCGGTTCGTGAGTCGCCGACCAGGATCGACGGCCGCACGATCGTCACCGGCAACTTGGCCATCGCTGTCCGCGCCAGACGTTCCGCCTCGGCTTTGGTTTCCTCGTACGCGTTGCGGAAATGCTGGCCAACGTACAGCTCGTCCTCGCGCACAACGCCTTGCCGATCGCCCGCGACGAACGCGGTGGACCAGAGACAAATGCGTTCGAGTCGCCGCATGCCCAAGCACACTTCCAGCACCTCGCGCAGGCCTTCCACGTTCACTTCACGCATCCGGTGCGGTTGAATACCGAGGTAGGAGATCGCCGCCGCGTGATGCACTTCCTGCACTTCCGCGTGCAGCATGCGCACCTGCGCGCCCGTGAGCCCCATGTCGAGCTCCAGGATGTCGCCGTGGAGCAGCGTCACCTGCGTCGGCGCGCCCGGACCGACGAGCTCCGCGACGTACGCCTGCGCATCGGCCATGAATTTCGCGCGCACGAGGAGAAGCACGCGGTCGCCGCCCTCAACAAGGAGGCGAATTTGCTCGCGCGCGACCGGGGTCGGAAAGCCGGTGACGAGGACCGTTTTTGCGCTGCCCATCCGGATGCCCTTCCTTTGCCACGCGCCGCGTGCGTCAGTGCGGCAGTTGCTGCCACAGGTGTGCGATGCGGCTGTGAAGCTCTGCCAGCGTGCCGTTGTTGTCAAGGACCGCCATTGCCGCCGCGATGCGCCGTTCGGCCGACCACTGTGCCGCCACGCGCGCAGCAGCCGCCTCTTGGGTCAAGCCATTGCGCGCTACAAGGCGCGACAGCTGCGTGGACGGCGCGCATTCCACGGTCCACACGGCGTCGCACTCCGCAGCCAATCCGGCCATCTCCAGCAGCAGCGGCACATCCAGAACGCACACGGTAACGGCGTCCTGGCGCGCCTGCCGCACGCCGGTACGCAGTCGGTCGAGAATCAGCGGGTGCAGCAAACGGTTCAAGTCGAGCCGCGCGGCGTCATCGGCAAAGACCAACTGGCCCAGACGCGGTCGGTCCAGCTGACCATCGGGCAGCAGCATCTCCGTGCCAAAGCGCGCCACGATGCGCGCGAGGCCGAGTTCGCCTGGCTGCACGACGTCACGCGCGACGCGATCGCCGTCGAGGATTCGCGCGCCAAGCGTCGCTAAATGCGCTGAAACTGTCGATTTTCCGCAGCCGATTCCACCCGTCAAGCCGAGGACAAACATGCCTGCCTCGTGCCGCGCCGTGGATCCGGATCAGCTCTTGGTGAACACGAACGACTGGTTGAACTGCTTGGGCACAGCCAGAATCGGCAGACCGCGAATGGAGCGGAACTTGCCTTCGATGCAGTCCTTGAAGCCGCCTTCCGCGCCGGAGACGGTCACATCCGTGATCGTGCCCGCCGTTCCGACCGTGAAGCTGACCTTCACTTTGCCGCTCACGTCCGGGTTGTCGCGCAATGCCGCTTCGTAGCACGCCTTCACCGCGGCCGCGCGTCCGGCAACCTTCTTGGCGATGCCGTCCTTGCCGCTGCCGTCACCGCCGTCATCGCCGTCGAGACCGCCCAGCTTGACCGCCGCAACCGGCTCTTTCTTCAGCGGCGCGTCGACCTTGGCCACGTCCGCTTTGCGCTCGCCGAAGCCGCCGCCTTTGCCTTTGACCTTTTCGATGGTGCCGCCGCCGCCGCCGCCGCCTTCCAGCTTCAAGCCGCCGCCGCCGGGACCACCCGCCGCGTCATCGCCGCCGCCGCCGCCGAACTTGGCTGTGACCGTGCCGTCGCCTTCGCCGCCATCATCGGCAAACAGCTTGGTCGCCGCGCCATTGGCGCCCACGAGCGCGCCCGCCACGGTATTCTTCACGACCGCTTCACGCGCGTTGCGCTTCATTTCCTCCGGGTCGACCGGCTTGCCCGTTGATTCGGGCTTTTCCGCCTTCTCAGGCTTCTTGGTGTCCGGCTTTGCCTTGTCAATTTCCTTTTTCGTCTCTTCCTTGGCCTTGTCCGACATGATGTCGACGACAGGCTTTTCTTCTTCCTTCGGCTCTTCTTTCTCTTCGATCAGGACCTCAAAGGTCGTGTGCGCGAGCTCTTCTTCCGCCGAGGACTTGTCCAGGAACTTGCCCTGCGTGTTGTAGAACAACATCGCCTGACCGACGATCGAGCCGATCAGCACGATCGAGCCGAGGAGCGACAGGGTCCACACCGAATCCGACATGAACGGCGCGGCGAGCTTGGACAGCATGCTCCGGCGGGCAAAAGTCGGCACCGTGACGGACTGTTTCACGACCTGAAAGAGCACCGTGTACGGGCCCATCGTCGCGCGACCGCGGGCCTTGAGCGGCACATCGAAGGTGATGAACTCGCCTTCCTGCTTGGCCAAGCCCTTTTGCGTCGCGTCTTTGTTGTCGACGACCGGTTGGCCTTCCACCGCGAGGCGGAATACCGAGTCCTTCGGGACGCGCGCGCGGAACTTGTTGCCGGCTTTGTCATACGAGAAGGTCGCGTCGGTGCCTTTGTAGTCGACGTCGGGCAGCGAGATCGTCTTGGTCGGGCCAACGCCGATCACGACGGGCTTGTTGCCGTGGAAGATTTCGTCGGAAAGCAGGCGGTCGTCGTGTACGAGGCCGATACGCAGCACGGTTTCTTCGCGCGTCACGGTCGGAATCGCGTCGCCGCGCACGAACTGGAACATCACGATGAGGTCGCCCATCGAGACGGAGCCGCCGGTGAAGGCCTCAATCGGGTAAATGCGGTTGCCGTTGACGGTCTTGACCTGCGACTTGTCGACGCCCTCGTTGCCTGCAGGGCCGCCACGGAGCACAAGTTTGTGCGTCGGATCGGGCGGCAGAACGATGTGGTACGCGCCGTGATCAACGACAGCGAGCGTCACGTTGGCCGGAAAACCCGGATAATCCATTGAGACGACCGCGACGGTGCTGTCGGGCCGACTACCGACGCTCACGTCAATGCGGCGGTCAAGCACGCGTTCAGCGACCACCTGGCTCCGCCAGACTACGCCGATTCGCAATACCCGGCTCGTATCAACAGACATGCGCGCCTCAGTCTTCCTAATGCCAGCAGCGTATTCCGAATGCCAACAGCGTCTTCCAGATGCCAACAGGCGTATTGGGCCCAATGCCCAAGTCCGCGCGGCCGTCGATGCTAACGGCCGTCAATTGCGCGTGTCAAACAATCCCTGTGTTTGGACGCGTGAATCTTGCGACAGTTTCACACGCCTTGACCGCCCGTGCAGCCGCGCCGTCGCAACTAGGCTTAACTCTTCGTGAACACGAACGACTGGCTGAACTGCTTGGGCGCTGTCAGGATGGGCAAGCCGCGGATCGCCTTGAACTTGGCCTCGATGCAGTCCTGGAAGCCGCCCGTCGCGCCGGAGACGGTGACATCCGTGACCGTACCCGCCGTGCCGACCGTGAAGCTCACTTTGACCTTGCCGCTCACGTCGGGGTTGTCGCGCAACGCCGCTTCGTAGCAGGATTTTACCGCGCCAGCGCGGCTCGCAACCTTCTTCGCGATGTCGCCCTTGCTGCCGTCGCCGTCATCGCTACCGTCCAAGCCGCCGAGGGGAGCCATTTTGAACGTCGGTTCGACCTTCTTTACCTCGACGGGCGCGGCGATGCCCGGCTTGCGGTCGCCCCATCCGGCGCCGTCCTTGCTCTTCACTTTTTCAAACGTTCCGCCGCCTTTTCCGCCGCCTTCCATCACCAAGTTGCCGCCTTTGCCCGGTCCGCCGGTGTCGCCGTCGCTCGCGGACCCGCCGAATTTCGCGGTCACGGTGCCTTCGCCATCCCCACCGTCGTCCGCAAACAGCTTGGTCGCGGCACCATTGGCGCCGACCAACGCACTGGCCACAGAGTTTTTGGCAACAAAGTCACGGGCGTTGCGGTTGACCTCCTCCTGATCCCGCGGCGTGCCGGTCGACTCCGGCCTCTTGTTGGCGTCCGCCGCCTTGTCCTGCTTGGAATCCGCGGCTTTCTTGTCTTCTTTCTTAGGCTTCAAGTCGTCAGGCGCCTGAATCGCCGGAGCGTCTACCACCTTTTCGTCGACCTTTTCGTCTTCCTTAGGCTGCTCTACCTTCTCTTCGATCTGGATCTCGATCGGGCCGCGGGCGATTTCGTCTTCCGCCTTGGCCTTGTCCAGATACTTACCCGTGGAGTTTTGGAACAGCAGCGACTGACCGACGATGGCCGCGACCAGAAAGAACGCGCCGAGGAACGAGATTGTCCAGGTCGGCTCGCCGATGAACGGGCCAACGATGCGCTGACCCAAGGACTTGGGCGGAAACGCCGGAACCGTCACGCTCTGCTTGATCACCTGAAACAGCACAGTGTGCTGGCCCATCACGATGCGGCCGCGCGTGCCCAAGGGCAGGTGCACGATCGCGTCGTTGCCTTCTTGCCGCGCCTTGGACTTGGCCAGCAGTTCCTTCAGTTCCAGCGGGCCGCCGTCCGTCGCAATCCGCATGCGCATCGCGGCCGGAGCCTTCAGCGTGAACGAACCGTCCCGGTTGTTGGTGAACTTGATCGCGGGGCCCTGATAGTCCTCGTCGGGCAGCACGACCGACAGGTTCTTCTGGTTGCCGATCGTGATCTGCTTGTCGTTGTCAAACACCCGGTCCGAGATGAGCCGCTCATCATACACCAGACCCAGACGCAGCACGTTGCTCTCGCGCGTGATCGTCGGCGTGCTGTCGGCGCGCACAAACTGGAACATGATCGTGACGTCGCCGACCGAGACCGAGCCGCCGACGGCGTTCTCAATCGCGATCGCACGCTTGCCGCGGACCGTCATCGCCGCCGACTTTTCGGTCGTGCCGCGCACGCTCACGCGCGCCGTTGGGTCGGCGGGAACCAACAGGTAATACTGGTTGTTCTCGATCGCCAGCAGCTCCAGCGCATCGGGAAATTCTGGGTATTCCTTGGCAGGAATCTGAATGGTCGAACCCGCGCGCAACCCGACGGTCACGTCGATGCGCCGATCCACGACTTCCTCGTGGATGATGCTGCCGCGGTAGACCACGCCGAGTCGAACGTTTCGGTTGGCTGTGCTCATGAAGCGCCCCGTCTAAGAGATGCAGGCCTTCGCTCTTGCGAACAGGGCCTGACTTTGGCAGTTACCCGACCCGCGTGTTTGTCACCTGACCTACACGTGAGGCCCGGCCTTGCACACGTCGCTTGGAAGCGGACACTAACCAGCCGCTTCAGAAGTGTCAACGAACTCACCCGTACTGCCGCACTGCGGCGTTGGGGGTTCAGACGCACGTCGCGGAGATTCGATCTGATCTGCCGCGCCTCGGCTTGCTGTGCGCCCGTTGCCAGCGTAAGCTGCACACCCGCGTCGGCGCGCCCGGCATTTGAGGAGGCTCTTGCATGATGATCACGTTATCCCGCCTCCGAAATGCCCCCCGCCGCGATCCCGTCACGAGCTGCCTGTTTGTCGCCCTGCTGGCTTGCGCAGCCTGTGGATCGGCCGCGACTTCGGCCGCGAGCGACTCCGGTTTGGTCACGCGTACGTCACAAGGTCCGCTCACACAGGATGCTTGGGCTGCGTTGCTAAAGGACGACTCCGCTTTGTCCGCGCTTGCGACGGCCCAGAAATCACCGTGGCTGACCGCCGGGCAGATCGTGGGCACAGACGGCACGACCTTTGTGTGGGCCGAATTTGCGGCCGATGCCAGCGCGGCCCGTCAGGATATCGCGACGGTGTGGCGCTCTTGCCCCAAGGCGGAAGGCGAGACCAAGCCGACTTGCACCGCAGGCACGGCCGCTTACACGGCGACCGGCGCGAAGTTCACGGATGCGACCAACAAGGAGTTGACGACCTTGCCGATCGCCGCACCCCAAGCGTGGGAATGGGAAACGTCGACGAATCTGGACAAGGACAACTCGACCATCGTCGCGGGGCTTTCTGGCGACGCCGCGCCGCTGGATCCGCTGGGTATGTTGGCGCAGTTCAACGCGATCCTGCCGCAGAAACGGCGTTTTATCGTGCTTTCTTCGTACGGCCCGCAGCTTGGCGTCGATGTGTCGCCGATCGTGCACGCGGCCCAGCAGACCGGGCGCTTTGACTCCGTGGAGACGCTGGAATTCGTGCGGCGCTCGGATCTGGAAACGCTGCTGCCCTCGCTCACGGCGCTCGACGTCGTGGTCTGGGTGGGCGCAGGTGTGCAGCAGAAGCCGAGCAAGACGAGCCCGCCGACCAAGGCGGTTGGCATGAACGTCACGCGCGGCGTCGTCGGCGATGAGACGTACTACGGCAAGATCGCGGGCCCGCTATTGGATGCGCCGCCGCTCGGTGGTCCCGGTCTGGTCGTTCTCGCCGGACAGAATACGTTCTTGGGCGATGTGAACGATAAAGCGAGCTTGGCCGCTGTGTGGTACGAGCCGGGCACGCGTCCGATCGTCGGCTTCTCTTTGCCGCTGGGGCTGCAAGGTCCCGAAGGCTTCCCGCGCATCGCGCTCCGTGACGTGATCGCTTCGACCGCGACGCTGGTGAGTACGCTGGGTGAAGGCAAGTCGCTGGAAGATGCGATCGTCGCCGGCAGTGCAGGACGTGACTTCACGCTGACCAGCACGATGGCGAGCGACAACCGCAAGAAGTGGACCTGGAGTGCGTCCAACGCGAGCTTCTGGGACAAACAGCCGTCGACGGGCAAGCTGCTCCTCAAGATGAACCTCACGAAGTTCGGCCAATGCGTCGAGCAACTGGACACGTGCGACGTCGACAGCTGGAAGGCCGGCAAGCAGGCGAGCGTCGTCAACGGCAAGATCGCGCTGGAGTGCGCCAATCCCGTTTTTGTCGGGCCTTACTTCAGCTGTACGGGTGGCAACACGCAGCCGCCGGGCACCAAGTTCACCGTCACGGGCGTCATGCGCGGGCGTGCCACCGACGACCACCTGCTGTTTATCGTTGCCGGTGAACAAGGCGGACCTCTCGGCGGCGCCGTCATCATCGGTGACGGGCAGTTGACCAAGGACGGCACCGACATCGGCGGTGGCACGACCACATATTCCTTCGATGGAATGGCGGCATTTTCGCCGTTTACTGACGCGAGCGGCAACTGTTGCATCATCCACCCGGCCGTTCTGACCGGCGACGATGCAAGCGACTTGAGCACGCTGCAACTTCACAACTAGCGAAAACTGCGCACAATCAGCGCCGGGAACAAGCAAATGGCCAAGTCGACACGCGATCCGAAACAGCAGCCCAAGGGCGCTGGGATGCACTTTGCCATCGTGGCCGGGCGGTTCAACGCGCACATCGTGGACCCGCTCCTGAAGGGCGCGCTCGCCGCCTTCAAGAAAGCCGGTGTGCCGGATCCGGTGCCCGTGATCTACGTGCCAGGCGCGTTTGAGATTCCGCTCGCAGCAAAAAAGCTGATCGAGACCAAGAAGTACGACGCGGTGCTCACGCTCGGCGCCGTGATCCGCGGCGACACGCCGCATTTTGACTTTGTGGCAGGCGAGTGCGCCCGCGGCGTGATGCAGGTCAGCTTGGTCACGGGCGTGCCTGTGATCTTCGGCGTGCTCACGACGGACACCGACGCGCAGGCCGTGGCTCGCGCAGGCGGCTCGACCGGCGATCTGATCGTGGACAACAAGGGTGCGGAGTGCGCGTTTTCTGCCATTGAAACGGTGGAAGCGCTGCGTTTGGCAGGACAGAAGTAGCGGCTCGGACCGGATGCAAGAGAGAGGGTTACCCAGATGGGCAGTCGGCGGCGCGCACGCGAATCAGCACTTCAGATCCTTTTTGGCCTGGATTGGGTCACAGTCGATCTGCACGCGGCGATGAACGAGTATTGGACCAAGTTCGCGGGCGAACGTCCGGCTTCGTATGAAGAAGTTCGGCGGCATTGCACGGAGCTTGTGGAAGGGGTTGTCGAACACCGGGCGATGCTGGACCAGCGTCTGCAGGCAGCGTCGCACCACTGGAAGCTGGACCGGATGAGCGCGGTGGATCGCAACATCCTGCGCCTCGGCGCGTTGGAGTTGCTTGTGCTGGGCGATCGCGTCCCGCGCAAGGTCGCGATCAACGAAGCGGTCGAGATCGCCAAGAAATTTGGCAATGAAGACTCCAGCGCGTTTGTGAACGGCATCCTCGACCGCGTGGCGAATGCTTTGGGTGCCGAGAAGCCTGCGAGCTCCAAGGCGGCGCCAGACAAGTCCAAGCGCGCCGGCAAAGCGTCCGCGGCCAAGTCCGCCGAGGAGACGCCGGTCGATTCTGGAGACGATCCGTGAAACTGCGGCTCGCGCTGCCCAGGCTGGACGCCGTGGACGATTTGCCCGGCGGCGAGGACGCGTGCCTCGTACTGACCAGTTTCTCCGACGACCGTCCATTGCGCGGCTTGACGGGGCTCATCGATTGGCGCTTGAACGGTCAACTTTCGCGGCTCTTGCAGCGCGATTTTATCGACGCGCACTATCAGGACGCGATGCTCGTCCCAATCGCAGGTCGTCTGCCGTTTGGTCGCGTCCTCGTGGTGGGTCTGGGCAAGCGCAGCGACTTCAACGCCCAACGGTTCGAGGAAGTCTGCCGGTTCTGTTTCGCCAAGTTGATCGGCATGGGAACGCTGCATTTCGCGATGGCGCTGCCCGGCCGAATTGGTTTGGACGTCGGCGTGCGGCAGGCGTTGGCGGGCTGGCGGCGCGCGGTGCACGAGTCGTTTGCAGCCGAGACGCTCGCGGATCTGGAAATTTACCTGCTGGAAGCCGCCGAAGTGCAGCGTGAGCTCGTCGAACCGATGCGGAACCTGGAACGTGAGCTGAACGAACTGGCCGCGCGCGTGCGCTCAGTTGCGCCGTAGTCGCCGCGCCGTAAAGACGCCCAACACCAGCGCAAAAACGCAAGCATAGGGCCACGCCGGTACCGAGCGGCCGCTGCTGCAGCCTTTTTGCGACGTGTTTGCAGTGGCCTGAACCGGCTTGAACTCCGCCACCGGCACGACTTGCGGCAGCATCACCGTGCGTCCGTCCAAATTCACCAGCGGCTTGACCACAACAGGCGACAGTACCGTCGCGGACGTGCCGCCATCCAGACAGACGCCACGGGCGTGCTCGCCAGAAATCGGGATGCAGCTCAGGCCGACGTCGCACACGGGCGCCGCGAGGTCGCAGCTCCGCGCACAGCGCGCGCCGCCCTCGGTTTGCGCGCACGTCAGGTCGCCGCGACACCGGTTGGTTTCGTCGCAGGTCGCACCTTGAACGCCGCCGCCTGCCGTGCCGCGACACAAGCCGCGCGCGTTCGCTGCGTCGCCGTTCCACGCGCACCAGCCGCCCTGGCACTCGCTGCTCGTGCCAAACGGATCGCAGGCGGTCGTACAGACGCCGTAGCCCGCCCACAGTTGCGCTTTGTCGCAGCCCAGGCCTTTGCCGCACGCTGCGTCGCTGGTGCACGGACTGCCCAAAGTCAACGTACTACCGGGTATGCACAATTTGCCCTTGCTGGTTTGACTGCAGCCGGAACCCGCAGGGCAGTCCGTCGGGACGTCGCACGCGATCGTGCACACGGCGTCAAAACGCATGCCGGAAAGTGTGATGCAGGACCCTGCCGCGCAGTCGTAGCCGCTGGCGCAGGGCCAACCGAGGGGCAGGGGGCCGCGGCACACCTTGTCGCCGCTGCAGAACTGGCCATCTGGGCAGTTGATGTCGTTGATGCACACCCGTCGGCAGAATCCGTCGTCGCCGCACAGTTCGCTGTTGCCACACTGTCCGGAGCAGCCGCGGCCGCACGACCCGCTGCGTAACGTCGACGCGAGGCACGCAGCCGACGCGCAGTCGCCTGGCACGCGGCACACTTCGCCGTCGGTGCCCGGCCCGTGCGCGGCGCAAAATCCGCCGGGGCTGCAGGTCGAGCCCGCGGCGCAGTCCAAACTGCTGGTGCAGCCGGACGTACAAAAGCCCTGACCAGAGGCGATGGGCATGCACAATTCCGCGTCGACGCACGCCGCGTCGGACGCGCACGGATCGCCGGTGTGATCGACCGCGCGATCGGCATTGCAGTGACCATCGTTGGGCAAACACGCGATGCCGCTCGCATAGGCGCCGCAACTCGTGCCGATAGGGCAATCCTCGTGCGTCTTGCAGGGCGACGCGCAGTAGGCAAAGCCGTCAGGCCACGCGAGGCAGCGGCCGGTTCCGGCGCAATCGGCGTCGCTGCGACACGGATCGCAGGTCGTGGACTCGGTGACGTCGGTTGCCGGATAGACAAATCGCAAACTGCGGGCGTCATCAGGCGTCAGCGTGCGCCCAGCGCGGCCAGTGCCCCAAAAATACATCGTCGCCAGCGGATTGTGGCTGTGGGCCAAGCCGAGTGCGTGGCCGACTTGATGCGTCAGCACTGACTGCAAGTCGGCGATCGGTCGCGAATCGCCGGACGCCGCGGCTGTGCCCGTCACCCACTGGTAATCCACGCCGTTGAGCGCGATCGTCGCTTGGCGCAGCCCGCCATCGTCGTTCCATTCCAGTTCTGTGCGCGATGTGCCGTCGGTGTTGGGCCAAGCGAAGTGCCGATCCAGCCAAATGTACACGCCCAAATGGGGTGCTTGGCGAACAAGGCCGCCGTAGGAGAGTTCGATCTTGGTGTCGGTCACGGCATTCCACGCCGCGATCGCCGCCAGTGTGACGGTCTGCACCTTCTTAACCGTGAGCTTGTCGATCGCATCAGCCTGCACGTACACGGGCCAAGGCGAACGCGGCGCGCGCACAACGCGGCCGCCCGGCGTGCGGAGCGCGTCAAACGCAAACGCGGAATTCGCCAGCAGCAGAACCAGCACGAGCAGCGGCAGGATGGGTAAGCGCTTCCTCACGGGCTGAAGCGTAGGGCTTGCCGCTTCGAGAGTCCACGACACGTGTACAGGCGGTTGCCGGAACCGTAGCTAGTCGACCGAAACTGCAGGCGAAATCATTCTTCTCTTGACCGGCCCTCGCTGGCGACTATGCTCCGCGCCCAACTGCTGCCTCGCTCTGTTCACCTGCACTGGGTGCATTGGCCGAGGTCGCCCCAACCTGGCGCGCTGCAAGCCTTCGGCTGTGCGACGCCAGTCAACCAGCTGCCTGACGCGTCCATTCGTCGCGCAGGTTCAGCGCAACTTCACGAGGACTCCGTATGAGCAACGCTCTCCCGGTCGTAGCCTTGGACGACACCAGCCGCCCGCGTCGCCTGAACGACGTTTTCCGCTGCGGCCAGCGGACTCGCAACCTGCTGTTGGCTACCTGCCTCGACGACTACATGAACGCCAACGCGCTGCGCGTCCGTTCCATGGTCTGTTTTGAATGCACCCAAGGCGTGACGAATCGGGAGGCATTCGCTGCCGATGCGGACACCGAAGGCTTGCTCGACTCCGAGATCTGGGCGCGGCTCATGCAGGACATCAAAGAAGAGAACTGAGCTCGGCGCTTCTCGTCTGAGCCGGTTTGGATGCCTTTCACTGGAAGCGCCGACCTCGCGAATGCGAGCGGTGTTCGCTAGTTCCGGTGCAGCCCGTTTGTTTGCCACTGTGTAGATCGCGTGTTAGCCTGCCCAAGCGCGGCGCGCGTTGCGAATTCGCGCGCAGTGGTCGAGAGCTAGGGCGACAGCGCGCGCGAACAAGCCTGGTGCGCAGCCGGCTCGATTAGGGACTTTGAATGGCCTCGGCAAACGCGAACACTTTTCCGCAGGCCTTTGGCCGTTACGTCCTGACGCAAAAGATTGCCATGGGCGGCATGGCGGAAATCTTCCGCGCCAAGAGCCTTGGCGCTGAGGGCTTCGAGAAAGTCGTCGTCATCAAGCGGATTCTGCCGCACTTCAGTGAAGACGAGGGCTTCGTCACGATGTTCAAGGACGAGGCGCGCGTGGCGGCGCATTTGTCCCACGCGAACGTCGTGCAGATCTTCGATTTTGATGAAGCCGAGGGTCTGTTTTACATCGCGATGGAGTACGTCGAGGGTCAAGACCTGAAGCGCGTGCTCGATCAGGGCGCAAAGAAAGGGCAGCCGCTCTCGATCGCTCAGGCTGTGCACATCATCATTGAAGCGGCACTGGGACTTCACTACGCCCACACGCGGCTGGTCGACGGCGAGCCGCTCAACATCGTGCACCGCGACGTCAGCCCGCACAACGTGATGGTCTCCTTCAGCGGTGAAGTGAAGATCATGGACTTCGGCATCGCCAAGGCGGCGAGCCGCTCGACCAAGACGCGCGTTGGCACCGTCAAGGGCAAGTGCGCGTACATGAGCCCGGAACAGGCACGCGGCAAGCCGTTGGACGCCCGCAGCGACCTGTTTGCCCTGGGCGTCTGCTTGTGGGAAATGTTGACCGGCAAGCGTCTTTTCGTCGGCGAGTCCGATTTTGAGACACTGAACAACGTGCTGAAGGCGGAAGTGCCGGCGCCGAGCGAGCTGAACCCTGAAGTGCCCAAGGAATTGGACGCGATCGTGTTGAAGGCGCTGGCCCGTGAACGTGACGAGCGCCAAGTCGACTGCGCCGGATTTGCACAGGAATTGCGTCGCTGGTACTACTCGACGGTGGCAGATCCCGATGCGGCGAGCCTGAAAGGCTACATGCACGACCTGTTTGCCGAGGACATCGCGCGGATTCGTTCTGACGTCGCGGCGGAAGTTGCGATGATGGAGCAGGTCCGCAAGAACGGCTTGGCCGGGCCAGGGTCCAATTCGCAGCAGCGACGGGTTGTGACGGGATCGCAGCCGGCGGCACGCGGCATTCCGGACGAGCGTACGATCGCGCTGGACGCGAACCACAGCGAACACACCTTGGCGTTGCCCGATGGCTTGGCGTCCGTGACGCCGCCGGTGCGTGGTCAGACCAACGTCGCCCGTGCGCCCAAGTCGCGAACGGGCTGGTACCTCGGCGTCGGCGTTGCGGCGGCGGTACTCGCGGCGATCGGCGTGATCGCGTCGGGCGGTGGCAACAAGACCGCGAAATCCGAGGCGGCGCCAGCAGTTGGTTCGGCACGAGCAGAGGCCAAAGCGCGCAAGATCGGCATCCACATCCACGCACCGGGCGCGCAGCAAATTCTGGTTGACGACAATCCCATCTCGACCGAGCCGGACTGCGATTTTGGCGGAGAAGAAGGCAAGACGGTCAAGATCCTCGCGCGCAACGGCGAGCGCATGAAGATCGTATACCACTTGCTCGATCACGACGGCGCGACGGTCGAGGTCAAGATCCCGGAACCAGCGACGCCGACGGCGGCCGCGCTCCCGGCCGGGCCGGTTGTCATCGTGCACGTTGAACCAGAAAGCGCGACGGTCACGGTCAATGACCACGTCGTGGCGCTCGCCAACTCCAACGCCAAGATCGCCGAAGCGAAGTTGGGTGACACGCTGCACGTCGAGGCCAAGGCCGATGGGTACCGGACCGAGAAGCAGGATTTTGTGGTGAAGAATCCGCAGATCGAGACGTTCGTGCTTTCGCTTGAGAAAAGCAAAGACAAACAAGCGGATAGCGCGCGTGTTGCGCCAGCCGGTCCAGGCAAGATCGTCGTGACCGCGCAACCGTGGGCCAAGGTCTCCGCCAAAGGCAAAGACCTCGGTCTGACGCCGGTGAAGGCCGATCTCCCGGCGGGCAAGTACGCGTTGACGCTCACCAAAGGCGAGAAGTCGAAGACCGTGCACGTCGTCATCAAGACCGGTCAAACAGCGACGGTGAACGTCGACATGCGCGCAGAGTAGCCCGCTCCGATGCGGACGGCCTGCGACACGGGCTTGACACATCGGCTGGTTCGGTTATCCTGCCACGCGCTTGCACGGTTGGCTTGAGGCCAGCAGGGCGACGCGGGAATAGCTCAGCGGTAGAGCGCGACCTTGCCAAGGTCGATGTCGTGGGTTCAAATCCCATTTCCCGCTCCAGAGATGGAACTTCAAGGGCTCGATGTTCAGCCGGTACACGGCGACAACCTCGGGCCCTTTCTGTTTCTGAGCCAGCCCCTCGCTACCCGCGGCGCGATCAGGTTGCGACGCCAAGAATTTCCCCATCGACAGCACTGGGCGCACCGCGACGATTCGCGCGACGCTGGGAATTCGCCCGCTCAATGCCGCCCGCGCGCAAATCGCATTTTCGGCTGTCCGGAAATGCCGCGCGGGAGTGCGGCGGATTTCCGAAACGAACGGCCCGCACCGTCCGCAACTGCGCCGCGATCGTGTCGGCACTCACGGCATGCGCCAACCGCGTCCGGCTCGAATCTCGACAAGAATCGTGAGCGTGAAGCCTCGGTGCCACCGCGGCTGGTACGCCGGAAGCGTAGGGCGCAGCGGCCTGTGAGGAAAAGTGAGGCCCCTTCGGGTATCTCCCGCACGTCGACAATCAAACGAGTTGCGTTGTCGACTTTGCTTTGATAGCCTTGCAAGCGGGAGGGTCCTGCGTTTCGGCACAGGCACCCCACGTGATCGTGAACACAGGGTCTGATCCATCCTGTCCAGCGCCCACGTTCCGCCTTGAGGCTCAACCGCCCCTGTTGAGCGCAGATGCAAGGAGGCCACACGGTTCGCGGTTACGTGCTGCGCGCCGATGCTGTCTGCGACTTCCCCGTCGTCGACAACAACCAGTGACTGTCTGCGGCTTGACGGCCGTGGACAACAACCAGTGACACGGTTTGGCGCGAGCCAGATCAGGTTAGGTGTCTCTGCCGGTGCGCCAAGTGGCGGAACGTCAGGGTCAAATGGCCGCGGTCACTGACTGCATGCGAACGTTGCGATCCCCTGCAACTCGTTGCGCCGACTAGAAATCGGGCTGTCGTGGAATCGGGCTAACCGGCAGCGGTCGTATGCCCATTCGGCCTAGGAGGATTGTAATGCGAAATCAGCATGTTGTACGTGCTCCGCGCGTCGCGCTGTTCGCGGTTCTGCTTACCTCGCTCTCGATGTGGGCATGCCAGGATCCCCAACAAGAAGCGCCCAAGGACGCCTCGAGCGATTTTGCGCTCGGCGTAGACGGCGACTTCGGCGTGGAGACGTTTGCGCTTGGCGCACCGTCGATCTCCTTCCTTCTGCCGACCACAACGCAGAACAACTACTACCTGGGCGCAGGCGGTACCAACACGATTCCCGGCACGCAGTGTCAAGGGCCAGTGGGGGCCAAGGTTTGTGCGGTCACGGGCATGAGTTGCACGCAGGATGCGGAATGCCTGCCGTTCGTGCAGCTCGCCATTGCCAATTTCCAGGTCGGCCCCGCGCTGGGCTCGATCCACTGCTACGTCGGCAGCGGCAGCGGCACCGGCGCCACGCTGTTCACCAGCGACCCGACGGCCCTTCCCTCGGCCAACGTGCCGGGCCACAACGACATGGTCCAGATCCTGAGCATCGGCTACCAGCCGGGCCTCTACAATTTTGAGTGCGTTTTGGCCGACGCCAGCGGCGTGGAGCTGACCAACGCGGAAGCCCGCGCCAAGCGCGCTGTGCAGTTGCAATACGACCCGCTCGACGCGGGCGGCATCAAGTGCACGAAGGACGCGGACTGCGACGACGCGAACAACTGCTCGGCCGAGATCTGCATCGCCGGCACGTGCAAGTACACCGCCATTCAGAACTGCTGCACGGACAACTTCTTCTGCGCGCCGGGCGAGTCCTGCTTGAACCCGAACTCGGCGACCTCCAAGTGCTCGTCTTGCACCCTGGATGCGGATTGCGACAACGGCGTGCCCTGCGACGTCGACAAGTGCGACATGACCGGCGCCAAGGGCGTCTGCACCCACATTCTTCCGGCCAACGCCTGCTGCGCGGCCAACACGAAGTGTGACGACGGCAAGCCCTGCACCGTGGACAGCTGCGATCTGCTGACCAGCGCGTGCAAACACGAACAACCGGCGGGCGCTTGCTGCGATGACTCTGAGTGCCCCTCCTCCGACCCCTGCAAGCTCGGCGGTTGCATCGCGTTGCAGTGCCGCTTTGCGGTGAACGGCGACAAGCAGGACTGCTGCTCGGAAACGACGAACGCGGGCTGCGACGACCACAACATCTGCACGATGGACTCCTGCGGCAAGGCGATGCCCGGCGGCTGGTTCCAGTGCAAGCACGATCTGGACCCGCTGAACCCGAACTGCTGCAACAGCAACGTCGACTGCGTGGACGGCAACGGCTGCACGTCGGACATCTGCGTCAACAACCAGTGCACGCACTCGCCGGTTCAGGAATGCTGCGCCACGTTTGCGGACTGCAACGACAACAACATCTGCACGACCGACACGTGCCCGCTCGCACCGGGTGAAACATCGGGCGGCTGCGTGCACACGGGTACGCCGGAATGCTGCAACAAGCCTTCGGACTGCAACGACCAGAAGTTCTGCACCTTGGATAACTGCAACTTGGGCGCGCACACGTGCACGCACTTGCAGACGGACGCCTTCTGCTGCGATCAAGACGCGCAGTGCTCGGACGGCAAGTTGTGCACCCAGGATCTCTGCATCAACCACGCTTGCCTCTACCCGAAGGACGGCGGCAAGCCGAACTGCTGCGAAGACAACAACAGCTCCACGTGCAACGACAACGACTCGTGCACGATCGACAGCTGCAAGATGGTCGCGAACTGCGGCGGTTTTGGCGTGGAAACGTTGGACGTGACCGTCGCCGGCGCGCAGCCTTTCCCGGCGAACACCGGCAATACCTATCAGGCGCAGTCGTTCAAGGCGGGCCTGACCGGCGTGCTGTCCAAGGTCGATGTCTATTTGGATCCGGTCGCTGCCGGCGTACAGTTCGACGCTGTGCTCTTCACCGCCGCGCCAGACGCGGGCGGACAGATGATCGGTCAGCCGGTCTCGCAGACCCTGCCGAATCCGACGGGCGCGTTCCAAAAGGTCTCGATCACCCTGCCGAGCGACGCGACCGTTGCCGCGGGTTCGACTTACTTCCTCGTGATGCACGCCAACAACCCGGCGTTCACGATTCAGGCCTACAACGCCGGTATCACCGACGTCTACGCCGATGGTGCCTCTTGGAGCGGTGGCGCCACGCCGCAAGGTCCCTGGAGCAACACGGGCGCGGATCTGCACATCGCGACCTACGTCTCGGCCATTCAGGCGGCGTGCCCGTCCGACAACAACACCTGTGTGCACGTCAGCAACGGCATCCCCGATTGCTGCAACTCGCCGGCGCAGTGCGATGACGGCGACTGCCACACCCTCGATCTCTGCGGCTCGAACAACCTGTGTGTTCACAAGCAGAATCCTTACACCTGCGCGGCCGACCCGGATTGCGACGACGGCAATACCTGCACGATCGACACCTGCGATCTGGCGACGGGTTGTGGCGAGTGCAAGCATGCAGCGGCCGCGGGCTGCTGCGTGAGCGACGCCCAGTGCGACGACAAGCAAATCTGCACCGTCGACAAGTGCGTGAACAACAAGTGCGAGACCTCGCCCAAGGCCGATTGCTGCACCGGTCCCGCTGACGCGCTGACGATCTGCGACGACGGCAACTCCTGCACGGTCGACTACTGCCAGTCCAACCAATGCCACCACACGGGCGCCAAGGGCGGCTGCTGCAAGAGCAACGCGGACTGCTTTGACGGCAACAAGTGCACGGCGGACATCTGCGATACCGCGCAGGCTCAGGGCGACCACTTCCTCTGCAAGTACGAGATTCAGGATCCGAACTGCACGGAGTGCACGACGGACTCGGCGATCTCCGGCATCGACTGCAACGACAACAACCTCTGCACGGCGGACATCTGCGACGCGGCGAACCATTGCCACAACAATCAGATCGTCAACTGCTGCCTCGACTCGACGGATTGCGACGATCACAACGACTGCACCGCTGACTTCTGCACGGAACAGCACGGTTGCATTCACAACGACACGCTGTCGGGCATCCTGCTCTGCTGCAAGCCGGAATCGCAAGACATCGACTGTGCGTACCTGAACACGGAATGCCAGAAGGGCGTCTGCGTGGACGCGGGCAAGGGCAATGGCTCGACGACCTGCCAAGCGGCCGATCAGCCGGTTTGCACGGTGAATATCGGCTACTGCCAGTCGTTCGAAGCGAACACGACGCTCCACGGCATGGGCTGGAACCCGATGTTTGCCGATCAGTCCGATCCGGCGAACTGGAGCGTGAGCCACACGACGTTGCTCGGCACGGACGGCGCGGCCAACTTCTCGTGGACCCCGACCAAGACCGCGTACGGCACCTGCCTGCAGTCGCCGATCATTCAAGCCGCTGGCGCGAAGACGATCACGATGCAGTACGACCACGCGTTTGAATGGAACGCGAACGCGACGCAGATCACGATCCTCGGGTCTCTGGACGGCGCGAACGCCGACTGGTCGACCGCCACGGTGGTTGAGGCGACAACGGCGTCCGCCAACTTTGGCCCGGAAACGCTCGACATCAAGCTGCCGACCTCCTTGACCGGCTCGAACGGCCTGCGCTTGGCGTTCTGCCTGCAGGGTCAGTCGACGTTTGACGTCACCAACTTCAGCTTGGACAACGTGTGCATCGTCAAGGGCTCCAAGCCCGCGATGGTCGCGTGCCCGGTCAACCAGGTGGTGCCGTTCCAGGCGAAGAAGACGATTCCGCTGAAGGCGAAAGACCCGGACGCTGACGCGATTCTGTCGTTCCAGCTGGTTCAGGGTCCGAGCTTCATCTCGCTTTCCAGCGCGATCTACTTCTGGCTCGACAAGTCGTGGAACAGCACGCTGACGATCAACCCGACGACGACGGCCGACATCGGCACGCACGAAGTCAAGATCAAGGTCAGCGATGGTTCGCTCTACAGCATCTGCACGTTCCACGTAACGGTGACGTACAACGGCGGCTATCTGGTCGTCCGTCCGCCGAACGTGCCGGTAGCCCAGGGCGACGCGATCGTTGCTGGCCTGAAGGCCGCCGCGCCGAACAAGGTTGTGCAGCACATCGACGACATCAGCCTGTACAGCAGCTTCGCGCAGTTTGAAGCCGTGTTCGTCGTGCTCGGCGTGTACCCGGACAACGCCCAGTTGGACGAGGCCGTCGCCGGCCGCTTCACCACCTACCTCGCCGGTGGTGGTCGCCTCTACATGGAAGGCGGCGACACGTGGGCCTACGATCCGCCGACGTCTTTGCACGCGGCGTTCAAGGTCACGGGCATCGCCGACGGTGTGGATGAGGGCATCGCGGGCGAAATGCTCGGCTTCAGCATCTACAAGGACCTGTACACCGTCATCAACGGCCAGCCGAAGAAGTACAGCTACGGCTTCACGTTTGACGACAAGCTCAACAACAACAACGACTCGATCACGGCCAAGACCGAAATTCACCGCACGCAGAACCTGTTGAAGAGCAACGGCGCGAACGATCAGCCGTGGGTTCAGGTCGGTCACGATGACGACGCGGGCTTCCGCACAGTTGCTTCGTCGGTGCCGTTCCTGGGCGTCATGCCCGGTCCGGTCAGTTTGGACGCGCCGTCGACGATGATGTCGCGCATCCTGAACTTCTTTAACAACGGCTTCATCGACTGCCTCGGCGCGTCAGACTGCGACGACGGCGACGAGTGCACCGCCGACACCTGCGTCAAGGGCGAGTGCATCTACGCCAACACGTGCGTGTGCCCGAACACCCAGCTCCTCGCCTGCGGCGACACGGTTCCCGTCGTGACCGGCGGCACGGGTCCCGGTACCGGCGCTTCGGCGAACAAGTTCTACGGCTGCGATCCCACGTCTGTGTTCGGCGGCAAGGAGATGGGCTACACCTTCTCCACGACGTCGTCGCGTCCGGCGACGCTGACCGTGACCGGCTCGACCAACACCGCGGCGCGCGCCTTCGTGATCCGCTCCGCGAACGGCGAGTGTGCGCCCGGCGAGTGCATTGCTGAGACCGGCAACGGCGTGAAGAACTTCGCCGCGGCCGCGAACGAAGTGTACTACATCATCGTCGACACGCCCGCGGGCTCACCGACGTCCCTGACGCTGCAAGTCACCTGCGGCGATCCGGAAATCTGTAGCGACGGCCAGGACAACAACGGCAACGGCCTGATCGACTGCAAAGACCTCGCGTCCTGCTGCGGCGACGCGGCCTGCGGTGAAATCTGCGACGGCGTCGACAACAACTGCGACGGCAAGATCGACGAAGGGTGCGACGACGACGGCGACGGTTGGTGCGATCTGGCGATGACGGTCGAGGGCAATCCGCCGATCTGCTCGCAGGGCATCGGCGACTGCAACGACACGGCTGGTACCATCCACCCCGGTCAGCTGGACGTGTGCGGCAACAACAAGGACGACAACTGCGACAACGCCATCGACGAGGAAGGCGCCACCGGCTGCACGAACTTCTGGGTGGATGCCGACAAGGATACGTTCGGCGGCGGCAACCCGAAGTGCCTGTGCGTCGCGGGTCCGACCTACAACGTCACGAAGGGCGGCGACTGCGATGACACCAACAAGAAGGTCAACCCGAACTTGATCGAAGTGTGCGGTAACGGTCTGGACGACAACTGCAACGGCAGCCAGAACGACCAGAACGCGCAGGGTTGCACTGACTTCTACCTCGACCTCGACGGCGACGGCGCGGGCGCGAATACGATCGGCAACAGCGGCAAGCAGTGCCTGTGCATCGCTTCTGGCAACTACTCTGCCTCGGTGCCGGGTGACTGCAACGATTCCGATAAGTTCGTCCACCCGGGTGCGACGGAAATCTGCAACAACGTCGACGACAACTGCAACAACCTGCTCGACGAAGGCTGCGACGATGACGCGGACGGCTACTGCGACGCGCAGATCGGCTACGTCTCCATCGGCGTGACCAGCCAGCAGTGCGGTCAGGGTCCCGAAGGCGCGATCGTCAATCTGGCTTGCGAGCCGGGGCGCACGATCACGTCCGTGGACTTCGCCAGCTTCGGCAATCCGACCGGCTTCTGCGGCACGTACAAGGCCGGCACCTGCTCGGGCGGTTCGACGCTTCAGGCGATCAAGACGGCTTGCTTGGGCAAGGCGAACTGCGCGCTCACCGTGGCGTCCTCGCTGCTCGGCGACGGCTGCGCGGGTCAGGCCAAGAGCCTCGACGTTCAGGTGACCTGCATGGGTTCTGGCGGCACCCCGCCGGGCGTCTGCCCGGGCGGCCCCGGCGACACCAACGACAACGACCCGACGATCAACCCGGCCGGTCAGGAAATCTGCGACAACATCGACAACAACTCCAATGGCGCGGTTGACGAAGGCTGTGACGACGACGGCGACCACTTCTGCGACTCGGCGATGATCGTCCTCGGCGCGCCGCTGGTTTGCCCCGCGGGCGGCGGCGACTGCAACGACGAAAGCGTGATCGTGAACCCGGGCGTTCAGGAAGACTGCGACACGGCGGACGACGACGACTGCGACGGCAACCTGAACAACCAGGACGCCCTGAATTGCACCGTCTTCTTCAGCGACACGGACAACGACGGCTACGGCACGAAGACGTTCAAGTGCTTCTGCAACGCGGTCAGCCTGTTCAAGGCGAAGAAGACGGCGGATTGCCAGGACAACAACTCGGCGATCAACCCCGGCGCGGCGGAATCCTGCAACGGCGTTGACGACGACTGTGACGGCGTGATCGACAACGGCTGCGACGGTGACGGTGACGGCTACTGCGCCGCTGGCAAGACCATCACCGCGGGCACCATCGCGTGCCCGAACGGCGGCGGCGACTGCGACGACGCAAACTTCGACATCAATCCGGGCAAGGTCGAAATCTGCGGCGACGGTATCGACAACAACTGCAACGGTTCGCAGAACGATTCGGGCGCACTCCTGTGCCAGACGTACTATGTGGACGTCGATGCGGACGGATTCGGCGGGCTCAGCTCGAAGTGCCAGTGCGCGCCTTCCGGTAACTTCACGACGCAGGTAAGCGGCGATTGCAGCGACAACAACGCGACGGTCAACCCGGCGGCGCAGGAAATCTGCGACGACCTCGACAACAACTGCACCGCGGGCGTGGACGAGAACTGCGACAAGGACCTCGACGGCTTCTGTGACGCGTCCAAGCAAATCGTCGGCACGCCGGCGATCTGCACGAACGGCGGCGCGGACTGCGACGACAACAACGGCTCGATTCATCCGAGCTTGGCGCAAGAAGTCTGCGACAACGTCGACGATGACTGCGACGGCGTGGTCGACAACGGCTGCGACAAGGACAGTGACGGGTACTGCGACGCTTCGTACGCCGTCGTGACGCCGACGCCGCCGGTTTGCGCGAACGGCGTGAACGACTGCGACGACTACGACAATACGGTCAACCCCGGCGCCGTCGAACTCTGCGGCAACGCCAAGGACGACAACTGCAACGGCTCGGAAAACGACATCGGCGCGTCGAACTGCAAGCTGTTCTACCAGGACGGTGACAACGACAACTACGGCTTGAACGCGTCGAAGTGCCTCTGCGTCGCGGCTGGCGCGTACAAGGCTGCAGCCGGTGATGACTGCGACGACGCCAATGCTGCGGTCCACCCGGGCCAGCAGGAAGACTGCGCGACGCCGTTTGACGACAACTGCGACTTGGACACCAATGACCTGAACGCGGCGGGCTGCACGAACTTCACGCTCGACAGCGACGCGGACGGCTTCGGTCTCGCGGGCGTCAGCAAGTGCCTGTGCGTGGCTGCGGCGCCGTACTCGTCGCCGGTCGGCGGCTCTTCGGACTGCAACGATGCGAACGCGGCGGTTTACCCGGGCGCGGCCGAGAAGTGCAACGACATCGACGACAACTGCGTAGGCGGCGTCGACGAAGGCTGCAACGACGACGGCGACAAGTTCTGTGATAGCGCGATGACGACCGTTGGCTTCCCGAACATCTGCGCGGGCGGCGGCGGCGACTGCAACGACACGAACGCGGCGATCAATCCGGGCACGGCTGAGAAGTGCGACGGCGTGGACAACAACTGCAGCAGCACGGTTGACGAAGGCTGCGACGACGACGCGGATCACTACTGCGACGCCAACATGACCACGGTCGGTACGCCGTCGATCTGCAGCTTCGGCGGCGGTGACTGCGACGACACGCAGAACCTCATCAACCCGGGTCAGGCGGAATCCTGCTCCACGGCGTGGGACGACAACTGCAACGGCGACAACAACGACATCAACGCCAACGGTTGCATCGCGTACGGCGTGGACATGGACGGTGACACGTACTCGGATAAGAACAAGGCAACGACGTGCTATTGCCACACCACGGGCACCAACACGGGCACGAACGCAGGCGACTGCGACGACCTGAACAACCTGGTCAACCCCGGTCTGACCGAGTTCTGCGACGGCAAGGACAACAACTGCAACGGCGTGATCGACGAAGGTTGCGACGACGACAACGACCACTGGTGCGATTCGTCCATGACGACGGTCGGCAAGCCGCCGATCTGCACCAACGGCGGTGGCGACTGCAACGACAGCAACGTCGCGATCAACCCGGGCGTGAATGAAAACTGCGCAACCGGCGTCGACGACAACTGCAGCGGCGGCAACAACGACAACGGCGCGACCGGTTGCATCACGTTCTATCTGGACGCGGACAACGACAACTACGGCGTGAACGTCTCGCAGTGCACGTGCACCGCGGTTGGCACCTACGACATCAACGTCAGCACGGGCGGTCTGCTCGGTGACTGCGATGACACCAACGTGAACGTCAACCCCGGCAAGACGGAAGTTTGCGGCGACAACGTCGACAACAACTGCAACGGCTCGCAGAACGATGCGAACGCCACCAGCTGCACCAACTTCTACCTCGACGCGGACAAGGACGGCTACGGCCCGACGTCCGGCGGCTCGCAGTGCCAGTGCTTCGCGCAGGGTACGTACGTCGCCTCGATCGGCGGTGACTGCAACGACACCAAGGCGAGCGTCAACCCCGGTCAGGTCGAGCTTTGCGACAACCTGGACAACAACTGCGCGACGGGCACCGACGAAGGCTGCGACGACGACGGCGACAAGTTCTGCGACGCCACGATGAAGGTCGTCGGCGCCACGGGTACGGTCACCGCGTGCACCTTCGGCGCGGGCGACTGCGACGACACGGTTGCGACGACCTACCCGGGCCGTGCGGAAATCTGCGACAACGTTGACCAGAACTGCAGCGGCGTGAAGGACGAAGGCTGTGACGATGACAAGGACTCGTTCTGCGACAAGAACATGACTGTCATCTACGCGCAGAACACGGTCTGCACGCTGACCACCAACGCGGCGACGCTTGACTGCGACGACACGTCGGCGGTGGTCAACCCGAACAAGGCGGAAATCTGCGACGGCGTCGACAACAACTGCAACGGCCAGACGGACGAAGGTTGCGACGATGACGGTGACAAGTACTGCGACAGCGCGATGCTGACGACGGGCAAGCCGCCGATCTGCATCAACGGCGGTGGCGACTGCAACGACACGAGCGCGACCATCAACCCCGGTGCGGCGGAACTGTGCGACGGCATTGACAACAACTGCACCAGCGGCGTCGATGAAGTGTGCAAGGACTCCGACCACGACGGCTACTGCATCGGCGCGGTCGTTGGCAATCCGGGCGCGTGCCCGTCGGGCGGCAACGACTGCGACGACAGCAACTCGAACGTTCACCCGAGCCAGGCGGAAAGCTGCACGACGCAGTACGACGACAACTGCGACGGCGTGACCAACCCGACGACCAACCTCACCGGCGGCACGAAGTTCTACACCGACGGCGACGGCGATGGTTACGGCACCGGCGCGGGTCAGACGAGCTGCTACCAGACGGGTACGTTCACGTCGCTCGTCAACACCGACTGCGATGACACGAAGGCTGGCATCAACCCGTCGGAGTTTGAAATCTGCGATGGTATCGACAACGACTGCAAGTTGGGCATCGACCAAGGGTGTGACGACGACACGGACGGCTACTGCGACGCCACGATGCTCATCACGAGCACCGCGCTCTGCGCCAACAGCAGCAAGCCCGCCGTCGGCGCCACCAAGCAAGGAGATGACTGCGTCGACACCGGCATCGTGAACGGCGTGGCCGCGACCCTGATCAACCCGGGCAAGACGGACGTCTGCGACAACGCTGACAACAACTGCAGCGGCACGATCGACGAAGGGTGCGACGACGACAAGGACGGCTACTGCGACAACGCGAAGAACGTCGCGGTGACGTCGCCGGCGGTTTGCCCGGCCAGCACGTTGATCGGCTTGGGCAACGACTGCAACGACCTGGACGCGTTGGTCAACCCCGGCAAGCTGGAGAACTGCACCACGGCGTACGACGACAACTGCGATGGCAGCTTGAACGCCGCGAACGCCAACGGTTGCACGGTCTTCTTCCTGGACGCGGACAACGACGGCTACGGCGTCACGGCGAACACCGCTTGCCAGTGCATCGCATCCGCCTCCGCGCCGTTCTACCGCGCCACGCAGGGCGGTGACTGCAACGACGCGTCCAACGCGATCTTCCCCGGCGCGACGGAAATCTGCGACAACAAGGACAACAACTGCGACGCGTTCAACACGATTGATGAAGGTTGCGACGTGGACAAGGACGGCTACTGCGCCCTTGGCCTCACCGTCACGGCCAACAACATCTGCCCGAATCAGGCGACTGGCTTGGGTACGGACTGCAACGACGCCGACAAGTTGATCAACCCGGCCGCAACGGAAGTCTGCGACAACCAGGACAACAACTGCGTCAGCGGCGTGGATGAAGCTTGCAACGCGGATGGCGACGCCTACTGCAGCTCCGCGAAGGTCACGGTCGGCACGCCGACGGTGTGCATCAGCGGCGGCGGCGACTGCAACGACGCCAACTCCAACATCAACCCCGGCAAGGCGGAGTTGTGCAACAGCTTGGACGACAACTGCAACGGCTTGACCGATGACAATCCGAGTAACGGCTCCACCTTCTACTACGACGGCGACCAGGACGGCGAGCCGATCAACAGCAACAAGACGCTGTGCGCGGCATCGGGCTTCTGGAGCTACAGTGTTGCGGCGCACGCCGGCGTGTTGCCGACGGTGTTCGATTGCGACGACAACGGCTTGGCCTGCGGTGCGAACTGCAACCACGTGTTGACGGAAAGTCGCTGCGACGGCTACGACAACAACTGCAACGGCGCGGTCGACGAAGGCTGCAACGCTGACTCGGACGGTTACTGCACGTCGGCGCGCACCACGGTGAAGAACAGCCTCGGCAACTGGCCGGCGATCTGCACGTCGGGCGGCGGTGACTGCAACGACAACAACAGCGGTGTGAGGCCGAACGCGACGGAACTCTGCAACCTCGTGGACGACAACTGCAACAGCCAGGTCGATGAACAGGCGAGCGCCGCGTGCGCCAACTTGTTCCCGAACGCGACCGGCGTGTGCAGCGCGGGTAACTGCGTGCAGGCGGCGTGCAAGACCGGCTACGTGGACAGCAACACGGGCCTCGCCGGTTGCGAATGCTACGCGATTGACCAGTACGAGCCGAATGACTCGTGCCCGGCGGCGACCAACCTCGGCACGTTGTATGACGGTTCGAACGGCGGCAGCGGCACCTTGAACTCTGGCACGATGCAGAGCATTCAGGGCATCGTGGCAGACACCAACGACCACGACTGGTTCACGTTCTACGGTCAGGACTACAGCGACGTGTCGGGCGGCTGCGACCACTACAACGTCCGCGCGGTCTTCACGACTGCCGTGTCCGGCGTGGTGTTCGACGTCTTCCGCGGTGGCTGCCCGCCGAGCGCCAGTCCGCCGGCTGGTAACACCTACTTCAACTCCGCGCCGGCGTGGCCGAATCCGTGGGGCGGCGGCCAGCCGAGCTCCAATCAGGGCTGGAACCAGGTCTGCTGCGGTCAGCAGGACTTCAACTGGTTCACCTACTTCAAGGACTGGACGCCGGCCAAGGGCGGCACGGGTCACTACGAGGAATACGGCGAATGCCCGTGCTCGCTGGGTGACTCGTTCCAGACGGACGCCGGTTGGAATACAGTGATGTACATCCAATACGGCGGTGAATGGGGCCCGCTCGGCCTGCGCCGCGGTCCGTGGAATGGCTACAGCCAAGTTTTCGACCAAGGCAACTCGTACAGCCTCTGGGGTGGCAACACGCAGAATACGGGTACCAATTACATCCCGGGCGGTTGGGACTACACCAAGTGCATCGACGACAGCGCGCAGTATTACGTCCACGTCTACCGGACGTCGGGCATCGTCTGCTCGCAATACCGCTTGGAACTTTCCAACGGCGTCTACGGCGGCACGGGCGCTGGCGGCGGCTGGGGCTACACCATCGGCAAGAACTGGTAATTCGGTTCTAGGTTTTGCATGATGCGGCGGCCTGTCGGGGAAACTCGGCAGGCCGTTCGCGTCTGAGTGGCGCGCGCACCGGGATGGCGGAATCGGTAGACGCAGGGGACTTAAACTCCCCAGGGCGCAAGCTCGTACGGGTTCAAGTCCCGTTCCCGGTACCATAGTTACACGACATTGGCTTGTGGAAGTGGGCGGCGGGCTAAGGATCGGGCTAAGGTCTTGGCGTGATCGTGCCGACGCGAGGCGCACCGATCCTGCGCGTGGGCATCGGCGCGACGGGGGCGACACGCGGCGTCTGGCTCCCGGTAGAGCCCGGCTGCGGTGCGATGGCGCGTTTGGCGGTCGCAACACATCGCTCCCGACGTCGGCCTCCACGTGCCACGAATACGCGATACGCTGAAGCAACATTGTCGTTTTCCGTTGCTACACGTTTGCGCCAGATTTGCGCCATAGTCAGCGTCGACACCGCCGGCTCCCGTCGTTTCCGGCCCTACGGTCGCTGAGCTGGTCCGAACGAGGTGCCCGCGATGCCGCCAGCGCCCTTGCGTGTTGCGATCGCCGTTCGCAGGCGGTCCCCGCGGCAAATCATGCTGGACGTCATGTGCGCGTTGGGTATCCTTCCCCTGACCGCGCGGCGGTCAGCACAGGTGGTGTCATGTACCAAAGCAGCGCGCGGACGCCTACGACGGGCGGTACCAAACCAACGCCGAAGGCCCGGCGCACGACCGTGCCGCGCACGTCGCCGCTGCTCCGGCAGCGCATTGAGAAGCTGGCCAGCCAGGGTTGGACGTACGCCGAGATCGCCCGCGACTGTCAGGTGAGCCGTGCTACGGCGCACAAGTACGGCGCTGCGTTGCGGCCCAAGCCCGACCATCTTGTGCACTTGAATCAGCTGGAAACTGCGAACCTGCGCGATCTCGCGCGTCACGCGGTGCGGGTGACTTGCCCGCGCTGTCTGATCCCGGCCCTTGGCTTTGCGTTCATCGCTTTGACGCGATGCACCAGCTGTGGGACGGCAATTGTTGTGCCTTTGCCGTCGCTTCGTCCGCCGTATCGGGCTGCTCCCCGGCGTACCTCGCGGGCCTGAGCTCGCCGGGTTCGCCGAGGGTCGAATCGGTCGACGTGCTCTGAGGCGGAGGGTGGGAATCGTCCGGCGATCTTGGCCTGCGCGCGTTGGCTACTTCGTCCACGTCTTGCGGCACCAGAGGCACGTGCCTTCCTTCGCATGGGGCACGACGTACATCGTCTGGCCACAGTTGGGGCACGCGCCTTCCACGGTGAGCGCCGCGGCGAGGTACTTAAGCCGTGCGATCTCCGGCTGGCTCAACGTTAGCGCACCGGGCTTGACGCGTGGCGCCCGCGGCCCTGCCTGGCGCCCGACTGTGTGCCGGTCGATGCCAAGGCGATCGGCTATCGCGATGTTGGTGAAACCCTGCGCCTTGAGCCGCAGAAGTTCTTGGCGTTGAGTCGGGGTGACGTGCGCGGCCATTGCGGCTCCCTCTATCGATCGCGGGCGCGACCTTTCGGGAAGCATAGCAGGTTCGGCGCCGGGAATCACGCCAAAAATGCGCCAATATTATGCCAGTGAATGCGGGCTGGCCGTGGCACGTGCGTGGCGCGACATCCGGGGCGTATTTGGCGGCTTCTTGGCGCGATCATGGTACTGAATCAAACTACGGAGTAGTTCAGGACGCTGCTTCGCGCGGTGGCGCATTCTGGCGTGACGACCGTGCCGCACCGTGCGGCGCGGTACACGGCTGTTGCGGCCGGCTTCCGGATGTGGAACAAGCTCGACATCGGCGCCGTTGGCGTACGCCGCGTTTGCCCTGAACTTGAAGGGGGATCAGATGCCCGCGATTACCGTTGATTCTGCTGAAATCAAAGCCTTTCTGAACTCGTTGAAGGGCCTAACGAAGCCGCACAGGTCCGGTGACGGCTCCTTCAGCCTGTCGCACAGCGGCCTTCGCTTGGGCTGGGCCGGCGCTGGGTGTGCGTTCACCGGCTCTGACCCGGACGACCTGGCCGAGCCCATAACAGTGCTGCTTGCGGAACGTGCGATGTTCCGCGTGCGCAGCGTGCTGCCCAAGGCTGGCCCAGTGCGCATCGCGGTTGACGGCGATCGTCTGTATTTTGACCGGTTCTCGCTCAACGTGACTGCGGCCTACGGTCCGGGCGACGTGCTGTTACCACTGCAGGCGACCACGCGGGACCTGGCCGAGATCCGCGCGGGCCATAGTGAATTTGCGATCGCCAACGCCGGGTTCGACGAACTTGCCCGGAAGAGCCGCGAGCGGCAAGCTGCGACCGTTGAGAAAGCCGCGCGGCAGCTGGAGTGGTTGGGCGTGACCCCTGAGTTGCTCGGCGCGTGGGTGGATGCGCACCTGGCCGCACGGGCGCGCGGGCACGAGACTTTTCGCGTCGGCGTGATGGTCGCGGACCGGCGGGGGCAGTTTGGGCTGTTTGGCGGGGACGTGGAGGCGTGAGGGCCGACCGGAGCCTCATGGCGCGAGGCCTCTAGGGGCGTGTTTGCGCTCGTCATTTCACGAGTATGGTCCCAGCGCTTGGACCGGCGCGCGAGACGTGCAGCGACCGCCGAAGCCCGCTCCTCGACGGGGAGCCGACGTTAGCCGTGGTTCCTGATTGTCCAGAACGGCGCTAGCACAAATGCGACGACGACCAGTACGATGTACTGCGCCCAGCGGGGCATCCAAGGTGGAAACTCCGGCGGCGGCGGCATCGGTGGTTCCAGTTGGTCGGCTGCCTCCGATGGCGTTATTTCGCCTCGGTGAAGTTTGGCGTAGACCTCGATTGGGTTAGATGTCTGAGCGATCATGGGCATGTCCTCCCTGATTTTGCAGCGTCCAGTGGAGCAGCACGATGTACGGCAGCAGGTGTTGCGCGAGGTTGCGCTCGATCCCGTCGAATTGGTAGGGCCTTGAACTGTCGATTGAAACAGCCGCAGGGACTGTCCCATCCGGCATGACGATCGGAATAGCCAGCACTGACCGATACGGCCGTTTGCGACTGGCGCCGGGCTCGAACTCGCAAATGTCCGGGCAAGAAAGTGGGGCCTTCGCCTGCATGGCGGTCCAGGCGAAGGACGCCGCCTTTGGCTGCGACGATCCAAGATGGCGGTCGGAATGCGCTGTGTCGCGGGCGACAACCTCGATCCGATCGCCTCTCTCGACAAGCAAGTTCGCAAAAATATCCCGCTGGTTCGCATCGGCGCAGTGATCGCGCACGTAGTCGACCACCAATTCCAGCACCCTGCGCTGGTAGTCGCCAGGTCCGTTTGCGGTTTGTGACGCTGATGGCTGAAGGTCTTTGATGAGATCGTAGAGCATGGTGCGGCGCTTCGTGTGGCCACGCCGGTAGATGCCGGCGTGCGTTGGCGACAGGTCGCGGGAGATCCGGAAGAACATCATGAAGAGCCATCCGAGCGTGCCACCTACGCCCCATTGCCAGCCCATCTTGATCCAAGGAATCATGACGAGCGCAACCTGCGAGCCCACCTGCATCAAAAAGGTGAACCACCGTTGACGATAGCTCCACGCGCGAAATTGGTACCACTCGCGAAGCGCAAATCGTTTGGACCTCCGGAGTTGTAGCGCGAGTGTCCATGTTCCCGAAGCCATGTCCGAGCGTACTTTGCCGCGTCGCGAATTTGCAACTCGGCTTCCCGCACAATGCAACGACAGCACAACACGCGCCGTCGTCAACTTATTGCAATAATGCATATTCCCGCGGCTGTCGTCGTCCCGCGGGTGACCGGGACATGACGGATGAGCGTGATCAGAGATTGAAGGTCAGACGGTCCAAGTGGACAAAGTGCCCATGACGTAAGCATTTTGACGTCGCGAATCGGCCGCGGCGCGTCCCACCGACGCGGCTTAGTCGGCGGTCGGCGCACATGGCCAAGGCCGATGAGCGTGGTGCGGCCGCACCAGAGCTGTGCGTGGGGCCAGCGTCGTACGGACATCCAGAGCTTCTGGGCGGCAAGGCGAAGCTTACCAACGTTGCGTCCCGCCAGGTCGTCACATCGCTGAAGGCTGAAGGTTGACGGTGGGCCAGCTGCGCTCGCGTGGCGCATGGCGGCTGTCGCCCGTTCGTGCGATTGGTACCGGTCGAGGCTGGCGGTCGCACAGACTTGGGCTCTGGCCCACCGCGTCCCATGTCCAAAGTATGGCCTCGCAGGCGGGGAGCTGCGCACCTAGCGCCCCTATTTTGCACCCCACGCCCACAGTGGTAGCCTCCGCCGCGAGCACTGGAGACAGCCATGACGACGACGGCAGATTGGGAAGAGAACCTTGTCGGGCGGCTTGCCGCATTCGTCGAGGTGTGGCGCAACTTTCAGGGCACCGAGCAGGCCGGCGCACAGCAATTTCTCCAGAGCTTGATGGAGATTTACGAGGTCAGCGCGAAGCCGGGCACCGTGTTTGAGCAGCACCCGGTCCGCGTACTTGCCGCCAACACCGCCAGCCAGGGCTCGCTGTTCGCGACCGAGACCGCGCCGCAGTACACGTCCGACCGCATGGACCTGTACCTGCCCAAAGTGTGCGTCTGGGAGATGAAGGCGCCGGGCGAGAAGAAGCTGGAGAAGCACCACGATCAGGTGCTGGGCTACTGGGCCAGGATGCGCACGCGCTACATGGTGCTGTGCAACTTCCACGAATTCTGGATCTACGACACCGACGAGGAGGGCGGTCAGCTTGCGCCGAAGCTGCAATTTACGCTGGAAGAATTGCCCGGTCGCGGCGACGCGCTGCTGTTCCTCCGCGGGGAAACGCCAGACTTGGCGCGGCGCTCCGAGCGCGTCACGGCTGAGGTTGCGAGCGTCATGGGGCGGCTTGTGCGCGAGCTGATCGCGGCTTCGGCGGCGACGGCGCAGGACCGCGAGCGGATCGCCAAATTCGTGCTCGAATGCGTGTTTGCCATGTTCGCCGAGGACACGGAGTTGTGCCCGCCCGGGCTGTTTTCCGAGGCGCTTGGCAAGGCCGAGAAGATCGGGATGCTCGACCCGGTCTGGACGCTTTTTGACGACTTCGGCCGCAAAGATCCCGGCGATCGCAGCAATCGGGCGGCACCGTACGTAAACGGGCCGCTTTTTGACCGTAACCATCCCAAACTCGCGTTGACCACGGCTCAGGTACACCAACTGTACTGGGCGGCCAAGAATTTCGACTGGCAGGACGTCCGGCCCGAAGTCTTTGGCTCAATCTTCGAGCAGTCGTTCAACGTGGTGGAGCGCCACGAACTGGGCGCACACTTCACCCACGAGTCGGACATCGCCCGCGTGCTCGGGCCGACGGTCATTGAGCCGTGGCAGCAGCGGATTGCCGCGATCCGCACACCCAAGGACGCCGCGCGCGTTATTCAGCAGATGCGGGCCTTCCACGTGCTCGATCCGGCGTGCGGTTGCGGCAACTTCCTGTACGTCGCCTATCGCGAAATGAAGCGCCTGGAGGCCGCGCTGGCCGCACGTTGGACGCACGTGCACCGTCACGTCGCGAAACGCAGTTCCGACGTGCCACCCCCGCCGGCGCGTCCTTACTTCACGCTCGAACAGGTGCATGGCATTGAGGTGAACGGCTTCGCCGCTTTCCTGGCGCGTGTCGTCCTCTGGATCGGCGAACATTTGGCGCGGCGCGAGCTGGCACTGGAAGGCGAGACGCTCCCGCTTCGCAACCTCGACGGCACCGTGCGCCACGCGGACGCGCTGTTCACGGCTTGGCCGCGCCCGGATGGCGAGCTTGCGATCGTCGGCAATCCGCCGTACCTCGGCGTCCGCAAACTGCGGCGCGACCTGGGCGACGAGTACGTCGAGCGACTGTTTGAGAAATTCCCGCATAACCGGGCAGCTGACTTCGTGACGTGCTGGTTCACGCAGGCGCTGAACACGCTGAAGCCGGGCGAGCGTGCCGGGTTTGTCTGCACGAATTCCATCGCGCAGAACGAGAGCCGCGAGGCGAGCTTGGATCGCGTGGTCGCCGCTGGCGGCACCTTGACCGACGCGTGGCGCTCCTACGACTGGCCTGGCGACGCCGCGGTGCACGTGGCCATCGCGAACTGGGTGATGGCGCCGTGGGACGGTATCCGCACCTTGGATGGCAAAGAGGTTTTGGCGATCACGCCGGGACTGACTGCTGGCGTCGACGCGTCGGTGGCACGCCATTTGTCCGGCAATGAGGATCTCTGCTTCATGGGCGTGACGCCGGGCAACAGTGACTTCGTGCTCGATGCCGCCCAGCGAGAAGCCATCTTGGCCGAAGATCCCGCTTCTGCGGTAGTCATCCGGCCGTATCTGGTCGGCCGCGACGTGAACCGCGAAGTTGATCAAGCTCCGACGCGCTGGGTCATCGACTTCGGCACGTTGGCCAAGGCAGATGCGGAGAAGTTTCCGGGCGCGATGAGGCACGTACGCAAGTTCGTCTACGGCACCAAGCAAGCCGAGGGCGATCGGAAGTCCGACGCGGAAAAGCTGCGATGGTGGCAGTTCGTTCGCCCGCGCCCCGATTTGCGCCGCGCGATTCATGGTTTGGATCACGTGCTCGTCATGCCTTGCGCGACGGTCCACCTGATCGTGTCTCGCCAGCCCACGACCGCGTGCTTTGATCATCAGCTAATGGTCGCGGCGCTCCCGGACTGGTATCACTTCGGCATCCTGCAGTCTCGCCAGCACGAAGTCTGGGCCCTCGCTCGCGGCTCGTCGATCCGGCAATTCTTGCGCTACACGAACACCACCATCTTCGAAACCTTGCCCTTTCCGCTGCACCCGGGCGGAAAATACGATCCGCGGACCCGGCCAGCGACGCGACAGGCCGCCAATCTCGCGGCCGCCGCCGAGGCGTTCGACGAGCTGCGCAGCGCGACGTGCCGCGCGCGCGGCTTGGGCCTGACCAAGATCCACAACGACTTGGAGGCCGGCAAGCCGGCGGACCTCCGCGCGGCCTGGGAGGCGATGAACGATGCCGTGGACGCATGCTACGGCTTTGCCGCGGGCACCTGGCGCGACGATGGTGAACTGCTGGCGCGCGTGCTCGCCCTGAACGCGCAGGTGGCGGCGGCGCAGGCGATGGGCTCGGCGCCGCTGCTGGAGCGCGCTGACTTGGCGACGCCGGAGTAGCAGGCAGCAGCTGGGTTTTCACAATGGGCCTTGTGGTCCTCGTGGGCCTGCTGAAGCCTTCCGACAACCTTGCCCGAGCCGTGATGCTGGCCCCTGAGCCACAGGAGTTTCATGTCCGCGTTTTCTTTCATATCTGATCTGGAGATGCGCGAGTCCGTCAGGCGCGATTACGTCGAGCTCCAAGCCTGCCTCGATGCAAAGGCATGGAAGGCCGCGCAGGTGTTGTCCGGCAGCATCGCTGAAGCCGTCTTGGTCGATTCGCTGGCGGGCTCCAAAAAGTGGACAGAAAAGCGAGAGAAATTGCTGGCATTGGGGCTGGATGACCTGATCAAAGGCGCAAAGGACGAGAACTTCCTGACGCAGAACGCTGCCGATCTGGGAACCGTGATCAAGGGCTACCGGAACCTGATTCATCCCGGCCGGAGCATAAGGCTGGGCGAGAGCGTCGACGAGCGGACGGCCACCATTTGCCGCCAGCTGCTCGACATGATGGTTGAGCAGGTGACGGCCGAACGTGGCAAGAAGTACGGATTCAACGCGGAGCAGTTGCTTGCCAAGCTGGAGACCGACGAGGGTGCCATTGAGACCGTGGATGAGCTTTGGACGAGAATGTCACCTCACGAGCAGGAACTCTTCTTGCTGAAAGTCCTTCCCGATCGGTACACGGTGATCGCTGAACGCGAAAGCTGGGATGAAGATGACGATGTTGCCTTGATGCGGCGCTTCGAACGCGCGTATCGCAGCGCGTTCAAACGGGCGCCGGAGGCGATCAAGAAGAAGTGCGTTGCTGCGTTCGTGACGCTCGTTACGCATGGCGATGGCGGCTCGGTCCAACGCCACAAGCGCGCGTTCTTCCGGGCGCCAGACTTGGGGTTCTGCGAGGACGATCGAGCCTTGCTTGTGCGGCGCCTCGTAGGGGACACGTCGGGCCATCTCGGCGAATCAGACTTGATGCCGCTGCGTGGAATCGGGAAATTCGTTATGGAAAGTGAAGATGTCCAGACGTTGGCCTCCAGCATCTTTCGGGCCATGTCACAGGCCAAAAAGGACGCTAGTCGACAGGCCTACGCCGACTTCTTTCGCGATGAGTACGGCCTGATGGCCGAGAGTGCTCGCGCGGTGTGCCGCGCCCGCCTGCAAGCGTTGATCGCGTGGGTCAGCCCAAGTGGTGACATGGACCGACTTGCGGTCTTGGAGCGGCTGAACACCGTCGTCGACCACGTCGACTGGGAAGACAAGATCCCCTTCTAGGTCGACAGGCAACTGCCCCCGCGCGGAATACCCGCGTCACTTAGGAGGTATTTACCAAGTCTGTAGGCCAAGCTCCCTCGCCCCGTGCACCGCGTGCTCAACGGACGGACTGTGATCACCCGCGGGGACTGACTCCACAACTACGCGGGCCTGACCGGCTCCAACTGGACGTCCAACAGCGCCCCGGCCGTGCATCCCAGCCGCGTCGCCAACGCGAACACCACCACCAGTGAAGGCAAGCGCCGTCCCGCCTCGACGTGCGACAGGTAGCCCTTGTCCAGGTCGCAGTCCCAAGCGAGCGCCTCCTGAGTCAGCCCTGCGGCCAGCCGCAGCGCGCGGATCCGCTCGCCGATCAGCTTTGCGAGTTCAGGATTGCGCTTGGTGCGGGGCATGGCTTGACGGTATGGCAATTGCCATCGATCATGGTCGTCTATGAGACAACTCGCGCTGCCACGACGCAGCGATTGCGCGCTTTCAGTCAGAGGGGAAATGTGATGAACTATCAGGCGATTGGTGGTCGGTGCTTGTTCGTTGCCGCGAGTCTGTTCATAGGCGCGGCCTGCGGCTCGACTTCAGGCGCTGGTAGCGGCGGCGGCTCCGGCGACACTGGTGGCGGCAGCCCTGACGCCGTAACCAGCGACACCGGTGCCTGCGTCCCGGATTGCGAGGCAAAGTTCTGCGGCGATGACGGTTGCGGCGGCTCGTGTGGCGACTGCAAGAACGGCATGGTGTGCGTCACGGGCATCTGCGCGGCGGCATGCACAGACAAGGACACCGTTTGCGACGGCGGGACGCTGCACCAGTGCACGAAGTATCACCTGATGGAAGACCACGCATGTACGACAGAATCGTGCCAGGCGGACGGGTTCAAGGACCTCGCCGACCCACCGTGCGGGGCAAACGCGTCGGGCCAGTCCAGCTGCCTGTGCACCGGCTGCACCGCCGCCGACACGAAGTGCGTTGGGAATGTTGCCCAGGTTTGCGACACGTCGACCCACAAACTGTCTTCGCAGACGTGCGCGGGCGCTGACGTGTGCAAGGCAGGCGTGTGCGGCCCGGCGATTTGCACCAAGTTCTGCCCGAACAACGCTTGCGGTATCTCCGACGGCTGCGGTGGAAAGTGCCAGTGCTCAAGCGGCCAAGTGTGCGCCGGGGGCGTCTGCGGCCCCGCTTGCACCCCTTCGTGTCCCGCGAAGACGTGCGGCGACGACGGATGCGGCGGGAAGTGCGCGTGCGCTGGCGGGCTTGTCTGCGCGAATGGGCTATGTCAGGCGCCCTGCACGTCAGCACAGAACTACTGCGGCGGCGGTGCGGTGCACATTTGCGACGCCGGAACCGGCCAGCTAGTGACAAAGACGTGCACGGCCGCGTCTTGCCAAGCCGCCGGGTTTGCCGACCTGGACAATCCGCCGTGTGGCAACGACGCGACCGGGGGCGTGACGTGCTACTGCAAGCCGTGCGTCGCCGCGGATTCCTTCTGCGACGGCAACACCGGGCACTTTTGCGACACGCAGTCCGGCAAGATGGTCGTCCAAGCCTGCGGCAACGCCCTCACGTGCTCCGCAGGCCAGTGCGCGCCGTCGTGCGTCGTCAGCACCGACTGCCCGAGTTCCGCGCCATGCTGCGGCATTCTGTATGACGCCAAAGGCGCGCCGATCCCGGATCATGGTGCGTGCGTCGCGGGTGCTGGCGGGCTTTGCCGCTGCGGCAAGAATTCCGAGTGCACGTCCACGATTTGCGCGCCCGTGGTCTACGACACGACGACGGTGGAGCCGTTCAAGGCGTGCAAGGCCAACGACGGGCAGCCCTACCACGGGTGCAACGGCTTCCAAGGCTGCGTCGCCGCCGGCACCTGCTGCGTGTGGGACCCCGCCGACCCCAGCAGCAATTTTTGCGCGTTCTCGTGCTCAGGGTCTTGCGCCAGCGGCGCGATCTGCTCAGCCAAGTACACGGTGAACGGGATGTCGTCGTGCCCAAAGTCAACGCAGACGTGCAGCCCGTAGGCGACTGGGCGCGCGTGCCGCCACAAACACCAGGTTCATCGCCGCAGCCACCTGAACTCTTCTTCGATCTTCGCCAGCGCAGGGCAGTTGAGTTCCGTGTCGGTCACTGTCTCCACGTACACCGGCACACCGTCGCGGATCTGAAGTCGCAGCCGTAGCACGTCGTCGGTGCCCGGCGCGCCACCCAGCGCGGCAGCAATGGCCTTCGCGTTGTCGCGCAGTACCTGCTCCACTTCTTCCGTCGCGGTCATCACACCATGGCACGCGCGGACGTCGAGGAACGCGTCGCCGCTACTCACCAGTCCGCCACCTGGCCCGCAATAGCAAAGGCCATCGCCGAGGCGGATTGCCGCCTGAGCATGCACCCCGCGCAAGTTTGCCCGCTCCTCCCGCGTCATCGGCGCGCCGCTTTCTGTGATGCCCCGCAGCAAGTACGGTTGCATCAGGTCAGGCCAGTTCAGCCTGATCGTCTCCAGCAGCTCGACGTCGACCCAGGCACCATGCGGCCGTACGTCAATGAACCATGCGTCGTCAGCGCCGAGACACATGAACAGGAGGTCGCGGGTGCTCTGGACGCGCGGCCAGCCCTTCCTGCCCGTTTCGCGTCGCCTGCCGAGGTGCAGGTGGTGGATGCCCCAATCGTTGAGCAAGAGGTCGTTGACTTCGGGCAGCGGCACCTCCCGGCTGAGCCGCAGACTCAGGTCGTCGCCACGTTCGACCTCGGCCGCTACCATCGCCACCAGAGCCAGCAAGGAATCGGCGCGAGCCCGGAGTTCATTGGAGAGATGCACGCGGCGCGGCCGTTGCACGACAAGCCGACGGCGCGCGCGGAAGTAGGCCATGCCAGCGCGGTCGCACGTCCAGTCGTCCGCGGGTGTGTAGCCAAACGCGCGAAGCTGGGCCAGGAAGTGCTGCCGAAGATCCTCGGTGAAGTCAGCATCGACAGTGATCATCGCCTTGCTCCTTGCCCGCGATCTGCGCGTTCGCGCCCGACGCGCGTACGCCGCGTGCGCATCGGGATCGGGTCAAAGTATACCGGCGGCCTATGGCACCTGTCAGCCGACTACGGCCCCAATGGCACCACGCGCGCGGGGTATGACGGCGTGGGCGTGCTATGCGAGGGCCACATCGGAGGCTTCCAGCACGGCACAGTGTCAAGCCGCGTCCGTGGGTTGATAACGAGGCGTCAGAATCGCGCTTGGGCGCGCGTTCACCGCACCGGCGCCCCGCCTGTCCAGCACGTCGACGACGCGGCCCAACCCTTACGCAACCAGGTGCTTGGCCTAGTGAATGAGCCGGAATGGCCCCCGGTTGCCGGCCCAGATCGACGTAGGCTTCCGCTTCCGCTTGGTCGGCTTCTGCTCCGTGACGATCGCGGGCACGCGCGTTCCGCTGGCCTCTGGCGCGTGCGCCGCGCCTTCGTCCAGAGCGATCAGCCCCTCGACCAAGGCGTGACGATGGCCCGGGTCGACAAGCTCGTACGCATCGAAGAGCGCAAACCGCTCCTTGACGTTGGCAAGGCGAGGTGGCAGGGTCAAAAACGCGATAAGAAATCGAGCCTCCGCTCTGGCCAACGCCTCCAACGATGCCGGCGTGACCAACGCCGTGAGCTTCAACAGTTGATGCCGTGTGGCTCGCTGAAATACTGGTTTTTTACGCATTGCGTCTCTCCTTTTTCTGCGCGGCCGACCGCTGGCCGCATGTTCCGGACCCGTGGACAAATTCCTCAACTTCTCGCGTCGTCGAGACTTGGGCTCGATGCCCGGCCGGCCGGCCCCAAGGCCGCGCCGGACTGGCATTACTTACACTCCGTGCCGTGCCGTTCACTGCGGACGCTCGCAACCTTTTGATCTCCGGCGCGCGTCCTCTGTCTTGCGCCTGAAGTGACCCCTGCTGACACCTGAAGTGATGCCCGGTTACGCCTGAAGTGTTCGCGACGCGCGCTGGCGACGCCGGTGACGAGGCGACATGGATCGAATTACAAGTAATCATAGGTGGTTGCCCATCCGCTTCTTCCTCTTGCCTTTCCGCCCGCCGACGGCGCCTGCGATCCGCTGGCGGCCACCTTCCAGGATGAATTCAAGCTCAGGAGAGTGCGCATCCGACAAGGTGAAGTGATTTTGTGGCTTTTCGACCACCAGAGGCTTGGCCGCCCGATCACCAGTCTTCCAGCTGCGGAGCAGCGCGGCCAGCTCAACGCGCGGGAGCCGCGCGAGCGCCGCAAGGTCACGCCATCGGTCCTCGCTGATCGGCACGCTGCCTTCCGCGGCGAGGATTCGCGCGTTGTCCACGAGCTCTACGACGAACAGTCTGAGGAGCATCCAGGCCGCAGCCCGGTCGCAATCGCGCACAGCAGACATCGGGGGCTCTGCGCGGAGCTCAGGTACGAGGGAGCGCGCCCGTCGCGCGGCCCAGCGACTGCCGCCGCTATCGGCGAGGCGTGCGGCCATCGCCGGTGCCAGCGCGTCGCCTACGACGATTCGCAGGACTGCGGGGCGCCCAGGTTCGCTGTGACGGTGTGTCCAAGTCCAAAGACCGCCTACATCGACAACAGGGTGGGTCCAGTGAACGTGCTGACCGGCACGCAGGAGCGCCTGCAGCCGTTTCGAGTCGTTTGTGCCATCGCCGATCGCGCGTGCGAGAGCCTGGAACCCACCGCGAAACTCCACTGACCGAGGATCGGCCACGCCCCCGTCTTGCCATGCGTCGTGCACTGTCAGGACCAGATAGCGAACGAGTCGCTGTCCCGCCAGCGACGAGAGCAAGCTCAGGTCTGCGCGCACCGCCTCAAGCGTGTCGACGTCGACCGCCGCGATCCTGCCCAACTCGCAACCGCCGGTGTCACGGACCTCGCCGTTGTCCATTACCTGCGCGCGCTCGGTCATCGCGGGTGCTAGGACATCAACCGCGACCGCGCGGGACAGGGCTGGCCGGACGTGGCGCGTCTCGGCCCATGCCGCCTGCACGGAGGCGAGCCACAAAGTGCGGGCAGCGGCCTTCAGCGCGCCTGCGGCACCATCGGTCCAGAGCACGAAGAGCGCCGCAATGCTCGATGTGCCGTTCTGGTAGTTGACCATCCGCTGTCGGGCATGATCGCGCATGCAGGCCGCGCGCTCGGGATGCAGCGGGGCAATCCAGTCCGCCAGAACGGCATCCATAGTCAGCAAGCCACGGTTCTCACGTACCTCGCAGGTGCCGTCTTGGCAGACCTCCAGCGCCGGGACGAGCGTCACGACCAAACGCGGGCATGCCTTCCACAATGCCTGCACCAGCATCGCTTCGGCTTGGCCGTCGTCGGCCGCGTCGCTGTCTCGCAGGACCGCGGCAGCTGCGGCACGGTGTGTCGCCGCCGGCTCAAGCGACGTCCACGCGCGCAGGGCCTGCTGGGCGCCAGCAGCAATCATGGCGGGTGAGGAAGCCAAATCAGACATCATCGTGAAGCTCCCGGCGCGGGTCACGCCCGCGCGGACGGCTGGCAGTCGCTGCCGTCGGTGTTGCCGTAGGTTTGGCCTGGGCGACAGGCCGCAAGAAGCCGCCGTGCTCAAAGTCGCGCGCGAGTTCCAGCGGAGGAGGCTGGCGGCAATGATTCACCTTCACGACCTTGAAGGTGACGCGGTCCGCTGACATGACCTTGTTTCCGCTGCCGCCCTCCTCGTTGACCACGCGCTCCAGATTTCCTTGCCAGCGCACGCCGTCGGTCAGCGCCGACGAGCCGCGTGCAGCGGTTTGGTCCGTGCCACCGCCGACTGCGCTCTTGTTGGTGTGGTGTGCGAAGAGCACGGCCGGTTTGCTCGGCAACTGGGTAAGGCGTTCGACAACCTCGATCCACCGCGTGGCGGCCGCGTTGTCCTTTTCTGCGTCAGGGCCCAGAAAGCGGCTTGCCGGATCCAGAATGATCAGCCGCCACTGGATGCCAGACGCCTCCAGGCCAGCGTAGAACTGGTCGAAGAACGGCGTTCGGCCACCGTCCTTGTCAGTGAAGCCGGCGGGCTGGCCACAGAGCGATAGGACGTGCAGATTCTCGTCAATCTCCGCCGAATGGGGCCAAGCAGGCATAGCGTCTACCGTCCCGCGCACGCGACGGTGCATTTCGTCCATATCTTCCTCACCAAGCACCAGCAGAACCGGCCCCGGATCGGACACCTCGTACTCGTCAAACAACGGCAACCCGGAGCCAACGCAGACCGCTACTTGGACCAAGGTTTGTGTCTTGCCCGTGCCGCCGGGCGCGATCAGCATCGACAGTTTGCCAGCTGGCATGAATGGCCTCGGCCGCCCGTCGGCGCCCCGAACAGTCAAAAGCGTCCGCAGCGGCCGCGCGACGTTGTCGGCGGCAAGCCAGCCCACCTCGCCGACGGACCGAACGCCCAAGGCGCGCAGATGCGCAACTGCCGCGAGGTTCTTGCGGGCCGCTGCAGCCTTCTCGGCGTCCACCACGCCTTCGGAAAGTGAGATTGGGGGCTGTTCTTCGTCGTGATCCATTTTGTCCTCGTAAGTCGGCGCAGTCCGCCGTAAGCGATCGTCTAGTCCTGCGCCGCCAAGGCCCGTGTGCTCGTGCGAAGCGCGCTGCGCAGGCACGCCTGCAACTCCCATGCAGGCAACGGATCCGGGTTGCTGTCGTTCCAGTCGGCGAGCAGTGACCAAACTTCGGCATCGCCGAGCCCCAGTTCCGTCACAAGCCAGGCCGCGAGGCGGAACGCCGTCGTGTTCCGGCTGCCCGTGACCGCTGGCCCTGCCGCTGCGAAATACCGCCGGCCGCGCTCGATCGGGTCGCCATCCGCCCGCCGCGGCAACTGTGCGTGCAGCGCACGTGGCGGCGGCGCGGGTGCCAGCGCGAGCAACCGTCCGAGGTCGAGCGTGCGCCCCGCGAGCGGCCAGATAACTTCACGCGGCGGCGCATTGCCGACAGACGAAGCGGCGAACCAGCAGCGCGAAGGATTCGGCGTCGTGGGATCGAACCAACAGTTGCCGATCGCGCCAAACAGCAGGCGCGCAGCGGTGTAGGCCGCCCGCCAGTGTGCCAAGTCGTTCCCTTCAACCGGACGCGCGAGTGGGATGACTAGCCGCCACTTCACCACCGTCGACGCTCCGTCGGTCGCCTGCACGCCGTGGCTGGGCGACCGGTGGGCGACGTACGCAAGCCCGACGCTGTCGAGCGCGGCCAGCAGGGCGGTCCACTCACCGCAGTCGTCGCAGTCCAGCACGAGCGCGTAGAGCGCCCGTGCAGCCTCGTCCTCGCGCTGGTCGCCATCGAATCGTCCCGGCGACCACAAAGGCACCTGTTTCTTCGATCCAACCCGCAAGCCCTTCGTACCCAGCAGCCACCATGCCAATGCGTCCCAGGTCCACGATTGAAGCTCGCCCGTTGTCGCGTACAAGTCAGGCCACAACGTCGTCTGCATGGGCAGGCTGCCCGCCTCCACGGATGAGATCACCTGATGCAGGACGCGCCATGCCCAGCTGAGCAGCACGCCTGTCGGCCAGCCGGACGGCGGCTTCTTCGCCGAAGGCGCCCGATAGAAGTCGACGGGCAAAGCCGCGCAATCCGCTTGCGCCGGGGGCGTGTTGGCCGCGTAGGGCTCCTGCACGGAGCCAGCGACGTCCGTCCCGGCGTCCAAACTCTGGAGGTTGGCGCTCACGACTTCACCGTCGCGGCTTTGCAGCGGACCGTTACGCGCTGACGAGTTTGGGCCCAGGCGAGGATTTCGCTCGCAAGATAGCCAATCGCTCTGCGGCCGATCCGGCGGCGCGACGGTAGTTCACCTGTAGATTCAAGGCGATGCAGCGTGGATCGGCTGAGGCCGGTGGCGCGGATCACGTCTTTGATTCTGAGTACCTGGTCCATGATGCTCTCCCGAGCGTGGAACCGTTTGACACGGCCCGACACCCGGAGCATTGACCGGTTCTCAACGCATGTAATGGGTGGGAATCATCAGAGGTTTCGCGAAGGGGTCGCGTAAACAACTGTGTTAACTGGATTTTTTCGGATGCGTAGAGCCGGTTTTCCGTCCAGAACGCCGCGCGATGTCGGGAAGTGTGACCCGCGCGATGTCCATCACGTTGGTCGCGATGCGAACCGAAAACCTCTGCGTCAGCTTTCCAGCGAGCTTCTTCGTGGTCAGCTGCTTGGCGGCATCATTGTCTGCGCCAAGCACGAGGCAATTCGCCATCCACAGTCGCACGGCTGCTTCCAGCGCACTGCTGTGTGCGGCGTGGTTGTTGTTGAACACCGCAGCAAGATCCTCGTGCCTGATGTCGGACGGCAACGCCCACGACGGCGGCGCCTCACTTTGGCGGCGGGCCTGTTCCTCGGCCTTGCTGGTTCGCTCGGTCATGCCTGCAAACATGTGGACAGCCGCCGCCAGAGCGTCGTTGCTTTTCGACGCCTGAACTGCGGCTTTGTGGTCAGCCACTTTGTCCAAGAGCGGGTACACCTGACCCTGGGCGCTGCGAAACTGCGCGACGTCGGACACGAAAACCCGCAGGTCATCGCGACTGACGACAGGAAACTGACCGTCGGCGAGGACTCCAAGCTCTCCGAAGGATGGCTCGTACTGCTCATGACGGCGCCGCACACGGCGGACGCGGCTGCTGCCGGCGGCAACGATCGCCCCTACGTCAGCGGCTTCCAGGCAGACCGTTCCCTCGAACACGGGCGAATGCGAAACGTCGACCCACCTCGATTCAACGACGCCGATCGCCGGATCTGCCTGCTCCAACGTCCTCCAAGTGACCGGCCAGCCCTTGGCGACGACCGCGATCATGCGCAACTTGGCAAGTTCGGGCAGATACGGTCGCACCCAAGCTTCACTGGCGCGGAACTTGGCGGCTGCCTCGGCGATCGTGAGCAATTCTGGAGTCACTGGTCCCCCTTTGATTGAGCTGCGCCCGCTGTCTCCAGCGCCGCGACGTGCGCCCCCCAAATCCCCAACGCTTTGCGCACTTCCTCAGCGTAATCATGCCGGTCATACGTCGCAGCCTGCGTCTGGTCAATGTGGTTCAGCACCTTCATCAGCACCTCGCGGCCGGCCTTCTGCCGCGACAGCCCGGTCGCCACCGTGCGCCGTATGTCGTGCGGCGTGAATTTCGTCACGCCAAAGTGCTCCAAGTTGTCGCGCACGCCACCCGCGATCGACTCACTGCGCATCGCGCCGCCCTTCATCGGCGATGGAAACACCACACCTTGCTCGCCCTTCAAGGCCTTCGCCGCTTCCAGCACCTCTAGGGCCTGCGGCGATAGCGGCAACACGTGCTCGCGGCCGTTCTTGGCGCGTTCCTTCGGCAGCGTCCACGTTGCGGCCTTCTCGTCGATCTCCGTCCACAGCGCGCCGGCCACCTCGCCGACCCGCGCTGCTGTCAGCAGCTGAAACCTCAGCGCCAAGCGCATCGCTGGCCCCATGTCCGCCGTCGGCAGTTGGGCGAGCACCTTCTTCAGTTCGGCGTCGGACAGGTTGCGGTCGCGCTTGTTCTCTTTGGAGGGCGCCGGCACGCCAGCCACCGGGTTGTCCGCCACCAGCCCCCGCGACCGGCCCCAGCGGAACATCTTGGAAAGAACCGAGCGCGTGCGGTTCGCAGGGATCGGCGCACCACGAGCGACGATCATGTCCAGCAGTGCCGCGACGTCGCGAATGTGGATCGCATCGGCCTTGTGCTTGCCCCAGTACGGCAGCACGTTGCGCTTCAGCAGATCTTCATCCCGTCCTGCAGAGCGTTTCCGCGGCCGCGCGTAGAGCTTCAGGTACTCGTCGGCCAGGAACTGAACTGTCGCCGCTTCACGCTCCGACTTGTTGGTCTCGACAGCCTTCGCGCCCGGGTCGAAGCCCTTCTTGCGCTCCAGTGCGGCCTGGGCTTGGGCCACGTGGGCGTCTTCCAAGCACATTGCTGGATAGGTGCCAAGCGTCATGTGCCGAACCTTGCCGTCCATGCTGTACGTGTAGACCCACGTCTTGTTGCCCGATGGCGAGACACGGATGCCCAGCGAGCCGTTGCCATGCCCGCTCTCTTCGTAGTAAGTGCGTCGGGGCTCGCCTGCTTTGTGCTTCAGGTTCTCAACGTATCTGGCGCTGAACTTGGCGACGACTGGCATCTTCTTCTCCCGCCCGCCGGAGGTTCCGCCGGGCTAAGTTCGGGCTAAGTATGGGCTAAGAATTCTGACCTGCACCGTTCGGTACGACCTGACACCGCGTGACACAACGCAGCAGGTCAACACCTTATTCAGTCAGGCTTTTTCCCGTCCAGAAAAAACGTCCTGACACTGTGTGACACAATCCGAATCGCGACTTAAACTCCCCAGGGCGCAAGCTCGTACGGGTTCAAGTCCCGTTCCCGGTACTCAGCATCAACATGGTCAGGTGAATCGTGCAGCACGTCCTGACCCAACGCACGCGCTTTGGCTTGTTGCTGGCGACCGCGTACCTCGCGCTCTCCTGGGCCGTGCGGGTTGACACGCGTGCTGGGCGGCAAAACGCTTCCCTCGTTTATCCTCTGGACACGTTTTCCATGTACGCAGACCTGCCTGAGCCGCAGCAGACGGCCATTCTGCTGCGGGACGCACGGGGCAACGTTCACCGTGTCGAAGATTACGCGGCGTTGGCCTGTGAACCGCTGGCGGAACCGCTCTTCACCCAGTGTCCGACGCCCATTCGGCTGGGCCACAAAGGCGACGAGGTCCTGCGCCATGTGCGGCGACATGCAGCGCCTGCGGTTGACGGCGTGCCGGTACAGTTGATCGCCCGGTCCTGGCAGCTGCGTCCCGGCGATCTGCCGCAGTGGCAGAACGACTGTCTGTTGGCGCGTTGCGTCGTGCGACCATGAGCGCGGCGTTCGCGACAGGGTGGCGTGAAGCGCCGGCTCTGCGCGTCGCAATCGCGGCGCTGGTGATTGGCGACACGCTGTCACTGGCCGGAGCACCCCGCGTCGTTTCGTCCCCGACGCTGTTTTCAGCGGCTTTGGCGTCTCCATCGATCCGCTGGGCGATCGTCGCTGTGGGCGTGGCTGCCGCGGCGCGGTTTGGCGCTGGAGCGGGGCGTTGGCGCGCAGGCGTTGTTGCGCTCGTCGCGCTGGGCTTTCTGGCAACCGCATTTGCGGAGGTTGCGGGTGGTCCCGCGCGCAACTTGTATTTCAGCGGCGTGACGATGCTTGGCTGGATCATCGGTATTCTGTACCACCGAGCCGATGAACGCTTCGCCCACGCCGGGGCCACTGCCCTGCTGGGCGCCGCGTACCTGAGCGCGGGCATCAGCAAGCTGGCGTACAGCGGGATGCCGTGGCTCGATGGCGTTCAGATTCAGGCGATCGTTCTTTCACAGGACGGCTTGGTGCCCGACGGCGTGTTGGCAGCGCTCCGAACAGCACTTGTCTCTGCGCCGAAGATCACGCTCGCGCTGACCCTGGCGACCGTGGCACTGGAGTTGTCCGGACCGCTGCTGCTCGGTGGGCGAAAGGTCCGCCGTGTGGTGGCCTTCGGGCTGGTCGGCATGCACACCTGTATTTTCCTGCTGGGCGGGATCAGCTACGTGAGCGCCGTCGTGCTTCTGCTCGTCGTTGCTTTTGCGGACGATGCGCCTTCCCACGATCGGTCCGACGCGCCAGCACCGCGTTGGCTCATGCCGGCGACGGTCGCGTGCGCGGTTGCAGCCGTGTTCGCAATTGCGCATCAGGCCGCGGCAGCCGGCGGGCAACGTCCCCAATTCTCGGCAGCACTCTTGCCGCGTTGACCGGCGGCGCCGCGGTCGGCACACTCGCACGGAACCGCAGATGGCGCCAACGCATCGTCGGGCCGACCTCGTCCAGGAGCGCCATGTTTCGCTACGCACCGGTTCTGTTTCTCCCCCTCGTGCTCACGCTTTGCGCTGCGTCACCCGTGACCGCCGAGGAGCCATCGCTGCGTTTGGACCGTGTACGCGCGGCGCTCGACGCGGATGAACGGCATGTGCAACTTTGGTGGTACGGCTGGTCGGGACTTTTTGCCGGATCGGGCGGCGTGCAGACCGGCCTTGCAGTGCTCACGAGCGACCCTGCGTTTCGGGTCGAGCGCTTGGTTGGCGCGACGGATTCGTGGCTCGCCGTCGCGGGCATGGCGCTGACGCCCGTGAAGCCGGGGCAACGCTGGGACCTGTTGACCGACGCGCCCGTGGAAATACAGCTGAAGCTCGCGGAAGCCGAACTGCGCGACCGCGCGCGTCGCGAGCGTCATGTGGGCGGCTGGCTGGACCACACGCTGTGCGCCGCGGTGGCGATTGGGTCCGCGGCGTTCCTGTGGTTCCATGAGAAGCAACCGACTTCGGCCGCGATGATTGGCATCTCGGATTTGGTGGTGGGCGAACTTCAGCTGTGGACGGTGCCCCACACGGCGGTGCACGCGGTAGAGACGCTGGATGCCGAAAGGCCCTGAGAGCTGCTAATCCTCGCTCGCTCGCAGCGCTTCCAGCACGCCAAAGTCTTCCAGCGTCGACGTGTCGCCGGACACCGTGCCTTGGCCGGCCAGCTCACGCAACAAGCGCCGCATGATCTTGCCCGACCGCGTTTTGGGCAGCGCCGCTGCGAACCGCACTTCGGCCGGACGTGCCAGCGCGCCGATTTCGTGGCCCACGTGCAGACGCAGTGTCTCGGTAAGCTCCTTGGACTGCGGCGTACCCGCGTTGAGCGTCACAAAAGCCACCAGCGCTTGGCCTGTGATCGGATCGGGCCGACCGACGACTGCCGCTTCTGCCACAAGTGGGTGACTGACCAGCGCCGACTCGACTTCCATCGTGCCGATCCGGTGGCCCGACACGTTGAGCACGTCGTCCACGCGGCCCATGATCCAAAAGTTGCCGTCGCTGTCGCGCCTTGCGCCGTCGCCGGTGAAGTAGATGCCGGGAACGCGCGAGAAGTAGGTTTCCTTGAAGCGCGCGTCGTCGCCCCAGATCGTTCGCGCCATGCCGGGCCAAGGGTGCTTGAGGACGAGGAGGCCACCAGCGTTGGCGGGCTGCGATTCGCCGTCAGGGCCAACGATGTCGGGCAGAATGCCGGGCAACGGCAAAGTCGCCGTGCCGGGTACGCACTCCTGCACGCCGGGAAGTGGCGCAATCAGGATGCCACCCGTTTCGGTTTGCCACCAGGTATCGACGATGGGACAACGCCCGCCGCCGATGATCTCGTGATACCAGACCCACGCAGCCGGGTTGATCGGCTCGCCAACCGTCCCCAAAAGCCGCAGTGACGTGAGGTCGTGCTTCAGAATCGGCGCCTCGCCCCACGCCATGAACGTGCGGAGCGCGGTGGGCGCCGTGTAGAAGATGCTGATGCGGTGACGCTCGATGATGTCCCAGAAGCGATCTTTGTCGGGGAACGCGGGCGCGCCTTCGTACAGGAACACCGTCGCGCCAGCCGAGAGCGGACCGTAGATGACGTAGCTGTGCCCCGTGATCCAGCCGATGTCCGCCGTGCACCAGTAGAGGTCGTCGTCCCGGATGTCAAAGACCTGCTTGAACGTGCGCGTGACGTGGGTGAGGTAGCCGCCCGTCGTGTGCAGGATGCCCTTGGGCTTGCCGGTGGTGCCCGATGTGTAGAGGATGAAGAACGGGTGCTCCGCAGGGACCGGCACGGGCGTGCCCACGGCTTTGCTGGCCTCCATGTGCTCGTGCCACCAGTGGTCGCGACCCGGAGTCCATTGCACAGCGTCGCCGGTTCGCCGCACAACGAGCACGGACTGCACGCCCGGCGCGTCATGGCTCAGCGCTTCATCCACGACGTCTTTCAACCGCAGCGCCTGTCCGCGCCGCCAGCCACCGTCCGCGGTGACGACCAGCTTGGCGCCCGCGTCGTTGATGCGGTCCCGCAGCGATTCGGCAGAGAATCCGCCAAAGATCACCGAATGCACCGCGCCGATCCGCGTGCACGCCAGCATCGCGATGGCCGCTTCCGGCACCAGCGGCATGTAGATCGCCACGCGATCTCCCTTCTGCACGCCCAAACGCAACAGCACCTGCGCGGCCTTTTGCACCTGCGCGCGCAGCTGCCCGTAGGTCAGCGTGCGGACTTCAGGTTCGCCGCCGTTCACGGGTTCGCCTTCCCAAATCAGCGCCGCCTTGTGCACACGACTGCTCTCGCAGTGGCGATCCAGGCAGTTGTCGCTGACGTTCAGCTCGCCGTCGGCAAACCACTTCGCGTGCGGCGCGTTGGACCAGTCCAGCGTCTGTTTGAACGGCTTGGACCAGCGCAGTTCTTCCCGCGCCGCTTGGCTCCAATACGCCACCGGATCGGCCGCCGCAGCCTGACGAAGCGCGTTCGCGGCCGCCGGATCGCGCAAATGCGCGCGTGCGACAAAGGCCTTGGGCGGTGCAAAACGCCGATCCTCGATCAGCGAGGACGTAATCGTCTCGTTGTTGTGCGTCATGTTGTTCCCCTCCCCAGGGGCGTATTACCGATGTTTCTTCATAGACTTTGCGTACTTGGCGTTGACTTCCGGCTTGGCAAAATCCGTGGAAATCGCGGTCAGGTACAGATTCTGGCACTTCACCCAGTCCTTGGCGATGCACGCGGAGTCGCCGTCCATTTCCAGCAGACCGGCGATGGCTTCCAGCGCAGTGTTCGCATCGCGCCGGTACACGGAATCCTGAGAAATCGACTTGTTGGCGGAAATCGCCGCCTCGTAGTCGTGCTTGGCAAACGCGGCTTCAGCCTGGGAAAACTTGGCGCCGTTGCGCTTCTCGCGGTTGATGAGGTTCAGCGCCTCCGTCGGCCGCGGATGGATCGTGTCGATCCGTTTGGCCTTCTCAAACAAGTCCTGCGCTTCGTCCCACTGCCGCCGCGCGACGGCGTCCTGACCGCGCGTCAAGAGTAGGTCAAACTGCGCGTGATCAGTCGGCGTGGGTGCCGCGACGTCGGCCACTTGCGCGGGCTTTTCTGCGGCAGCGGCCGTTGCAGCGTTGGGACGCGTGGCCAACCACTTGTCGTAGGCGATGCCGACAAGCACGATCAGGCACACGGCCGCAACGGCGATCACAGCCACAAGCGCCACTTGCGGCAACACGGAGCGCGGTGGCGCCAGAAGCGACGACGGCGCAACCGGATCCGCGTGCGTGTGTCCAGACGGAGCAGGCGCCGACGACCAGCCGCGCGGACCGGACGGCGGCGGAATCAACCGACCGCCCTGATTGGCCTCGTGTAAGTCCTCGGTCGCAAGGGCTGGCTGCCCATCCACCTGATACACAAACGCGACGGTGCCAAAGCGCAGGCGGTCGCCGTGCGCCAGTTCCTGATTTTCCACGCGGTGATCGTTGACGAACGTCCCGTTGGAGCTGCGCAGATCCTCGACGGTCGTGCGCCCATCGGGCAGCCGCGCGATCTTGGCGTGAATGCGGGAGACCGAGACGTCATGCAGGACGATGCCGCAGTCTTTCCCGCGTCCGACCAGCACGGTTGGCTGCGACAAGTCAGTCGCAACGCCGATGCTGCCCGCCACCGGCACGATCCGCGCGTACACGACGTTGCTCACCGTTCGCGGCTGCGAAGCGCCTTCCAGATGCAGGAAGAAATCGCCGATCCGCAGCTGCGCCGACTTGGGCAATTCGGACGTGTTGTAGATCCGCTTGCCGCTCAGCCAAATGCCGTTGGCGGCCTTCAAGTCTTCGACGAAGCACTTGCCGCCCTGCGTGAACAGGCGTGCGTGGCGCCGCGACACGTTATCGGACTGCAAGACGATGTCCGCCTGATGGCTGCGGCCAATGATGAACTCGCCGTCTTCAAACGAGTACTCGTCGACGACGACGCCCTGCTTGTCTTCAATGATGAGCGTGAACACGTCTCACCTCATCCGGCGGGTCGCGAGGCCAGCGCTCAAGAGTGCGCCGGACGCAGGTCTTCGGGCAGGTCTTCCCACGCGATCGGCGTGAGATCGAGTTGATCGGTGCCGTAGCCCACCAGTTCGACGCGGTCGAGAACGGGCTTGCCGTCCAGCCACGAGAACGACGCGACGCCTTCAAAGGCACCGGCAATGCGCGCCGCACCGATTTCAGGCGACACGCCGGGGTGGCGCACGCACAGCGCGTTGACCGCGTGGCGCAGGAAGCCCGACGAGCGCTGTCCGATGTAGAAGGTCGCGATCCACGGCGGCAAACCTTCGTCCGTCGCGGCGCTCACGAGCGCGGCAAAATCAACACCCGCACCTTCACCAATGAGCAGCCAGTCCGGCACGAGCTTGCGCGCGATGTCGAGAATCGGCGTGCGGCTGTCGTGCGCGGCGGCGTCCAAACGCACCACGTGCTCGTGCGGCAAGCGCAGGCGGCGACCATCCTCACAGACGACCAGCCGTTCTTCCTTGCCGATGAGCAGCGCCAGCGCGTTCATCACCGTGCGGCGACCCGCGTGCGGCCAACCGCAAATCGCGATGGAGCGCTGCGAGCGCACGAGATACTTCAGGCAAGCGGCGGCATGCGGTGTGATGTTGCCGCGATCGACCAGTTCGTCGATCGTCGGCGAATGCACGCGCGGTTTCCGCAGCAGCACGGTCGGACCGGTCGGGCACAGCGGCGGCCACACGATGCGCACGGTCGTCCCGTCCACAAGCGTGCCTTCCACGTGCTGATCAGCGGGACCACGCACCAGACCCGTGGCGCGAACGAGGCGATCGACCGCCGCCGACAACGCCGGCTGGCAAGAAAAACGCTCGGCGACCGCTTCGCGCCGACCATTGCGGAACACGAAGAGCTGCGCCGCGTGGTTGACTTCGATCGACTCGACCGTCGGATCGTCCAGAATTGGCTCCAGCGGGCCCAGACCTGCCAACTCGTAGATCAAATCGCGCTTCATCTGCGGGATATCGAGGTCCGCGGACAGCTCGCCCCGCCGCTCGGCGGCATCGACAAAGGCAACGACGCGGTCTTCCATCTCCGCCCACTCGGTATCGGACATCGCCGACGCGTCTTGCGGGATTGCCGGGCGCAGATCGCGCAACGCGGCGCGGTAAAGCGCGGCGAGATCTTCAAAATACTGCGGATCCACCGGCGCGACGTCCATCGGGATGGCCGGCGAGGTTGGCGACCGCGAGCCCAGCTCGAAGGCCGGCAAAGGCACCACGGAGCCGGTCATGCGCGGCAGCGGACCCAGCGGCGGGATGATCGTGCGGCGCACGGAATCGCTCGTGATGGCTGCAGGTGCGACGGTCGCAGGCGCCACGCGCGCGGGCTCAGGTTTCACCGGTTCTTCGTGCAGATCGGCGGGGACCTTGGTGAACTCGATACCCCAATCCGCCGGAATCGCCGGGGCGTCACCCAGGTCGGCGTGATGGGCGGCGTCGATCGCGTTGAAGTGCGCGGCCATTTCCGGCGAGCCCACCAGCGTCGCGTTGACCGGCGCTTCGGCACTCGCTTCAGCCAGCGCTGCGGCGAGCAGGTCGTTGTCGCCCATGTCAAAACGCGTCGCCGCGACGTCCTCTTCTTCCTTCGCCGCCGCACGCGCCTTGCGGCCACGGGGCTCTTCCGCCGGTGCCGGTTCAGCAATCGCGCCGGGGTCCAGCGTCGTGTTCGTGATCGGGCCTTCCGGCATCGGCAGTTCAGGCGCCGACGACAAATCCGCGTTGGACAGGTCGACAAAGTTCATGACGAAGTCGCCGAGATACACCTTGTCGTCCGCGCCGATTTCCACGGCGCCCGTGATGCGGTGGCCGTTCACATACGTGCCGTTCGTCGAGCCGAAGTCCTCAATGACAAAGCGCGGCCCATTCACCCGCACCAACGCGTGGCGCTTGGAGATGTTTTGCTTGGGCAAAATGACGTCATTGCCTTTGACGCGGCCGATCAGGACTTCCGGTTTGTCGAAATGGAAGGTGTACACCTGACCACTTCGTTCTCGAATCGTAATGGCGAACATGCCGGCTCCGTGTCGTCGGTGTCGTACCGTCTCGTTCCGCGGCGTCTTGCGCACGCGCCTTCTACCACCGAGCCAGCTCCGCCTTGTGTAAAAAGCGCGGTCTAGCCCGTGTGAGCCGCCGCGCGCGCAGGAACGCATCGAGCGGTTTCGGCACCCGTATCGTCGTCAAGCAGCGGGGTTCCGTCAAGCATTCCCAAGCGATCGCACGAGTGTCTCTACATTTGTCCACGCCGCACGCTGCACTGCAACGCCAACCGCGCCTGCAGCAAGGCATTCCTGGGTATTTCCAGCCGTGATCCCACCGAGCGCGATCACGCGCCCTGGTGCCGATTGAACGGCAACGGCGAGGCCCGCGCCGCCAAGTGGTGTTGCGTCGGGCTTGGAAGGTGTGGTGAAAATCGGGGACACCACCAGCCAAGTCGAGCCCAAGAGCCAGCGCCGTCGCGCATCGTGCGGGTTGTGACACACACGGCTCACTTGCAACGGCTGCCACGCTTGCATCGGCCGGTCCGCGTCGCGCTCGGTCAGGTGCACGAAGTCGACGCCCGCTTCGCTCAGCAACTCACTCGCATCGGGAAGGTCAGCGTCGACCGGTAACGAGATGCCCACGCGCAACGCGGGCGGCCGCGGCAGCCGTTCCAGCTGAGCGAGCCATTCGGCCGTGGACCAACCGTGGGCGCGCAAATAAACAGCCGCCGATTCACCCAGAGGTTCGGTCGCTCCGGCAAACGCCGCGAGGTGGTCGGCAAAAGTCGCGTCGGCGTACCAACCATCGGGCGCAATCGCCATCAGAAGCGGCGGCGCCATCAGCCGATGAGACCGGTGATCGGGCTCGAAGCGTTCGCGTAGAGGCGCTTTTCGATGCGTCCGGCGCGAAACGCGAGGCGTCCCGCTTCGACCGCCTGACGCATGGCAATGGCCATCGCGACGGGCTGTTGCGCACTTGCAATCGCGGTGTTCATCAGCACTGCGGAGCAGCCCAGCTCCAACGCAATCGCTGCGTCCGATGCGGTGCCCACGCCGGCATCCACAAGCACCGGCACCGTCGCCTGTTCCAGAATAATTTTCAGGTTATACGGATTGCGAATGCCGAGCCCCGAACCGATCGGCGCGCCAAGTGGCATCACGGCGACGCAGCCGATTTCGGCCAGCTTCAGACAGATGATCGGATCGTCACTGCAATACGGCAGCACGGAAAAGCCTTCGGCAACGAGAATTTTCGCCGCAGCCAGCGTCGCTTGGTTGTCGGGAAAGAGCGTCATGGGATCGCCGATCACTTCCAGCTTCACCAGATCGCCCATGCCAACTTCACGCGCCAACCGCGCGGTGCGAACTGCTTCGTCCGCGGAATAGCAGCCCGCCGTGTTGGGCAAGAGCGTGTGCCGCTGCCGATCGAGGGCGTCGAGCACCGTCGGGCCGGTCTTCCCCGAAAGGTCCACGCGCCGCACCGCCACCGTCACGATTTCAGCGCCCGATTGCAGAATCGCCTCGCGCTGCATCTCCAGCGACGGGTACTTGCCCGTGCCAACCAAGAGGCGCGACGAGAAAGTGCGGCCGGCCAGCGTCCACGTGTCGCCTTGCGGCGTCCAATCTTGCGTTGTCATTTCCTTCACTCCTTACGCGCCGCCGCCGACAAATTGCACCAACTCGATCACATCGCCGTCCGCAAGCGCCGTCGTCGCGTGATCGGCACGGCGCACCACATCGCGGTTCCGCTCGACTGCCACAGTTTCCCGCGGCAGGTTCAACGCCCGCAGCAGGTCCGCCACGGTCTCGCCCGCGCTTGCCGTACGCGGCTCACCGTTCAGCGTCAGGTGCAGGATCGCGGGTGTCGTCGTTTGCGGCATCTGAGGTTCCGTTTGCATCTGCGGCGGTCAACGGCGCGCCGCATGCCAGCCCCAGGAGCGGCCAAACAAAGACCGCCACCTGCGTGTACGCGAGAAAATAGTCGACCTGACTGTGCACGGCAAGCCCACCGAGCGCAGCCATTGCGGCGAGAGCTGGTGCATCGTCAGGAAGTTGTCCGCGCCGCAGGATCTGCCACAGGCGCTTGCCGGAAACCCAGAGGAGCAACAGCAGCACGCCGATACCCAGCAGGCCAAAATCCACGGCCGTCTCGCCGCCTACCGAATGCGCCCGGGCGCGATCGTCATAGCTTTGGTCAGGCACCCAGCCGCGGTGCACGAGGTGGAAGCGATCGGCGCCGTAGCCCAGGAGCGGACGACGCGCAAAGAGCAACAGCGCCGCGCGCCAGTAGTGCCGACGTTCCAGATCCGCTGGGCGAGAAACACTGACGATCGACGTGTCCAGCGGCCGACCCAGCGACACGCCGCGTTTGCGCAGCGACACGCCATCTTCCTGGGGACTGAGCACGGTGCAGCGCAACCACGCCATCGGGTTGTCCAGCGCGCTGATCCGCAGCACCTGATCGCGGATGATATCGACGGCTAGCACGTACTCGCCAGGTTTGCTCGGCAGCCGCGGGTGGAGCGCCACGCGGGTCTTTTCGCCGTGGTTCAGCGTGGGCAGTGGTACCGTTTCCCACGACGGCGTGACCAAGCGGCCCATCGGCGTCAGCAGCGTGTACATCACGGAGCCCGGGGCTTGCACGTTGGAGAGCGACCACTCGCCGGCGTTTTTCACCTGAAGCGGCACCGTCAACCGTTCTCCGGGCTGACCCACGCACGCCTGCTCAAACGTGTAGCGCGCTTGATAACTGCGTTCTGTCAGGCCGATGCGCGCCCGCATGTCCGGGTTTACCGCGTACGCGATCACGACGGTCAGCGCGTAACCGATGCCGAGGACGCGCAGCCAGACGCGCTGACTTGGCGGCGTTTGTCGCGCGGCAACCGCCAACAGCAGCGCCCCGACCACTGCGGCACCAAAGCCGGCGCGCGAGTACGTCAACGAGAGGAGCACGGCGACCGTGGCGAGCCACAACACCAGCGGTGCCCGCAGCCAACGGCGGTGCCACTGCGTGACGGTGAAGACCAGAAGCGTGGGCGCGGTGAGCTCAAAATACGCTGCAGCCGTGTTCGCGTGGTAAAACAGCATCGCGAGCCGCTGTTCGCCGAGCATCCACGTGGGTTCGTCGCGAAACAGCCGCAGGAAGAGTTCCAGTTCACGGCCCAGCCGACGCTCGGCCAGTCCCAACGCCGTGAGAAGCAGCAGACCCAGCAGCAGACCGCCGAGCATCCGGCGCTGAAACGACGGGTAAAAGGCGAGCAGGCACGCCACGCCGCCGAGGACCATCATGCCCGCTGTCCGCATGCTCACTTTGAGAATGAGGCCGATCGGCGCTGGCTGCCCGTGATCGGGAGGCGCCCAGAGCGCGCTGGCAAAATGGAGGACCGCCCAAGCGGCAAGCACGGCGAGCACGGGGCGCGAGCGCCGGCAGTGCGCGTTGAAGAGCGGATCGCGACGGTTCAGGGCGATGGCGACGAGGCCGAGCAGCGCGGCGATGGCGGCGAGGATCTCCGGCAGCGAGACGTTCAGACCGGCCAAGCGGATGCCATCGCGGAATTCCCACGGACCAAAGGCGAGGAGCGCGGCCATGCCGAGCCCAGCCACGTCGCGGGCAACCTCTGCAGGCGCGCGTCCGGCCCTCAGGGCGATCACGCGGCCCCCGCGCGCATCCGCCTGTGCATCTCCCGCCACACCAACGGCCCACAAAAGCCAAGCAGCACCAATTCCGTCACCGCGGTCGCGATCCCCGCGCCGATGCCGCCGTAACGCGGCACGAGGAACCAATTGGTGCCCACGTTCACCACGACGAGCACGAGCGTGAACGCCATTTGCTCGCCGACAAGTCCGAGCGCGACGAGCATGTGCGTCTCCAGATAGTTCACCAGCGTCAGGATCACCGACGGCGCGAGCACCCGCAGCATGTCGACGGACGGCTCAAAACCGTCGCCGTACAGCAAGTGAATCACCAGGGCGGGCGCCCCCGCCAGAATCAGTGCGCCGATGCAGCCGACGCCAACAAGCGCCAGGAGCGTGCGCTTGTGCAGTTTCCATGCACGTGCGGGATCATTCACGACGGTCTGACTCAAAGCGGGGAACGTCGCCGCCATCAAGATCGCCGGGACGATGCTGGCGTATTCCAACTGCTTGTAGGCCGCGCTGTACCAGCCTGTTTCTTCGTCACCACGCAGCGCGCGCAGCATCAGCACGTCGATCTTGAAGTAGACGAGGCTCGCCACGATCGCCACGCCGAGCGGCAACACCTCACCGACGAAGCGCCCCATCGCGTCGCGCGACCAGCCGTATTCTGGCGTCACGACCTTCTTCATCAGCCACAGCGCGTGCGCCGCGCCCGCGATCCCGGCCACCGCCATGCTGCAGCCGATCGCGACCATGGTCAGGCTGAGGTCGCTGCCGTTGGGCCACAAGTTGGCGGAAAGCGTGACGGCACTGAACACAGCGATCAGCTGAATCCCGGCAAAAAGGCTGCTCGAACGCGCCTCCAGCTCCAGCCGCTGCACGCCGCGAAACACCTGCCAGATCGCCTCGACCGCCGACGTCGCTAGCCCCGCCAGCCCCACCAGCGCGATCGTGAACGCCAGCGCGCCCGCGTGCGGCCGGGGAACCGCGCCTTTTCCCGCCGTCGGATCGGCCAGGTGCCACCAGGTCAGCCCTGCCATGACCAGCAGGTAGCCCACGGCCAGCACGCCCTTCAGCGTCAAAATTTGGCCGATCAACTTGGCGGGCGGCGCGTCATGTCGGGCGATTTCCCGCGCCATGAAGAGTCCGAGTCCGAGATCCGTCATCTGCACAGCCAGCGCGGCGACCGTCACGGCATAGCTGTACTGCCCGTACACACGCGCGCCGAGGGTCCGCGCGATGAGCGGCACGATGAGCAACTTCAGCGCCTTCTCGACCACTGTGCCCAGGGTCTTGTAGACGATGTTGCGCGTCACGCTGTTGCGGGCGAGGGGAGCAGCCACGGGGTGCCGATGATCCAGAACGCGGATCGCGAAGCGGCGCAGTCTACCCGCCGCAGCCATTCCGGGCAAACGCGTGTGGTGCTACTTCTTGTGGCGGCGCTTGACGTGCTTGGTCGCCTTGGCAAAACCGGGCGGCCCGTGATTCACAAAAGTCATCACGCGCTGGATCGGCTGCCAGTCCTCAAAGCCCTTGGGGTCCTCCAACATCAGCCCGTGCAAGTGCGCGAGGATCTCGGTGTGCGTGGGCTCCGGCAGCTGCTCCATGAGGGTGGGGACCCACTTTTGCAGACTCCCCGACAGTTGCGTGCGCCATTCTGGACGAAACGCGCGGCGGGCGGAAAAGATGAACAGGGCGCCGCGGATTGTCAGCGCCGCGCCGTAGGAGACCTGCCGGTGTTCCTGACGCAGCCACTCCGGCACGGTCTTGTCGCCGTTCAGTGCCCGCGCTCGGTTGATGAGGCGCAGCAAGTGCGCGTTCACTTCCAGCGCAACACGGGTCGACTCGACCAGTTCCGCGTCGAAGCAGAAGTCGCCCGCCAGCGGCTTGGCGTACAAAAGCGCGAGCGCGCCGAGTGGCTGCGCGTAGCCGCTCAGGTCCGCGATGCGTTGCCGCAATTCCGTTGTCGACGTCACGTCGCGCGCCAGCACCGTCGCGGAAGCCTCCTTGGCGAGCGGCACTGGAGTGACCAAACGCGTGAACACGTCGCCCGACGCGCGACTGCCCTGACGCGGCAGCTGGAGCGGCTCCGCCGCCGCGAGCTTTTGCAGAACGCCGACAGCTTTGCGGAGTTCCTCCTCGTGCCAGGTCCGCGTGGGTAGCGGAACGCCTTTTGCCGCGTACTGCTCTGCGGTCAGCGAGAGATCGGTCGCGACCATCAGCGTCTGCGCCCCTGCGGGCATCGCCCAGAGCGCAATCGCGACAAGGACGACGTGGTGAAGCGTCCTCGCCATCAGCTATTCGCCTGCCACGACGGCAGCAAAGGTGCGCAAGAAGATCTTTGCGTCCAAGGCGAGTGAAAAATGCCGAACGTAGTAGAGGTCAAAAGCCGTGCGATCCGCGATCGAGACGTTGCCGCGCAGGCCGTTCACTTGCGCCCAGCCGGAAAGTCCGGGCTGCACGGTGTGGCGCAGGTCATAGCCTTCAAACTGCTTGCGAAAGCGCGCGACGAAGACGGGACGTTCCGGCCGCGGGCCGATCCAACTCATGTCGCCCACCAGGATGTTCCAGACTTGCGGCAGCTCGTCCAAGGAGGTGCGTCGCAGCACGCCGCCGACTTTGGTCACCCGCGTGTCGAAGTTGCGCGCCCACTGCGGACCGGCCTTTTCCGCGTCCACGACCATGGAGCGAAATTTCAGGCAGTCAAAAAGCTGGCCGTCTTTGCCGACGCGTACCTGCTTGTAGAGAACCGGTCCTTTCGAATCCAACTTCACAGCGACAGCGATGCCCGCGAGCAGTGGCGCGCCGGCCGTCAACGCAGCCAGCGAAAAGCCCACGTCGAACGCGCGCTTGAGCGCCCATTGCGCCGGACGCGCCGGTACTTTCTCGGCCACGGGGGCGAAGACCGGTTCGTCAAACGTCTCGCTCTCCGCGCGCTGCTTGGACGGGCCGGCTTTGTTGTACACATCCTCAGCCGGATCGCGTTCGGCCGGCAGGTCCGCCACAGCGACCTCAACGGGCGCGGCGACCACTTTCAAGCTGGGCTGCGCGTTGTGCTGGCGGGGGCGAGTCATGCGACCTCATGCGTGCGCGACCGACCGTGGCGCGGCGCTTGCAGGGCGTCGGCGACGATGACAGTCATCTGGTCCAGAAACGCCTGACGGTCGAACCGCCGTGCGTGTTGTCTACAAGTGTCAGGATCGACCGCCAACTGGTCAAGTTGCTGCACCGCGGCGACGAGCGCTTCTGGCGTCGACTCGTGGAAAAAGACGCCGGTCTGCCCGTCGATCACGGTTTCCAGCGCGCCGCCTTTGCCCAGCGCCACGACGGGAACGCCCGCGGACTGCGCTTCCAGCGGCACGATGCCAAAGTCCTCCTCACCGGGAAACGCGAACAGACGCGCGCCGGCGTACCATTTTGCGAGATCGTCTTCCGGGACTCGGCCCACAAAATGCACGTTGGCCGGTGCCGTGCGCTCCAGCCGTGCGCGTTCCGGGCCATCGCCGACGATCTGCAACTGCCGATCCGGCATGAGCCGCCACGCTTCCACGGCCAAATCGACCCGCTTGTATGGCACCAGACCGCCCAACAGGAGGTCGTAGCGTTCACTTTCGGGCACGCGCGGCAACTGTGCAAACCGGTCGCACTCCACTGGCGGCGGCACAACGTCGGCATGCCGGTGGTAGAACTGCGCGATCTTGTTGGCGGTGTTTTGGCTGTTCGCAACGAAGCGATCGACGCGATCCAGCGTCGCCAAATCGAACTGACGCAACAGACCTGCCGCGACGTGCAGCGCAGGTCGGGCGAGCTGCAAAATCGGCGAACTGCCACTGACGTAGTCGTCGGTTCGATCCCACGCGTAGCGGACCGGTGTGTGGCAGTAACAGACGTGGACGGCGCCTGGACCTGGCAACGCAGCTTTGGCGACGCAATGCGAGGACGAGAGGACGAGGTCGAAACCGCTCAAATCGAATGACTCGATCGCCTTGGGGTAGAGCGGCAGCAACCAGCGGTGCTTCTGCTGCGCCATGGGCAGCCGGTCGGCGAAGCTCGTGACGTGCTTCATCGCCTCAATGCGCGGCGTCGCGATGCCCGGCTGCCGCACGAGCGTGTGCACAACAGCGTGCGGGAAAAGTTCGCACATCGCGTCGAGCACGCGTTCTCCGCCGCGCAGCGTCACGAGCCAATCGTGGATGATCGCGACCCGCAGGTTCGGCGGCAGTCGCGGTGGCGTGGACTGCGGCATCTAACCCAACTTCTGCAGCGCGGGCAGCACGGCGCGGTCGTACAGGTCAGTCGCCAGAATTCCTTCCGGATCCAATTGCTGTCGCAGCGCAGCGAACGCCCGCAAGTTCTCGTGGGGCCACGCCGCGAGCACGGAATCCGGTTGCAGCGTCGCGTCTTTGGCGAAGTAGAAGCGCCCGCCCGCCGCGGTCACGATCGCATCGACTTCGTGGCACATCTGCCAGAGCTTGTGGCGATTGCGCTTGGTCACGGCGAAGTCTTGCGCCATCGAGTAGCCGTCCAGACCGTGGGTCAGAAGGAAGCGATCCGGACGGTGCCGTTTCATGACCGCCAGCCAGGTTGGCAGCCCGTGCCGCTGCTGGATCTCGAACACTTCGGCAAAAACCCGCTGGGCGTTGGCCTTGGGTAGGAAAATCTGGTGCTGAATCAGACCGCCGGGCTTGTAGGCGAACTTGAAGTTGGGCACGTAGTCGAGCAGGAAGTGAAAGGCTGCGTGCCCTTGGCGGTAGCGCTTGCCGTGCTCCAGCAGGCGGCCTGACCAGAACTTGGCCCAGCACACCAGCCGCCAGCCGAGGTTGTTGGCGAACGGCCACAAGAAGACCCACATCCAGGACTTTGGAATCACGCCAAAAAGCCGCGACGGCAGCGTCTGTGCGGCCACGGACAGGAGCGCCTTCGGCTGCGCGTCCTCGCCGGGCTTCAACTGATGCGCGATGTGGACGAGCCCGCGGCCAAGACCGGATCCGCCGGCAAAGCCGTCGATCCAGGCGACGAGGTAGTCCGAGCGGTCCTGCCAGTCGTCGAAAATCTGGAAGATCTCCGCGAGGTTGTTGCCGCTGAGCGCGTCGACGTCCATGAGGCCGGAGTAGATGTGTTTGAGCTGAATCTCCACTTCCAGGATGATCGCGAGCTCGCCAAATCCGCCGATGACGGCCGCGAAAAGCGGATCGTCGGGCAGGACGTCGCGTTCGGTGCCGTCGACCAATAAGACGCGCAAGCGCAGCACGTGATCGCCGATGGGGCCGACGCGGTACGCGTTCTTGCCGTGGATATTCATCGCGACGGCGCCGCCCAAGGTCGGGGCCATCGTGCCGGACACGACGGGGGGCCACCAGCCGTGCGGCAGGACGTGCTGCCACACATCGCCAATCGTCGCGCCCGCTTGCGCGCGGATGACGCCGGTCTGTTCGTCAAAGTCGAGGATCTGGTTGAAGCGCGTGAAGTCGAGGACCAGCTTGCCCGTGCCACACGACGCGTCGCCATAGGAACAGCCGCTACCGCGGAGCGCGATCTTCAAGCCCTTGCTGCGCGCGTGTTGGACGGCGGCTGCGATGGCTTCGGCAGAAGTCGGTTGGAGCACCTGTGCCTGGCCGCCCACGGCCATGCCCCAGCCCTCGACGCGGGTGGTCACCGGCGCGGTCATTTGGCAAACCGCCGGAAGAGAATCGAGGGAATGTGCTGCAAAATGAGCATGATGTACCGCCAGGGCCAAGCGACGTAGACGACCTCAGGGCCGCCTTCAAGCGCCTGGGCGATGCGCTTGGCGGCGACCGGCGCGGAAACCATCAACGGCATCGCGCCTTTGCCGTGCGTCATCGGCGTGTCCACCGGACCGGGCTTGATGGTCACAACGCGAACACCGTGCACCCAGAGACGATTCCGCAGAGACTCCAGATACGTGTGCAGCGCTGCCTTGGACGCGCCGTAAACCGGGCTTGGTCGCCGTCCGCGATCGCCGGCAACGGAGCCAATTCCGCAGATAACACCTCGACCAAGCGACTGAAATTCACGCGCGGCGCAATTTAGCCACGCGATGGCGCCGATCACGTTCACGGCGATCATCGCTTGGTCCTTCGCTGTGTTGAATTCGTCGGGATCGACGTCTGGCATGACGCCCGCCGCGTAGACGATCGCGTCCACGCCGTCCAACCGTTCTTTGAGCGCATGCCACGCTGCTTCAGCGGCTTCCACGTCTGCGGCGTCGCATACTTCAATTTCAGCGTGACCGCCTTTGCGGCGCACTTCCGCGGCGACATCAGCCAGTTCGGACGCGCGCCGTGCGACAAGACCAAGCTTGCGATCCGGCCGTGCCAGCTCCACTGCCAGCGCCCGGCCAATGCCTGAGGACGCGCCCACGATCACGATCTTCTGCAACATGAAGCCCTCCAGCGGGGCAGAGATGGTAAACCCGCTGCAACGTGCGCGCAACTTGCATGGCGTTGGTAATCATGGCAATCTCCCGCCCCGCCTTTACGGGCCCGTCTTCATCCTGCGATTGTTTGGGAGTGCCATGAATCTCGACCTCTGGACCAAAGCACCTGCCGCATTTGGCGTGCTCGCCCTCGTCATCGCGGCGGCGTTCTACTTCCGCATCGCTGCGCTGCCGGAAGGCAACGACGACATGAAGCGCATCGCCGGGTACATCCGTGAAGGTTCCATGGCGTTCCTTTCGCGCGAGTACAAAGTGCTCGCCGTCTACTCCGTCGTCGTCTTTGGCGCGATGGCTGCGACCCCGTCGCTCGGCGTCATCGCCGGCGCCTGGTTCCTGACCGGCGCGTTCCTGTCGCTGCTCGCGGGCTTCATCGGCATGAAAGCGGCGACGCTCGCGAACGTGCGCACGGCCAACGCCGCGTCGGACAACAGCAAAGGCAGCGCCAAGGCCAACGCGCTCTTGACCGCTTTGGATGGCGGCGCCGTCATGGGTCTGTGCGTCGCGGGCCTGAGCCTCATGGGCTTGGTCGGCGTCTACGCGCTGTACGCCGGCACCGAACAGCTCGGCACGATGCTTCACGCGTTTGCGGTCGGCGCGTCCTCGATCGCGCTGTTCGCCCGTATCGGCGGCGGCATTTACACGAAGGCCGCGGACGTCGGCGCCGACATTGCGGGTAAAGTTGTTGAGAACATTCCGGAAGACGATCCGCGCAATCCCGGCGTCATCGCGGACAACGTGGGCGACAACGTGGGCGACGTGGCCGGCATGGGCGCGGACATCTACGAGTCGCTGGTTGCAGCGATCGTCGCGACGATGGCGATCGGCCTGACGACCAAGGAAGAGACGCTGGCGCACCTGCTCACGGGGCCGATCAACGGCGCGGACGGCAAGGTCATCTCGGCCAAGGTCATCGCGGTTGCGCTGCCGCTGATTCTGTCCGGCATTGGTTTGGCTGTTTCCATCGGCGGCATCTTCATGGCGCGCGTGCTGAAGAACAGCGCGCCGGCGGCTGTGCTCCGCAGCGCCATGGTTGCGCCGCCGGTCGTGGTCGTTGCCATCACCTACTTCATCCTGCCGCAGTTCGGTGTCCAGCAGGGCGTCACGACGGCGCTCGCGGGCGGCGCGATTGGCGGCGCGATTATCGGTCTGCTCACCGAGTACTACACCGGCCACTACGGCCCGGTGAAGAGCGTCGCGGAAGCGGCCAAGACCGGCGCGGGCACCAACGTGATTCAGGGCATGGCCGTGGGCATGCAGTCCGTGTTCGTCTGCCTGCTGCTGATTGCCGGCGTCGCGATGCTGGCCAACTTCGCCATGGGCGACCTCGGCATGTACGGCATCGGCATCGCCGCGGTTGGCATGCTGTCGGGTACCGCGATCGTCATGACGGTCGACGCGTACGGTCCGGTTTCGGACAACGCGGGCGGCATCGCGGAAATGGCGGGTCTGGACCCGGCAGTGCGCGAAATCACGGACGAGTTGGACGCGGTCGGCAACACAACTGCGGCGATCGGCAAGGGCTTTGCCATCGGTTCGGCGACGCTGACGGTTGTCGCGCTCTTCTCGGCGTTCTCGCTGGAAGTGAACCACGCGCGTGTGCTCGCGGGTTTGAAGGAAATGGAGCTCGCGATTGACCGTCCGGAGATTCTCATCGGTCTGCTCATTGGCGCCGTGCTGCCGTTCATCGTGGCCGCGGCGACGATGACCGCGGTCGGCAAGGCGGCGGGCGCGATCGTGATGGAAATCAAGCGTCAGTTCGACACGATTCCCGGTCTGCGTGAGGGCAAGGCAGAGCCGCAGCCCAAGGCGATCGTGGACATCGCGACGGCCGCTGCGCTGAGCGAGATGATTCTGCCCGGCGTGGTTGCGGTGCTCGGCCCCGTGCTCATCGGCTACATCCTCGGCCCGGCGGCGCTCGCTGGTGCGCTCGCGGGCGCGCTCGCCGTCGGCGCGTCGCTCTCGCTGTTCATGGCCAACGCCGGTGGCGCGTGGGACAACGCCAAGAAGTACATCGAGAAGGGCGGCATCCCGGGGCACCCCAAGAAGTCGGACACGCACAAGGCCGCTGTCATTGGCGACACCGTCGGCGACCCGTTCAAGGACACGTCGGGCCCCGGCGTGGCGATTCTCATCAAGGTCATGAGCGTCGTGTCATTGCTCATCGCCCCGATCATCGCGCTCAAGGGCTGAGCCAGCATGCAGCCCAGACCGCTCGGCGTCGCGTCGACCCGCTGGCTCCTGGGGCTGTGCATTCTCGCCTACTTATGGCTCTTTCCGTGGTCTGAGCCGATCAACAATCCCAATGAAATGGTGCGCGTCTACGCGGTACGCGCCATCGTGGAAGACCACACGTACGCGTTTGGCACCCGCGATCGCACCGGCGATCACGGCCACATCACGGACCAATGGGGCTACGTCAACGACAAGGCGATGAAGTGCAGCGACGGCGGTACGCCGCCCAACTGCACGGGCAAGCTGTACCAGGCCAAGGCGCCGGGTGTCACCTTCTTGGCGGTCATCCCGCACGTCGTGCTCCGCGGGATCTACAAAGTGCTGCACAGGGGCGAGCCGTCCAAGGCCATGATCGTCTGGTGGCTGCGTTTTTGGGTCGTGATTCTGCCGACGCTTCTGGCGTGGTGGTGGCTGGCGCGCTGGCTGCCCACGCGGTTGACCCGCCCTGGTTTGGGACACGCGACCTTGCTGGCGGCTGCACTGGGTTCCTTGTCGCTCACCTACGGGCAGATGTTCGCGGGCCACCAGGCGGGCGGCGTCGCTTTGCTCGCGATGTTCGCCACCATCGTGATCGCAGGCGCGATCGGTAACGGCGGTGTCCTCATCTTGGGTGGCCTGGCGGCTGGCTGGGCGGTCTGTATCGAGTTCACGATGGCGCCCGCGGTTCTCCTGATGTGCGCTTGGATTTGGTTCCGCCGCCGCGACCCGCACGACATCTGGCGCGTCGCATTGGGCGCGACGTTGCCGGCGCTGCTCCTGTTGCACAACAACTGGGCCAGCTTCGGTTCGCCGTTCAGCTTGCCCTACGCCAACCTGGAGAATCCCGGCTTTGTCCGCGACCTTTCGCCAGGCATTTTTGGCATCCACCTGCCCAACCGCGAAAAGGTCATGGGCTCCCTGTTTTCCACCTTCACCGGTTTATACTTCTACGCGCCGTGGACCGCGCTTGCGTGGCTCGGTTGGCTCGGTCTGCGCCGCAATCGTCCGCAGCTGATCGGCGACTGGGTGCACGGCCCGCGCGGGGAAGCGCTGATCGCGACGCTGATCTGTTCGTACTTCCTGATGTTTCAGTGCTCACACAGCCTGTGGCACGCCGGCTGGGTCGTCGGACCGCGCTACTTGACGGCGTTTGTGCCGTTCGCGCTCATCGCGACCGCGCACGGTCTGGACAGCCTCAAAGGCTGGCGCGTGTACCTCGGCGCTGGCATCTTGGCCTCACTCAGCGTGGCGAGCATCGTCATTACTGGGCTTTGCACCGCCGTCTCGCAGGGCTTCCCCGGCGAGGTCATCAACCCGCTGCCGGAGACTGTTGCGCCGCTGCTTTTGCACGGCTGGACCTTTCCCAGCCCGCTCATGGCGCTGGGTGTTCCTGGTCCCTGGAACGCGTTGCCCTACTTTCTGGCGCTCGCGCTGGGGGCGCTGACCTTGGTGTGGCTCGCTTGGCGCGACGTGCTGCCGCAGCCTGGTGTGCGCGTGGTCGCAACCCTGGTGTCGCTGGCGTTGGCATTTCTTCTGGTGCGTGCGGAGTGGCACGCGAATGACGTCCGTACGCCAAGAGAAAAGAAGGCCACACTCGACTTCATGACGATGATGTGGACTCCGCCGCATCCGCCTGGCGCAAAGCCGCTGTAACCGCCGCCAAGCTCGCGTCGATGCGGTGGTCAATGCCCATGTGGCCGCCATCGAACTCGGCGAATTCGTGTCGCACGTTCAACTTCCGCAGGCGATCCGACAGAACGCGGTGTCCAAAGTTCAGGCCGAACTCGTCGCTGCGTCCGGCATCCAGAAACAGCAGTTTCAAGCTTTTCAGCGCTTCCACGTGGTTCGCACACGCGCGCACGGGATCGCAGGCCAGCCAGCGGGCCCACACATCGGGCACGAGCTCACCCGTTTGCAGATCAAATGGCAGATCCGCCTGCAGCACCGGCACGTCCACGTTGGGCGTGTAGGCCTGCGCGTAAGCGAGCGTCGACACCGCCGTGTGCCAGTGCTTGTGCCGCGGCTTGCCGGCGAAGAAGTTCATGAGGAATGCCTCGACGCCGCCGGCGGCATGCAACGCCTGCAGCGTCTTGCCAAAATCCGTCACGTAGCTGAGCTCAAAATAGCTGTCCGCGGCCGTCGCACAGCAAAGACCAAAGACGTCTGGACGCGTCATCGCCAGGTGCAGTGCGCCGTAGCCACCGGAACTCTTGCCCATTAGCCCGCGGTGATCGCGATCCGCCAACGTGCGAAACTGTGCGTCGACGTGCGCCACGACTTCTTCCGCCATGTACCGCGCGTACGGCCCGGTGACAACGGAATCGCGGTACTGCGCGCCACCCAACTTGGTGAAGCAGTCCGGAAACGCGACGATGATCGGCTCCAGTTCACCGGAAAGCATCTGCCGGTCCAGCCGCGCCCAGAGCGGTTCTTCCCAGGCTTTTTCTTCCAGCAGCTTCATCGCGCCCCAGCCGCCGTAGCCGGTCAGATAATGCACGACGGGAAAGCGCCGTTCGGGCTCCAGCGCGTAGTGCGGCGGCAGGTACACGGGAAAGCGTCGCAGCGTGCGGTCGTTCAGGCGATTCTGCTGGAGCAGCGCGCTGTCGAATTCCACCCAGTCGCTGGCGTTCCGGTACGGTGGTCGGTTCATCTTTCCCTCCTCGGTCCGCGCTGAGCCTAGCGTTACCGTTCGCGTTTGGCCAAAAAGTTGACAGAGAATTTTGCCAAATGTGGCAAACCGGCGAGAATCCGGCACGCGTTGCGCTTCCTGCGCGAGAACCACCCGATCGATGTCCAAAATCCGCGTCTGCGACATCAACGATTTCTTCACGATGACCGGCGGCGGCGTCCGTCGCTATCACCTGGAGAAGCTGCGCTACATGGCGCGGCAGGACGACGTCGAGTACCACCTGATCGTGCCGTCCAGCCACGCGGGCGTGGAAATTCACGGCACGGCGCGCATTCACCACATTCCGGCGCTGGCGCTGGGTAGTTCTGGTTATCGCATCGTCCTGAATCCGTTCGCTTTCCGGCGGATTTTGCAGCAGATCAAGCCGGACGTGATCGAGATTGGCAGCCCGTATACGACGCCCGATCTGGTGCGCTTGGCGTGCATCGGGCTGCGCGCGCACACGGGCAAGAAGCCGCGGTTCGTCGGTTTTTGGCACGCGAATTTCCCGGTGACGGACGTGGGTCGCGCCTTTGGCGGTCCCAAGACGTGGCTCGGACGGCTGGCGGAGCGCGCGGCGTGGGCATGGGCGCGGCGGACGTTTGGCCGCTTTGACAAGACGATGGCGGCGACGCACGTGATGGTCGATCAGCTGACGTCCCACGGCGTGCAGAACGTGACGTACAGCCCGCTGGGCGTCGATACCGCGATGTTCCAGCCGCGGCGGCGTGACAACGAGCTGCGCGCGACCTGGCACGCGGGTCCGGACGACGTGGTGTTGTGCTACCCGAATCGGCTGAGCGAAGAGAAGAATTACAAGCCGCTTCTGGCGGCGTACGAACTGCTGCGGGCGGCGGGCCACAAGCCGATTCTCGTCGTGGCGGGCCATGGTCCGGGCGTGGCGGAAGTGAAGGCGCTGGCGGCGAAATATCCAGAAGTGCATTACATGGGCTACCTCGAGCGGCCGATCGACATGGCGCGCTTGATGGCTTCCGTCGACGTCGTCGCGACGCTGTGCCCGTACGAGACCTTTGGCTTGTCGGCCGTGGAGGCGATGGCGTGCGGCGTAGCGCTCCTGGGCTCGGCCAAGATGAGCATCGGCGAACTGCTCGAAACGTGCCGGTGCGGCATCGCGCTGGAAGAAACGACGCCGGGCGCGGTGGCGGACGCGTGGCTGGAGCTGTGCAAGCCCGGGCGTGCGGAGCTGCTCGGCAAGCGCGGTCTGGCGGAAAGTCAGGCGCGCTACAGCTGGAAAGCGACGTTTTCTCGCGTTGTTGCTGTCTATGACGAGGTGCTGAGCCACCGTCTGGATGCCGACGTGACGCGGCTCTTGGAGGCGGAAATTGCCGCAGAAACGGCCGTCGAGAGCCTGCCGGAACCGACCCGAACGACCACCCGCATCCCGCGTGTTGCGGAGGGTGGAATTGACAAAAGCGCGGAGAAACCTAAACTTCCGCGGACCTGAACGTCCGGTGAACAGTTTGCCGACGTAGTGTGAATGATCCCAACAGCCCAGGTCGACGCCTGGGCGCGAGGACTAAAACCATGAAGAAGTCTCAGACCTTCAAGATGCTCGCGCTCGTGACCGCCACTTTGGCGTTCGCGGCGTGTGGCTCGACCACCAGCACGACCGGCACCGATGACGCGGCTACACTGGACACGACCGGCCTCGCAGGCGACTCGACCGCGACGACCGGCGATACGGTTGCCGACACGGGCGCCGTCAGCTGCCCCGCGTACGTCACGCCGACGACCGACAAGGGCTGCACCAACGCGGCCGACAAGTCGTTCATCGCCGCGATGGACAAGGATTCGGCGCTGTCGGGCAAGTTCGCCGATCAGGTGCGTGACTGCACGCTGACCCACGGCTGCATGGCCAAGGGCACGGATTGCCCCAATGAAGACGGCAAGGTCGCGATTCAGGGCCAGTGCATCGCTCAGTGCATCGTCGACAACCTCGACCCGGCGATCGGCAAGGCCACCGCCAACTGCGCGTGGTGCTACGGCGCCTACTCCGGCGCGTGCGGCTTCAACCACTGCCTCGCGGAATGCGCGACCGACACGCCGCAGTGCAGCCCGTGCCTCGCCAAGTGGTGCGACCCGGTGCGCGACGCGTGCAAAGAAGGCAAATAAGCCTCACGTCTAGTTGAAGAGACTGCTGGAGGGTCGGACGCAAGTTCGGCCCTTCAGTGTTTTTGCGCTAAACACTTGGCGATCGCCCACATCTCTGGCATTGTCACGCGCGACATCACCTTGGGAGGGGAAAGATGAAGTGGCTTACTCGTTCGGTTTCTGCGCTGACGATTCTGTCTGCGTCCACGGCGTTCGCGTCCGGCTACGACACGCCGATGCTCTTCTCCGCCAGCCACATGGGCATGGGCGGCACGGCGATCGGCTCAGTCGATGATCCGAGTTCCATCTTCCACAATCCCGCTGGTCTTTCTCGCTCCGGCGTCGGCGCTGTGCACGTCGACGTGTCCCCGCTCGGCGGCGTCATTCAAGGCAGTCCCGACGAGAAAGCGCTGAGCGTCAAGTCCAACGTCGCGGTCTCCCCGTTCTTTCTGGTCGGCGGCTCGTACCAGGTGCACGATCGCATCCACCTGGGCTTTGCGACCTATCTGCTGGGCGGCGCGGCGGGCTCCTACAACTACAACATCGACAAGAACACGGCGTCGGGCGTGAAGACCGAAGCGGTCTCCGACAGCGCCAGCCTCGGCTTCATCGAGTTTGCCCCGGCGATCTCGATCCGCATTATCAAAGGACTGAGCTTCGGCGCTGCGTGGCGTCCCTTGCTCACCACTTTTGATCGTAGCCGTACCAACACGTACAACGCGAACACGCCGAATCCCGACCCGCAGACCTACCTCGACATGAAGATGAAAGGCTGGGCGTTCACCGGTTTTCGCCTCGGCTTGCAGTACGAGATCGGCAAGTTCCTGATCGGTCTGGTCTACCGCAACAAGGTGCAGACGACCGTCAACGCGGACAAGATCTTCTACGCGCAAGACATCCTGAATGCGACGTACGACTTCATTTTGCCGTCCAAACTTGGCTTTGGCGTGCAGTGGTCGGGGATTGAGGACCTGCGCCTCGCGGTCGACTTCGAGTACATCTTCAACTCAGAGAACCAGACCGTTGACCTCACCGGTGAAAAGAAGAACGTCGTGACCGGAGTGTATGAGCGTCTGCCCATCACCAACACGTCGAAGTGGTCGGATAGCTACACCTTCCGCGTCGGCGGTGGCTACAAAGTCGCCAAGCCGGTGGAAGTGCGCGCTGGCTACGTCTTTGACACCGCGGCCGCCAACCCGATGTACCCGACGCCGTTTGGTTCGCCTCCGGGCCCGACGCACATCGGCACGGTCGGCGTTGGCTACGAGTTCACGCCGTCGTTTGACATGTCGTTTGCCATGGCCTACCGCCACGGCACCGGCAGCACCTCGCAGGTCGACACGACGTGCCCGTTCTGCGGCAAGACCGGCGACTACGCGATCACGCTCATGGGTGCCTACCTGGACGCGCGCTTCCGCTTTGGCAACGTCGCGAAGGACAAGGCGCCGCAGGCTGACGATGCGCCGGCCGCTGCCCCGGAAGCGGCCCCGGAAGTCGCTCCAGAAGTCGCTCCAGAAGCCGCGTCTCCGTCGGTGCCGTGAGTCGACCTACGGCACGCGCTCCACGCAAATGACGGGCGCTGAGCTGACCGGAATTCCCAAGACTGTTGTGACTGTGTACCCAGCCATCGCCAGCCTCCAGCCTTTGGCGTAGGCGGCCCGCACGAGCTCGTTGAACTCCGCGTCGTCGTTTGGCATCGATTCGCAGTACGCCTCCAGCGGCGCTTTCTCCGAGGAGAATGGAATTCGCATCACGGTGTACACGGTCGATGTACAGCCGGTGGCGAGCCAGCCCGGCAACACAAGGCCGCTTTTGATTCGCGCCTCCTTCATCCGACACCCCAGTTTGTCGCGCGACCTAGCCCAGCGCAAAAACGCGTGCAACTTGACGTCGGGCGCGGTTCCAAATCCGGGGTCTGACCTCGCGCCCCCATGATCAAGCCGTGAGCAGCGCGCGGCTGCGGCGCGACCACTCGCCGTTGCACAAGTCCGCGCGCAGCATGGCCATTTCGCGCGCGCCGTCCTCGCTCCA
>CAITYF010000131.1 GCA_903896545.1 uncultured Myxococcales bacterium | reverse complement strand
CGCGGCCCGCTGGAATTCGTCGCCAGTTGCGCAAGGGGCCCAACGCTCCGCGCGGAGGCCCGCATCGGGACTCCGTCGCCAACGTCCGACGTTGGCGATTGGCGACCCGGTCCGGCCTTTCAGGCCGGATGCGCCCAAACGCTCCAACCTACCAAGCACCCCCCTACCGGCTCAATCAAAAATCTTCCCCGGATTCAGAATCCCCCGGGGATCCAGCACAGCCTTGATACCCCGCATGATCGCGATCTCGTCCGCCGAGCGCGTGTACGGCAGCGCCGCCTTCTTCAAAAGGCCAATACCGTGTTCCGCTGAAATGCTGCCCTTGTGCGCGCAGACCAGTTCAAACAGGGCGCGATCCGCCTCCTTCGCGTGGGCCAGGAACGCCGCCTTCTCCATGTCGTCGGGCTTCATCACGTTGATGTGCAGGTTGCCATCGCCCACGTGACCAAAAACCGCGATCTCCCAGCCGGGATAGCGCGCGGCAAAAACCGCGTCCAGCTGACTCGCAAACGACTCCAGCGCCGCCACCGGCAGGGAAATATCGTTTTTGTGCGGCATACCGGTCGCCGACAAACTCTCGCTGATCCCCTCGCGCAGCGACCACAGCTCGGCCGCCTCTTGCGGACTCTGCGCCAGCACGCCGTCTTGAATCAGGTCGCGCTCAAAAAGTCCGGCGATCCAATCCTCCAAGCCATCGCCGCGCTCGACTTCCAAGAGTACGTAGTGGCTCGACGGCTCGGCAAACGGCGCCCGCAGCGCGCGGTGCTTGAGCAAGCGGCGCAGACAGACGTCGGTGAAGAACTCGTAAGCCATCGGCACCAAAGGCGCCTTGCGGACTTCCCGAAACAGCCGCAGCACGCCAGCCAAGTCCGTTACGGCAAACAGCAGCACATCCAGCTTGCCGGGATTGCGCGTGAGCTTCAGGGTCGCCTCGGTGATGACGCCGAGGATCCCCTCACTGCCGATGAAGAGCTGCCGCAGGTCCACGCCGGTGTTGTTCTTCTCCAGCGCGCCGCCCAATTCCAGGACGCGACCGTCCGCCAGGACGACTTCCAGCCCCAGCACCCACTGACGCGTGAGTCCGTAGCGGATCACCTTCACGCCGCCTGCGTTGGTCGCGATGTTGCCCCCCACCTGACTCGACCCTTTCGACGCAAAATCAACGGGCCAGGTCAGGTCGTGCTCGGCCGCGTGCTGATGCACCACTTCCGTAATCGCCCCCGCTTGGACGCGCACGGTGCCGCCGCTGACGTCGACCGGATCCATTCGCCGCATGCGACTGAGCGACAGCACGACTTCGCCATCCTTGGCCACAGCGCCCGCCGCGAGCCCCGTACGCCCGCCGGACGGAACGACAGCCACGCCGTGCGTGTTGGCCAGCGCGAGCACCCGCGACACTTCGTCCGTCGTCCGCGGAAACACGATGAGCGATGGCGCGGGCAGAAAGACGCGCGTCCAATCGCGGCCAAAATTCTGCAGATCGTCGGGGTCCGCCGAGGCAAAATCGGCGGGAAACTGCTGATTCAAGGCGTCCAGAAACGCGGCAGGCAAGTTCGGCATGGTGAGCGGATTTCCACGATGAAGCGCGAATCGGAGCGCGCGTGCAGCCTACCGCCCCGCAGACGAGCGGGCAAGGTCAAGTCTATTGCTTGCGCAGCTCGCCCAGCGCACCGCCCAGCACGCGATACAGCTGCCGACGAACCGTGCCCGGATGGCGTCCCAGCGCCGCCGCCATGCGCTCGGCGAAGTCCTTCACGTTGCCGTGTGCTTCGGCTTGAATCGCCTGCGCCAACGACTCGGCATCGGACAACAGTTGGTTGTAGCGCGCAATTTCCTGCGCGCTCGCCGACGGCGCCCGCGGTTCGTCCACCCGCACGCGATGTTGTCCCGTCACGAGGTTCAACAGCCGCGGACTGCACGCTTCCATCATCGGCGGAATAATCGTCTCCAACCGGCGCATGAGCCGCGCGCGCATCGCGTCGGCCAGTCGCCGTACTTCCTCGCGCAGTTCACGGACGTTGCCCGGCCATTCGTAGAGCAGCATCCGTTCGACGAGTTCAGCCGCCTGCCACGCGTCCGCCGGTTGCATTTGCCCCAGTTGGCGCAGCGATCGCACCCCCGACTCGATCAGGAAGTGCTCGACCAGCGGCACGACGTCCAGCACGCGCTCGCGCAGCGGCGTGATGTCCACGGTGGAGAGGCCAATGCGCCAATACAAGTCCGCGCGGAACTTCCCTTCCACGGCGAGTTCGGCCAGGTCGCGGTGGGTCGCCGTCACCAGTCGCGTGTCCACCGCGTGCGGGCGCGCGTCGCCGATGCGGTGCACCTCGCCAGCTTCGGTCACGCGCAGCAGTTTGGCCTGCAGCGCCGGCTCCAACTCCGCGATTTCATCCAGCAGCAGCGTGCCGCCATTGGCTACGTCAAAGGCGCCCTGCTGGTCATTTTGTGCGCCTGAAAACGCGCCACGCCGGTGCCCGAAGAGCTGCGACTCGGCCAGACTCGCCACGATGTTCGCCATGTTCACGCCGAGAAACGGCCCCGACCGCCCCGATGCGGCGTGCAGCGCGCGCGCAACCAGTTCCTTGCCCACGCCCGACTCACCCGTGATATGCACCGGCCGCGTCGACGGCCCCAAGTGGCGAATTTGCGTCCGCACATGGGCCATCGCTGGCGAGGCGCCCACGAGGCCGTACTCGTCAGACGGGTCGCTGCCCACGTCCAGCACCATCACCGTGCCGCCCGCACGGATCACGTCGCCCATCCGCACGATCGCGCGGTCGACGCGCAAGCCGTTGAGCAACGTGCCATTGCGCGTCCCCATGTCCTCCAACAGCCACGGGCCTTGCATTGGCACGCCGCCTTCGGCCAGAGAAATTCGAAAGTGCTCGCGGGACAGCCAGGAATCCAGCACGGTGTGCGTGACCTCGGTACCGCGACCCACGGTCGTCGAGATCGGCCCCAGCTCCAGCAGTGCCGTCGAACGCGCGACGTCTGGCGCCATCTGCACCCACAAACCGAGGCGCAAGGGCTCACTTTCCGTCGGAGACGGCGGAGGTGGCGGCGGAACTGTATCGAAGATCGACATGGCACTCCCGGCAAGTGGGCGGTTGACGCGGGCAGTCACCTGCCGGGAGGCGCCTACTTGATCGTCAGGATCTCGCTCAGGTTCGGGATCAGCAGGAACTCGACGCGGCGATTTCCCTTCTTGCCGTCGTCCGACGCATTATCCGCGACCGGCTGGTACATCGCGTAGCCACCGGCAGACAGATTCTTGCCGTCCACACCGCCATCCTTGATCAGGAACTTCACGACATTCAACGCGCGCTGAATCGACAAGGTCCAGTTCAGGTCCTCCGCGCCAGCGTTGTCCGTATGGCCAGCGACCTGAAACAGCCGATCCGGCAACGCCTTCAGGACGCTCGCGAGTTCCAACAGCACTGGCTTGGCGTCCGCCTTCAGATCCGACTTGCCGGAATCAAACAGAATATCGCCCTGAAGCGCAATCACGAGGAAGCCACGCTGGACTTTGACCTGCAGCTTGCCCGCCGCGGACATGGCCGACAGCGCGTCTCGCACTTTGTTGATGCTGCTTTCAACCCGCTGCAGCTTCTGCTTGGCCTCGTCGCGTTCAATCGTGCACGTTGCAAACTTCTTGGCGCTATCGCCTCCCTTGTTCGTGCAGTCGTCGAGCGCCTTCTTCAAGGTCCCCGCTTCATCCGCCGCCTTGCGTGCAGCATCTGACTTGGCGGTGGTGTACGCCGCATCGCGGTCGGCCAGGTTCTGGTCACAAGCAGCCTTTGCGGCGCCCAAATCGTCCGCGGCCTTCTTGGCCAGCGTCGTATTCAACTCAGCCAGATCCTTGTCGTACTGCTCCTTGGGTATACCGCAAGCGACGACAGAAAGCGCAGTGGCCGCGACGAGCGCACGTGCAAAGAAACGGGAAGAATGCGAAACCATACGAACTCCTTGACCGCACAGCACGCGCGGCAGCAACGGGGCGAAGTCTACCATTGCCGTGGGAAAACGGCCAATATCCGGGCGCTTGAGCTACAGACTCCGACCGGAGTTCGAGACCAAACCGCCTCCATCCGCCGCGTGCCATCGGAGGCGCACGCGCGCGGTCCCAGTCTGAGACACGACAGGTCGGACCGAAGCAACTTGGCGTTCGAAGTAGGTCGGCATGTCTACGCGGCAGCCGGCTCTTGCGGCGCCGGAACGATGGCGACCGCGATCGCCGTTCCCGCCACCTCTTGCCAATCCATCGCTTCATCGCCGCCCACAACGAGCGCCTCTGCCCGTGACGCCGCCAGCCAGTCCTTCAGCAGCGGCTGGATCTGCGCCAACGCGGCTTCATCTGCCCGAACGTGCACCGCCGACAACGGCCTACCGCCGCCGATCTTCTGCGCCGTGCGTGCCGTCCGGACCGCTGAGACCAACGCCAGCAGCGTCGCCCATCCGCTACCAACGAGCGTCAACTGGGGGTTGGCAATGGCAAAGACGTCGACAGCGTGCGCTTCATTGACCGGCCAGTCCGCGACGTGAATCGAAAGCGGCGCGTCGGCGAAGAAGCCTTTCACCGCCAACTGGTACAACTCCTCGGTAATGAACGGCAGCACGGGCGCCAACAGCCGCAGAATCGTCCACGTACCTTGCAGCAGCGTCTGCCGCGCGGCTTCCACCTCACCTGGCGTGAACTTGCTGCCTTCCTTGAAGCGATCCTTGACGATTTCCAAGTAGTTGTCGCACCAATCCGCCCAGAACAGCGACTCGGCCGCGCGGACCGCTTTGGAGTACTCGTAGCCCTCAAACGCCTCGGTCGCCTGCAGCGCTGCTTCGACCACGCGGGCACGCACGCCCAAATCCGCCGCAGTTGGCGTTTCCTGCACCTGCCCCGGCGTCCAGCCATTGAGATACAAAATCGCAAACCGCGTTGAATTCCAGAGCTTGGTGAGGAGGCGCTTGCCGCCCTTCACGTCGTCTTCCAGAAAGCGCAGATCGTTGCCCAAGGACGCGCCGGCCGCCCAGTAACGCAGCGCATCGGCCGAATACTTGTGGATAATCTCGCCCGGCTCGACGAAGTTGCCGAGCCGCTTGGACATCTTCTTGCCCTGCTTGTCCAAGCCCCAGCCGGAAATCATCACGTCTTTCCACGGCAGCGAGTCCGTATGCAGATGCGATTTGGCGACCGTGTAGAACAGCCACGTGCGAATGATCTCGTGAGCTTGTACGCGCACACCCGCCGGGTAAATGACCGGCCGCGGCTGATCCTGAATCGGCCGCTCCGTCCCCGGTTTGTCGTTCCACATCGACCAGTTGCTGTTGATGAGCGGCGTCATACTCGACGTCATCCACGTGTCCATCACATCGGGCTCCGGCCGCAGATCGGTGCTGCCGCACTGCGTGCACGGCCGCGGGCATGCGCCCATCAGCGGATCCACCGGCAGCTCGTCGATCTGGGCAAAGTTGGGCGTCTGGCACGCGTTGCAGAACCACACGGGGAACGGCACGCCGTAGAAGCGCTGACGCGAAATATTCCAGTCCCAGCGCAGGTTTTCCACCCACTGCTCGTAGCGCTCGCGCATGAACTCCGGGTACCACTTGAGCTCGCGGCCGCGCTTCAGGAGCGGCTCCTTCAAGTCCAGCACGCGGATGAACCACTGCGGCGCGACCTGAATTTCAACCGGCGTCGAGCAGCGCTCATGCAGGCTGGCGCGGCTCGTATTGTCCTTCACGCTCAGCAAGTAGCCATGACCTTTCAGCAATTCCACCGCGGCGAACCGTGCTTCATTGTACACGGCGGACCCTTTGGCCGCGACATGCACGCGCTTGCCGTCCAACTCCGGCAGCGTTGGCGTCACCATTCGACCCTGACTGTCGAGGATCAGCACCGTGTCCAGCTTGTGGTTGCGCCACTTCGCGATGTCCTCCGTGTCGCCGAACGTGCAGACCATCATCAGACCGGAACCGAATTCTGGATCGACGCCCTCATCGAAGATCAAAGGCACGGAGCGGAACGGACCGGTCGGACCGTACGTGATGGTCGCCGTCGCCGCAGCATCGCCTTCCCCTTCCGTGCGGACCAGTTCGCCGCGCAGATCGGTCAAGGGCACCTGGAATTTCAGCGTCTTCAGCTTGCCGTATCGCTTGTCATCGGGGTGACACGCCAGCGCCACGCACGCCGTGACCAACTCCGGGCGCGTCGTTTCAATGATGCCTTCTTTCACCGTCGTCGACGTCGCCGGATCGACCGGGAACCGCACCTCGTGCATCGGCCGGTTTTGGTCGTCGCCCGCCTCCACGTCCGCCTGCGCCAGCGAAGTCGCACACAGCGGGCACCACAAGATCGGGTCCTCGCGCCGTTCCAGCCGACCTTTCTTCACCAGATCCAGAAAACTCTGCTGGGCGTGCTTCACCGCGCGCGGTTGGATCGTCGAATACGTCATCCGCCAGTCCACGGACAGGCCCAGCGATCGCCACAGATTCTCGTAAACCGCCGCGCCTTCGCGCGTCTCATTCAGGCACAAGTCAATGAATTCCTTGCGGCTGATGTCCTTGCCGGCCATCTTGCCTTTCTGGATCTTGTACTTCTGCTCCACGTAGCGCTCGGTCGGCAGGCCGTTGTCGTCAAAGCCCATCGGGTAGAACACTTCATGGCCGCGCATGCGCTTGTAGCGAATCACGAATTCCGCCTGGCTGTAGCTCATGGCGTGACCCGTGTGCAGATGCGCGGCGCTCACGTACGGCGGCGGCGTATCGATCGCGTAGGTCTTGCCCGCCTTGGCGGCCGCGCTCTCCGGGTTGTACTCGTAAATTTTCCACTGGTTCCACTGCGCAACCCAGCGCGGCTCCACCGTCAGGTGGTCGTAGTTCTTGGGCAATGCGTCTGCGAGGTTCTGTGTTTCGTCGGCCATGGTGCTCTCCAAATGGGCCAAGTCGTGGCCCTTGCGCGGGACGCGCGGTTGTAACACGAGGCGCAGCCGGATTGAACCCACGCGCCGCTCTTGCTACCGTCGCGTGTGGAGGCTGTCGTGACGCGAACCCGGAAGTGGCTGTGGCTGTGCCTGCTCGCTTGCACCTTGTGCGCGGCGTGTCGCAAGGCTCCTGTGGCAAAGCCGCTGAAGGCGAGCAGTACGGCAACAACACCGACCAAGCCAGCAGAACTACCCAAAACGTCCACAGAAACAAGCGATCCACAGATCTCGCTCTTTGCCGCGGTCAGCGATACGAGCGACGTGGAACTCGGCGACTTTGCCACGCCAACTGACACGCAGCCGAGCGGTTTTGTCGATTCGGCTTGGCTCCTGGACCGCGCCGGCGCTTGGCTGCGGGCGCGCTTGGGTGGCGGCAAGTCCCTTCCAACGACGTGGCAACGCCGCGATCGTCTGGGCTGGCAAACGGACGTGATTGCGTGGCAGCCCGAAGGCTTTTCCCTGCGTACGCAAGGTGACGACACGACGTTTCTGGCGACTGAGAGTGGCTGTGAAGTACGGGCGGGGGCGTTCAAGGCGCGCTGCGAACCGGAGATGCTAGGTCCGGCCGCCGCACTGGGTGCGCTGACGGGGCTGGCGTGGCCAGAGGCGCCCGGACGTGCGTCCTGGTCGGTCGAGGCGCTGCGCGTCAGTTCGCCGCAGAGCATTTACATGCGGCTGGTGCAGACGCGGTTGCACGTGCGGGTCAATCTGGAAATGAGCGCGGACGGCAGCGTGAAGTGGCTCAGCATTCCCGTTGCACGCGCGACGCTGCGTCCGGACGCGGACGGCTTGGCGTACGAACGCACCGATCGCCCCGTCGTGTGGCACTGGACCGTCCAACCCGCTGGTGGCACGGAAGCGTTCGCGCGGAAGATGCTGCGCCTCGACAACGCCGCAGGCGTCGATCTGACCGTGGAAGCCTGGGAGCTCGCCGCGAAGCCGCGCGGCTTGACGGCGCTGGGACCATTTTCGGTGGAAGTCGACCAACGTGAAGACGGTCTGCGCGCGCGTGCACTGCAGGCCCCCGTGATGGCCGAGGGCGAAGAAGCACCGTGGAAGGGCGTCCAGGTGGCGTCGGTCAAGCAGTTGCCCGTCGAGGCGGTCCTGGAGTGCAAACGCGCGGACGTGACGAAGGCCCTCAAGGCCAGCGTCAAACAAGGGTGCCACGTCGTGCAGTTGCTCGGCGCGAGCCTGAACGAGCCTGAAGCCGTGGACGGAGCGAAGCGCCGCGAAGGTCTGATCGTCCTGGCCGTACGTGGTTGCCCTTAGAGACCCGAACACAACGCGCCGTTACCGCGCGATCTTGCGTTGCGCCCAGTAAAATCCAACGCGATACAGGCCGTCGGTCGGCTGCGTGAAGTCGCGGATGAGCGTCGAGGGCGCAATGTTCGACTCCGCGATCGGCCGCAGGTCGTAGCGGTCGCGCAGCCGCGCACACGCCGTCTGCCCGTTGAGCTGCGTGCCGTGGACGATCTGCGGACGCATCCAGCACCAGAGCCCCAGGTACACGACGTGCGGCTGGTCGTCGGGCGGCATGGCGAGTTGCGGCGCGCTGGCGTCCAGTTCCTGCCAGTGAAGCGCTGCGCGGTCCAGGAGATAGTGAGGAAAGCGACCGGCAGCATCGGCAAATGACGACGTGATGGCTACAGCAGGAGGCAGCTGCGGCACGGTCTGCGCGAGAAACCGCCACTCCTGTTGCTGCGGCAAATCCGCGCGGACCAGCGACGTGTGGGTGGCAAACTGCAGCGCGCCAAGCGCCACCACCGTCGGCAGTCGCCAACGCGTGGGGAGAGACACCAGCCCGCGGGGCGCGTCGGCCAGCAGAACGGCGAGCAGCGCGGAGGGCAGAATCTGCATGCGCCACGTAAACGGCCCCGGACTCGCGTAAAACGCAAACGGCAGCACGGTCGCACCTGCGTAGAAGGCCAGGAGCCACTGGGTCGTCTGCCCCTCAGCCCGCGGCCGCGCGCGGAGAGCCAGCCACACGAGCACGAGCCCGCCGATCGACGTCCACCGCCAATGAAACAGCAGCCACCCGGCGCCGACTTTTTGCGGCAGCAGGCCGACAAAATGCGGGGCGCGTTGCGGCGCGTGCGCGAGCACCCAGACCTGGGGCGAAAGCAGCGCGAGCAGCACCAGAGCGGCGAGTCCGAGCGCGCGACGGGATGACGTCACGTCTCGCCGCAGCGTCCGTGCGAGCGTCAGGTGCGCGATCGGCAGAAGCAGCCAATCCGGGCGCAGCTGCATCGCCAACGCCGCAGCCACAACGCTGAGCGCCAGAAGCAGCGGCTTGCGGCGGTCCAGCCACACGCGCCACGCGGCCAGACTTACCGCGACGAGGCAGGTCAACGCGGCGAACGGCTCCTCGCTCGCGGCGTAGCGCACACAAACCGGCGACAATGCCAGAAGCAGCCCTGCCAGGAGCGCGCGCTGGCGGTCGGCAAAAAGCGCGAGGGTGAGCGCGATGATCGCGGCGATGGCGCCCGTCGCCAGCACGCCGTTCACCAGAAACAGCGACGGCACGCCCTGGCGCAGCACCTGGTCGACCGCCAGCGCCAGCGCGTTCAAGGTCTCACCGTACGCGGTTGGCCACTCGGCAAAGAACGGCTCGGTCGCGTGGTTGAACTCGGCGTATTCGTGGAGCGGTGCGCGCGGCGCAAAGCCCAGGATCGTCAGCGCACCGAGCGTCACAACGCCGAGCGCCTGAGCCAGAAACGGCAGATTCTCGCGCAGACGCAGACGCTGGCGCCACGCGATTGAGAGCAGCAGCGCGAGGAAGACTGCCCACGTCGCCAGCACAACCGGACGCGCACCGACCGCCACTGGGGCCACTATCTGATGCGTCAGCGGCAGCGTCGCGGCGTGGGACTGGAGCGCTGAACTCGCCTCGGTTGCCATCAAACGTTCACCCTGTTGCGCCGCCGACGAGTCTGGGCCGCGCTGCGCCGGTGCGTCAAGCACGCGCACCGCTGTTGCGCTGCATTCACCCGCGGCTACAAGTGATTACCAGCCCGCTGCATTGGACGCGACGGGACCGCATGGTACGCTTTCCTTGCGGCGCTGAGTCTCAACCGCCGCTGAGGGCCTTCATGCCGCGCATCACCCTGTGTGCCATCGAGCCGCGCATCGTCTACGGGCTTTACAGCCCGTTTTCGCAAGGCATTCGGCAAATTCGCGCGTCCATCGAGGCCGACCCGCGCTTGAGCGACTGGGAAGTGCGGTTTGTTGAAACGACGGATACCGACGTCGAGCAGTGGGCAGAGACTCTCGTTGCTGAACACGCTGACGTCATTGGCTTTTCCTGCTACGTTTGGTCTTTTGCCGTCTTTGTAGCCGTCGCCGAGCGCGTTCGCCGCATGCAACCCAACGTTCGCCTGATTTTTGGCGGACCGGCGGCGCGCACCGTCATGTTCCGCCAGTCCGCGTTTGCCGGTCGCGAGCGCGTGCTGGACGCGATGGTGGCAGGTGAAGGGGAATGGGCGATCGTCGCGCTGCTGCTGCAAACGTCCTGGGATTTGCAGACGCTCGCCGCGATTCCCAACGTGCACGTACCCACGTTGAACGGCTGGAAAGGCGGCCTTCCAGAACCGATCGACCGCCCGATGGACGCCCTACCGTCCGCGATTTTGGCCGGTCTGTGCGACAGCAACCGGACGTCCACCATGGAGCGCTTCCGTGGCTGCCCGATGTCCTGCGCGTTCTGTCAGTGGGGCGACAACACCACGCCACATCGTGTCTTTGGCGAGGCGCGCATCCACGCGGAACTCTCGTACCTGAAAGCCAGAAACGTGCGCGCGTTCCAATTGGTCGACGCGGGGCTGAACCTGAACAAGCGCGCGTTCCAGAATTTCGCCCGCGTGGAAGCCGAGCTCGGATTCTTCAAGGAAGCCAAGCTCTACGCGTGCATTTACCCCTCGATCGTCACGGACGAACACCTGGAATTCCTCGCGAAGTGCAAAGATCCCGTGCTTGACGTCGGCGTGCAGTCGTTCAATCCGGCGGCGCTGGACGCGATGGATCGGCCGTTCCGCCCGGACCGCTTTGAAGCGGTCATGCGCGACCTCATGCGGGTGTCCAGTCCGGAGATTGACATCATCTTTGGCCTCCCAGGCGACAATCCGCGGTCGTTCAAAGATGGCGTGCTGCGCTTGTTGCAGATCGGCTGCCGGGTGCGCGCGTTCCAGTGTCTGGTGTTGCCCGACGCGCTGATGAGTCGCGCCAAGCCGGAACACCTCCTGACGTGGGATCCGGAAACGCTGCTGGTGACGTCGGCTGCGGGATGGACGCCGCGCGATCTGGCCGAGACACGGGCGTGGCTGGACGCGATGATGGTGACGACTCCGGGAGAAACGTCCAACGACACGTGGACTTTCAAGCCGGTCGGTCCAGGCGGACGGATGTCGTCCCACCAACTGCGGCCAATGCGCGTGGCGGACGCCAACTTGCAAGCCCAACTCAAACCGTTCGTCGCCGCGCATTCGGGCGGCGCGTGGGAAGTCTGGGAGAGCGGCTTTACAGAAGCGGGGATGCGCGTCAATCTTCGGACGCGGTTCGCGAACTTCCACGTCGACCTCATTCTGGCCGAGCGCGTGAAGCAGTTCTATCGCGTGCTGGAAGGAGTGGCCGTGAGCTATCGCACCCAGGACGGAACGCCGCTTCAGCCGGAGGACGTGCGTACCTTGGACCGCCTGCTCCCCGACATCGTCCGCGTGATCTCGCCCGTGTTGCGCAGGAACCCCGTCGCCGACACGGCCGCGCTGGAAGAAGCCGTGCCACACGTGAAGGTCCTGCCAACGCGCGAGGGGCTGACGAGCGCTTGGCAAAAACACGGCGTGCTGGTGCTGGAGAAGGTCGTGCCAGAGGCGGTCTGCGAGCAGATCACGGGCGTGCTCAATCGCTTCATCAACGATGCCGCGGAGCGCGAACGGACGCAGCCGTGGCCCGATGGTTTTGCGGCGCGCCTCAAGGCGTCGGCCAATAGCGTGGTGCCGTTCTGGGATCCGACGGTGCCTGCCGAGCGCCCGCCGGTGGACAAGCTCATGCGTTTGGGCCACCAACTGCACCAGATTCCGGAGATCGCAGCGCTCTACCGGCGACCGGAGATTCTGGGTACGCTGAGCGTCACGCTGAAAACACCGCTGCTGGTGAACGCCGTGCTCATCGACAAGGTTCCGGGCGGATCGGTGCAGTTCGGCATTCATCAGGACTCGTGGTACCTGTTCTCGGAGCCGGAATCGCTCGTTTCCATGCAGATTGCGCTGGACGCGACGGAAGAAGACAACGGCTGCCTACACCTTCTGCCGACCGATCCAGCGACGGAAGTCGTGACCATGCGCGCGATCCTGACCGACGACGGCTGGCAGGAAGGCCCGGAAGTCCACAAGCCACCGCTCGAATCAACCGCGCCGGCGATGCCGCTCTCGCGCGGGTCCGTCTTGCTGTACACAGGGCGAACGTGGCACGCGTCGTACCCGAACAAGTCGAATCGGCATCGGCGCGTGTTGGTGGCGCAGTTTATCGACGCGTCCAGTACGTGGGCGAAGGACAATTGGTTGCCGGAGCCAGACGGTGGATTCCCGGAGTGGAAGTAGAGACACCCGATCACCGTCGCCTTGTGGAACGCTCGCTCGCGAGAGACCCGCGCAGCCAAAATGGCGCGTACCCGCGAAGAATGGCCGACTCTGGCTAGAGAACTGTTCGTAGCGAACCAAACCCGCGTCCGCTGTGCAAGTCTTGACGGAGGTCCAGGATACGGCGAAGCTGCGGAAAATCGACGCGACTAAAGCTCATCGGCAATGCACGTTCGAAGGCCGTTGCAAGCGACTGCCCCAAAGCAGGGTTCTGACGTGTTCGCTGGCTGACGCCGCCCCATGTGAGGAAGAAAATGCTTCAGGCGATGCGCGAGTTCTGGCGGTTGGCCAAGCCCTATTGGACGCGTTCTGACGAACGCTGGCAGTCACTCGCGCTCCTCGGCACGACGCTCGCGCTGATCGTCGGCATGGTCAAACTGTACGTGCTGCTCAATGACTGGAACCGTGCGTTCTACGACACGTTGGAGAAGCTCGACGCTCCGGCGCTGTTCCCGCTCATTCTTCGGTTCTCATGGCTGGTTGCTGCCCTGATTTTGGCCGCCGTCCTGAAGTTCTACCTCATGCAGCTCCTGCAGATTCGCTGGCGGCGCTGGATGACGGAGGCGTACGTCTCTCGCTGGCTGGAGAACAAGGCCTACTACGTCGCCGCGCTTCGCGGTCGCGCGGGCGACAATCCCGACCAGCGCATCGCCGAGGACATTCGCTTCTTCACCTCCGAGTCGTTGAGCCTGCTGGCCTCTTTGGTTGACGAACTCCTGACACTCATCTCCTTCACGGCCATTCTCCTGGAGCTCGCCGGGCCACTCTTCCTGGCAGCCGCGGTGGCCTACGCGGTCTTCGGAACGGGCATTTCGCACTGGCTTGGCCGCAAGCTCGTGCCGCTCGACGTGACCCAGCAACGCCGCGAGGCGGATTTCCGCTACAGTCTTGTGCGCTTGCGCGAAAATGCCGAGAGTGTAGCGCTGAGTGACGGGGAGAATCGCGAGAGAACGGTGCTGCGCGAGCGCTTTCAGGCGGTTTACACCAACTTCCTGGAGATCGCAGGCAGGCAGAAGGGGCTCATCTTTTACAGCAACCTGCACGCCAATATCGGCAACATGATTCCAATCTTCATGGCCGCGCCGCGCTTCTTCGCCAAAGGCATCCAATTTGGCGTGCTGATGCAGATTAGGGGAGCTTTCGGCATGGTCGAGGGCTCTCTCTCCATTTTCATCAAGAGCTACCAGTCCGTGGCGCATTGGCGCTCGGTCGTCATCCGACTGCGCGAGTTCAGCGACGGACTGGACGAGTTGGGACCGCCTCCCGCACGGACGCCGGACCAGGCACTTACGCTTTCGAATCTGAGTCTGTCGCTGCCCGGTGGTCAACGCCTGCTCCGGGACCTCGACTTGTCGGTCAGGCAGGGCGAGCGCCTGCTGATTTCGGGACGTTCGGGCTGCGGGAAAAGCACGCTGCTCAGGGCAATTGCGGGAATCTGGCCGTATCGTGAAGGAGATATCAGCGGACCGGAGCGCGTCATGTTCCTGCCCCAGCGGCCCTATCTCCCGGAAGGCACGTTGCGCGCAGCCGTGACATATCCTTTGGCTACAACCGATTTCACTGAAGCCGCTGTCGACGACGTGCTTGCCGCGTCTGGTCTGGAGAATTTTGTTGCGCGCTTGGACGAGTCGGCGGACTGGTCGCGGGTCATGTCCCCAGGCGAGCAGCAACGCGTGGCCTTCGCGCGCGCCTTCCTGCACCGCCCCACGTGGCTGTTCCTGGACGAAGCGACCTCTGCCGTGGACGAGCCGACTCAAGCGGAGCTTTACGGCGAGCTGCTGCGCCGTCTGGAGAGCGCCAGCATCATCAGCGTGGCACACCGCAGTTCGCTCGCGATCTATCACGAGCGGACTCTCGAACTGCCCGCGGCGGCGCGTCTGTGAACGCCAATCGGCGGCCGAAGTCAAACGGTGGTTTGCCAGCCCGGAGGTAGACCACGAGGTCCCAGCCGTTGCTGTTCTTGCGCGCGTTAGCGCACGGTCACGTCGCCGCCAGAATCGCCTCCACGGGCAGCGGTCGCAGCGCCCGTTCGGCCAATGTCGCCAATTTTTCCGAACGCTTTGCCATCACTTTCGCCGCAGACTTCACGCGCCGCGGATGCGGAGCGCCCGGCAAATCCCGCCGCTTCAACGCTTTCTGGATATTCAGCGTATCGCGCACAAGCTCTTCCGGGAGACTCAAGCGTTTCGCGATCTTGCCGACGCCAAACTTCACAAACGTCAACTGATTATGCGTCAACTCGCTGACGAGTTCCGCAATCTGTTCGTGCGCTTGGCGAAACGGCACGCCGGAGTTCACCAGCGCATCCGCCAGATCCGTCGCCAGCAGGAAGCCTTTATCCAGCGCGTTCAAGAGGTTCCGCTTCTGCCACTGGGCCCGCGCCAACATATCCGCCGTCGCGTTGATGCAGTCGTGCCAGGTGTTCAGCGCGTCAAAAAGCGGCTCCTTGTCCTCTTGCATGTCCTTGTTGTACGCCAGCGGCAAGCCCTTGAGCACCACCAGCAGCCCGACGAGATCGCCGATCACGCGCCCTGCCTTGCCGCGCACCAGCTCCGCCATATCGGGATTTTTCTTCTGCGGCATCAGGGAACTGCCCGTCGTAAACGCGTCGGGCAGGCGCACAAAACCGAACTCGGCGCTCGTGAACAGCACAAGTTCCTCGCCAATGCGCGACAGGTGGACGCTGCCCAGCGCCGCCGCTGCCATCGCTTCGACGAGGTGGTCGCGGTCCGCTACGGCATCCAGCGAATTGCCGGTAATCGCACTAAATCCAAGCAGATCCGCGACTTTCTGCCGGTCAATCGGCAGAGTCGTGCCCGCCAGTGCGCCCGAACCGAGTGGACAAACATCTACTCGCTTCTGGACATCCAACAAACGTTCGGCGTCGCGCGCAATCGCCTCGGCGTGGGCCAGCAGATGGTGCCCAACCGTCACGGGCTGCGCCCGCTGCAGGTGGGTATACCCCGGCATTGGCCAATCTGCGTGCAAACTTGCCTGATGCGCCAACACGTCCATCAGCCGCGCCAGGGACTGGCCAATCGCGCCCAGTTTGCCCCGCAACCATAGACGTTCATCAAGCGCGACCTGATCATTTCGCGACCGCGCAGTATGCAAACGTCCAGCTGGCGCACCGATTCGATCGCGCAGGGTCGCCTCGACGTTCATGTGGACGTCCTCGCGCTCCATCCGCCAGTCAAACTGTCCGGCCTCCACGTCCGCCAAAATGCCGCGCAGCCCGCGGACAATCGCGACGTGTTCGTCGTGCGTCAGAATTTTCTGATCGCGCAGCATCGTCGCGTGGGCGACCGAGCCCAGAATGTCCTCGCGCGCCATCACCTGATCGTAGCTGACGGACGCGTTCATGCGCGCCACAAGCGGGTGCGTCGCCTCTTCATAACCGCCGCCCCAGAGGCGATCGCCCTTTGTGCTCATACTCTTGCCTCAATTCCTGTGCGGATCATTCGTCCCAAGGCTCACCGTCCGCGTCGCCGCCGCCACTAGCAAGAATCGCGCTGAGACGGTCCACTTCCTTGCGCAGCACGTCGATCGCCGTGTCCTGTTCGCGCACCACGCCATCCAGCGCGTCGATGACGGCTTGCTGTTCCATGTAGCGCAGTTCCATTTCCGTGAGTCGCGCGGCCAGATCGTCAAGCGTCATGTGAAGAGGCCAACCGCGCCCGCGACTGTCAGCGGAATCGCAAAATTGTCGTCGACCGGTTCGCAGTACACTTCCGTCACCGCCCCCACCACCGACGCCCACAGGCTCACCGCCAGAACGCGCCACACGGGCACGCCAACCAGCTCCGCGTGGGGTGTCAGCATCAGGAACGCTGCGACGACCGCCGTCGACACCCCGATGAAGCCCAGCATACCTTCGAACGACTTGTGCCCGCGCAGCTTGTGCCGACCAAAACGCTTGCCGAGGAGCGCCGCTGCCGGGTCGCCCACGCCCAACGCCAGGACGCCGCAAATGCACGCCAGCGGGTTGAACAGCCAAACCATGAGGAACAGCGCGATGCCGTACCACGTGCCCGAGTTCATCCGGTACGCCTCGATGGGTCGCGAGATCGCGCCGAACATCTTGTCGACCATGAACTGGTTGATCTTCGGGCTCAAAACCCGCAGCGCTTCCATCGTGAGCATGCTGGCCGTGTAGATGCCAGCGACCCAGAGGACCAGATTGCGATCCGGATACGCGGTGTACAGTCCGGCGCCCAAAAAGCCGCTGGAGACGTGGTACGCGTTGCGCGCGTAGTTCCGCGGTTTCAGCGTCGGCAATTCAACGCCTTCCGTCGTCGCTTTTTCGCGCAGCAGCTTGGCCAGCGTTTCATATTGGCGCCCCGCCCGCAGGGTCAGCGCCTTCAACGATCGCCCTTCACCGGCCGCCGCGCGCAGCAGCTCCAACCGCGCCGCGATTTTCGCCAGCACTTCTGCTTGCGTCGGCTGGTTTTGCCGCAGTTCCGCCGCGTAGTTCCGCGCGCGTTCCGCCATCTGGCGCATCTGCTCGATCTTCGGTGACACCTGCCCTGCCCGCGCTCGGCGCGCATCCTGCAGGTCGGCCAACAAGTGGTGCAGTTCAAGCGCCAGCGCGACCAGCGGATCGCTCGCAATACCGGTCGAATTCAGCGAATTGGATTGGGCAAAAGCGATCATGTGGCTCTGCTTCTGACGGCCGCGACGGCCGACCTGGCACAGTTAAACGGCGTCGACGCGGATCGCAATCGCGGTCACGTTGTCCTTGCCGCCGTTGGCGCACGCGGTCTGGATCAGCTCACTCACCATTTCCGTCAGGTTGGCCTGACCGCGGACCATGATCTGCAGAATCTGCGGGTCCTGCACTTCACCCGACAAGCCGTCGCTGCACAGCATGTAGATGTCGCCCACCTGCGGCTGATCGCGTTGCAGGTCGACCTTCACGTCGTCCTTCAGGCCGCACGCGCGCACGATGATGTTCTTGTGCGGGAAGTTCGCCTGTTCCTCGGCCGTCAGCGTCGCGATCTTTAGGTAATCGTTCAGCAACGAGTGGTCTTCCGTGACTTGCTTCAACTCGCCATCGCGTAGCCGGTAGCAACGCGAGTCGCCGACGTGGGCGATCGTCGCCTGCTCGGAGTCGAAGTGGATCGCGACCACCGTCGTGCCCATGTTTTTGTAGCGCGAATCGGAGTGTCCGCGCTCCCAAATCGTGTAATTGCACCAGCGAATGCCGGCGTTGAGCATGTTCTCGGATTCCGAGAGACCGCGCTCCTCGCGTCCCGGCCACGTGGCCGAAGCGTCGTTGGCAACGCGGGTAAAGTACTCACGCATGGTTTCAACGACCATCGCGCTGGCAACTTCGCCGCACGCGTGACCGCCCATACCGTCTGCGACAACGAAGAGGCCCGAGTCGTCCATCACAAGGAGGTTGTCCTCGTTGTGTGTCCGCTTGCGCCCGACGTTCGTTTCGCCGGCACTGGAGATACGAATGGCCAATTAGCACCTTCCCCACAGCAGCCCGAGGCGACTGTAACGACCGCAGCCAAAAGCGTCAACGAACACGCCGCGTTTTTGCCGCTGCGCGAAGTCGCTGCGCCTACAGCTCGTAGACCTGAATGTCGTCAAACCGAACGTCGCTCGCCCAGTTGTTGAAGCCAAAGAAATTGCCGTCGATCGGCGCCGGGTCGTCGTAGGCCAGCATGAACTTGCCGTCGACGTACCACCGCACCACGTTGTCATTGCGCACCACCGCCCAGGTGTACGTGCGCCCGACTTCAACCTTCGGCGGATCGCTTTGATTCCGCCGATTTGCTTCATGCTCGCCGTGCCGCGCGATCGCGTTGGTCGTGTTGTTCCAACCGCCAAAGATGACCGAGTAGCCCTGTTCGTGCCGCGGCTCCGTGTTGAAGATCTCGCACTTCGTGTCGCCGACCGCCGTCATCGACCGCGACTTGAACTCGACGCGCACCTTCTTGGGCAGCGGCTTGACGAGCCACGCACCTTGGTTGCGCAGATCGTCGTTGGGCACTTTTTCAGCCTTCAGCCAACCGTCGACGATGTGCCATTCACCGGGCTGCGGCGCGTTCCAGTCCGTTCCGAGATCGGCGCGCTCAAAATGCTCTTCAAAAACCAGCGTGCCGCCGGTCAGGCCGTCCTTGCGCGCACCTTGCTTCGCTTGCGGATCCTCGGCGGCTTCTCGCGGCGCCTCGACCTTCGCCGCTTTCCGCGCTGGACGTGGCGGTGGCGGATCCGGCGGCGTGCAGGCAGCAACAAGCGCGACAAGCGCCGCGAACGGGGCAAACTTCTTCATCCGGATCCCTTAGTTGCGGCCCTTGAGGTGGCTCAGTTCGTCGCTCGTGGTGCGCAGACGCGCGTTCAGCATGCGGACGAGGCCCCAGAGCAGCTTCACGGCCGTTTGTTCTTCGCTCAGGAGGCCGAAGAACGCGTCGCGCTCGATGACCAACACCGACATCGCCGTCTTGGAGCGCACCGTCGCCGACCGCGGCGCGCGCTCGATCAGGCTCATTTCGCCGACGTGCTGGCCCGGTTGCAGTTCCGCGATGGTCACGCCATCGCCCTTGAGGACAACCGCCGAACCTTCGAGGATGATGAACAAACTCTCGCCAAACTCGCCTTCCGTGCACAGTTCCGTGCCTGCTTTGATGACGCGTTCGCTGGCGATACCGGCCACGCGAATGAGGTCGGCGTACGGCAAGTACCGGAACATCGAGACGCCCTGCAGCGCTTCCAAGCGGCGACGCACGAGCATCGCGCGGTCAGCGGACTTGTCATCCAGCACGTCCAGCACGAGCGCAGTCGCGTTGTCCGGTGCGCCACGCTGCAATGCCGCCTCGATCAGGTCATCGGCGACGTCCTCGACCGAGCCGCGCGGCACAACAACCTGCATTTGGTCGTCGCCCAGCACGCCGTGAATGCCGTCGGTGCAGAGGATGAAGCGGTCGCCGGGAATCAGTTCCAGATCCAGCAAGTCGACGCGCGCCGAATCGAGCACGCCCAACGCGCGGGTCAGCGCTTCCGTGAACGTCTGGCCGATGTGGCCGCGCTCCGGACCGCGACCGCGGCGCTTCATGTCGTTCATGACGCTGTGGTCTTCGGTCAGCGGGTGCATGACGCCCTGACGCACGAGGTACACGCGCGAGTCACCCACGTGGCCGATGAACGCGTGGCCGCCAGCGACGAGCAGCGTCACGTTGGTCGTCGCCATGCCAGAAAAGTCTGGGTTCACCGCAGCCGCACGCCGCACCGCAGCGCTGGCCGTGCTGATCGCGCTCTCGAGCAGCGCGCCAATATCGCGGCGATTGGCCGAACCGGTGTTGCCGGCAAAATCGCGAATCAGGGCAGCAGACTTGCGCACTTCCGCGGCGATGTGCTCGCACGCGATGCGGCTGGCTTCCGCGCCACCGGCACGACCGCCGACGCCATCGCAGACGATAAAGAGCTGCAACTGTGGATCAACAAAGTGGCTATCCTCGTTCTGGCGGCGAACAAGACCAACATCCGTACGACCTGCGTGCTTCACCTGCATGGCGACTCCTTTGCTGTCCGAGCGAGGCTGGATAGTAACCCAATTGGGGGGCTGGCAGCAACGCGCGGCGCGCAGTGCGGTCAAAATTGCTTGGGCAGAAGGCGAAGCCGGTTGTCCAGAGTTCTTCGCAGAAATCGGCGCAGCCTGCGGTCAAAACCGCGACGTCCACTGCGCCAACAGCTGGCTGGACGCGTTCGTGCCGATGTACGTCTTCAGCCCATCCGACGGGACAAAAACGCCAGCGCCGATGAAGATCTCCGACGAGCGCAGGACTTGCCACCGCGCGATGACGTCCACTTCGGATCCCAACACGCGCCAGCCGCCATCGCCCGGAAGCGTCATCCCACCCAGACCCGGAAGCGGCGCGTTGTCGCGGCTTGCTGAAACACGCGCGTCGACGTCCAACCCGACGTTCTGGCGCGCTTTCCAGCGCAGTCGGCCGCCGTTTTGCCACAAGTTGGTCTGCTGAAAAAGCTGCAAGAAGCCAACGACCTGATCCAGCGACGGGTACAGCGGGCGCCACGCCGTCGCGGTTTGGCCGTCAGCGCCCTGCGTAGGTGCACCGGAGTAAAACTGCGTGAACGGCGCCAGACTCACATGACCGCGACCGGCCGCCATGTGGCCCGCGAGCTCGCCGTAAAATGCGCTGCCCACGAGGCTCTGCCGTTCGGTATGGCCCTGCTTGTCCTGATCGCCCACCTGCAGCGCCGCCTCGATTTCACCACTCAGGCACGCCAGCGGCCGCCAATCCAGCCGCACGCCCATCGTCGTCAAGTATGCGTGCCCTGCCGCTGTGCCATCTACCTGATACAGCACGTACAAGTCCGCCCGCAGACGCTGGTGAGGCTGACCGGTGATGTAGGCGCCAAAAAGATTGCGATCCTGGTCAGGCTCCGTGCTGTTGCGACGCAGCTTCACGGCGAGCAGGTCGACGTCGAGAAACTTCTGGTAGCTCATCCGCACGCGCAGGCCGTCAAAAACGTTGCTCGCAGCTTGAAAATCGTAGGCACCGATCATCCGTCCAGCGCCGTAGTCGAGCACCATCCGGCCCATTTCAGCCGACACCCACTTGTGCGACGTCGATTGGAGACGCACGACCGCCTGCTGCAATCCGACCGTCGGGAGCTGCAATGCGCCGGGATTGGCATCGCCAAACGCTCCAGAAGCCTGCAATTGCACGCGACCATCCACTGGCCCGCGGGCAAAACTCGCGCCCAGCCGTTCCCGGTGGAAGACCGCGCTACGCACGACGTCCGCGCCCGGTTCGATCGCCGCCAGATTGCGGGGCACCGATGCGCGCAAGCGAAATTCCGCGTCCAGCGCCGTGCGCGTGGCTGCTTCTTCCGCGGGCGTTGGCGCGGCGCCTGCGACCTCGTCGTCTGCCGTCTGCGTCACGTCTGCCAGCAAGCCGGCGCGCCCTTGTTCAGAAACCAGCGGGGTCGGCGTCTGCGGCAGGGGTACCTGGGCCAACGTTGGAATCGCGCGCAAAAACAGCAACGCCGACGTGACCAGCAGGGCAGCTGGCAGTCGGCGCAGAGTTGGCGCACAAAAAACGCTCATCGTTTGGTGCCGGAGGAGGGACTTGAACCCTCATGGGCGTTAAGCCCAACGGATTTTGAGTCCGCCGCGTCTACCATTTCACCACTCCGGCTTGAGTGCCTGCCCTGCTGACTTTCGCCTTCAGGACATCCAGACCCGACCGACGCTGCGTCGGGCCCGGACCGAGACGATCGTTTGAGTGCGCGACAATGTCAAGTCCGTTCAGAATGAGTTTCGGCCGCGCGGCCCCTGTGGCATGCTGGGCGACATGAAGACAAACACCCAGTCCTTGGCCATTCGCAACGCAGATGTCGTGCTTCCTACCGGCGTGGCTCGCCTCGACATCGGCGTGCGGGATGGCAAGATTCTTGAACTTGCACAGGCGCTTACGGGCAGCTACGCAGAGTCGTTGGACGCCCGTGGGTTGACTGTTCTGCCGGGCGTCATCGACACGCAGGTGCACTTTCGCGAGCCGGGACTGGAGCACAAGGAAGATCTGGCCACGGGCTCGTTGGCGGCGATCGCGGGCGGTGTGACAACGTTCTTTGAGATGCCCAACACCAAGCCGAATACGACGACGCGCGCGCTTCTACAGGACAAATTGCAGCGCGCTGCAGGGCGATCCTGGGCGGATCACGCGTTCTTCCTTGGCGCAACAACGGAAAACGCCGCGCTTCTCGACTCTTGCGAGGATCTGCCCGGTTTTGCTGGCGTGAAGATCTTCATGGGCAGCTCGACGGGAACGCTGCTGGTGCCCGATGACGACACCCTGCGGGCGGCGCTGCGCGTGGGCAAACGGCGTGTGGCCGTGCACGCCGAGGACGAGGCGCGGCTGCGCTGGCTGGCGGAGACGGTGCCGGCGAATCGTCCGCACGACCATCCACTGCGCCGCGACGTGGAGAGCGCGCGGCTTGCTGTCGAGCGCCTGCTGAACGTGGTCGCAGAGACGCAGCGGCACGTGCACGTGCTGCACATCAACTCGGCGGAAGAACTGGACGTGCTGCGGCACCACCCGGCGCGGCGGTTCGCGACGGGCGAGGTCACCCCACAGCATCTGACGCTGAGCGCGCCGGACTGCTACGACCGGCTGGGCAACAACGCGGTGATGAATCCGCCGATCCGCGAGGAACGGCATCGGCGAGCGCTGTGGGCGGCGCTGCGGGACGGAACGCTGACGTGCATTGGCTCCGATCACGCGCCGCATACGGTGGAGGAAAAAGCCAAGCCGTACGCGAGTGCGCCGTCGGGCATGCCGGGCGTGCAGACGACGCTGCCGCTGTTGCTGAACGAACACGCGCAAGGCCGCGTGACGCTGGCGGAGATCGTGCTGTGGACGGCGCAGCGCCCGGCGGAGATCTACCAGATTCAGAACAAGGGGCGAATCGCGCCGGGCTTCGACGCGGATTTTGCGCTGTGCGACCTGCAGAAGGTTCATGCGCTGCAGACCAGTGAGATTCGCTCGCGCTGCGGCTGGAGCCCGTGGACAGGCGTGCACATGCAGGGGTGGCCGGTCATCACGATCCTGCGCGGCAACGTCGTCTTCCGCGACGGCGAGCCGATTGGCGCGCCGCTTGGACAACCGGTAACGTGTGGAACGCCGATCGACAACGTCGGCAAGTGACGCCGATGTTCCGAACCCTCCTGGTCGCGCTGCTGATCGCCTTGGCGCTTCCCGCGTGCCATGCCCCGGCGGATCCGTGCGACTACCGCCAAACGTTCGAGACCGGTCAGACGGGTTGGGACACCTTCACATGCATGGCGCAGACCGACGCGACCGATTTGGGGCCGGCGCAAAGCGTCAAGGTCATGGTCTTTGATGCGCGCACCTCACCGGAAGTCTTCTACATTCCGTCCCACTATAGCCTGCACTATGAATTTGCCCACGCCCGCTGGCCCGCGCGTTTTCCCGACCGCAACCTGTTCGATTCGGTGATGTACGGCGATCCGCAGCATCCCCACGCCAACGCGACACTTGTGCAGTACCCGGATTGGCAGATTCAGCACATCCCGATGACGCCGGACCTGCCGACCGAGGCGACGTGGACATCGCCAGTGACGCTGCAGTTTTTCACTTCGGACGCCGTGCCGCTGGACGTGGCGATCGCCGTCTACGGGAAGGTCAAGCAAACGGCTGCGATGCTGGCGCAAACCGGGGCACACCAGCGGCTGATCTACATTCCGCCCAACGCCGTGGCAGACGCGGATGCGCGCCAACACGAGAAAGAACTGGCGGCGGCAGGCGTGCTGTGGGCGTCGGAAGCTGAGCTGTACGCGGCGATTCACCAGCAGTCGATGAACTACGGCGTCACATTCGGGACGCTGCGCAACGTGAGCGACGAGCAGTTGAAGCTGGGCGCGCTGTCCTATCGCGACGTGATCGTACTGACGCGGCTGCCGCTGAACCTGCCGCTCGTGGGCGGAACAATCACCGCGGAAATGCAGACACCGCTGGCGCACGTGAACGTGGTGGCGAAGGCGCGCAACACCCCAAACTTGGCGTTGAAAGATGCGGCGAATGATCCGCGCGTCAAGCCGCTGTTGGGCAAGCCGGTGCGCTTTGAAGTCTTCGCGGGCGGTTTTGACCTGCGCGAAGCCACGCCGCAAGAAGTGAACGACTACTGGAACGCCCGTCTGGCGCACGATGAGTTCGTACCAGACGCCGATCTGACTGTGACCGCGGTGCGCGATCTCGACGAACTCGGCTTTTCGTCGGCCGTGGCGTACGGCGTGAAGGCAGCGAACTACGCGGAGCTGCGACAGCTGTGGAAGCAGCAAGCGGCGGCCGTCATGGCGCTAACAAATGGCGAACGGGACACGTTCACGGAGCCCGGTTTGGGCGTGCCGTTTGCCGCGTACGATCGGCACGTGGGGCAAAACGAGATCGATGCCACAAGCTGCGTCAGCCTCACGGCGGATTGCACGAGCGACGTCACGTTTGACGCGGAGGCGTGCACGAGGGCCGGCAAGCTGTGCGTAGAGGTCGTCGGCGGCGCGCGGCTGAAGATCAAGGCGTTCATCCAGGCGGCGCTCGAACGCCCGGACTTTCAGGCCGACAGCTTCCTGCGTGCGGCGACGCTGCGCGGCTTCCGCTGGGCGATTGAACACACGCCCGTCGACCCGACGTTTGCAGCAGAGCTCGACGCGGCGGCGTGGAAACGCTTCACCAGCAAAAGCGCTGACGGGTGGACGACGATCAAGCAGGACTTCCGCATGCGCTCCTCCACCAACGCCGAAGACCTCGACGGCTTCACCGGCGCGGGGCTCTACGAGTCGTTCACGGCGCAAGTGGAAGGCAGCAAGTCGGCGTCGAACCGCATCCGCAAAGTCTGGGGCTCGGTCTGGACGTTTCGCGCGTTTGAGGAGCGCAGTTTCTGGCGCATTCGTCACATGGCCGTCCACATGGGCGTCCTGCTGAACCCGAATCACCCCAACGAAGTGAGCAACGGCGTCGCCATCACGAAGAACCTCGCGGATCCGACGAGCTGGGGCTACTACGTCAACGCGCAGCTCGGTGAGAATTCAGTGACCAATCCGGTCGGCGGCATCACGCCGGAGGTGTTCACGCTGCTGTGGAAGTTCCCGGAGACGCCCAAATTCTACGGTCACTGGCAGCCCATCGTAAACCGACTGCAGTTTGCGAGCTTGTCGCCGGAGAAGACCGTGCTGGACGATCCGTTCCCGGAGTATCTGGTGAACGCGTTGTATCAGGCGCAGGCGCATTTTGGCCCGCTGTACGGGCACGACAGCAACATGGCGCTGGATTGCGAGTGGAAGGTGCACCCGGACGCGAACGGGAAGCCGTACTTCTTGATGAAACAGATCCGGCCGTATTGAGGCGGTTGGCGGGGGAAGTCCTGCTTCTTTTGGGCGAATCCGGCCGCACGCGGCCGGACCGGGTGCTATCCTTCGCGGACCGGCCAAGGTCGGCGCTCAGGACGGAGCCACGCTGCGCGTGTCTCCGCCTCGTTGGGTCACGCCCCCTTTCGCGTGGTGCGCGTCGAACCGCGGGCGACGACGGAGCATCGCGCGTACCCCGCGCCCCGTACAAGCGCGGCCTGCTCGAATTTGTCGCCAGTTGCGCAAGGGACCCGACGCGCAGCGCCAAGACCCGCACCGGGGCTTGGTTCTGGACGTTCGACGGCCAGAATCGGCGGCCCGGTCCGGCCTTTCAGGCCGGATGCGCCCACACCCTCAAGAAAAAGCAGCTACTTCCCGATCGCCAGCCCTATCGGACAACTCACGCCCGTTCCACCCAGGCCACAATACCCGTCCGGGTTCTTGTGCAGGTACTGCTGGTGGTCGTCCTCCGCATAGTAGAACGGCCCCGCCAGCGCAATTTCCGTCGTGATCGCGCCGAGCCCTGCCCGCTTCAGCTCCGTCTGGTAGCCGTCGCGGCTGGCGAGCGCCGCCTGCAGCTGCGTGGCGTCGGCCGCATAAATCGCCGAACGATACTGCGTGCCCACGTCGCCGCCTTGGCGAAACCCCTGCGTCGGATTGTGGTTCTCCCAGAAAATCTGCAGAAGGTCGGCGAACGACACACGCGTCGGGTCAAAGACGACCTGCACAATCTCCGTGTGCCCAGTGCGCCCCGTGCAGCTCTCGCGGTAGGTCGGGTTTGGCGTGAGGCCGCCGGCAAAACCGACCGACGTGCTCACTACGCCGGGCGTCTGCCAGAACTTGCGTTCCGCGCCCCAGTAGCAGCCCATGCCAAACCAGGTGATTTCCGTGCCCGCGGGAAACGGCGCGCGCGTCGGCGAGCCCAGAACGACGTGACGGGCCGCGACTGGCATCACAGTCGAACGTCCGGGCAGCGAGTCTGCTGGAGTCGGTAGCGTCAACGTCTTCGGATCGGACCAGCCCATTTTGCCTCACGCTCGTCATCAGTTGTTCTTCTGGCCACGGATTCTGGATGCAGTTCTCGACGCCGCAACGCCGAAATGCGCCAGAGGTCGCGCGACCAGCCTCACGCGATGGATTGCACGCGGGCTTCGACGTCGCTCTGCTCGACGCTCACCAGCCCCAGGCGCCGGTTTGCCGCCACGACGATGGCCCGCAGCAGGTCGGAATAGCTCCAATTGGCCCACTCCGCCATCATATTCAGCTTACCGTCCCAGCACCAGCCCGGATTCGGGTTGACTTCCAGAAGCTTAATCTCGCCGTCGGCATCGGCGCGGAAGTCAAAGCGCGCGTAGTCGCGACAGCCCAGACGCTCAAACAGGCGCGCCGCCGCATGGACCAAGCGCTGCCGCTGACTGTGTTCCAACTGCGCCTGGCCAAAACCAATGTCGGTCCAGTACGGCGACTCCGGGTGCCACTTGCTCTCGTAGCCGAGAATCTTCGGCGCGTCGGTAGGCAGCTTGCTGTAGTCGACTTCCAGAATCGGCAGCGGCTGCAGGTCGCACCCCGGATTGCCAATGAGCGCGACGGAATACTCCGCGCCTTCCAGGAATTCCTGCACGATCAGGCCGCGATCGGGCAGCTCCGCGCGTAGTTCCTTGATGCGCTGCCGCAGTTCCGCCACGTTGCGCACGACCGCCGCCACCGGAATGCCAATGCTGCCGTCGCCCACGTTGGGCTTCACGATCGCCGGGAACGAAATCGCCGGCGCGGGATCGGGATCATGCTGCGCCACGTACGCTTCGCGCGGCACCGGGACGCCCATGGACGCGGCGATCGCGCGGACATGCGCCTTGTCAAAGCACAGGCCCAGCGCGGAAGGACCCGCGCCCGTGTACGGCCGACCGAACACTTCCAGAAGCGCCGGGACGTGCAATTCGAGCGCCGGATTGTTGCCGATCCCCTCGTCGCAGAAATTCACGACGAGATCCGAGTCGTCTTCCGCCAGCAGCTTGGGAAATTGCTCGTGGCGATCGAGGAACCGCACGGTCACGTCCGGCCAGCTCGCCATCGCGCGCTTCAACCGCGCGATCGTGTCCAGGTCTTCCGGATTGAACACGCCACCGCGCTTCACCGGGTCGGGCTGCCGCGGATCACCCATGAGAACCGTCAGCCGCTGCTTGGGCACCTGAAGTTCCGCCACTGCCGGCGCGCGATCCGCGACCTGAGCCGTGATGAACACACGGTGCGCCATCATGCCCAGATCCTGATCCCGCGACGACGACGCTTCCAGCACGTCGTGCTCGGCCACGCCCGTGAAGCCCGCGCGCGTCAGCAACGCCGCAACTTGCTGACGACCGTACAGGCGCTCAGCGTAGAACTGATCAACCAGGATCCCGCGCGTCGCGTGCACGATCACCTCGCGGCAGACAAGCCGCTGACCGTCCGCCGACAATTGCCGCTCGCGAACGACCAATTCCTGCGCGTTCAGCCATTCCCAGGACCGCGGCTCGTGGTGTTTGCGCACCCAATCGCCGTCCGTCAGATCCATTGCCAGCGTGCCACCGGGCTTGAGCGCGCGCCGCACGGCGTCCAGCACGACAAGGTCGTCGTCCGCGTGGTGGAAATACCCAAAGCTGTTGCCCATCATCGCAACGCAATCCAGTTGGCCCACGGGCAACTTGAGCTTGCGCGCCTCGCCCAACGTAAACTTCACGGGCAGCGTCGACTGCTTCGCCCGCCGCCGCGCCACGCTCAGCAGGTAACGCGACTGATCGATGCCCTGCGCGTGCTTGAACCCGCGGTTCGCCAGCTCCAGCGTGTGCCGCCCTTGGCCGCAGCACAGGTCGAGGATCCGATCCGTCGGCTTCAGTTCCGCTGCCTGCACCAACAGATCGACCTCAGCGGTCGTGTTGTCGGCGTTCTCGACGACGTCGCCGTCGGTCTTCAAGTAGTTGGCGTTGAAGAGCGTACGCCACCATTCTTCGGGCAGGTGCGCTTCGAGGTTTTCCAGAGGACCAAGCGTGCGATGACGATGCGACGGAGGGCGCGACATGAGTGCTCCTGAGTGGAGAAACGCGGGCAGTTGCTGGAATGGGTGGAGCTACAGGACGTCGCCGAACCACATCGGCTGGTGATCGTTCGGATCGCCGTTGTAGTTGATCGTCACTTCCTCACCCGCCGCGATGTCACGCAGCGCGATGAACTCGACTTCGTTCTCGTCGATGTGCTTCTTGTAGACCGCCGCGGGCGAATAGCTGTGGTTGTACAGCGAACCAAAGCCCATCGCGAACGCCGCGTGTTGCGACTCGTGCCCCCAGGAATAGCAGTAGTGGTAGAACTCGGTCTTCTCGATGTACTCCCACTGCTCCGCGGGGATGAACAGGACCGGGATGCGCTCAATCGTCGCGCCTTTGGCTATCGCCGTGTCCGTGATAACGCCGCGTCCTTTCCCTGGGGTTTTCACAACCTTCAACATCTGCGGTTCCTTTCCGATCGGGTGTGTCAGTCGTCTATGAGGCGGTAGCCGTCGATGCGACCCTGACAGTTGGCCGTGCCACATGCACAGTCGAAGCTCCAACGCACGTCCCAGAAGAACGATTCAGGGTTCGCTTCAAATTCGCTGCGACGGCCGTTGTTGTACGCGATGGAGAACTCGGCACCAGCGGCGACAGGCGCCGTAGTGACGATATTCAGGTCGTCGTCGACGGTGCAGTTCGGCGTGCAAGCGTGGTTCACGTAACGCGCGTCGGTGTGCGGAATCAGCCAGTGCACGTCATCGACGAGCAGCACGTGGCGAATCTCCGACTCCGGGACGGCATCCCACAGCACGAGCGGGCCTTCAAACCGCGCCACCGCTGTGCCTGCCGGGACGTCAACCGCAGCAACAAGGGACTTTCCATAAGCATTTTCAGTCACGCGGGCGAGCGACACGCTGAACTCCACAAATAGCCGTGCGCGGTGTACACAACCAGAGGCGTCACCGCAAGTTGTCACCTTGTGAAGAAACGCGATCGTTGCCGCGCGCAACGCAAACGTCGCGAACTTGGCTTGCCCGACGCCGCCGCACATGGCAGGGTAAGGCGCAAGGGAAGCGTGCAATGTCGGACATCGTCACCCAAAAAGCGCCACGAACCTGCCCGTCTTGCGGCTCGACCACCGATCTGCGCTTCTGTCCGCACGACGGTACCGCGACGGTCGAAGGCCGCGCACTTTTTTGCCGACCCGACGGCACTGCGCGCGGGCGACGTCGTCAACGGCCGATATCGCATCACCGAGTTGATCGGTCGCGGCGGTTTTGGCGCGGTCTACGCCGGCGAGCACACGGGAACGCACCAGGAAGTCGCGCTGAAGCTCTTGATGCCGTCCGATGACGATCCGAAGACCGACATCCGCCGCTTTCACCAGGAAGCCGAGTTGACCGCGTCGCTGCGGCATCCGAACACGGTGCGGGTTTTCGACGTCGGCCAGACCCAGCACGGCGCGCTCTTTCTGGCGATGGAACTGCTGCAGGGCCAAACGCTGGAGGATCGGCTGCAGGCGCTGGAGGCGCACCGACTGCCGCTGCCGCAGGAAGAAGCGCTGGACTTGGCGATTCAGACGCTGAAGGCGCTCAGCGAGGCGCACGGCAAAGGACTCGTGCACCGCGATCTGAAGCCGGCGAACCTGATGCTGACCGAATTCGAGGGCGATCGGCTCATCAAGGTGCTGGATTTTGGTATCGCGCGGCGGGAAGGCTCGACGCTCACGGGTCACGGGCGCGCGCTAGGGACGCCGGCGTATATGAGCCCGGAGCAGTGCATGGGCGATGAGGTCGACGGCCGCGCAGACTTGTACGCGCTGGCGTGCATCCTGTTTCGCTGCCTGACAGGTCGCACGCCGTTTGAGGCAGAAACCGCACTCCAGATGATGCAGGGGCACGCGTTGGCGCCGGTGCCGGACGTCGCGCGAGCCTCCCGGCTGCCCGTCGCACCAGGCCTCAAAAGCGCGATCGAGCGGGCGCTGGCCAAGAACGCCAAGGAGCGTTTCCAGAGCGCGCGGGAGATGCGCGCGACGTTGGAAATCGTCAAGAGTACGCTGGTGCCAGACGACGAAGCGCCGACGCTGGCTTGGGACACGCGGCCGAAGTCGACTGTACAGCCGGGGGCATCACTCCGCGCGGCGGCGCCAGCGCCCATCCCGAAACCCAAGCCGGTGACGTTGGTTCCGCCGACGCCATCGGTCAATGCCGCTGCGTCTGCATGGCCCATCGCGCCGCCAAAGGCCGCGCCAGCAGCCAAGACCGCGTCGGCGGCTGCCGCGTGGCCGGTAGCGCCACCGAGTCCGTCGCCCGCCGCACCGCCGGCCGCACAGGCGGCTGTCCGCGCGCCCGCGAAGCCAACGCTGACCGTGGTGGCCGATGCCCCCAAAAAGAGGGCCCAAGCGGCCGCCCCTGCCCGTTCTCGCGAAGACGAGTACGCGCCGCTACCCAAGCCTGGTCTGCCAACATGGCTCCCGTGGGCAATTGGCGCGGGTGTGGTTGCGGCCGTTGTCGCGTCGTTTCTGCTATGGCGTTAGGTCGCGGGGCTTAGCCGCCGCCGGGACGAACCGTCGACGGACCGCCGCCCTTGGCGGACAGCTGCCAGCGGAAGTCGTCGATGAGCACTGCCGAGTCATAGATGTGGTCCGACTCGTCAAAGATGATGAACCGCAGCGTAATCGTCTCGCCGGGTGTCACCGGGACCGTCGTCGTCAACCAGCCCGTGCCGCCGCCGATGCCGCTTTCGTAGCCGGTGCCGGCCAGTCCGGCGGAGCCCTGCGCGCAGCCGTCGCAGACGGTGAAGAAGCCGTTGTTGATGCTGACGCAATTGCCCTTCGAGTCAAACGACACGTTGCCTTTGAAGTTCTTGGAGTCCAGAAGCGCAAAGAACTTGTCGTTGAACGACGTGCCGACGTACTCCGGATACTCGGCCGACATGAAGTTGAAATCAAAGGAAAACGCCTGCGCGTTTGTCGGCACCTTGATCGTGAACTTGAGCTCCGTGTAGTCCTGCGGCGTGCCCGAACTTGTGCAGTTGCCCCCCGCGTTGGACGGGTACGTGCCGGAGTTGCTGAACGAGGTTCCACTCTGCGGCAGCACATACCCCGCCTGCCCCTGCGCCGCCGCGACGCCCGATGAAAGCGCGATCATGTTCGGACCGTGCGTCGGCAAGTTCGGCGGACCGTACGACTGCTTGATGCCGTGCGCGCTCGCGGAGGCTTCGACCGCCCAGACCGACGACTGTACGCCCGAACACAGGTCAATCGCCTTCGCGTAGTCGTTCACGTTGCTCGAACTCAAGCCCGCGACGTCGCACTTCGTCGGATCTTCGTCGGTCTGACCGTTGCAGTTGTTGTCGACGTTGTCCGCCGCAAATTCCACAGCGCCGGGGTTGATGTACTTGTTGTTGTCGTTGCAGTCCGAGCAGCCCGCGGAGCCGTCCTTGTCGCCATCTTCGTTTGCGTCGATGACGCCGGAGCAGTCGTTGTCCTTGCCGTTCTTACAGTTACGCGACGCACCGGGGTGAATCGTGATGTCGCCGTCGTCGCAGTCGTCGCCGCAGCCACTGTAGCTGTCGCCGTCGTTGTCCATGTCGTCCGCGACGTCGTTGCAGTCGTTGTCCTTGGCGTCGCAGACCTCAATGTTGCCCGGAAAGCGTGTCGGATCGCTGTCATCGCAGTCCTGACACGCCGGCGAACCGTCGTTGTCGCTGTCCAACTTGCCGTCCACGACGCCGTCGCAGTCGTTGTCCTTGCCGTTCGTGCAGTTGGTCGCCGCGCCGGGGTGAATCGCTGCGTTCTTGTCGTCGCAGTCCTGGCACGCGGGGAAGCCGTCGTTGTCGTTGTCCTCGTCAGCGTCGACCGCGCCGGAACAGTCGTTGTCCTTGCCGTTCGTGCAGTCCGGTTTGACGCCGGGGTGGACGTTCGGATCGCTGTCGTCGCAGTCCTGATTCGCGCCGGGGCAGGCGCTGTAGCCGTCCTTGTCCGCGTCAAAATTGTCGGCCACGCCATCACAGTCGTTGTCCTGACCGTCGCACGTCTCCATCGCGCCGGGGTGCGTCGTCGGCTTTGTGTCGTCGCAGTCGCCCTGCATCGGCGTGGCGCCGTCGCCGTCGAGATCCTTGTCTTTGTTCGGATCGTTCGGATCAACGGGGTACGGCACATCAGGCGTGAACGCGTCCGCACCGGGTCCACTCGCGTCCGTCGTCACCGCCCCGTCGTCCCCCGTTGTCGCCGTGGTGTCTTCGCCCGGATTGGTCTCGCCGTCGTCCAAGACCTTGCCGATCGTGCCGTCCTTGCCGGGAATTTGGTAGGCGGGCCCACCGCCGGACCCGGTGTTGCTGGAGCACGCGGCAAGCGCGCAGAGGGCGACCGCGCACACAACCAGAACGCCCCGCACATTGGCTGCGGCCAAGCGGGACACAGGGAGCGGAGAGGAAAGGCGCATAGCAACTCCAAGCCAACCGAACAAGTCACGAACTCTGGAGCGTACAGTCCCCCTGACGCGGCGGCAAGCGACAAACGCGGCGTCACCAAAGGCTCACAAACTAAGGGAGATTTGGGGGCGACGGCGTCATAGCCGGCGCGCTGAGTGAGGTGCACCACGCGAAACGGATCGTGACCGCTTGCGGCGGAGGCACGCGCAGCGGGTCTCCGCGACGGACGCGCGCGTCAGCGCCCCGTCCGGCGTAGAGCCGG
>CAITYF010000130.1 GCA_903896545.1 uncultured Myxococcales bacterium | reverse complement strand
GAAACGCGCTCGCTGCTGGCGCGCGTGTCCACGCCGCGATGCAGACTGTGGATCGGTGGGTGATGATGGCTGTGACGGCTTGATAGGATTAGGGAATCTGGATGCGGATCGCGTGGGTTGGCCGGGGGAGGGCGGTTGGGTCGCTGGGAGGGCCCGACACAAGGGCAGAAGCACGTTCACGTGCTGCAAACCGCCAACGAGCCTGGCCGAACGGTTGACGCGGCGCGCTGCGAATGGAACGCTCAGTCGCCCGATCGGGCCGGAGCGCGCGTGGCACACTTGAACCGAACGCTGTTCACCTTCACGCTGCTGCTGTGGCTGCCCGTCCTCGCATTTGCCAAACCTGCGGCTGCGAGACCGGCGGCCAAAAAGCCCGAGCCTGTGAAGGTCGACAAGGCGCTGGTCAAGCGCTGCGCTGACCCAAAGCGCAAGGACACGCGCGAGTGCGTGCAACTGCGCGCGTCGCAAAAAGGTCCCGACGCGAAGGGCAAAGCCAAAGAGGACAAGCCCGTCGCCAAAGGCGAAAAGTCCAAAGAGAGCAAGAAGTCCGCGAAGGACGACGATGACAAACCCAAGGCGCTGAGCGCCAAGGAAAAGAAGCAAATTGCCGCGCTCAAGTCCACCTGCGCGGACAAGAAGAAGGCCAAGAGCGCGCAATGCAAAAAGTTCTTCGCCGATGAAAAGGAGCGCGCCGACGCCGCCGAGCACGCCAAGACCAGGAAGCTCTGCGCTGACAAGAAGAATGCCAAGAGCGCGCAATGCAAGAAGTTTCTGGCGTCGGAAAAGAAGAAGAGCCAGACCGTGAGCGTGTGTGGACGCAAGTACGGCATCGCCAAGAAGAACGAGAAGGTCGGCAGTTTTGCCCGGCGCTACCGCGTCGCGGAAGGCACGTTGCGCAGCTGGAACGCGATTGGCACGGCGGCGAAGTTGAAAGGTGGAAAGCGGTATCTGGTCTACAAGTCGCCGCACGATGGCGTCACGTTGAAAGGCGGCGTGCTGCTGGAAGGCGACGACGAGCACTTCATCATCCAACGACCGCAGCGCGGCTGGGGCAAGCCGATTCTGGTGGACGCGATTCGGCTCGGTGTGCACGCGACGCAGCGACAGAGCCCGCTGTTGCCGCACCTGATCGTCGGCGACTTGTCCAAGGAAGGCGGCGGGTGTCTGCCGCCGCACAAGTCGCACCGCGGCGGCGTTGACGCGGACGTGGGCATGTACTTCCGCGGCGCGCATCAACGCAAGTGGCTGGGCCCGGCGACGCCGGACACGTTGGACGCGGACCGTACGTGGCAGCTTCTGCGCGCGTTCCTGTCGACCGGACGCCTGCAGTACGCGTTCATCGACTACAGCCTGCATCAGCCGCTCTACGAGGCGGGGTTGCGCGCGGGCGAGCCGGAGGAGCACTTGAAGGCGTGGTTCCAGTGGCCACGGCCGTTTGAGAACGCGCACGAGACGATCATTCGCCATTTGTCCGGGCACGACAACCACATGCACGTGCGCTTCACCTGCGACAACGAGGAGACGTGCGCCCTGCCCGACGACGCGAAGCTGCGTCTGGAGCACGCACGCATCGAGATGCTGGGGAGTGTTGCGCGCGAACCGAATCGACCGCGCGCGGCTCTGCACCGCCAAGGGACGCCGGCTGTGTCGGCTGCGATGCCGTAAATGGACGAGAAAACGCAAACGGTGGTGCAGAAAGGCTTGGGCTTTACCCGGTCGGTCGTCTGGAGCGTGTTCATCACGCTGGCGGGCGTGCTGCTGTTGGCGTCGTTGCGTGGCGGCCCGATGCCGACCGCGGAGGCACCGGCGCTCGTCGGGTTTGACTTGAATGGCCAGCCCGTTGACTTGCGCACGTTCAAAGGCAAGCCGGTCGTCCTGTACTTCTGGGCGACCTGGTGCGGCGCATGCAAGATGGCCTCGCCGATTGTGGACCAGTTCGCGGGCAGTCACCCGGACATCCCGGTCATCGGCGTTGCGGTTGACGAAGAACCGGCAGTGCGCGCCTACCTGAAGGAACACGCGCGCAATTTTCGCGTGATGCCGGCGAGCGAGGACGTTCAGCGGGCGTGGCCGGTGCGCGCGCTCCCGACGCTCGTGGTGCTGGACAAGGAAGGTCGCATCACCTGGCAACGTGTAGGCGTCCCGCTACCGGGCGAACTCAATTTCCACGTGGATTGACGCGGCGACGCAAGATGAAGCCGACCGCGAAGGCAAGCGCCAACCAAGCGGAATTTGCCGCGTGACCGGCCGTGCAGCCTGACTTCGTGGACGAGGTGTCCGTTGGCGCGCCCGCGGTGTCTTGCAGCGGTCCTGCGTCATTCCAGCCGCCCGCAGCGTCGACCCCAGGAATCGTGCCGTTCGAATCGGTCACGCCCGCATCCGCTGGTTCAACGTCTGGTCCGGGCAGTTCGCCATCTTTCCAGCCCGCCTTGGGAATGCAGTACTGCGGCTTGTGCCACACGCCCACCTTGGTCACCGTCGGATCCGACGCGGGCACCGTCCACGGCTTCGGCGCGTTCAACACGAGATCCGCGGGCAAGCTCGGCGTTCCCGGCTTCGCACCCAGAATCGCGGCCGCAACGACCGGTGCCTGCGGCGGGTCGATGTCCTTCGCGCCGCCCGTCTCATCCAGCACTTGCACTTTCCACGCGGCGGGGAGCGTCTTGAAGCGCGGATCCACGCCTTGGTTCGGGTCGATGACCCACGATCCCAGACTCGCGATTGTCAGCCGTTCGCCGCGCGTGCCGCTGTACCAGCCATCGACGCACACGTCGTTCAGCGTCACCTGAAACTGTGGATCGACGTTGGGCAGCGACGCGTTGAAGGCAAAAACCGGATCCCGATCCATCTCCGTTGGCGAAACCCGCATGACCAGCCGCGTCACCGTTGTGCTCGCCGTGAGCTGCTTTTGCACGTCGGCGATCGGCGCCACAAGCGTCGACGTCACGTCATCGGCCAGCGCCACACCGTCGATCGCGATCGCCTGAAGCTGATCCTGCGTCCACGACAAGTTCTGCAGATTACACGAACCAAAGCCGCCCATACCGCCACCCCAGAACTGCGCACACGCCCGCAGGTTCGCCAGCGATTGCAGCGGCGTCACGCCAGGGAACTGCGCCGCAAGCTGCAGCTTGGGCTCCAGCGCGTCAGCGACCTCCACATTCACCGGCAGCACGCCTTGCGCGAGCAGCTGCGCCAGAGCGTAGAGCGTTTTCGCTTCCGCCAGCGCTTGCCACGTGAAGTATTGGTACGGCGACTGCAGCACCGCGCTCGCGCCCGGCTGCGCGTACTCCGTCACAAACGCGTGGCCCGACGCCTCGTCAATCGCCGCCGCCACGACCTGCTGGTAGTTGCTCGGCACGCCGTAGCTGCCGTAACTGTAGGAATTCGCGAGCGCGAGCCGCAGCGGATTCACCGTCACGTCCAGGTGATTCTTGACGATCGCCCGCCCCGGTCCTGCCACCGTGACGATCACCGACATGTCGTCGACCGCGGCAATCGACGTCAAGCGCAGCGGCACGCACGGCTCCGCGTCGTCCATCGTCAGCGCGATCGGCCGAATCGCCTGCACGCCCTGCCCGTTCTGCAACTTCACTGCGACAAAAAGATCACCCTTGTCCACGTGCGTTTGCAGGATCGGCTTGGCCTTGTCTGGCATCGCGTAGCCGTTGTCGTTCAGCCACTTGAAGAGCACCGTCGCGTCGCTGCCTTTCACCACGACGTAGTTGTACGGCCCCGTTTGCCCCGACGACAGGATCTCGACGTGCGCGTTGCCGCCGTCCGAATCTGAATCGCTGGTCGCATCGTACGCGGCCGACGCATCGGCGTAGCCCCACTGACCGTAATCGGGGTAATCAAAACTCGCGCAGCCGATCGACTCGTTGCGGCAGTTCTCGGTAGCGCCGTAACTGACCGCGATCCGCGCCTGCATCGTCTGGTCGAACGCGTCAAAAACCGTCACCGAGCCAACGCCGACCTTGGGCAGCTTGGGCACCGGCAGCACCCAGCCGAAGTCTTTGGCCAATCCGGTGTAGCGCACTTCCACCCACACCGTGGACTGCTTCGTCACCGGATCGCGCACAAAAAGCACGCGCTCGGCGTCCTGACGCACGGTCTGGTCGACTTGGGGCGACGGCGGTGAGAAGCAACCGCCGCAAGCGTGCGCGTCCAGCGACGGCAGTTGCAGCGCACCCATGCACAGAATCGCAAAGAGGAAATGACGCATCTGAACCTCGCGACAAGGGACTGTCGGGTCCAGCATGCGACTCCACGCACCTGACGTCAAACGCTATTCTTGAGGCGCGTCGTCCTCTGCAGGCGGCTTGACCGGCGGCGGCGTCAAGTCCGGCGGATCCGGATCCGCGAGCACCGGAATCCGCGAGTCCGTCGTCACGAGCGAAATCACGCCTTCCACGCGCGCGTCGTCAACCGTGCGAATGTGCGCCAGAACTGGCCGCGCTTCAGCGTCAAAGCCGAGGTGTAGCAGCTCCACGCGTGCCTGTGGCCCCTGCAGCGTCGCGACCTTCGGATTCTTGGCAAAGCGCGCCCAGAGTGCCGCACCATCGCGGTTCAGCACGCCCAGACGGACTTGCAGGGTCGGCAGACCCGCGGCTTCCAGGTCCAGAATCGCCGTGCGTCCCGGCCCGCGCGGCAAGAGGCTCGGATCGCCCACAAGCGGCGTTTCTTCAATAACGTCAGGCGTATGCTCCTGTGGAGACGGCGTGACCGGCTTCACCGCGCCCTTGTCCTTGGGCTGTTCCGCCAGCAACTTGCCAACGTCCACCGCCGCGGCAGGCGTCGGAGCCGCCGGCAAAGCCACATCTGGCGCAAGCGGCGCCGCGGCCACCGGAACTTCATCGGCCACCGTCGCCCCGCGTCCCAAGGTCACCCAGCCCGCGCCCAGCCCCACGGCGAGGCCCACCAGCCCAGCCAGCACCGTCGCACCCACGATTCGCAACACAGCCTGCATCCACGGCCTCCACGCAGCCAGATAGCAAGAAGGCCCGGTCCTGTCCAACCTCGCGCAAAACTTGTGATTCATCAAGGTGTCGATCGCCAAAGTGTTGAACTTTTGGTTGACGATCGGCAACAGACGATCGGTAAGTCGCTGCCGAGGGCTTGCCAAACGTCTAGTTGCACGGCCAGTTCACCGACGATTACGCGCTTTTTATTTTTACTTTTAGATACTTGTGCGCGCAAATGCAGCCGCCGAGCGGCGTCGATTCAGATTGTGATCACGGCCCATTCCGTCCGCACGGGCAGATCCAACTTGACACTCATCTACAAGGAAACAGCGATCGAACGTCAGTAATTTCGAAGCATTGCGATCGCAAACCCACAGGATGTCCGCAGAAACCGGCGGCGGTCGGATCGGCCTGTTTCCGGCTGGACACTTGTCAAGTTTGGCGCGATCCGCAATCATCCAAACCGTCGAGAACGCGCTGCGACGTCCGCTGGCACAGGGGCCAGACGAAGACGGCAACAGCATGATCGACAATGGTTTCTTCGGGGGGGAACGTGAGCGACAATCTGGCCCATTTGGGGCAAACCACGGTGTTGCGCAGCGGTATCCATGACAGCAGGCGGTCGATCATGATGGATGGCAAGCGGGACAGGCAGCGTTCACGGACGATTCCGATGCGGCGGCTGACGCGCGCGGAGATCCAGGAAGGCAAGGATCTGGCAGCTGAACTGGAGTACCTGCGTCCGCAGACGCGCGCCGAGTGCGTGGGCGGGATTCGCCCGTGCCCGTACGTGTCGTGCAAGCAGCACTTGTATCTGGACGTGAATCCGGTCACCGGCTCCATCAAGGTGAACTTCCCCGACCTGGAAGTTTGGGAGATGGAGGACACGTGCGCGCTCGACATCGCCGATCGCGGCGGGATCACGTTGGAAGAAGTCGGTTCGATCATGAACCTGACGCGCGAGCGCATCCGTCAGGTCGAAGTGTCCGGTTTGGAGAAGCTGCAAGCGCAGGACTTCGCGGTCGATCTCGAAGCCGTCTTCCGCTCCTAAGCGATCTGCCGCCATCCAGCAGCGACACGACCGCGCCTCCCGTGAATCCGCGGTGACAATTCGATCCGTCTGCGTGCCGCCTGTGGCAACTCCACCCGCTTTCGCCTAGCCTCCCGCCCGCGCCGCCTATGTGGCGCGCCAAGGAGACGATCATGCAGCGACGGGCGTTGATTTCCGTGTCAGACAAGCGCGGTGTTGTGGAACTCGCGCAGGCGCTGAACGCGTTGGGTTTCGAGGTCATTTCAACGGGCGGAACGGCGCGCAGCATCGCGGAAGCGGGCGTTCCCGTACTGCCGATCGACGCCGTGACGGGCTTCCCGGAAATGATGGACGGCCGCGTGAAGACGCTGCACCCGATGGTGCACGGCGGTCTGCTGGCACGGCGCGACAACGCGGAACACGTCGCTGCGATGGAAGAACACGGCATTGGCGCGATTGACGTCGTCGCGGTCAACCTGTACCCGTTCCGCCAGACCGTGGCCAAGCCCGATGTGACTTGGGACGAGGCGGTCGAGAACATCGACATCGGCGGTCCGTCGATGGTGCGTTCCGCGGCGAAGAACCACGCGTTCGTGAGCGTCGTCGTGGACCCGGACGATTATCCGGCGCTGATTGAAGGCCTGAAGAACGGCACGAACGATGAAGCCGTGCGCCGCAAGTTGGCGCAGAAGGCGTACGCGCACACGGCGGCCTATGACGCGGCGATTGCGAGCTGGCTCGGCGCGCAGCTGAACGTGACCGAAGGCGACCTGACCGTCGCGCTGACCAAGCCGGACAAGCTGCGCTACGGCGAGAACCCGCATCAGGCGGCTTGGCGCTACAACGACGACTCGAAGGTGCTCGTGGACGCCGCGCCGTTCAAGATCCACCAGGGCAAGGAGCTCAGCTACAACAACCTCGTCGACGCGGACGCGGCGTGGCAGTTGCTCGCGGATCTTCCCCTCGACTTGCCCGGCTCTGTCATCATCAAGCACACGAATCCGTGCGGCGTGGGCGTTGTCCCGACTTCGGTCGCCGGCTCGATCCTGCGCGCTTTGGAGGCCGATCCGGTCAGCGCGTTTGGCGGCATCCTCGCGGTGAATCGGCCGTTTGACGTTGCGGCGGCGCGCGCGGTGGGCGATCGCTTCCTGGAAGTGATTCTGGCGCCGTCGTTTGACGAAGACGCGCTGGAAATTCTGGCGGCCAAGACCAATCTGCGCGTCGTGACGATGGGCGCGCCGCGTCTGGACAACGTGAAGCTGGTCGTCAAGTCGTCCGCGTTTGGCATCCTGATGCAAACGCCGGATCTCGGCGGTCTGGACGTGCGCGCGGGTCAGGTCGTGACCAAGAAGCAGCCGACGGAAGCGCAGTGGGCGGCGCTGGACATCGCCTGGCGCGTCTCCAAGCACGTGAAGTCCAACGCGATTGTGACGGCGGACGAGCAAGGCACGGTCGGCGTCGGCGCGGGTCAAATGTCGCGCGTGGACTCGGCCATCATCGCGACGGGCAAGGTGCGCAAGCACTTGAAGCCGATTGCGGCCGGTTCGGACGCGTTCTTCCCGTTTGCCGACGGTCTGGAGCAGCTGGCCAAAGCCGGCATTCAGGCAGTCGCGCAGCCGGGCGGCTCCAAGAAGGACCAGGAAGTCATCGACGCGGCGGACAAGGCCGGCATGGCGATGGTCTTCACGGGTTTCCGTCACTTCCGCCACTGAGGTCAGGCCATGAAAGTGCTCGTCGTTGGCAAGGGCGGTCGTGAACACGCGCTGGTGCACGGGCTGTGGCAGTCCGGCGCGGAGGTGCTGGCGACTCAGCCGAATCCTGGCATGGCGCAGCACGCGCGCGGAGTGGACATCGCGCCGACGGACGTCGCGGGGATCTTGAAGGTCGCGCAAACGGAAGGCGTCGATCTCGTCGTCATCGGCCCGGAAGCGCCGCTGGTGCTGGGTCTGGCGGATGTGCTGCGCGCCAACGGCATGGCGACGTTTGGGCCGGGGCAAGTGGCGGCGCAGTTGGAAGCCTCGAAGGACTTCACCAAGCAGTTCCTGAACCGCCACCACATTCCGACGGCGCGGCACGTGACGGTCACGCACCTGCACGCGGCAAAGGCAGCGCTGCAGACTTTTTCGACCCCACCGGTCATCAAGGCGGATGGCCTCGCGGCCGGCAAAGGCGTCGTTGTCCCCGATACTTGGGCAGAAGCGGAAGCTGCAGTCCAAGCATTTCTGGGCGATCGCACGCTGGGCGATGCTGGAGCGACCTTGGTGCTGGAGGAACGGCTGATCGGGCCAGAAATCTCTGCGCTGGCGCTGTGCGACGGAACGACCATTCTGCCGCTGGACTTGGCGCGCGACCACAAACGCATTTTCGACGGCGACCAGGGCGACAATACGGGTGGCATGGGGGCTGTCAGCCCGCTGCCAACGGTGGACGCGGCGACGCGCAAGCGCATTCACGAAGACGTGCTGCTGCCGACTTTGGCCGGTTTTCAAAAGGACGGACTTGATTTTCGCGGCGTGATCTACGCTGGGATCATGCTGACGTCCGACGGCCCCAAGGTGCTTGAATACAACGTGCGTTTTGGCGACCCGGAGGCGCAAGTCTTGATTCCGCGTCTGGGCGCACGGCTCGCGGATCTGTTGCTGGCCACCGCGACGGGCAATCTGGCCGGGAAATCGGTGCCCGTCGACTCGCCTGCAGCTGTGACTGTGGTGCTGGCAGCGGCAGGCTATCCGGGCACACCGCGAACGGGCGACGCGATTTCAGGTCTCGACGTGGCGGCAGCGATGCCAAACGTGCTGGTTTTCCACGCGGGCACGCGCGCGGACGGTGCGGCGGTCGTGACTGCGGGCGGACGTGTACTCGCGGTGACTGGGCTTGGCGCGACGGTCGCTGACGCGCGGGCGACGGCGTACCAAGCTGCCGGGAAGATTGATTTTGCTGGAAAACAGATGCGGCGGGATATTGCGGCTTCTGTGATTTGACTCCACGAGGCGGTCTCAGCTCGCCACCAACCCCGGCCTCAACGCCACAGCCGCCTCACCACACGTCGCGTACCGCGCCGCGGGATCCTTCGCCAACATCCGCAACACCACGTCGGTCACGCCCGCGGGCAACTCCGGACGCAACGTCCGCAGATCCGGCACAGGCTGGGTCGCGTGCGCCAGAAACACGTTGCCGTCGGCAAACGGCACGCGCCCCGTCAGCATGCGAAACAGCAGCACACCCAGCGCGTACTGGTCAGCGCGGTGATCGATCGGCGCGGTCTGCTGCATCTCCGGGGCCATGTAGAACGGCGTGCCGACGACCATCGACTGGTCGCGCTCGCCATCGCGCGAGAGCCGGGCGAGGCCAAAATCGAAAAGCCGCACTGTCCCATCGTCCGCCACAAGCACGTTGCTGGGCTTGACGTCGCGGTGCAAAACGCCGTGGGCGTGCGCGTGATCCAGCGCCGAGGCCAGCTGCGCGAACACGGAATGCACGAACAGCCAGTCGTCCAGCCTCTGATCCTTGCCCAGATAGTGCACCAACGCATGGCCCGGCACGTGCTCCATCGTGTAGTACAGGGTGCCATCAGCGCTGCCAATGTCGTAGAGCCGCACGATGTTGGGATGCAGCAGGTCGGCAGCGACCTTGAACTCGCGAAGAAAGTAGCGCCGCGCCTGATCGGGCGCCATGCCCGTGCCGGCCAGGAACTTCAGGACGACGAGGCGATCCTGCAGCAAATCTTGGGCACGGAACACGATGCCGTGACCGCCCTGCCCCAAAAGCGTCAGGTTGCTGTAACGCTCCGCGAGCACCCGCGGCACGCCCATCGGCCAGGAACGCGCCTCGTCGGACGGATCGGCGAGTGACGGAGTCGGACGCAGCGAGCCATTGCCAGTGCTGGAGATTCGCGTCCGCGGGCCAAGCTCTGCGCGCATCGTGCCACTGGCGCGACGGCGCGGGGATTCCGCGGGCAAACGGGGAGTGGACGACGGATTCGTCGAGAGCGAGGGGACCGGTACGGGCTGCGGCGGCAATGCTGGGGGCAACGGGAAGCGCGTTTCCGGCCTTCTCCGTGCAGAGGGGGGCCCCACGGCCAGGATTGGCGTCAGCGAGTTGGGAAGCGGTGCGGTCGCTTCGCGCGCATCGGGCGGCGCCGCTGGGACCTCTGCTACGGGCTGATAGCGCGCGGTGATTTCGCTCTGCGCCTCGTACGGGGCAGAAATCGGCCGAAGCTGCGGAAATGGCTGCTGTCGCGCCCCCCGACGCGCTGCGGCCGAACGATCGAAGGCGGTGTCCGCAGGCACCGCGCGCGGGATGGGACGCGCCCCAGGTGTCGCCGCATGGAATCCCGCCGTACGGAACTGCGCTGTCGCACCTTGGCCAGCGGTCACGGGCTGGCCCGCGCGGCGCTGTTCATGCCGCTGGAAGTCAAACGACGCGGTGCGTGTTGCCGAGTGCTCGATAATATCGGGGGCCGCGACCCGCAGCGTGGTGCGCAAGAGCGCCTTCAGCGGCTCCGCGCCGGCAGTGCACTCCGCATGTAGCCACCGCACGGCCACACCTGCCGGCTGCGTGCCGCCCAGTTTGGACGACCAGACGACCTCCGCCTGCAGCTCCACCAGCGGCGCGTTGTGACCGGGCGCTCGCAACGACACGAAAACCCGCGCGTGCATGGGCAAAGCAACGCGGCAGGAAAAATACGCGCCACCCGGCCCAACGTTGCTGCAAACCAACGGCAGCATCGAATTGCCGACGCGCCCGGTCGTCTTGACCAGCGCGATGAAGCGTGGATGTTGTCGTCTTTCGTGCTGCACCGAATCCCCGTACCCGCCAGAACGATGATGGCAATGACGGAGAACGCGGCCAATCAGAAGTCGGCTGAAAACGCGTAGCTTTTACAAATCAACGCACTTTCTCGCGCCGAGGTCGTGCGGACCTCAGGGCGTTCCGCGCGGCGGCACCTGCATCGTCGCTTGGCCGACCATGATGCGCACGGTCTTGTGCAGGCGCGTCCACACCGATTCCTGGATGTAGCCAACGCCGTGGCGCGCGCACAGTTCCCGCACTTTTGGCGCGGCCAGGGTGTACTGATGCGGGGTCATGTCCGGCCAGATGTGGTGTTCGATCTGGTAGTTGAGCCAACCCTGCAGCCAGTCGCCGAGCGGATTGCCGGTGTGATAGTTGGCGCTGCTCAGGATTTGCCGCAGGTACCACGTGCCTTTGCCACGCCCACGGTCGGGCCAGCGCACCAAATCTTCGCCCGCGTGGTTGGGCACGATCACAATGAACGTCTGGATGTTGGTCAGCACGTCCGCGAGGATGACGTGCACCAGCGCAACGAACCAAAAATGCACGCCAAAAGGCAGAAGCAGCGCGGGCAAAACGCCAAACTGAAAAACGGCGTAAGGCAACCACGAGTACAGCCACACGCGACGACCGACGACCGTGAACGGGCTCCACGGCCGATTCGCCCGCGCTGTGTCGGCCAGCGCGCCCGCGTCCGCGCGACCACGACCTTGTTCCACCAGACACGACGCCGTATTCGGCGCGTAGTACGCCCAACGCCACGCGCACGCCATGACCGCGACGAACAGGTAGCGCAGCGGCATTGGCCAGGAAGACTCGCGGAGCCACTGCAGTTGCGCCTCGACGACGTCCGGATCCGGACCTTCATTTGTGTAGCCGTGGTGCAGCTGATTGTGTTCACGGTTCCAAGCGTTGGGCTCGATCCAGTCCGGCCACTGCAGCCAACGCCGCGCACCTTGGGCAAAACCGCTGGACGTCCAAGCCGTCGGCACGTTCGGTAAACCGTCCAGCGCACCGTGACTCGTGTGGTGCGCGACGATCATCCAGCGCGACGAAGCCGCCAACGCCATCAGGATCGGTGAGAGCGGGTTGAAGCCAAAAAGCGAGAGCGCGAGGCCGCCCAAAAGCAGCGCCCACGCCAGAAGGGAAAGCAACCGCAAGTGGCGGATGTCCGCTGTGCCACGCAACAGGTCGATCTCCTTGCGCAGCGCGTCGAGGTCGCGGGCGAATGCCTCCAGATCGGGAAAAGGCGCTGTGTAGGTACGGGCTTCTGGCGGCACGGAGTCTCCCACGCGGGTGCATAGGCCACCGCGGCGGCGGAGAATAGCCGAGTCGCGCAGAAAGGAAATGCCGGGCAGTAGCGACAAAGTGGGTCTGCAGACCCCACCGCGGAACGCCCTGTCTTGACGGTGGGTCGCAGAATCGCGACCCTTGGCCCGGGTCCGCAGAAAGGTCACGTCATGCCGCAGCAGAAAAAGAAAGAATCGTCGGCACCTGCAGTTCAGCCCGCAGCGAAAGCAGCGTCGGCAAGTGCAGCCAAGGCCGCTGCACCCGCGGCGCTTGTCGGTCAGGTTGCACGTGCGAACTACCGAGAGGGGGCGGCGCTCGTCGCACCCGCGAACGCGCCGGGATACGCAGCGGGCAAAGAAGCAGCCAAGCCGAAGCTGCCAAAAGTGGCGGCGGTAGCGCCGAGCAAGGAAATGCTCGAACACGGGACCAAAACGGAACAGGGCCACGGCACGTACACGCAGACGTGGGCGGGCGGTAGCACCGAAACCGAGTTTAAGCCCAAAGTCGCTCGCGAGAAAGGGGAATCGCCAGAGGCAGCCAAGCCGCAGTTGGAGCTGCTCAGCGGCACTGCGACGGTCGGTGCCGGCAAACGCGTCGGCATCGGCGGCGAGGCCAAGGCGAGCGGCAAGTACGGCGAGGCGTCGATCGCCGGTGACATCCACGCGGGTGTCGAGGCGGGCGCGAACGCGAAATACAAGGTCGGCAGCGACGGCGTTGAGGCGAGCGGGAATGCCGCGGCCCTCTCGGGCATCGACGCCAGCGCCAGCGGGGAACTCGCAACCGCCAAGTTTCTGGACCAGAACCTGGGAATCGGAGCAAAGGGCAACGCGTTCGCCGGCGCGCGCGTGGGCGCGGGTGGCAAAGTCGGCATCACCAAGGAATTCGTCGGCGCCAAAGGTCAGGTCGGCGGCTTCGTGGGCGTCGAGGCCGGGGGTGAAGTCCACGGCAACGTCGGACCGATCGGCGCGAAGGCTGGCGCGTCGGTGCAAGCCGGTCTCGGCGGCTCATTGGACGGAGAAATCAGCTACAGCCACGGCAAGTTGAAGCTGTCTGGCAAGGCGGCTGTTGCGCTCGGCGTCGGTGTGTCATTGACGACATCGGTCGAATTGGACATCGGCGCTGCGCTTCACATGGGCGGCAAGATTGCCGCGGCAGCCGCGCGCGCCGCCGCTCATTCCGTCGGCAGCGTCGCTGCATCGCTGGGCGACGCTTGGGGGTCCGTGTCCCACTGGTTCGGACTCTAAACACGACGACCTTTGTCCAACACCAAACTCTGTGGCTCAAGCCTGTTGCCCTCTCGGACTGGGACCACGAGCGTGCACCTCCGGTGGCACGCCGTGGATGGACGCGGTTTGATCTCGAACTTCGGTCGGAGTGTGTAGAGCGCCAGCGTCTGCGAATTGCACAGGCTCAGACGACGACCGCGGGAATGCGCGGTGAGCTCGCTTGCTTGCCGACGGCGTGTCCGCGCAAAAGCCAAGTCCGCATTGGTCCTTTGCCTTTGACGTTGATGACGCCGCGCTCGGCAAGGTCAAAATCGTTATGGATCTCGTGCCACATGTCTTCAGAGACCTGAATTTCACCGGGAATTCCGTGAGACTCCATCCGCGCTGCCGTGTTGACCGTGTCACCCCACAGATCGTAGATGAAGCGCCGTTTGCCGATGACGCCCGCGACGAGAGGGCCAATGTGAATGCCAATGCGCAGCTCAAACGCCTCGCCCCACTCGCGCGAGCGCGCCTTTGCCGCCGCTTGCATCTCCAGTGCCGCAGCAGCAACCGCGACCGCGTGATCCTTGCGCGGTGAAGGCACCCCGGCGGCGACCATGTACGCATCGCCAATCGTCTTGATCTTTTCGAGCCCGTGGCGGTCAAGCAGCGCGTCAAAATCCGAGAAAATCGTGTCCAACATCGCCACCAATTTCTCCGGCGGCAAGCGCGCGGAGAGCGGGGTGAAGCCGACCATGTCCGCAAAAAGCACGGTGACCGACTCGAACCGGTCCGCGATCACTTCCTGCTTGTTCTGCAGTCGTTCGGCGATCTGCGCCGGCAGGATCAGGTTCATCAGGTCGAGCACTTTGCGCCGCTCTTCTTCAACGCGCGCTTCAGCCAAGTCCGCGGCGCGATTGTAAAAGAAGGCAAAAAAGCCCAGCAGGCCAAAGACCGCGGCGATGTTGGAACGGTTCAGGATCGAAAGGGTGGTCGTATGCTGAAGGATGCGCGGCGGCGCCTGTTCAGCAACCCAGCCGAGCCACATGAACGCGACAGCGGCAGCCGCCAGGATCAGACCGCGCGTGGGAAAGCGGGAACGGGCAAGGAAAAACGCGATGCCGGGCAGGACGAAAAGGTAGTACTGAAAACCCGCCGCCCAGCCGAGGTAGGTGACGCAAAAGTACTGGTGGACGATGAGCTCGGCGGCTGCGATGGCGACTGCCAGGGCGGAAAAGCCGCGGCGATTCAGGTACAAACCGAGGAGATACGAGCCGATACTCGCGATGTTGAGGCGGACAAGCGCGTCGGCGCCGAGGGACGCAAAAAGCGTGGTCACAACGACGTGGATGACTGCGGCGGCGGACAGACCCACGTTGAGAACGACGAATGTGCGGTAGCCCGTGACGGAGATATGCCGGGTGCGTTCGGTGAAAAATCGACTCAGACGCGCGATGAAAGTCACAACCCGTTCGCCTCCGTGGCCTTGCGTGGCGTGCCCGACTCGACCATTTGGCCAGTGTGAGCGCGCCGGAAAATGCGGTCAAGGCGTTGGAATCGCCGCTGGAGTCAACGTGTGGCAGTCGGCGAAGCCGTCCTGGCGGTCGAGCCAACAGAAGTCGTCAGGCTGCACCAAGCGCTCGTGCAAACCGCCGCCCATGCAGACTTGAAACCACGAGCAGTCGGCGCAACGTCCGGTCCGGCGCCACGCCAAGTCGCGGTGTGGGCGAAATTCCTCACGCCAAATTGCCGAAAATCGACGTTCGCGCGCGGAGCCCTGCGCCAGATTTCGCGGAAGCGAGGGGCACGCCGAGACCTGCCCGTCGCAGAGAATGGAAGCGACGCACAGACCGGCGAAGCACTGACCGTCGCCGGGGCGAACCCGCAATTCGCGGCCAACGCCGAGGAAGCCGCCGCAGGAAAAGCGCAGATCGAATTTTTCGCGGTTCTCCTTGATTTCGCGCCGACGGCGCTCGATGAAATCAAAAAGCGTACGCAAATCCGCCGCGCCCATCCACAGCGCCTCGTCTTCGGCACCGCGGCCCATTTTGTCGATGGTGATGAGCCGCCACATCCGCGCACCTGCGTCACGGACGGCTTTCTCAATCGCGGGCAGGTGATCCAACTGGCACGGTCGCACGCAAGTAATCGCTTCCACGCGACGGAATCCGACCTGCCGCGCCGCCGCGATGCCCGCCAACGCTTTGGCCCACGAGCCCGGACCGCGCACCGCGTTGTGGTCGGCTTCCAAACCGTCCACCGACACGCAAATCGTCCTCATGCCCGCGTCCCACAGCTTCTGCGCCTGTTCGACGCCCAGCAGCGTGCCGTTCGTCACGATGCAGCTCCGCATGCCGAGTCGCGTCATGTGGGCGACGACCTCAAAGAGATCCTTGCGCAAAAGCGGTTCGCCGCCGGTGATGGAGACGAAGATGCGACGCGCGTCAAAATCTGCGGCGATCGTGTCGAGGATCGCCTTGATTTCAGCGGTTTCCAGCTCACGGACGGGCGACTTCCCGACGCAGCTCGACCCGCAGTGCGCACAGCGCAGGTTGCAGCGCAGCGTCGCTTCCCAAAACAGATACGTCAGATCGGGCTTCTGCAGCAGCTTGACGCGCCGACTCGCATCGCGGTGGATCGCCACGACGCGCGGCAAATCGAGGAGTCCGACGTCACCAGATTGCGCGCGATGCGGCGACATGGGCGGACTAACCGACGTCCTGCGGCGGTCCGCCATACTTCACGGCGGGGCCGGAATCGTAGGTGTCGACGTCATCCCAGATGTCGACGCCGGTATCGGGCGGGCCACCGTACTTGGCGACCGGCCCCAGGTCTTCCTGCGCATCCGGCTGGGCGTCCTGCACATCCTGTGTGGCGTCCGTGCCCGTCGCGACGTCTTCAGGCTGCGTCGCGTCGGTGAGTCCCACGTCGTCCGTGGCGTCCGTCACCGGTCCGGTCCCGGTTGCCCCGGTGTTGCTTGAACACCCAGGAGCGGTCGCCAGTGCCGCGCCGCCGGTCAGCGTGAGCCACAAGCCAGCAGACTTGTTGAGGGTATCGACAAGGAACGAACGACGAGAGGGACGCGTAGCCATTTGGGGCCTCGGTCGCACGGCGAATTCGCCGCGTCTTTGGGCAGGGTAGGCGCCGTTGGTAGGCGGCACAAGGCCGTTTCGTGGCAACTGTCACAGGTTCGCCACGGCCAAGGGAGCGAAAGTGCGGCGGTTCGGCACCTGAGGGTGCTGCGAACCGACACCGCGACGTGGCAGGCGTACGTCGCAGCGCGGCGCAACCGCAAGGAACCGTTCTTTGTCGAGTCAACAGGACGCGTGGAACTGTGCAACACGCTGCCGCCGGTCCGGCTGCCGTAGCGCGCAACCCGCCGGACCGAGGCCCCAACCTCCTCGGTCCAGCCGCAGCTGTTACTTCCCGACGTTCTTCAGCTTGTCGCCGACGTCCTGCAGCTTCTCGCCCGTCTTGTGGACGGCATGCTGCGCCTTCGCCGCGACCTTGTCGCCCGCGTGCTCGGCCTTTCCAGCCGCGTGAACCGTGGCGCTCGCCGCCTTGTCCGCCGCGTGGGTCACCGCGTGTTCGCCTTCATGCAGGGCTTCCGCCGCCGCGTGTGCAACTTTGCTCGCCGCTTCCGCGACGGCGTGTTTGACTTGTTCAGCTGCTTCCGACACCGCGTTCTTGAAATCTGACATCACGTTCTCCTCACCGGTCGTCCGGGACGACTTGACGGCTGGCGCAGACAAAAAATATGCGCGGCGGGCGTTTCGATACGCACCGAAAAAACCTGCCACCTGCTGGCCAACCACAGACAAGGTAGGCGGTTTTGCGGGCGGCGCAATCAAGTTTGAAGAATTGGTTCAGGTCGAACGGTTTTGCCGAGCGCCGGAGACGTCAGCGAGCAGGAGTGCGATCCAGCTCACACCCACGGCAACAGACGCAAAACGACCAAAGACGTGAGGCAAGGCGAGCACCAGGAGGATCACGACGAGACCCAGCGCGCACGCCACCGTCGCCAACCAGCGAATCGCCGGCTTTTCGCCCAGCATCGAGCCGCCAAGCGCGCCACCCACGGCGAGAAGCAGCCATTTCCCGCCGGTTGCCCACGGCAGCAGCGCGAGCCAGGACGACGCGAGGTCCGGATTGACGGCCAACGGGCCGAGGCAGGCGTTCTCGGCGTAGTCGAACGCACAGGCGATGACGACGCAGGCGATGGCGACCAGCGCGCGCTGCGGGAAACGCGGGCGCAGGGCGAGGAGCGACAGCACGAGGAAGGCGCCATAGGTCGGGATGAAGAGCAGGTTGTCGCCGAGGTTCACGCGGTTCAGACCCGCGACAAGCGTGGTTCGACAGTCACTTGGCGCGTCACCGAAGAGGGCATGGAGGTCGGCAACGCTCCGGGCGAACTCGAACGCCAGGATCGGCGCGTAGCCCTTGGCCAGCTCGCCACAGACGACGATCGGCGGCTGAAGCGCGCCCAGCACCCCGATGGCGACGATCAGCAGCGCGGCGACGAGGGCGAGGCGAGAGGCGAGGAGCGGCGGCATGAGTCGGTCCTAAACGGGGTGAGGTGGGGCCAAAATGCGGGCTGTGGGGAGCGTGGTGGAGTCCGCCAAGTGGGACGTGAGATCCAGACACGCGGCTGGCGCGTGTTTTTGGGGAAACGGGGGAGCCGGAATTCAGGGATAGAACCTCAGACACAATACCAGTAACCACAGATCTCGCGGTCCGCTACCGCTTTCACCCGCTTTTCGGCCACCGTCTGCTGGTCACGGCCCTGCACCAAGGACCCGCGTCCTCGCTCATGGCAGAGGCGCCCGACGGCAG
>CAITYF010000129.1 GCA_903896545.1 uncultured Myxococcales bacterium | reverse complement strand
GGCCAAGGAGAGGCGCGCGGGGAACGTCGGGCGGCGCAACGCGAAGACGCGGCGTGGGGTGGAGACGTGAGACGGGGATGGCGGCGGATGCGGAATTCACCGGATTCAGGCGGATTTGGGGAGCCGGTGACATCAGGGTCCGTGGCGTGCGCCGAGGACTCGACCGGCATCGTCGGAGTCATGTCGCTTACACGGCCCGATCCCGCTGCGTGGCGTCTGGCCAGCAGGGCGTGCCACGCTTGCACGTCTTCAGGCAGTTCATGCGTGCCCAGCGCCGTGCCGCGCGCGAGGGGTAAATCCGGTTCAACTCTCCGGCGTTGCCGACGCGAGGGACTCATGCGCGGAAACCGTTCCTCTTGCACCTTGCCGCAACACTGGTCGAGCAGCCGACCGCGGCCAGAAATGCACCGTGCGTGGCGCTTCATCACCACGCGTCGAACAGGGTAGAGGCCGAATCTCGCGGCCGTCAATTGAAAACCAACCAGACGCACTTTGGTTTGTCGGGAATTTCCTATCAGACCTGTCGGCGGCTGCCGATACGAACGAGTTCGCGAGCGTATTCTTTGATGCTGCGGAACGCGCCGCGGAAATTCGCCAGGTCTCTGGTCGGTTCGGCCGCATGGCTGCAAAAAGCGTGATCGGCGCTGGCTGCCTCGCCGGATTGGGCGCACCGTCGAGCACAAACGCGGCGAACGCACGGCCGTGATCAGCCGCCGTCGCGTGAGCCGAAGCACGGTCCTTCCGCACTCACACCGGGCACGTCGCTTGACCAGGTGTCGCCGGGAAAGAGCGTGCCCACCCAGACCTTGCCCCACAAGCCGCGGTCGTTGCGGTAGACGAGGTCGGTGAACGTGTTCTCCTGCAAGTCGCGCACCGTCAACTGTTGAGCCTGCGCGTCAGTTGCAGCCACCCAGCGCAGGACGCGCGTGCCCGCGACATAGCCGGGTTGCGCCCATCCATCTGCCTCGGGTCGTGGCGATCGAACGATCGACGGACCGTTCGCGTTCGTCGTATCGGGAATGACGGCAAACGGCGGTTCGGTCAACGCCGACGCTTGCTGATCGGGTGGAAAGGCCTGCCAGTCGCCAAACAGCTCTTCCAAACGCGTCACAGACTGCGCCGGCTGCAGCACGGGCTGTCCCAGCAGGTGGCCCCAGCGCAACGGCAGAACTTGCGACGTCGGAAAATCGTAGTTCCCGGGATAATCGGCTTGTAGCTGCGGGCTCATGTCGTTGAGCAGCCGCTCGCCGTCGCGGTGATACGAGACGACGTCGATGCCCAGGGAGCCATCGGGTACGTCGGCAAACAGGATCGCGAACGCACCTTGCGGATCCTCGTAGTAATCTTTGGCCAGCACCAAATCGCCGACCTGTCCGCCGCAGGATTCAAAATAGATGATGAGCTTCTGATAATCCTCAGCAGGCATACAAATATCGACGTCGTAGTCCCAGGGAATCACGTTGCGGTGCCGTTCCACGCCCAGAAGGGTGCCCCAATCCGCCCAGTAGACGAATTGTTGCTGGTGCAGGATCACAAGTAGCCCTTCCAGACGCACCATCAACGTGCGCAAAGACTGCGCCATCTGCTCAACCGAGTTCATGAAATCCTTTTAGCCAGCGCCGCCATAGCGGCTGACGGTTGGCAATGCCTTCCAGTCAGCGACGATTCTCAGCGCCGCGGCAGTCCTGACAGCGCAATCGGGGGAACGCGGCCGCAGGTCAGCCATCGAACGAATGAAATCGGGGTAGTCAAAGTCGCCCGGACCCGATTGTGAATACTCCCACAGCCAACTTTTGGTACTTTCAATCACTTGAAAGTCGTTCACGAGCGCGCCGCCGAGGCCAAAGCTTTCCTCAAACGTGATCACTTCGTGCGGCCAGCCGGCGGGAAAATACATCAAATCGCCAGCTTCAATTTCACCTTCCCAATAATCCGCCATCTCCAACAGCGGAAAGCGCCCTGGATCGTCAAACCGCCGATGAAAAAAGCGCCGCGTCGTCATGTCGTAGATCAGCGGAATTTGCTCCGGCGCATACAGACGCCAGCGCTTGCGGCCAAAAAGCAGGCACATCCAGCCTTGCATGCCGTACGGATCGACGTGGATCGGCGAGTAGCTCTCCTTGACCGAGCAATTGACGCTTGCGACAAATCGGTTCGTGTCGTAGGCACTTCCCACAAACCAATTGTGGCGCAAGAAAGCGGGCGGCAAGAAGCGATCGGCCAACGGCGTTTCAAGCACGGAATGGTCGACGACGTTGTAGCGCGCGCGCTGGGCTGCCATGTCCGTGAAGAGAGTCTCGGCTTTGATGTACTCGCCCTTGGTCAACGTCGCCGCATCGTAGGCCCAGAGGTCGCAGCCGTGAAAGAGCTTTTCGATCGCCGATCGATCGAGGTTCGCGATCTGCGGGCTGTCGTCCAATACGCCACGCACGATGACCGGCTGGTGCGCGTGTCTCGCGTAGAACCATTCAATATTATTTCCAAAGTCGCTTGCGTGCAGGACCGGTACTGCGTGCACTTGTCCGATTTGTGGCATGGCGACCGCCATTGACTGCCAATCCATCGGCAGTGTGTCGAGCGTAGTGCCGCGCAGCCTTCTGGGTCAAGGACGTGGCCGCGGCGTGACGTCGCTGTGACGGTCCGCAGGGTTGCCCACAGGCGGTCATCGTGTTAGACCAAGGGCGCCATCTGGGGGTAGAGGAGACACCATGACCGTCGATAACGCAGCCAAGTTGAAAGTCAGTGAAGTTCTGGACGCTACCGTTCGCGCCTATTCGGATCAGGCCGCGATCAAGGTCAAGCGCAACGGCACGTGGCAGACCTACTCGTGGAAAGAGTACCGCGAGCACGCCCGTCTGGCCGCACGCGGCTTCATCTCTCTGGGTCTGGAGCCGGGCGCGGGCGTCGCCATCATTGGCTACAACTGCCCGCAGTGGTTCTTCTCGGATATCGGCGCCATCCTCGCCGGCGGTATTCCGGCCGGCATCTACACGACGAATAGCCCGGAACAGTGTGCCTATATCGCTGCACACTCGGAAGCGCCGATCGCCGTCGTGGAAGACGCCAAGCAGTTGGAAAAATTCAAGGAAGCTTGGGCCGACATGCCCAAGTTGCAGCACATCGTCATGATGTTCGGCAGCGACTCGGACCCGCGCGTGATTTCGTGGGACAAGCTCTTGGAACTCGGCGGCAACGTAGCGGAAGCGGACCTCGACGCGCGCATCGCAGCGCAAGGCGCCGACGACGTTTGCACGCTGATTTACACGTCGGGTACGACCGGCAATCCGAAAGCCGTGACGATTAGCCACGACAACCTGACCTGGACCGCGCGTGTGACCTTGCGCGCGCTGGGCGTGAACGCGGGCGACGACGGCATCAGCTACTTGCCGCTCTCCCACGTCGCCGAGCAAATCACCTCGATTCACGGTCCCATGGCCGCGGCGGCGTGCATTTGGTTTGCGGAGAGTCTCGACAAACTGGGTGAAAACCTGAAGGAAGTGCGCCCGACCTACTTCCTTGGCGTTCCGCGCGTGTGGGAAAAGATTCAGGCGAAGATGGAATCGGCGGGCGCGCAGAATTCCGCGGTCAAAAAGGCGATCGCGAAGTGGGCGCGCGGCGTGGGTCTGCAGGCTGGCTACGCGATTCAGCGCGGGGAACCGACGCCGGCGCTCTACGGTCTCGCGGGCAAGCTGGTGTTCTCCAAGGTCAAGCAGGCGCTCGGTTTGGACCGCTGCCGCATCCAAGTGACGTCGGCGGCGCCGATTTCGCGCTCGACGCTGGAATTCTTCCTGTCCTTGGGGATCCCGATCTACGAAGTCTTCGGCATGTCCGAGTGCACGGGTCCCGGCACGATCTCGACGCCCGACAAGTGGGCAACGGGCAAAGCCGGCTTCGCGCTGCCTGGCACGGAAGTGAAGATCTTCCCGGACGGCGAAATCTGCATGCGCGGTCGCAACGTGTTCAAGGGCTACCTGAAGAACCCAGATGCGACTGCCGAAGCGTTGGACGCGGACGGTTGGCTGCATTCAGGCGACATCGGCACGCTCGACGATCGCGGCTTGCTGCAAATCACGGATCGCAAGAAGGATCTGCTGATCACGGCGGGTGGCGAGAACATCGCGCCGCAGGTGCTGGAAGGCCTGTTGAAGGGGATTCCGGTCGTCGCGCAGGCCTGCGTCGTGGGCGATGCCCGCAAATATCTGGGCGCGCTGCTGACGCTGGATCCGGAGAAAGTGCCGGGGATTTGCCAGCAGATTGGCTCGCCGGCGCGCGATGTCACGGCTGCGGCGACGGATGAAGCGTTCAAGCGGTTCTTGCAGGGTGAAATCGACACCATCAACGGCAAGCTCGCGCAGGTGCAGTCGATCAAGCGCTGGACGATCATCGCCAACGAATTCACCATTGACGGCGGGGAATTGACGCCGACGATGAAGATGAAGCGCAAGGTGATTCGCGAGAAGTACGGCACGCAGATCGAGTCGCTCTACCAGTAAACATTCGCGCAAGAAAGCTCTGAAATGTAAGGATATTGCGCGCTCGCCCTGCAATTTCGCGGCGCGCTGTGGTATCTGCGCGTTCGATTTGTGCAGCAAGATCGCGTGCAGAAGGAACATGACATGAAGACTTGGCAAAAAGTGCTGGCCGGTGTGGCGGTGTTGATTCTTGGGTTCATCGGCTTTGTCGCTTCGCGTCCGACTCACTTCACGCTCTCGCGGAGCCAGGAAATCTCAGCGCCGGCGGCAAAGATTTTCCCGTTGGTCGCCGACTTTCACGGCTGGCAGGCGTGGTCGCCCTGGGACAAGATGGACCCGGGAATGAAGCGGACGTACGCGGGCACAGCGATGACCGTCGGGCAGGTGTACGAGTGGCAAGGCAACGACAAGGTCGGCAAAGGGCGCATGACGGTCGTGGAACTGCAAGAAGCAAAGCTCGTGCGCATCAAGCTCGAATTCATCGAACCGTTCCCGACGACGAACGACACGCGCTTCACGTTCACGGCAAACGGCGACAAGACGACCGTGAGCTGGATCATGGAAGGCGAGAACGACACGCTGTTCAGGAAGGCGTTTGGCCTGATGATGGACAGCATGGTGGGCCCAGATTTTGAGCGCGGACTGGCCAGCATGAAAGCCGCTGCGGAAGCCAAGTAGCGATCAGCGTCCTGCGACGTGGACGCCGCCAAAGACGAGCGTCGGCGTGCGCAGGGCGGAATAGCGGTACGGGTCGTCGCCCACGGCGAGCAGCGTCGGCCAGAGCGTCAGGTGATTGCCGGAAATGTTCGCTTCACCGATCGGCTCCGCGACGCGACCGCCGCGAATGGCAAATCCTTGAATGCCCCACGAGAAGTCGCCCGTCGTGCCGTTCGCGTTGCCACCGAGAAAACCAGTGACGAGGATGCCGTCGCCGACGTCGGCCAGAAGTTCCGCGCGCGTCCGCGAGCCAAGACGCCAGCGCAGGTTGGAGAGGCGACCGGTTGTCGGCGGCATCTCCAGTTTTTTGCCGTAGTAGGTGTCGATGAAGCCGTTCTTCATGACGCCGTCGGCAAAAAGTGGCAACGGTCGCGACGCGATGCCTTCGCCGTCGAAGCGCCGTGAACCCAGGCCACGTACGACCAACGGGTCGTCGGAAATGTCCAGGAGGTCGTTGCCGATTTGCGCGCCCAGCTTGCCCTCCAGAAACGAACGCTTCTGCTGCCAACCCGCCGCGGACAAACCGCCGAGCAGGGACGACACGACGCGACCGGCGGCGCGCGCATCGACTACGAGGGTGAGCTGCCCAGACGCCGGCTTTTGTGAACCGAGGCGACTCAAGGTTCGTCGTGCCGCTTCTGCGCCGATCCCCTGCGGTTCGGGGACGTCGCCCCGCCAGCGCGCACCGGCGTAGCACGCATCTTCCGGTCGCCGTCCGTCGGGGTCCTGCACGCTGACTTCTGCGCCCAACCAGTAGCTTGTTCCCGATTTCTCACCCGCAAATCCGTCCGAATGCACGCGCCAGGAGTGGCTCTGGCTGTCTGACACGCTCGTGGTCACGGACAGGATTCGCGCCGCATCCGGCGTGTCGCGCGCCGCGGCTTCCAGCTGTTCGGCCAGCTCACGCCGCTCAACTGCCGTCAGGTCGGCGTAGCGCGGATCCGCCAGTTCCAGGTCCACAGCCGCTTGGCCCGCGTAGAGGGCAGGGTCGGGCAGGGCGCGGAACGGATCGGGCGCCAGCGCGCGGGTCATCGCCACGGCGTCCGCCAGAAACGTGTCCAGCGCGTCTGCGCGCAAATCGCTCGTCGAGACCGATGCGTACCGCCCATCGACGTACAATTCGACGCCCACGCCGCGCGTCGTCGCTTCTGTCAGCTTTTCGACCGCGCCATCGCGCCATTGAACAGAGACTTCGCGCACTTGATAGGCGCTCGCCGCTGCCTGTTGTGCGCCGTGTACACGCGCCCGCTCGACCACTTTTTCGGCAATCTTCAGCATGCTCAACCCCGCCCGCCAACAGTCATGGCGCGTACGCGCGTCGTTGGCATGCCCTGGCTGACGGGCACCGATTGGCCGTCTTTGCCGCACGTCCAGCCGCCGTCGTCGATCTTCAAGTCGTTGCCGACCATGTCGATTTGCTCCAGCACCTTGGGCCCATTGCCGATGAGGTTCACGTCCTTGATCGGCCGCGTCAACTTGCCGTTTTCAATCAGCCAGCCGTTCTTGACGTAGAACGTGAAGTCGCCCGCGCCGATTTGCACCTGACCGTTGGCAAAGTTGCCGCAGTAGATGCCACGCTCGACGGACGCGATGATTTCTTCCGGCGTGTGCGGTCCGTTCTGCATGTACGTCGAACGCATCCGCGGCAGAGGCGCGTGGCGAAAACTCTGACGGCGACCATTCCCCGTCGGCGCGACGCCATAGTGACGGGCGGAAATGCTGTCGTGCAGGTAGGTTTGCAGGACGCCGTCGTGAATGAGCGTCGTCAGCCCAGCCGCGTTGCCCTCGTCGTCGACGTTGATCGCCCCGCGCGCACCTTGTGGCGTCGCGTCGTCAACAACCGTGACGAACGGCGCGGCGATCGACTTGCCCAACTTGTCCGCGTAAATCGAGACGCCTTTGCGGTTGAAGTCGGCCTCGAGCCCGTGGCCAATCGCTTCGTGCAGCAAAATTCCCGACGACCCCGCGCCCAGCACCACCGGCATCTCGCCCGCGGGCGGCTGCACGGCTTCGAACAGGATCGTGGTCCGATCAACCGCTTCTTGCACAAGTTTGTCCAGTTTCGCGTCCGTGTAGAACTCCAGACCTGCCCGCCCCGCGATGTTGCCGCCGTTGGACTCGCGCCGCCCATTTTCCTCGGCCATGCAGGACATGTGAATGAGCGTCATGGGCTGTTCGTCAAAAGCCACGCGGCCATCGCTGTCCACCATGAGCACGGCGCCCTCTTCGTCGGAGAAATGCACGGTCACTTTTTGCACGCGCGGATCGGCGGCAAATGCGCGCTCCTGGACGCGCTGCAAAAGCGGCAAGCGCGTGGACGCGGCGACCTGATCCCACGGCGTCTTGGCCGGGTAGCGCTGCGGAATCGCGGTTGCGACCAGCTGCGGAATCGGGCGATCCAGCGCGGGGCCATCGGCAATCGCCGCAGCGGTCAGAGCGGCTTGGCGAACGGACGCGGGCGACAAGTCTTCCGTGTAGCCGTAGCCAGTCTGATCGCCGCGCAAGACGCGGATGCCGACGCCGAGCTCAATGCCGGACCACGCGCGGTTCACTGCGCCATCTTCCAAGCCCAGCGAATGGGCGACGCGATGCTGAAAATAGACGTCGGCGCGGTCGCCTCCGCGGGCCAGCGCGGCCGAAAGCGCTGTGCGAATCAGGGTCTCATCGACGCCGAAGCGGCCAAAGTACTGCAGTGCAGCGGCAAGGGCAGTGGACACGCGACCTCCGTGGGCGGCTGACAATGCGGGCAGGGAGCACCAAAAGCGCCGTCCTCAAGATAGCGCCTGCGGGCCGACTCACAAGCTTTCTCGGCAAAATGAGCTGGGCGCATCGTCGTTTCCCCATCCGGTTGACATCGCGCGGGGGGCACAGCAACCTCGTGAACGTCTGTGGCAGACGCGAGGGGGATGGATGAAGGCGATGCGCGTGTTGGTTGGCGTTGGACTCTCTGGGCTGGTCGTGCCCGTGGTGGTGATGGCTGGGCCGCCGATGCAGGGCGTCCGGCGTACCTCGGAAGCGGGGCCTTTGTGGAACGATGCGCAGGCGCAGTCCAAGTGCCCCTCCGTGTGTGGTGGCTTTGAAGCGTGGACGCGCGGCTGGTGGACGACAGTCCCGAACCGCATGGCCGTCTGCGAGTGCATCGTGCCTAACCCGGCGATGGTCCCCGTGCAAGTCGCGTCGCCGCCAGCCCCGGTACCGCTGAACAAGCGGCCCGTGGAAGCCGGACCGATCTGGAGCAACGACGACGCGCGGGCCAAGTGCCCGCGGGTGTGTCAGTCGCCAGAAGCTTGGAACGGTCAGTGGTGGACGACTGTCCAAGGGGTGATGTCCGTCTGCGAGTGCGTTTCGTCAGCTGCCCAGCCGCCGAACAACCCACCGCCAGGCTACGCGCCGCCACAGCCGCAGTACGCCCCTGCACCGCCGCCGCAAACCGCGCCACAGCCGATGAACGACGCGACGTTTGCGGTCTTTCTGAAGCACCTGAAGGACGCGGCGTTCAAGGACGCGCAGCTCGCGGCGGTCGGCGATGAAGTCCGTGCGGGCAGCCTCTGGTCTACACGGCAACTGATCGCCGTGATGCAGTTGCTCACGTTTGGCGACGTGCAAACCAAGGCGGCGACGCAGATGTGGCCGAACATCGTCGACCCACAGAACCTGCCGGACGTGCTCGCGTCGCTGCCGTTTGAGTCGGACCGCAGGAAGCTGCGCCAAGCGGTGGGGCGGTAGGGCTGCGAGGGGG
>CAITYF010000128.1 GCA_903896545.1 uncultured Myxococcales bacterium | reverse complement strand
TTCTGGACATCACCGAGCGCAAGCACCTGACCACGTTGTTCCACGGGCTGTTCAACCAGTCGACCTTCCTCGGCGCGATTCTGGACCCGGAGTGCCGCGTTCTGGAAGTGAACGAAGCCGCGCTGCGTTACGCCGGGACGGGGCGGGAACAGCTCATCGGCATGCACTTTGCCGACACACCGTGGTGGAAGCACGAACCGGACCGGGTCCGCCTCCTGCAGGCATTGACGGACGCCCAGGCGGGCAATCCGTCGTCCTTTGAGGCCACGCATTCGCCCCCGCAGGGCTCGCGGATCTTCGTGTCCGTGACAACGATGCCGATCCGCTTGGAAAATCGCATTTCGGTCGCCGTCTTTGGTGTCGACATCACGGACCGCAAGGTGGCCGAACGCGCGTTGCGTGAGAGCGAGACGCGCTTCCGAACGTTGGCCGACAGCGCACCCGTGATGATTTGGATGAGTGACACGGAGAGCCGCTGCACGTGGGTGAACAAAGTCTGGCTCACATTCAGCGGGCGAACGATGGAGATGGAACTTGGCCATCGGTGGATGAACCTGATTCACCCGGAGGATCTGCCGCGACAACGGGAGATCGCACTGGCAGCGGTCGCCCAACGGCAGCCGTTTGTCGCGGAGTTTCGCATGCGCCGGGCAGACGGGGAATACCGTTGGATTACGAGCAACGCAGTACCGCGACACGATGAGAGCGGCGAATTTCTCGGCTACATCGGCTCGTGCTTGGACATCACGCAGCGGCACCTGAACGAGGAGCAGGTCAAACAGCTGGCGTTCTACGACGCGCTGACGCGGCTGCCCAGCCGTCGTTTGCTGACCGATCGGCTAAGTCTGGCGATGGCGACGAGTCGACGGACGACGCGACACGGGGCGCTGATGCTGCTCGACTTGGACAACTTCAAGCCGCTCAACGACAAGTTCGGGCATCACGTCGGCGATTTGCTGCTCGTGGAAGTCGCCAATCGACTCCGCGCGAATATCCGCCAAGTCGACACCGCTGCGCGCTTTGGCGGTGACGAATTTGTGATCATTCTCTCCGGACTTGCCACCTCTCACGGCGAGTCCTCTCAGCTTGCCGCTCGCATCGCCGAGAAGATTCGCACCGCGCTGGAGGCGCCCTACGTGATCGGCGTGGAGGATGTCTCGCCGGGCATGACGGTCACGCACACATGTACGGCCAGCATCGGCGTGGCGCTCTTCACGGGGAACGAGGAGAACCAAGTCGAGCTCTTCAATCTGGCCGACGCCGCGATGTACCGCGCCAAGGAGGATGGCCGCAACGTTGTACGCTTCTGCGACGCGGACGCAACGCAGCGGTGACCGCGTCGAGGTCGGGCGAAATTGCAGCGATTCACAAGCTGATGCGGGCGTTTGACCGGACAGATAGACGGGTTCAGACTGCCGTTGCGCGCAATTTTCAGGTGCGCTCAGGATCCGCTGATGGCCAGTTTCCGCGATTCGGCCCACCTGGTGCGCGTGTTCGACGCGTTCTTCTCCCGGCTCCTGCGTGACGAGGCGGTCGCCCGCGCGCTGACCTCGCGGCCCATGGTCGTGCGGTTCCGCTACAGCGATCCGGTGGGACAAATCACCATCGATACGCGCGCGACGCCGATCACGTTTGTCTTCGGCGAGACGCCCCTCGTGCCGGATCTGGAGTTGATTCAGCCCGCCGACATCGCCAACCAATTTTGGCAGGGAAAGTTGGCCATCGCGTCGGCGATTGCGACCCGCAAAGTGGTCTCCCGCGGCGATTTGTCCAAGGCGCTGGCGCTCCTGCCCGCGCTGAAGCCGGCGTATCCGCTGTACGTGCAGGTGCTGCGGGAGTTGGGAGAGACGGCGCTGATTGTCGATGATGCGGCGGTGGGTCGGTCCCTCACGCAGACGCTGCTGGACGTGCTCAAGCGTTTTCAACGCGGCACGCGGGCGAAGTTCAGCGGTCAAGCGGACATCGACTATGCCGCGCTGAATGCGCACTACATTCCGCTTGTGGATGACGCGACGCTGCGGCGCATCGCGATTCGTCCACAGAACATGCCGACAGACGCAGGCCCACTCGCCGTGGAAATGCTGCGGCGCATGCACGTGATCCGCGCGTTTGAAGAGCAGTTGGCCACCGCCTGGGCGCGCGGCGACGTGCCGACCGAGGCGATTCACCTCTCCGTGGGGCAAGAAGCGACGGCGGTGGGCGTGTGTTTTGCGCTTGAGGCCGACGACTACATCGCGACGACGCACCGCGGTCACGGGCACATGCTGGCCAAAGGTGCGGATCTCGACGGCATGATGGCGGAGATGCTCGGACGCGCGACGGGGCTGTGCGGCGGCAAAGGCGGCTCGATGCACGTCACGGACGCCGCGGTGGGCGCGATTGGCGCAAATGGAATCGTGGGCGCGAGTCCGCTGATGGCGGCAGGCGCGGCGCATGCGGCGCAATTGGTCGGCAGCAAGCAAGTTGCTGTGGCATTCCTGGGTGACGGTGCGACCAATCAGGGCATGTTCCACGAGGCGCTGAACTTCGCCGCCGTGCTGCGTTTGCCGGCGATCTTCGTCATTGAAAATAACCTCTACGGCGAGTTCACCGCGCTAGCCGATCACACACGCGTGGAACGGTTGGCCGATCGCGCAGCCGCCTACGGAATGCCCGGCGTTGTCGTGGATGGCAATGACGCGCGCGCCGTTCGTGCGGCGATGGGTGACGCCCTTGAACGTGCGCGCAACGGCGGCGGTCCAACGCTGGTCGAGTGCCACACGTACCGCTGGCACGGTCACATGGAAGGCGACACGGCGCCCTACCGGACGGCGGAAGAATTGGCCGCCTGGAAGGCGCGCTGTCCGATCGCTGCGCTGACGCGTGCGTTGGTAGCAGAAGGCGTGATGGATGATGCGGCGGCGGTTGCCTTGGAGAAGGAATCGTACGCCCGCGTCGCGACCGCGTGGGATCGCGCGACGCAAGCGCCGGAGCCGAGCCACGACGCCTTGACGACCGACGTCTTTTCGCCTGATTCCCGCGCGCTCTACACGCCGCAGCCGGACGCGCGCACCCGTGACACGCCCGATCGGACGTGCTCCAAGGCGCTTTTTGACGCACTCGCGGAAGAACTCGCGCGCGACCCGGACGTCTACCTGATGGGCGAGGACGTGACCACTGGCGGCTACTTCAAGGTCACGGCGGGCTTGGTCGACACGTTTGGCAAAACGCGCATCGTCGACACGCCGATCAGCGAGTACGCGATTGTCGGCTCGGCAGTCGGCGCGGCGATGGCCGGTCGCCGCCCAGTGTGCGAGATCCTGTTCTCCGATTTTCTGACGACCTGCATGGACCCCATCGTCAATCAGGCCGCAAAGTTGCGCTACATGTCGGGCGGCCAGTACGCGCTGCCGCTGGTCGTGCGGACGCCGGGTGGCGCGGGGCTGGGCATGGCGGCGCAGCACTCGCAGAGTTTGGAGGCGCTGCTGACGGGCGTGCCGGGGCTCATCGTACTCGCACCGGCGACGCCGTATGACGCGAAGGGGCTTTTGAAATCGGCGATTCGCTCCAATAACCCCGTGCTGTTCTTTGAAAACAAGGTGCTCTACGCGGAGTCGGGGCCAGTGCCCGATGGCGAGTACCTCGTGCCGATTGGCGTCGCCGACATCAAGCGCGCGGGCTCGGACGTGACGGTGGTGACGGTTGGCGCTGCGCTGGCGCGGGCTCTGGATGCGGCCAAGGAGCTGGCGAAAGACGGCGTGTCTGTCGAGGTCGTCGACCTGCGGTCGCTCGTGCCGCTGGATACCGCGACGATTGTGCGGTCGGTGGCGAAGACAGGGCGGCTGGTGACCGTCGAAGACGGCTCGATGACCCACGGCTTTGGCGGTGAAATCGTCGCGCGCGTGGTCGATGTGGCCTTCAAGTCGCTGCGCGCGGCACCCAAGCGCGTGGCGGGGATGGACGTGCCGCTGCCGTACAATTCGGCGCTGGAGAACGCTGCGCTGCCGGACGTGGCGAAGATTGTCGCGGCGGTGCGTGGGGTGATGTAGCTGGCGGAAGTGAAAAGTCAGCTGTCAGCGCTCTTCCGCTAGCTGTCTTGACGTTCGTGACAGCTGTCGTTCCGTTCGTGACAGCTCACTTGACGTTTGCGCGTAGTCTCTTTGCTCTCAAGTGAGCTCGCTTTGCGTTCAAGTGAGCGCGCGCGGGACTCAAACCGGCCGATGCGCAGTACGTCTGGATGGAGCGCAACTGCGCCACGGGCGTGAACTTCAGTCGGCAGCCCCAAGTCCTTCCCGTTGGCTATTTCTGCACAGCGGGTCCGGGCGGAGCGATCGTTGCCCGCTGTACTGCGGCGAGCATGGGCAAATTGATCTCGTACAGCACCGTGAAGTTCTTGGTCTCGCCCTTGAGTCTCGGCAGCTTGAGGTGCTCGACGTGGTTCAGTAGCAGTTGCTCCACGGCGGCCAAGTTCGCTGCGCCCGTCGCGATGCGTAGCTCCGTCGCCTTGCCCGATCGTCCGAGAGTGAATCCAACGACGATGTTCGCTGGGCCTGTTCCCCAGTACTCAGTCGCGGCGGCTCCCTTTACCAGCGCGCGCGCCAGATCGGGTGCGTGCTCCCAGAACGCATGCTGAATGTCGAATTCCACGTCGCGACTCAGCGTTCTGCCAACGCTCGTCACTGTGCTCGTGGCGCCCAATCGCCACGGCGTGCAATCCCGCGACGCCAGCTCGGCGAGTTTCCTGCCAACCGCATCGCCCTGTTCTTCACTGGGGAACACAAAGCGACGCGACGACGCTGAAGCTGCCGAAGGTGGTTCCGATTTGGACGACTCGAGCGGAACGGCGTCCATCGAGAAATCGAGCACATTCACGCACGCGTGCACGAATGCGGCGCCATCGGCCGGTCTCATGTCCTCAAATTCAAGCCAGGCGCGAAATCGCCCGACACCGCGGACGGGTATTTTCGCGTAGTGCAACTTTTCTTCCACATGCCCTGCCGCCACAACATTGGCCCACAACGGCTTGCCTGTTCGCACGCTTCCGCCTTGAAGGGACACGTCGATCCAGACCGCCTTGGAAGGGGCATAGCTGGTGCTCTCGAAAACGGGACGCACCAGCTCGCTGACCTTCTGCCGGAGCGCCTCGGACGCAAGGTCGTACTGGAGCAGAAACGGATCGCGCTGACGATGCAGTTCGCGGGGCGCCTTCGGCCTGCCTCGGTCCGCTTCTCCGGCAAAGAGAGGCGACGTCCAGCCGGCGTACACCGCAGCAACTACAAGTGCCGCGACATGCCACTTGGATGGGCGCGGCGTGCGGGTTGTACGCGCCCCGTGCGCGGTTGCCGACGCAGTTCCCGCAAAGAAGGTGTCCGCGCCTCGGACTTCGGCGCATCGAAGGAACTCCGGCCACGTCCGCCGCTTGAACTTCCCGACCACATCGAACTCCGCCGCAGCTTCGGCGCGAGAAGCCGCACGCCGCCGCGAAGCTGAAGGCGGAGCGCGAGCAACGCGGTAGTACCATGCAACCGCTTCAGCGGAGTCTTGCCGCGTCAGTTGGATAGGTCAAGCACATAGCCCACCATGAAGTTTTGACCACGTCGGAACGTCCTGACCTCATCCGGCTGCTCCGAAGCTGCGGAGCGCGGGAATCACCGGGTCTGTTCGTCAAGTCAAGCCATCGTCGTGAACTTCAGCATCACAGGCAGCGCGTGAAAGCGCGACCGGTTAGGGCGTGACACTCTCAATCGCATCCTGAAGCGCCGCGGGCGCATAACCCAAATGCGCGTACACAATCTTGCCGTTGGCGTCCACGACGTAGACCAAAGGCAGCGGCGGAATGGGGCCCATCCCAGGCTGCGCGAGCAGCGAATCGGCGATATCCGACCACCCACCCTGCAGCTGCTTGGTCAGCACGGGGAACAGCTCCACGAACGGAAACTTGAATGTACCGACCTCTTTCATGTCCGGCAAATCGGTCGGATTGATGGTCACTGCGGCCAGCTTGCCGCTCTTCAACCACGGCTGGATGTGGGCGGCAATTGCCGCGCCGCGCTCCATCGCTACCGGGCAGGTCTCCGACGACACGAAAACCACCATGGGCTTGCCGCCCGCGAAGCTAGCGACGTCCTGAATCTTTCCAGTCTTGTCCGGGAGCGCAAGCGCCGGCATCGCGTCCCCGTGGGCCAGAAGCGGCGTCTCCGTCAGCACAGTCGCCAGCCACGCACGCGCCGGGTCATTGGTCGCGGCGTTGAACCGCCACTGCTGCGGCGCGGGGCTCGACTTGGTCACTTGAACGGTCAGCTTCACCGACTGACCGGGCGCAACCGACAGCGGGCCTGGCACCGCGAACGTGGACGGAACGGGCAGCCCGTCGACTTCCGTCACGCTTTGCTTGGTCAGTTCCAAAGGCGCCTGTCCGGGATTCCAGACCCACACTTCAAACGTGATCGGCGTGCCGACCTTGCCCACCTTGGCCCAAGTCTGTTGCTCGTACACCGCCAACGCGCCTGGCGGCGGCGGTGCCGGGTCCAGCTTGAGCGCGCGAACGTACGCGTATTCGGCGGTAAACGCCTGGTTCCCCGCAGCGTGGACGTCCAGGGACATGAACGAGTCCGTCAGCGTGGCGGTCAGCGCGCTCAGGAGACCCACCGGCTTCTGCGGGACGGGCACGGCCAACAGCGCGCGCCCCGCGGCCAGATACGCCATACCGCCGTGCAGGTCCACGCCCGCCACCGGCCAAGGTCCCGCAGGCAGCGAGCCAAGGAGCGTCGCTTGTCCTGTCGCGGCGATGTCGATGAGGTGCATGCCGCCACCCAGTGCGCCAATAGCGACAGTTTGCCCCTCCATCGCCAAATGCGCGGACAAACCCGGCAGCGGCAGGGCGCTCAGCACGGTCGTCTTGCCGTTCACGAAAGGCGCAAGCACTTTCACGCCGGCGGCGCCATCGGCTATCACCACCTTGCCGTCGGGCAGCAGACCGACCTGCCAAGCGTCCGCGACGAGCCCCTTGGCGTAGACAATCGGCGCACCGGCAGCCGGCAGGGGCAGAACCGCCACGCCAGCCTCGTGCAACGTCACGTACAGGGAACCGTTGGCCGCCGTCAGACCTTCCGCGTGAATACCCGTCCCGATCGCGAGCTCACCCTGCCCTTTGGACGCGTTGGTCGCCGGATCGACGTCCAGCCACTTCAGGTTGGCGCCGCGCTCGGTGCAGTAGAGACGCGTGCCGTCCCGCGTGAGGTGCCGACAGTCACCAATATGCAGCGGCGTCCAGCCGTCGACGCCCTTGCCGTTGGCCGGCAGGTTGACGCGCCCGATGCCTTCGACGTTGGCGGCCATCCACCAGCTGCCGTTCCACGCAAGACCCTCCAGCAAGTGCGAAACGCCAAGATCGGAGAACGGCACCACGTAGGCGCTCGATGCAGAAAGGAAGGTGTTGGCCGCGGGCGCTGTGCAAACCGGCTTGCCGTTGGACGCGGAAATCGTCAGCGAAAGTTGTTTGGGCGCGTGTTGACCAGGAAGGACGGTCAGCACGCCGTTGCCGTCACCGCCCCACGAGGTGTACGTCGGCTTGCCGTTCAGGTCGAGCCACGCTGCCACTGGCAACCACACGCCTGTGCCGACGATCACGGTCACTTCTGCAGGCAAGGCCGACGCCCCATTGAACACGACGACGTCAGCGGGCGTCGGCTCGCACACGGGCGTCGTGTAGTCCATCAAGCGCACATGCAGGATGCCCGGCCCCAGCGTGGCGGTGGACTTGATCGTGATGGTCGTCACGGGCGCCGGTCCAGGCACGTCGCCCAGAACGCCATCGGGTGCAGAAACGGTCGCGTCGAGGGTGGCCGCGTCAGGTGCGTCGCCATCCGCCACAAGCGCGACGTCCGCGCCCGTATTGCCGTCGGCCACGTCCGCCGCGTTGGCACCAGCCGGCGCTGTCGCGTCGACGTCAGTATTTGCACTCGCCCCTGCGCCAGCGACAGGACCGTGGCAAGCGGCAAGCGTCAACGCGAGCAGGGGTACCAGCAAAGAGAAGCGGAGCCGACCACGCGTCACATCGACCTCAGAGCGCACCGGGAAAGCGACGGTAAGCCGCCGGTCAGTCTGGCGAACATGCCTTGGCGCGTCAAGCCGCGAATTGTGGCAATTGCCGCACGGATTCCGGGGCCTTGGCGCGGACGTTCCCTGAAACAGACAGTGGAGCGTCGCGTTGCTCGTTGGTGTGCTGTACAGCCCTCAAACCGGCACATGCACCTGCGTTTTGATGTGCTTCAAGTGCGCCACAATCGTGAACGTCAAAACCACCAGCAGCGACCACGAACTCCACTTCCCCACGTGCACCGCCGACCACGCGCCCAGCTGATTCGGGTACTGCCAGACGTGCAGAAGCGATCATGCCGAACCTCGCGCACACGGACGCGCGGACGCCCGATGTGGTGTTGAAACGAGAAGGGAACACCCAGAGTTCGGGCTTCAATGCGGTGATTGTCGTCGTCGCTCTGCTGCCAATTTTCGTGTTCGGCATGATCGGCGCGATCATCAAGTCGTGTCGCACGCTTGCGGAATCGGCCAAGGACGAGCGGAGAGGCTGCGTCTACATGCACCCGCAGGCCGCGACCGGCGCTAAGAAACTACCAAATGATTCAGCATGCTTCACAGGGATCGACCCGGAGTCATCCGGCGAAAACTCGGCCCCGAACATGTGTCGTCTGCTGGTCACGTGCGGTCAGGCAGCAACGCACCGGCGTTCGCAGAGACCGGTCTCGGCTATCGCGTCGGCTGCGCCTTCGTGGGCGACGCCGCGCGCAGCACCGTCGTGACGCTATTCGATACCGCGCACGCGCTGGGAAGCGTTGACAATCGCGTTGATTTCGACGCGCGGACCGGCACGCTGACGCTGAGCGACAGGTCGAAATCCGGCGAGCCGTGGACGATGACGTTCGTGCCGATGCCCAAATGGACAAGCACGCCCGTAACGTGGAAAGGCCGCGCGGATCAGCCGCCAACCGCGGGCCGGACAGAGTAGCATCGCGGCCAGCCCCGGCGCGGATCATGGAGTCTTGTTCACCGCCCTCCCCCGCGATGTACTGCGCCCCCATCGGCATCCGCAGTTTTGGCGGCAACAGCGCCGACCAGCAGTTCCCCGTCCGCGCCAACAAGTCCGGCAGCGTCGTCTACCAACCCGTCGCGGGCGCGGGTTGCGAGCCCAGCGCGACGTTGGTCAGCTCCGCGCTGCACCCAAACTGGTTCGCGGTGCGCGCGAATGGTGACTTGTCATTCCAATCCACGTCGCCCACGGGGGCTCAGGGTGTCAACCTCACCGAAAAGCTGCCCGCGGACGGATTGGCCGCGGTAACTCTGACTGGCGAGCACACCGCCTACGCGATTGCCGGTGCCCCCAGCCCACGCAGGTGAACGCGTTCGACTGGTCAATCGTAGGGGCGCCCCCTGAGGCTGTCGCGACGAGAGGCGATGACGTTGAAGCACCTTGACCTCACAAGAAGCCCCACTGCCGCCATGCACTCAAGAAAGTCGCAATACTTGCCTCAATCGTCCTTTGGGGCGCCGACGCGGTTGCCCGTGAGAGCCGCGCGCTGCGTTCAGCTCCGCCGGCCAAAACCAGTTCCAACGCCCTGCGGAGTCCAATGTGGTCATTCGGTTCCACAAGCCAACCAAGCGGTGCCGGGCCACCGAGAAGGTCAGGCAGACCGCCGACTGCCGTGGCAACAACAGGGAGGGAGAGCGCCATCGCTTCCAGTGCGACTGCCGGCAGTCCCTCCGTTCGCGATGGGATCACAAGCACACGTGCCGATCCGTAGACCCGCCACAACTCCGGCCCCGGTGAAAGCGGACCGACGAATTCCACCCGCGCGGCGATCCCGAGGCGATTGGCCAGTCGCTCCAGTTTCGCGCGTTCCGGACCTTCCCCCACCACGGTCAGTTTCGCCAGTCGGTTGTCGGCCACGTGCAGGTCCGTCAGTGCCTTGAAGAGGACGTCGTGGCCCTTCACTGGGTCGAGCCGACCGACAACCAAGACGTCCCTCGATTTTTCAATCACCTCAGAATGTTCCGAGAGAATTGCTGTCGGAATGAGGCTGACCTGCACACGTGCCGCTCGCAGACCTTGGTTCACGAGCCAGTTGACTTCCCGATGGGTTAGCGCGAGGCAAGGAACTGACGCACGTGCAGCAGCGAACGCGAAGGCCCGCAGCAAGGCACGCATCGCAACGGCAGACAGTGTACGCGCTCCCCACGGAGCGTGAAATCTCGCGTCCTGCACGTAGTCTCCGCGGAGAACGGCGAAGCTGGCGAGATTCCGCCTACGGACCATCTGCAACGCCATATGGCTGATGGGGTGGCCGAAGTTGAGCCAGACCAGATCTGCGTGGTCCAGTGCCCTCAGGAGCGTGTCGTGGACAGCGGACCACATGTGCACGTCGGTCGTCAGCAGCGTTCGGATCGAGGCATAGTTTGGCAAAGCGATGACGTGGAGTTCTTCGTCGCTTGCCCGGGCGATGACCACTCCGGGTGAGGGCAGTACACGCGCTACGATCGTTACGCTCTTGCAGCTGGGTGCGAAACCTGCAAGAAATTGCAGAAAAGCGTCCGATGAGGCCCAGCCGCCAGGTTCCCGCCAGACTGGGAGGTCGACGAAGATGCAGAGACGTGGCCCGGATGGGCGATACCTTGAGTTCACGGGCAGCCTGCTGCGCCCACATGCGCGAGGGTCCAGATGCCGAGGACGAACCACACCGCGACCAGCGCCAGCGCCGTCCGTTTGACATGGCGCGGCCCGAACACGGCCCGCAACGGCGAACGATAGAGCCAACTACGCAGACGATAGCCGTGCCGGGCGCCTAGGAGTCGCGTCGGAACGACCTTGAGTCGGGCCAACGCGATTTCAATCGTCGCTCCAACAGGAGTCAGCATCCATCGGAGCGCGGCCCCACCCTGATGGCGAAGTGGCGAGAGACGCGGAAGCTGAAGTGGATCTGATGAGAATCGCGCTGTCCCCTTGCCGAGACCGCAAATCGTACGATAGCCGAGGCGACGCGCGCACTCGATGACCCGGTTGCTGACGCCGCCTCGGGGCAAGCACAGGTGGTGCACTGCCTTTCCCGTAATCTGGTGGAGGCAGAACGCGGATTCTCGCAGCTCCCAGTCCAGCTGGGCGTCGGGAAGTTCGGTCAAAATCGCGTGGGTTACCGTGTGCGATTGAATCGACCATCCGACGTCGGCAAGGGCGCGGAGTTCTTTAGGCTGCAAAAACCGATCCTTGCCTCGGATCAGATCCCGTGAGTGAGCGTCGGGGTCCAGAAGCGCAAAAATTGTGCCCGTCATTCCGTAGCGCATGAGAATCGGCGCGGCAATGTCTGCGACGCTGGCATAGCCATCGTCGAAAGTGAAGATGACGGAGCGTGCGGGGCGAGGCGATTGACCGGAACGAATGGCTGCAAGCCCATCCAGGTCAATCGCGGTGAAGCCCTCGCGAGCTAGCCAAGCGACTTGCTCTTCGAAGTTTGCCTCTTCCGTGACCCAAGCGGGCTCGGAATCGGAGTGCGTCGCATCTGGGGAGTCGGTTCTCACAAACCGATGAAACGCCAGAATCACCAATCGATCGGTCGCGAGCTGGGCGCGAAAGATTCCCAGCAGCCAGAGCGTGAGAACCGCCGTGGGGAGCGCCCACGCGAGTAAGGCAACCGACATCATCAAATGGCCCACCTGCCAAGCGAGGAACCGATCGGGTGCGCGAGCAAGCTAGACTCGCGCGCCAAAACCTCCTGCAATAAGTCCATAAAACAACTACTCCTCGTACTTTGACCAGATTCGAGCGCGCTCCCCCCTCACTACGTCCACTGTAGCTAGCCCCAATGCCGTTATCCCCAACGCCCAGTACGCCGGGCCGGCGAGAAATCGGAGGTTCGCATGACGGGTGGAGGCCACCAGACCAACGGCCGCCAATGAGTAGAGAGCGACTTGAGTGCAGATTATCGGCAGCATGACCGGCTGCGCGGAAAGCGAGAGCGCCGGGACCAAGACAAGGCCCACCGCCGGCACCCAACACGTCCACCGCAGCACTTTGTGGGCCATCAATCGAAGGAGGTACCGCCACGCCTTTGTCCGAGCGGCGAGCCCCATCGCCCAAATCCCCGTGTGGATGGCACGAGTGGCGATGCGGCGGCGCGCGCGGAACTCGGCCTGGACGGAGCATCGAGGCTTTTCCCACGCGACCGCTGAACTGACATAGTTGCTCTTGCAGCGGTGGGCAGCAGCTATGGCGGGGAGTGCGAGATCCGGGTCAATGTCCGCGGGCAACTCACGCCACATCTCGCGACGAACGCCGTGCACGCATCCTGATACTGAGACGAGGCCGCCATGCTCGCCTTCGTTGCGCCGCAACCAGACGACCAATCGCTGCCAAAGGCGAAATCCGCGCGCCACACCTTTCTGGGACTCCTCGTAAATCACACGTCCAGAAACACACCCGGCCATCGGCTCGGAGAGTGCGACCGCGAGTTGCCGTGTGCAGTCAGACTCCCAGCGCGTAGATGCATCCGTGAACAGCAGCACCTCACCTTCCGCAGCGGCCGCCCCATGTTCAGCGGCGACGGTTTTTCCCACGTGTGTACCGGTCCGAAGTAAACGAACCCGCGGGCCTGCCAAGTGCACCACAACATCGTCTGTCAGACCTGACCCAAACTCCCCGAACCGCTGAATTGCCAACAAAATGGAGAGATGCCGGTTCGCAGGCACAATCGTGTTTGCGAACAACGTCCCGGGCGGAACACCCGCCTGGGCCAACCTTACGGACCGGCATCCATGAA
>CAITYF010000127.1 GCA_903896545.1 uncultured Myxococcales bacterium | reverse complement strand
ATCTATCCTCGTTACCCCGTCCGCGCTTCGCGCGAGTCTTCGCTAACCGTTCCGCGCTGCGCGCGAGTCTTCGCTAACCGTTCCGCGCTTCGCGCGAATCCTCGCAAACCGGTCCGCGCTGCGCGCGAATCGTCGTTACCCCGTCCGCGCTGCGCGCGAGTTGTCGTTTACTCGTCCGCGCTGCGCGCGACTCGTCGTTTACCAGTTCGCGCTTCGCGCGAATCCACGCTCGGCCGTCCGCGCTTCGCGCGGCGTTATACCGGCGGTCCGTACTTTAGCGATTCGTCCAGGCGCCACGGTCCGCGCGGGATCGGCATCGCCGCTGCCCTCGCTACTTCCTGCAGGAACTGACCGCGCGGCATCATTTGCGCTCCCAATGACGCGAGGTGCGGCGTCTCGACTTGGGCATCCAGTAGGCGAAACTGCCAACGCCCCAGCTGAACGCATAGCGTCGCCAGCGCGATCTTGCTGGCATTATCGACGCGCGCGAACATCGACTCACCGCAGAACATCCCGCCGATGCCCATGCCGTACAATCCGCCGACGAGCTTCCCGTCCTGCCATGCCTCCGCGGAGTGTGCCCAGCCGCGGTGGTGGAGTTGCACGAACGAGGCGCGCAGTGCGTCGGTCAGCCACGTGCCCGCTTCGCCCGGACGCGGCGCTTGTTGGCACGCAGCAATGACGTCTGCAAATGCGGTGTCGAGGCGGATCTCAAACGGCCGCTTGCGGATCGCCTTGGCCAACGAGCGATTGACGCGAACGTCGCTTGGTCGCAGTACAAACCGTTGAGCCGGGCAGTGCCACAGCATCGGGTAGCCTTCCGAGGGCCACGGGAAGATCCCCTGAGAGTAGGCGGCGATCAGTCTATCGGGGCGCACGTCTCCACCGACCGCCAGCAGGCCTTCGTCGTCGGTCCGGCGCGGATCCGGGAACAGGCAGTCGTCGTCGTTCAGCCGATACACTGCCATGAGATCCTGTTACTTCGCGGGGGAACGCCACGCTGCGAGGAGCTTCTGCGCGGCCTTTTGCGTCTTCTCGACGTTGCCGCGGTTCGGATCCTTCGGACCGCGCTCGTCTTTGGGGGTCTTTTCGTACCGGTCGTAGCCGGCCTCGATAGCCTTCAACGACGCGTCGACTGCAGCAAAGAACCCTTCAAACTCGGCTTTTTGCTTGGCGTCCGCGGTGACCGTCGCGAGGCGCGCGCGGTCCTGCTGTAGCCGCTTGCGCGGAATCGCCACCCAAGTGCGCAACGCGGTCATCTTGGGCATGTCGTAGCCTTCCCACGACTTGTTGGCAAAGCGGTCGTACGCATTCAGGAAGTCGTCGATCAGCCAGCCGTAGTTGTCCACCACTTGGGTCTTGAACGCCGCGGCGTCGAGGACCTTGGCCACCACGGTCGGATCGTCGTCGGGCAGGGTGCCGTCCGGCCACTCCGCGATGATGCCCGCGGCTTTGTCCACGTCCATGCCGACAGCGCGAACGCGGTCGCTCGTCGACTTCGCGAGATCCGTCACCAACTGGATCTCCGGCGCGCCGACCTTCTTGGTCATGAACGAGAAGACGCGAAAAAACTCAAGCTGTTCCATGCCGCTCGCGATGAAGCGGTCCAACTGCGCGTTCTTGCCAATGTGCTCTTGCGCCAGATTCCGCAGGATCTTCAGCGGACCGCGCTTCTTCTTCTCCGGGCTGCCGTCCATGCACACTTCGTCCATCTCCGTGATGTTGACGAATTCCACGTTGCGGCGGCGCATTTTTTCGAACTGGAACGGCACCAGATACTCGTTCCGGCACGTCTGCAGGTCTGCCTCGGCCAGCTTGACCTGCTCCTTGATCGCCGCGGCCCACGTGTGCGCGACTTCCACCGGCTTTTCTTCTGGCACCGCTTCAATCTTGCCGATGTCCAGATCCGCGTGCTCCGGCTTGGCGAACGCTTGCGCCATCGGGTCGTTCTTGTCCATCGGCTTCTTTTCACACGCCGTTGAAAACGCCGCCAAAGCCAAACAGAGCGGCAGGTTACGGGAGAGCAGACGCAAGCGGTTCATGACGGACTCCAGAAGTGACTGAGCGCTTTGTCGTCTGGACTGCGTCGTGTGTCAAGCGAGGCCGTTGCGCGGCATTTCCGGGAGCGGATCGCGGCTACTGCGCCGCCGGGACCGGCTTGGGAATCACGATGCTGCCATGGTGCGCCAGCTGTGATGTCTTGAAGCCGAAAAGGTCGCCGCCCACCGCCCATGTGGCGCCCAGCGGGTCGACGTACACCCCGTGGAACTGCTGGGTGGCCAAGGGGGCTTGATTGTCGGCGGACCACGTGCCTTCAGCGGTGCGATTCCACACGGTGTAGCCGACCGCGACCGCGCTGCCATCCGCGTTCACGTAGACGCCGTTCAACGGGTCCAACCCAGCGATCTGCTTGCGTGTCCACTGCGTGCCGTCGTGCTCCACGACGACGCCGACAGCGTCGCCGCCGACCGCAACGCAGAGCTTGCCGTTGCAGCTGCCGGTGAGAAGTTTGCTGGGGGGCGCGCTGGCGTCGGCGAGGTTCACGGGGATCTCATCGGCCCACTTCGCGCCGTTCCAGTGCAAAATGTGGCCGTTCATGCCGCAGATGAAGAGGTCGTCCTTGCTGCGGGCGAAGACCTTGAACCACGCCGTTGTGTTCCAGCCGGCGGGAAGATCCGTGGGCGCGCTCCAATACTGCCCGTCGAAGTGCCAGATGACGCCACAGGGCAGGTTGTCGTGGCACTCGGCCGCTTCGCCGCCGACCGCCCAAACGTTGGTGTCGGAAAACGCCAGGATGCCCCAGAGCTGTTTGGTGCTGGGAATGGTCTCGCGGGTGAACTTATTTTCGGTTCGATTCCAGCGGATGACGAGACCGTCCTTGCCGGCCATCCAGAGCACGCCTGGCGCGCCGCCGGTAACCCACCAGAGCGTTCCGAAGATCTTCGGCAGGACCAGGCGATTCCACGCGGTGCCGTTCCAGTTCAGGATCGTCGGCGGTTGCGTCGGCGTCACTTCTTGCGGGCCGCCGACCATCCACACGTCGTTCTCCGACGAGCCCCACACGGAGAGCAGGGCGCCGGGAATCTTCGCGTCCTTGGCGAGGTAATCGTTTTCAAAGACCATTTGCCAGGCTTGGATTTGCGCCTCGGGCTCCGACGAGCACGCGGCGAAAGTCAGAGAGAATACGCTGAGGGTGACGGCGAAAAGGGCTGAACGCATGGCGGGCTCCTGAAGCTGCGGCTGATTGTACCCCATTGGTTGCCACTTGTCCGCATGGAGGTCAAGGGCCGGTAACACGGCGCAATGGTGCGGTAATTGCGATGAAAATTCTGCTTGCACGCCCCGCAATCTTTGGCTAACGTGAACACGTGCGGAAAGCGGACCGAAAAGGTCCTGATTGAAGGTCGAGGGGTGGTGCGGGCCTCCCCTCGGCCGCTTCACCCTCTGGAGGAATGTCCATGCGGAACGCCTTACGTCGCTCTCGTTTCATGTCGGCATCGTGGTCGACGCTCGTCACCACGGCGGTTTTCAGCGCGGGATGCCAGTCCGCAACGCCTTCCACGGCGACGCAGGACACTTGCGCGGGCGCGTCGAGCGGCACGATCTGCACAGTCGCGGGCAACGGCACCAAGGGCTACGACGGCGGCGGCAATCATCGCCTGGACAGCTGGATCTACTTCCCTGTTGACCTCGCTTTTGACGCCAAGAACACGTTGTACCTGCTCGACTGGAACAACCACCGCGTGCGACGCGTGGCGGCAGACGAGACGCTGGAGAGCGTGATCGGAATGGACGGCACGGGCGACGGCGACTTGAAGCAGCTGGACCTGACGTCGGCGGGCGCGCCGGGGGACACTGTCGCGTTGAATCACCCGTCGGATTTGCTCTTCGCGGCGATTGACTCGCCCGTGGCGCGGCAAGGAGACATGCTGTTGGATTCTTGGCACAACCACCGGATTCGCACGTGGACGCCGGCGACCGGGCTCGTGCACGTGACCTGCGGCATTACCAAAGAGGGCTTGAACAATTCAGGCTTCTCCGGCGATGGCAAACCACTCGGAACCGCGACGCTTTTGAACCAGCCGAGCAAGTTGGTGCAGGACAAAGCGGGCAACACCTACATCATCGACTCGCGCAACTGGCGCGTCCGGAAGATCGCGGCGGACGGCATGGTGAGCACGGTGGCAGGTAGCGGCAAGCCTGGGCCGGTGGGCGACGACGGCGTGGTCGACGCGAAGAAAGCGACGTTCCTCTTCTTTGCGCCGGCGGAGTGGTCCAACCCGGAGAATCCGGGCGGCGGCATCGCCATCAGCGAAGACGGCAAGACGCTGTACGTCGCTGACACCGAGAATCACCGCATTCGCGCGGTCGATCTCGTCGCGGGCACCGTGCGCACGATTGCGGGCAGCGGACCTTCGGGCTGCGTGGACATTCCCAACAACGCGACGGGCTGCGCCAACGACAACATCAACCCGCCGCAGAAAGGTGACTTCGCTGGCGACAACGGTCCCGCCACCGCCGCGCGCTTGAACGAACCGCACGACTTGGCTTGGGGACCCGATGGTCGCCTCTACTTTGCCGACGCCAGCAACCACCGCATCCGCGCGATTGACCTGAAGACGGGGATTCTCACGACGGTCGTGGGCAGCGGCAAGGCACCCAACGGCGTCAAGCCGTTTGCCGTAGGCGATCTCGGCGACGGCGGACCCGCGACGAGCGCCGCTTTGAACCACCCGCAGGGGCTGACGTTCGACCAGAATGGCACGCTCTACATCGCCGACACGTACAACCAGCGCATCCGCAAGGTCGTGAAGTAGCGCCATCAATTTCTCACTGTAACACGGAGAATAGCATGAAGATTCGCACGGAATTGGCCAGCGTCGTGGCGCTTTTGGCCGCAGGATGTCAGACCGCGGCGACGCAGGAGGGCGATCAGCCGCCAAGTTGCGCGGGGCAGTCGCATTGCATCACGACGGTGATCGGCACGGGTTATGAGGCCTTTGGTGACGAAGGAATTCCCGGTTGGCAAAGCCCGACGTACTGGCCACAGGATGGCGTGGTTGGCCCGAACGGGCTCCTGTACTACATCGACTGGAATAACCACCGCATCCGGTCGTGGGATCCAAAAACGCAGCTCACGGCGACGATTGTGGGCACCGGCGAGCTGGGCGATTTGGGCGGCGGGGAACCGGCGCTTGAGAGCCACTTGAACCACCCGACGGGCCTGGCGTTCGCGCCCAACGGCGACCTTATCATCGCCGCGTGGCACAACAGCAAGATCAAGCGCGTGAACATGGCGACGGGCGTGCTCGAAGACATCTGCGGCACCGGCGCGCGGGCGTACGTGGGCGACGGCGTCGTCGGCGGCGCGAAGAAGGCGAAGATGGACCTGCCGTCTTCCATCGCTTTCGACGCCAAGGGCACGATGTTCATCTCGGATCAGGCCAACGAGCGCATCCGCGCGGTGGACAGCCAGGACACCATCACGACCGTCGTGGGCGACCTGTGGTGGACGGACAACAAGCGCCACGACGGCAAGGCGTGCACCGACGCGTCGGGCAACTACACGAATTGTGGCGCCAAGGTGCTGGTCAGCAAGGACAAAGCGGTCTGGGTTTATGACTCGGCGACGGACACGGCAGGGCACGCGTCGCTCGACTCGGCGGGCGCACCCATTCCGTACACCGGCTTGATTCCGATCCCCGATCTGGGCGGCGGTTACAGCGGCGACGGCGGACCGGCAGCGACGGCGCACATCCAGAGCCCGAAGTCGCAATCGGCTGAACCGGCGGGGCGCCTCGCGCTCGACGCCACACGGAACCTGCTCTACATCGCCGACACGGGCAACAACTGCGTGCGAATCGTCGACCTGACCACCGGCGTCATCGACACGTTTGCCGGCACCTGTGGCGCGGACAAGGGCGGTTACAGCGGCGACGGCGGCGACGCCAAGAGCGCACAGCTCAATGTGCCGTCGGATGTGGACCTTTTTGCCGATGGAAGCCTTTTGATTACCGACACGATGAACGACTGCGTCCGCAAGGTTTCGGGCGGGAAAATCACGACGTTTGCCGGGCAATGCGGGAAGATTGGGTTTGCGGGGGATGGGAGCGACGCGTCGCAGGCGCTTTTGAATCGGCCGTTTGGGGCGACGGTGGCGCCGGATGGGACGGTTTATGTTTATGATACGCATAATAATCGCGTGCGGGTGGTGGTGCCTTAGGCCGCGGGGCCGGCGCCGCGGGCGCGCCGGATCTGAGGGAAACGCAGTTTCCCTCAGACTCCCTTCCTGCCGGCGGTGGTTGAGGACGGCGGGGTTCTGTTGTCGGCGCGATGGCGCCTCCTCGGACGCTTTCGCGTTGGACTTGGAGTTGGAGGGCGGGGATTGCCGTCTCGGCGTGCGGGGCCCCGATGCGCGCCGCTTTGCGGCGATCGGTACCGCGCCTCGGTCGGGGTGATGCGCGGGCCTGGTACGGTTGGGAGTCGGTCTGGGCGAGGGTGCGGAATTCGCGGATCTTGGGCGTCTGGTTCGCGCTTCGCGCGCAGCGGTGGGGGGATTGGCGCTTCGCGCCAATTCTGGGGGTACTTGCGCGCTCCGCGCGGACTACTCGCGAATCCCTGCGCGCTTCGCGCGAATGCTGGTGGCGCTTGTGCGCTTCGCGCGAATGCCGGTGGGGCTTGCGCGCTTCGCGCGGGGAGCTATACATCCCTGCATTGACTCGGAATCCAATATCTTGTGTCGCTGCACGAGCTTAGCGACCCAGCTCGCATGCCCACCCAGTGTTCAGCATTTGATCTTCAGTCTTGCCCAGCATGTTCAGCCGCGAACGTCCACCAACGTCACCGACCCGGCTTCCAGCGGCACGTTGCCCGTCCGTCCTGGCATCAGGCCGTCCGTTGTCAGCACGCAGCCCGTTGCGCCGGTCACCGTGACCTTGAACGGGGCCAGCGCGCCCGGCGTCAGCCCGGTGATCGACACCATGCCGTCCGAGTTCTTCGGCACGCTCGTCAGCGTCTTGTCCGCCTTGCCCGAACTCTCCGGCACGTTGCTCCAATACGTGATCTTCGCCTCTGCGTGGCCGTCGACCGTAACAGTGAACCCCGCGGCTTTGCACGCTGGCGTGCCCATGTCGATACGCAGCAAAACGCTCGCTTTCGTCGCGTCGTAGCCGGGGAGCGTCGCTTCTGCGGCGGCCGTGGGCACGACAACCATGGACTTGTTCTGGCCAAAAGTGCCGCCCTGGTTGATGGCAACCTGATATTCCATCGACAGTGCGGGCAGGTAGGCGTCCTTCGTCAGCTTGTAATAAAACGGCGTGCCCGGATGGGCGGGGTACACGCGGCCTTCCGCATTTTCGTTTGTCGCGACCGATCCGCACGGAACTGCCTCGACTGCCAAGCCTTTGAGAAAGTTCGGGCTGTAGTTGCCAATCTCCAAGGCGCCAAAGTTCAGCGCGTTCGAGAGGTCCGTCGTCAGCACGCATTGCCCGGAGCCGCCGGTGTCAGCGACCGTCGTGTCCTGACCAGCCGTGGCATCGGTGCCCGTCGCTGTGTCGGAGCCGGTCGCGGCCGTGTCTTCTGTCGTCGTGTCATCGGTTCCGCCTGACGAACTGGCGGCCGTGCTCCCACAAGCCGTGGCTAGAATCGCCGCTGTCACGAACGAAAACGTTGTGTGCATCCTGTGCATTTTCTTCTCCAGTGGTTTGCAAATGGTGACCAAGTGGCGTCTTTTCCACTCGGTGTGCTGATCGATGCCGCGACGATACCAGCGCATTTTCGCGATACAAGGCGGCGCGCGCGGGCGGAAGTCACAGCGTTGTCATCGGCTTGACGTGGCGCCGGTCGGCCGCAAGACTTTGCCAGTGCGGAGAAGGGGCGAGCCGGGTCTCAAACGAGGTTGGATCGTACCCGCCCGGCGATCGCGGACCGCTTCGTCACTCAACCGTACCAGCACCTACTGGCACAACATCGCATGGCGACTCGTCATCTGCCGGACAGTACTTGTGACGTGGTGGCCGCACGGCCGTGCGGACCGTCCGAAACTGGATCTGGCTCGCGCGTTTCAAGCGGTCCAAGGCGCAACTCGGTGTCCCAACCCGCGAGTCTGCTGCGCAAAATCCCGCATTGACACACCACTCGGCTGCCGCGAACATGCCGTTCGCTGGCGCAAACGCCTTTTCCAACGGAGCTCCCCATGTCCGATCAACCGGCGCCTGCGCCGCGGCGTCCGTCGTTCACGACCAAGCAGATGTGGACCGGGTTCGCCCTTGCCGTTGCGTATGGCGTGCTGCTACGCGTGGTCGTGGCTGCTGTGCCGCCCGCGCTTGCGGTGATGAGTCTCGGCTACATCTTCGTGGCGCCTTGTGTCATCGGTTACCTCGCCGTGCAGGCGGTGCCCAACGCGTCGTGGTTCCGTGCGGTCGTGCTCCTGCCATGGCCACCGGTGTTCGCGGCGACGTTCATTATCGCGCTCGTCGGCTGGGAAGGTTCGATTTGCATTGTGATGGCCATGCCGGTGCTTCTCGTTGGCGCGTCGTTGGGCGGAACACTGGCTCGGGTGCACAACCAGCGGAGCGGCGCGGGACTGCTCATGGTCGCCGTGATGCCGTTCGCTGTCGGCCTCGCCGAGAATCAGGTCGCGCCGGAGTACAACGTGCACACGGTGGAGAACATCATCGAGATCGATGCGACGCCCGCGACGGTTTGGCGCGAGATTGTCAGCGTGCGCGAGATTCAAGCAAGCGAGATGCCCGGCAACCCGCTGTTTCTATGGATGGGCTTTCCGCGGCCGTTAAGCGCTGAAATTGATCGGGAAGCAGTCGGTGGTATTCGCAAAGCGCGTTTTGCGGGCGGTCTGCTCTTTCTGGAAACCGTCACTGCGCTGGAGCACGAGCGGCTGCTGTCGTTTCGCATTGCCGCGCAAACCGACCAAATCCCGCCGGGGACGCTGGACGACCACGTGACGATTGGTGGGCCGTATTTTGACGTGTTGCAAGGGACGTACCGCATCGAACCGCTGGGTGAACACCGCGTGCGCTTGCATCTGGAGAGTCGCTTGCGGGTGTCCACGCACTTCAACTGGTACGCGTCGCTGTGGGCGGACACGGTGATGGCGAGCATTCAGCGCAATATTCTGGCGGTGGAGAAGGTGCGCGCGGAGTTGGTGCGCTGAGACGGCACTCAGTTCGCGTCGATTTGGCCCATTTTCCCGGTTTGATAATCGCGAAACGCCTGCACAATTTCCTGCTGCGTATTCATGACAAACGGACCGTAGCGGAACATCGGCTCGTTGTGCGGTTGTCCTGCGAGCAGCAGCGCGCGTCCGCCTGTATCGCCGCCGCGCAATTGCACCGTGTCACCTGCACCGAGAATCGCCAGCTGTCCGTCCTGCACCAGCGCGCCAGCGGTGCCGACACGCAGGCTACCTGCGAACACGTACACAAGCGCCGTTTGGCCGTCTGGAATGTGCACCGTTGCCTCACCATCGGGCTGCAACTGCCAGTCCTGGTAGGTAATCGGCGTGTGGGTGTCGATGAGCGCGCTCACGCCGAGGGCTTCGCCCGCGATGACGCGGACGTGGGCCTTGCCGTCAGGACTTGTCGCTTGCGGAATCCGCGCCGACGGCACGTCCTGGTACCGCGGCGCCGTCATCTTGAGGCGCGCGGGCAGGTTCACCCAAATCTGGAAGCCGTGGACGCGTCCGCCTTGCGCCTGCATCCGCTTGGACGGCATCTCGGCGTGGACAATGCCAGCGCCTGCCGTCATCCATTGCACGTCGCCAGCGCCCAGCGAACCGCGATGTCCCGCCGAATCCGCGTGTTCCGTTTCCCCCTCCAGAATGTACGACACTGTCTCAAAGCCGCGATGCGGATGATCCGGCGCACCCACGGCTTGGCCAGGCGCGTAGTCAATGGGGCCAAGCTCGTCGATGAGCAGGAACGGATCGAGCTGCTCCAGGCCGACGGTCGGCAGCGGTCGGCGAACGATGAAGCCGCCGCCTTCGGATTGGCGGTGCGACTGAATGACGTGTTGGACGGGGCGAATGTGCGACATGGCGGACTCCTTTTGTGGAGACAAGGTATTCCGCGGCGCGCGGGCGGCAAGGGCGCGGTTGGGGATAGGACTGTTCGCTGTGGGGGACAATGGAGCGACGAGGCAAGGCAGGGCTTGCTGTTTTCAGCGAGTGCTGCGGGACACACGCCGCGCGTGTACGGCGGGCTGGGACGAGGCCCCGCTTCGCCTGGTAGTGGTTCCGGGTAGGGTCAGGCCTCTGGCCTGACCGGTTTGCCGTGGCGACGCGGAGGAACCGTGAATCAACCCGACCGCCCCGGCGTGAACGCCGCGGCTGGTGGTCAAGATGCCCCTGACGGGGCTGGGGCAGGTTCCGGTTGTACACTCGGCTACTTGCATCGCCACGAACTTCTGCAAAACTGGGAACACGCGCAACGGCACTTGCCGCTCGCCGCGATCGAACCGTTGCAATGAGGTCGGCATGTGGCGCATCGAACAGTTTGAGCTCCGCGGGGAGTATCGCATCTGGGTACGGTTTGCCGACGGCCTGTCTGGCGAGGTCGACCTGCTGCCGGACCTCTGGGGCGAGACGGGAGAGCCGCTGCTGGACCGCGCGGTGTTTGCGCAGGCGGGTCTGGATGAGTGCGGCGGACTTGCATGGCCGACGGGGTTTGATGTGGCACCGGAGGCGCTGCGCGAGGAACTGCGGGCGAAGTGCGCACCGGCGGGGGTAGCGGACGCGGTGGTGGTGGTGCGTGCGGGCGATTTGCAGCGAGTGCTGCGGGACACACGCCGCGCGTGTACGGCGGGCTGGGACGAGGCCCCGCTTCGCCTGGTAGTGGTTCAGGACGACGAGACCCCGGTGGCAAGCCTGACCGCCCCGAACTGAAGTTCGCGGCTACTGGTCAAGATGCCCCTGACGGGGCTGGGGCTTCACGCGGCGCCTCTCGTTTGTCCCAACACCCCGCAAATGCTACCGTCACCGCACCCAGCCCCGCGAACGCGCGGTCGTGAGGTGCTCCGATGCGCACGCTCCTCGTCCTCACGCTTCTCGTTACAGCGGCTTGTGCGCCGGATGTTCCTGTTGGCGCGCCTGATTCTGCTGCTCCGGAGGCTGCAGAAGACGTGGATGTCAGCATCGCGGTGGGCACGGATGCGGTCGGTGAATTGCCACAGGATGTGTTTGTGCCGGTGGATGTTGCGCCGGACCTGGTCGTTCCAACAGACGTGCCGCCCGATGCGCCTTCCGCACCCGACGTCGAGCCCGATAGCGGTCCGGTGGACGCTGTCGTCGTTGACCTGTGCGTCGGCAAGACTTGCAGCGACGGCAACCTGTGCACCACCGACAGCTGCGAAAGCGGCAAGTGCATCTACCTGCCGACGAGCGCGACCTGCACGGACGGCAACTTCTGCACGGTCGGCGACGCCTGCAAGGACGGGCTGTGCCTCCCCGGAGCGGTGACAGACTGCAGCGACGGCTTGGCGTGCACCGTTGACAGCTGCTCGCCCGCGGTTGGTTGCGCTGCGGTCGTCAGTACGACGTGCGACGACGGCGATCCCTGCACGCTGGACGGCTGCGGCAAGTCGGGATGCACGCACGGCGCCGCACCATCGGGGTGCGACGACGGCAGCCCGTGCACCCTCGAAACCTGCGCGGGTGGAGCGTGTGTGCACACCTACGTGGATGGACCGTCGTGCTGCACGTCGGACGTCGCGGCGGTGGTGAAGTGCGACGACGGGAACCCGTGCACCGTCGAGTACTGCGTGAACAACCAGTGCGAACACACCGCGCCCAAGGGCGGCTGCTGCATCAGCAACGCGGACTGCACCGAGGGCAACATCTGCCTCGCCGCGATCTGCGATACAGCGCAACCGCAGGCCGACCACTTCATCTGCAAATACGTGGACCAGAACCCGGATTGCACCGCGTGTTCTGGACAACTGGGAGACTGCAACGACGGCAACATGTGCACGGTCGATACGTGTCAGCTCAAGCCCAACCTGTGCGTCAACACGCCCATCGCTGGCTGCTGCTTGGACGACTTTGATTGCGATGATCAGAACCTTTGCACGAAGGACGAGTGCGTGGCGAATCAATGCCAGCATCCGGGCTACCCTGCGGGCCAGATGTGCTGGGGCGGGACGTGCGACGGGCAGGGCACCTGCGTGCCGGCTGCGCCGATGGGGATGGTGTTCATTGCGGGCGGGACGTTTTGGATGGGGTGTAATGCGTTGGAGTTCACCGCCTGTGTCTCCCATGAGGCGCCCCAGCATAAGGTGGCGCTGACGCCGTACTACATGGACCTGACGGAGACGACGGTGGCGCAATACAAAGCCTGCGTCGATGCAGGTGCATGCACGGTGCCAAGCCAGCAGTCTCCGGCGCCTTTCGCGACCTATCCGGGATACCCAGACCATCCTGTCAACAACGTGAGTTGGACACAGGCGCTGGCCTACTGCAAATGGCGCGGCGGGTTGTTTGATTTGCCAACGGAAGCGCAATGGGAGATGGCGGCGCGTGGGAGCTGTGAAAAGAACGGCAGTACGGCAAGTGCCCCAACTTGTGCGACGGCGATGCGCACGTATCCGTGGGGCGAGAGCCCGCCGACGTGCACCTACGCGGTGATGTTCGAGGGCCCGCAATACGGCTGCGGCACGAATTCGGCGTGGCAGGTCGGCTCCAAGACGCTTGGCGATAGCCCGTACGGCTTGCACGACATGGCTGGGAACGTCGAGGAGTGGACGCGCGACACGTACGATCCCTACTACTACAGCAAGTCGCCCGCCAAGGACCCAGCCGATCTGGGAGGCGGCTCTGCCAAAGTCGTTCGCGGCGGGAGCTTTTACCTCGAGGCGGGCTACCAACGAGCCGGCAACCGCGACTACGTGGTCGGTTCCGGCAGCAGTGGTGATATTGGGATGCGGTGTGTCCGCGCGTATCCGTGATCGCGTTGCGGGCGGCGCATCGAAAACGGGGGCGTGTCAGGGACCACGGCCGGGATCAGCAGCGGTCCGATGTGCACGTTTTTTCAGCGAGTGCTGCGGGACACACGCCGCGCGTGAACACGCGTTGGGTACGGTGCCCCGCTTCGCCTGGTAGTGGGCGGGCAGAAGCGATCCCGGTGGCGAGCCTGACCGCCCCGAACTGAAGTTCGCGGCTAGTGGTGTTGCCGGCTCCCCCAAACCGCCACAATCCGGTGAATCCCGCCGCCACCGCCATTTCGCGGCAAGCGCAGCGCGCCGCCTGACCGGCTCCTTGCCATCCAATCGCTCACAATCGGCAGGCTGT
>CAITYF010000126.1 GCA_903896545.1 uncultured Myxococcales bacterium | reverse complement strand
TACCGACGCAAGGCAAGCAATTTCATCCGGATCGGCGATTCCACGGGTGAGATCTGTCTGGCGCTTCGGCTGCGCGCGGGGATGCGGGGGGCGAGTGAGCGTGACGGGTGCGTCTGGCGGTGAGGATCGATCAGGTCTGGGTCACGTCCATCGCCGCTTGACACGTCCAATCGCGCGGCGCAGGCTCCGCGGCGTCGTCGAACGCGGGTTGTGGTGCCCCATTTGGCCGACCTTCCAACAGGACGTTACCTTCTCATGCGCCGGACCTCCGCCCACAATCTGGCGCGCGTGCTCGGCTGCTTGCTGATCTTGGGTCTCACCGGCCCGACGCAGCGCGCGCACGCTCAGGTCGGCATGGCGGCGCCGCGTGCGGACGAACAGTTCGATGTGATGAACCTGCTGGACGATCACGGTCTGCACGACATGGACAACGAAAAATGGAACGCCTATGGGCAGTTCACGTACGCGTCGGTTTGGAAGGCGCCGTTCGCGGCGAAATATACGAACCTCAATGGCAGCGTGAACTCGCTCTCGCCTGACGCGGAACGGTCGTTCGCCGGGACGCTCACGGCTTTTGTCGGTGTGCGGCTGTGGAAGAACGCTGAGGCGTATTTTGTCCCCGAGGTCATCTCGGAGCGCGCGCTGACGAACCTGCGCGGCCTGGGCGGCGCGGTCCAGATTTGGGAATTGCAGAAGACGGGAACCGAGACGCCGCAAATCTACCGTTCGCGCGCGTACATCAAGCAAATCATTAATCTGGGCGGCGAGCGCACGCAGCTGACGTCGGACCCGATGCAGTTGGGGCGCGTCGTCGACGATCGGCGGCTCGTGTTCGTCGTGGGCAACTTCAGCGTGCTGGACTTCATCGACAAGAACACGTTTGCGGGCGACCTGCGGCGGCAGTTCTTCAACATGGCGTTCATGACGCACACCGCCTACGACTTTGCTTCGGACGCGCGCGGCTATTCGTGGGGCGCGCTGGCGGAACTGTACTGGGACGACTGGCGGCTACGGTTTGCGCGGATGGCGCCGCCGGATCACCCGAATCAGCTCGAACTCGACCTGCGCGTCGGGACGTACTACGGCGATCAGGTGGAGATCGAGCATCGCCACAAGATCGCCGACCGGGAAGGCGCGGTGCGGCTCTTGGCCTATCACAATCGCCTGGTCACAGGACGTTTTGACGACGCCGTCGCGGCCATTCAGGCGGACCCAAACAAGAACGCGGCCGCGTGTACGGGCTTCCACTACGGCTCGACCAACGCGGGCGCTCCGGACTTGTGCTGGGCGCGCAAGCCGGACGACAAGTACGGCATCGGGCTGAACATCGAGCAACATCTGACGGACGACATCGGCGTGTTTTTGCGCGGCATGGTCTCGGACGGGCAGACGGAAGTGTACGCGTACACGTCGACGGATCGGTCGTTGGCGTTTGGCATTCTTGCGGGCGGCACGCTGTGGAAGCGGAGCAACGACACGCTGGGCATCGGCGCAAATTTCGGCTGGATCTCCGACGCGCACGCGAACTACTTGAGACTGGGTGGCGTGGACGGGTTCATCGGCGATGGCGGACTCACGAAGGCCGCAGAGTCCGTGGGCGAGATCTTCTACTCGTTCGCTGCGCTGAGCGACGTGTGGCTGTCGGCTGACTATCAGCTCATCGTGAATCCAGCGTTCAACGCGGATCGCGGGCCTGTGCACCTGTTTGGACTGAGGGCGCATGCGGAATTTTAGCGCCATTGTCGCCGCCACGCTCCTCTGCGCCGCGTCGCCAGCGTGGGCGGACGGCTATTTGGCGCAGCGCTTTGAGCCCGCACCGGCAGGCGCTGGCTGGATGACGCAGGACAGCCTGAAGCTGGCAGGCGGCTTGGGTGGGGCGCTCGCCTTCACGACGGGCTACCGGCACACACCAGACGAAGCGCACGCAACGCCGATCACGGACTTCGCGATCGCCAACATCGGCATGGCGGCGACGTACGACCGGTACCGGCTGAGTTTTGACCTCGCGAGTCCGCTGTACGTGCGCGGACCTGCTGCGGACTCGCCTCGCTTGGACATCGCTTCGCATCCGGACACGACTCTGGATGTGCGCATCGCGCTGGCCGCACGGCTGTGGGGCGATGTCGACGGGCCATTCCGTGTCGGTGCGAGCGCGCAGTTGTTTGTGCCGTCGGCGGACCAGAGCGACTACATGAGCGATGGGACGTACCGGGCGCAATTCCGGGCGCTGGTCGCGGGCGACGTCGGCGGCCTGGTGTACGCGGCCCATGTGGGCTACCACGCGCGGCCATTGTTCCGCGCAGAGGTGCTAGCCGGCGCCGCTGGTGGCTGGCGGTTTGCACTACGGGAAAGCCGCGCAGCGGTCGTCATCGGCGCTGAAGGGAACGCGGCCTGGACGGGGGGCGCGGTTGCGGGGAGCTACCACACGCTGGAAGGTCTTCTGGGCCTACGGTACGAGCGTCCGGGGCTGTTCGGGCATTTGCTGCGCGTGAAGCTGGGCGGCGGCTTGGGCATGGAGCTCGGCAGCCCAGTTGGCGGACGCGTCGTGGTCGCAGTAGAGTTCGTGGGGCTCGCGGACGAGGTCACCGAAGCGGAGCGGTGAACGGTCAACGGCAAAAAGGCGAGGTTCCGGCTTACGCCGGGGGGACCTCCCAGCCAAAAATCGACCTCCCCGCCGAAGCGCCCGCCGTCACGCGGACGCGATCCACCAAAGCGGTCCCGCAGCTCGCGCTGCGCCGCCCAACCTTCGGCACTCCCGCGGGGTCCTT
>CAITYF010000125.1 GCA_903896545.1 uncultured Myxococcales bacterium | reverse complement strand
TTGGTGTCGGCATCGGCAATGTCTATGCCGACACAGGCGGAGCGTCCCGATTTTTCAAGGTGGTCAAACCGTGACCAACACAACTGAATCAGCCAATAGTAGGCAAACGTAAACGCAGGCGCAGCGTCCGCATCTCCGCGTGTGCTAGCCGTTGCCCGACCTGGGACGCCCACCACAGGCCAAAAGCGATGAGTGCACACACCGGCGCGATGAGACCGACCACCGGCTTGCCGCTTCCGCTCAGTTGGGACGCCCACGCAAAGATCAGCGCGAAAAATCCGATCGCGCCGAGCGTCAAATAACAAAACGCAAATCCTGTCCACACGCTTGGATGGGGCGAGAAACGGCCGTACAGGTGAACGCCGCCGTCCTGCTCCGCGATATCGACCATCAACCACGGCGACCAAAAATGCCGTTCGGGCTCAACAATGCAGAGAACAACGTGGTCCTGATCCTCGCGCGTGCTCGCAGGACCGCCGCCGCCTGGACGCTGGGCCCAGCGCACTTCCACGTGGTCGGCGCGCATGCGCGCACGCAGCCGCTTGAGCACGTGACCACACGGCTCGTTCAGGCCGATCGTAAACGATGGACGCAGTTCAAGTGACATTTCCCCCCTCCCCAGGCGAGACGCTTTGACCTTGCGGGTTGTCGAGTCACGGGTCAAGGGGAAATACGTAATTCCTCGGCAAAATTGCGGTTTTCTTACACCGGGGCGGCGCGTCGGCACCTGCGGCGGTGCTCGAAACGTACGCGCAACCGCCGAATCCGTGGCCGTTTCTGCTTCGCACGCTCGTGCCGACGATTCTATGGCTGGTTGAGCCACGCCCGCAGCGCCTGTTCCGGGGCAGCAGAGAGTTCCGTGTCGGCACATCCCGGCCAGTCCTGCCATGTTGCGTCCATTCGTTCGCCGTCGGGGCGCTTCAAATCCGCCAAGGCGCTTGTCATTTCAGTTTGCTGTGCGCCAGCCTGCCTCCGCCACGCGGCCCACGTCTGCCGACTCTGCTGCGCGCCCCATACCAACGGCGGGCTCGGCGCGTCGCGTCCCAAAAGGTGAATCGTCGTCTGCAGCGTCAGCGGCGTCTGCGCGTAGGGCAAAAGCGTCGCGGAAGGGTGGGTCCAAATTCGCCACGTTTCGACGGTCAGGCGGTCCTTTTCACACACCCGCCGAACGACCTTTTGCGCCGCAGCCCGGACGTCCACCGGTGCCGGCACGCCGACGTCGCGCTCCGTGAGCACCGGCGCGCGGGAAAGCGGACGGACCTGTTTCCACACCAGCCGTCCTGGCAACTGCAGTCTTTCACGCAGTTTTGGCCACCCATCGGCGACCAGACGGAATTCCAAATCCAGCACGGCGCTCAGCGCCTGCTGGGCGGTTGGAAGGCCCGCATTGCGGGCATCGCGCCACGCGTGTGCGAGTCCGTGAAGCGCCGTGAACATCTGCCGAAGCCGGGCGTCGTCCAAGATGCGCGTGGGATGCGTCGTCGCGACTTGGACGCGCTGGATCCGCAGCTGGCCATCGGGCAACTGCACAACGCGGTCGATTTCCGGTACAACGCGCTCACCGGGCGGTGGATTTGTCACAGAAAGTGCGCCGGGCTGAACGTTCACCGTCATCTCCTCCCGCGGCTGCTCCTTCTCATCCAAACCGACGCCAAAAAGTACAACGCCATTGGCAATTTCCAGATTATTGGGAAACGACGGCTCGACCAGAATGGCCATGCGCGGGTTCAAGTGATCGATGCCACCGCGTTCGCGTTCGGCGAAGGCGTCGAGGCTCCAGAACGACGCCCAGACGCGACGGATCGCGCGCTCGATCGTCGCCTTGCGGGCATCGCCAGTGAGCCGATCGGCGTGCAAGTAGCCAGAATGCGAGCTGTAGACCCCCGCCGCGTTGAATCCTTCTACGTCTTCCGCGGTCGACGACGAGCGAAACCGCAGCGGCTGGTCGTCTGCCAACGGGGCGAAACGCTGCTCCAACTGCCCACGCACGGCGGCGAGCCAACGCGCGTCGATCGGCGCTTCCCGAATCAGGTGTTGCACGCCACCTCCGCGCAGCACGCGGTCGACCGAAGGCGCGTGGGGCATCGCTTGAAAATTGCCCAGCCAGTGGTCGGCGTCCGCGTCGCCCGCGTAGGCTTTGCGGAACGCAGATTCGCCTTCGAGCAGCACCAGGCGCGCGCGCGCGTCAGCAAACTCCGCCGTGTGCAGCAGTTCCAAAAGGGTCAACCGCAGCGGCTGCGTGTGCAGCGCGTAGCCGTTCACCGTCAGCGCCACGGGGCGCCACGGCGGCGTGATGCCCGGCTGGCCGAAAAGCGCAGCGATGCCAGCTGCTTTTCCGCCAACCATCGGCAGCAGCGCGTGCACGGTCGCGGGGCCCGTGGTGGTCGGGTCGTCGCCCAGAACCACGACGTCCGGCGTCACAGCGTTCGTTCGCGCCACGCTGGTCGGCGGCTGGGATTTGCGCGCGCGCTGCCAGGCGTCGAGCGCCACGTCCGTCCACGCTTTGTAGCGAAAACCGTGCTCGCCGAGTTCCAGCACCACCGGGACTTTCGCCGACGCCAGCGCCTTGAGCACCGGGTCGGTCGTGACGCCCGCCACATACCCGTTGGGCGTGCCGCGCGCCGCTGCCAACAGGTTCAAGTGGGCTTGAGGTGTCTGCGGCACCGCCGTCAGAATCGCCGCAACAGGCGGCAGTTCGTCGGGAATTTCGGACAGCACAACGATGGCATTCGCGGGCAAATCCGCCTTGTGCAGTTCGCCCGGCTTGAGGAAATACAGGAACCCCGCGGCGATTCCGGGCGTGTACACCTCGGCCTTTCCCGGCACTGCGAGATCGGCATATCGCACGATCTTTTGGGCAAAAGCGCCGTGATTGGCCTGCCACACGCGCGCATTCAGGTCCTGCACGCCCGCCGGGTGCGGCAGCCACTGCAGCTTCTGCGCACTTTCGGGGGGCAGTGTTTGGCGCAAGCGCCTGAAAATCTCCAGCAATTCCGCTTCACCGGCGAGATCCTGCTCTTCGAGCAACACCAGCCACAGCTCTTCGGGGCGCGGACGCCGCGGGTCGGCTGGCAAGTGGAGCAGGGTGCCGACGGCGAAGGCGCGCTGAACATCGTGCTCCGGGTCGCCCAAGGCGAGTGTGTAGAAGTAAACGGAATAAATGCGGTTCTCAACCCAGATCAGCTCCAGCGGCAGGTGCGCGCCCTGAAACGTCTGGTAGATTTCAGCAAGAGACGCAAACGACTGATCTTGCAGCGGTTCTGGCACGGGGCCCGGAACTGTCTGGCCGTTCATCAGGCGAAACCAGTACCATTCGTCGTGCATTCGGTAGAAATCGGGCGCGAGAAAACGTGCGCCCGTTCCAGCGCGGTGAAAGAGCGGCATGACGAATTTGGCCGCACGGGTCCCATTTTGGTTCTTGGCAAACGCATCGAAAGCGTCTGACGCGGCGAAGCGGTCGACTGTGTGGTCGTCAAACGGCGCCTTGGCTACCGGTGGTTGGTCTGCAACGACAACGGGCGGTGCGCACGCTGCAACCAGCGCGAGCAGGAAAGCGAATAACTGGGGAACTTGCCGATGCTTCACGGGACCGTCCGCGCGTCTGCGCCATGCTGAGGTTCGCCGCGCCTACGGGTGCGGTCAAGTGTGAGACGACTGGGCGGAATCAACGATTCACGGGGCGGGTAAAAAAGCCGGGGAATGCCGCGTCCCAACCTTGTCACGGGTTCATCACAACCGTCGTGCGGGAAGGTAGTTGGCCGTTGACAGCGGCGGCATTTCTAGGCGATCTTGCGGCGTGGCTTCATCTCTCAGAGGACCAAGCAGTCCTCGAAGGGTGGCATTGTGCGATCGAATTGGCTCCGTGCTATTGCCGTCGTCTGCGCGCTCTTCTTGGCCGCGCCTTGCCTGAAATCGCCCGAAGCGTGGGCGATGGACGTGGTGAAGTCGGCGGCGGCGATGGCGCAGCAGGCGCTCAAGGCTTACGAAGGCGGCGACCACGCGCGGGCGGCGCAGTTGTACGCGTCCGCTTGGCGGACGAATCCAGCTGAATCGGCGTATCTCTACGCCGCGGCACGTGCGGAACATGTTGGCGGCGCAATGGAAATGGCCGACGAGCACTATCGCGCCTATCTGGCGTTGACAGGGATTCCGGATGCGTTGCGGGCCAAAGCGACGGCCTATCTCAAGGAAGTTGCCCTGGCGCGTGCGCAAACCAAGGCACACGCGGCGGACCAAGCGGTGCGCGCGGAGGATCCGGGACTGGCCGGACCTCTCTACAAGGCGGCGTTTGAGCTGTGTCCGGAGCGTCCCGAGTGGCTGTTCAAGGCGGCTGTTTGCGCCCAGCTTACGGGCGACAATACGCAAGCCGTTGCCGGTTTTCGCGACTACCTGAAGCGCGCCGCGCCTGATGCCCCCGACCGTCGCGAGGCGGAATTGCGGCTCTCACGGCTTTCGGGCGCTGCGATCCCGCCGCGGACAGACCCGGAGGCGAAGCCCGCAGTTGTCACACCGCCGCCAGCGGCGAAGCCAAACGAGACTCCCCCTGTTGCGACGCCATCCGCAGCGGTTGTCAAGCCTGCGGAGAACGCGCCCGTCGTTGGCGTCGAGACGCCGCAGCCAGCGCAGCGCCCGTCGTCACTGGCGCGTTTGTGGCCGTGGGTGGCGACGGGCGGGGCCGTCGTGTTGGGCGTGAGCGCCTTGGGTCTGTACCTGTCGCAGTCTGCGGACGCGGCGCAATTGACCAAGGACCTCGCTGTGACCGACGCTGCGGGGCACATTACCGGGGTTACCCCGGAGGACGCCAAGTCGCGCAATTCCAGTATCGGCACGCAGAAGACGGTTTCCGCAGTGCTTGCGGGCGCGTCAGTCGCTGCCGCTGGTGTGGCCGTGTGGCTGTGGCTTCGACCGGTTTCGTCAACCGCGGCTGTGGTTCCCGATCCGGCGAACAACGGAGTGGTGTTGGTCGGACGGTTCTAGCGGCGGCGAATTCTGCAATTGCGCGGCCACTGGACGGTGGACTGATAGGTGACCGGAAGCGACGCGGGCGTACACAACGACCGTAGAATCGCGATGTTCAGGGGGGATTATGCCAATGCGACGCGCTGCTTGGGTCACGTCATGCGGTCTGGCCGGAATGCTGTGCTTGGCGCTCGGCTGCGAATCGTCGGTCAAGTTGCCGACCGATGACGCTTTTGCCGTGAACGCACCGGACGACACGGCCGTTGCGCCGGGCGACGGTGACGCGAGTGACGTGGTCGACGTCGCGCTGCCCGACGACATTGTGGATGTCGACACCGTCGACGACGTCCTGGATGTCGTCGACATCGTGGACGTTGTGGACGTCGAACAAGTGCCAGATGGGACTGACGACGCTGCCTCGGACGAACCCGCTGACGACGTTTTCGACGAGTTGGGCACCGACACGACAGACGCAAACGGCGACGGCGTGCAAGGCGAGTACGCGCTCTGCAAACCGTGCACTTCGAGCGCAAACTGCGGTACGGGCGTCTGCGCCGCGCCCACCAAAGGTGCGAGCTTTTGCACGATAGCGTGCACGAAAACGACGGAGTGTGGCGCGGGCTTTGCGTGTGCGCTGGTGGACTCGACGGAAGGTGTCTCCGCGGGGCGCTGCACGCCGCTCGCGGGCATTGGCGCCTGCCCTTGTGCACCAGGCTCCAAGGAAACGTGTGATGGTGTCGACAACGACTGCGACGGCGCAACGGACGAATCCGCCTGCGACGACGGCTTCCCTTGCACCGTCGACATCTGCGACGTAACGACCGGCTGCACGCACGACCTGGCGACCGGCCCTTGTGACGACGGCTCGGCGTGCACGACCAATGACGCGTGTGCAGGCGGCGCGTGTTCCGGCACGGTTCTGGTCTGCGACGACGGCAATCCGTGCACGCAAGACAGCTGCAGCATCTCGACCGGCTGCAAGACGTCACTCCTCACCGGCACAGGCTGCAGCGATGGCGACTTCTGCACAGTCGGCGACGTCTGCCAAAAGGGCGTGTGCGCCGCCACAGCGGTTGTCTGTGATGACAAGAACCCGTGTACAGCGGACGCGTGTGACCCAGCGACGGGCAACTGCACGTACACGCCCGCTGAGGGCGCGTGCGATGACGGCGACGCCTGCACGTCACCCGACGCGTGCGTGGGCGGCGAATGTCTGGGTTCCAACAACGTCTGCGTCTGCACGTTGGCCACCGCAGCGACAGCGTGTGACGACGCGGACGTGTGCACCGCGGATGCTTGCGCGCCACAAACGGGGGGCACCTTGGCGTGCGTGCACACCCCGCTATCCGGCGCGCAATGCTCCGACGGCAATGGCTGCACGAGTCAGGACGTCTGCGTCGGTGCGACCTGCACCGCCGGGCAGGCCACCGTGTGCAATGACGGCAATGCGTGCACCGATGACAGCTGCGATCCGCTGAGCGGTCAATGCGCGTACGTCTACAACACCAAACCTTGTCAGGACGGCAACCCCTGCACCGAGAACGACGTCTGCCAATCTGGACAATGCGCGAGCGGCGCGAACGCGTGCGCGTGTACAGGCGAAACGGCGGCGGTCATCTGCAACGACAACAACGTGTGTACTGCCGACACCTGCGCTTTTGACGGCCAGAAGTGGGGCTGCACGCACGAGGCGCTGTCCGCAACGGCGTGTTCCGATGGCAACGCGTGCACGCAGGTCGACACGTGTCAAAACGGCCTGTGTGTCGGTGCCGATCCGGTCGCTTGCACGGCGCTGGACCAGTGTCACAGCGTGGGTGCGTGCGACAAGGTGAGCGGCCAGTGTTCGACGCCAACCAAGGTCGACGGCGCGCCCTGCGACGACGTGAACGGCTGCACCAGCAAAGACGTCTGCCAGGCCGGCGCGTGCTTGGGTACGCAGCCAGTGCAATGCGCGGCCAAGGATGAGTGCCACAAGGCGGGTACTTGCAATCCTGCGAAAGGGCAGTGCTCGAATCCCGAAGCGCCAGCCGGCACGACTTGCAGCGACGGCGACGCGTGCACGCAGGCGGACAGTTGTCAGGCGGGCACGTGCGTCGGCGCAAATCCGGTGGTGTGTACGGCCGTCGACGCTTGCCACGACGTGGGAACGTGCGACGCCGCGACGGGCGCGTGTTCGACGCCGACTCGTCCGGATGGCACGCCGTGCACCGATGGCGATGCTTGCACGCTTGCTGACTCTTGCGTGTCGGGCGGCTGCAAAGGCGGCGCTGGCGTCGTCTGCACCGCCAAGAACGACTGCCACGAGGCTGGGACCTGCGACCACACCAACGGCGCGTGTTCCAACCCAGTCAAGACCGATGGGACCTCGTGCGATGACGGACAACTGTGCACGCAGGTCGACACGTGCACGGCCGGCACTTGCGTGGGCGGTAGTCCCGTCGTTTGTACCGCGGCGGACACGTGCCACACCGCGGGTGAATGTGACATCGCAACGGGCACGTGCACCAAACCCGTCCTCGGCGACGGAACCGCTTGCGACGACGGCGATGCGTGCACGGCGGGCGACTCCTGCATCGGCGGCACGTGCACGCCCGCGACCACCCAGGGGTGCACGGCCAAGGACGGCTGCCACCTCGCGGGCTCCTGTGACTCCGCGACCGGACTGTGCAGCAACCCCGCCAGCGGCGATGGTACTGCGTGCGAAGACGGCAACGACTGCACGACCAACGACTCGTGTCAGAGCGGGAGTTGCGTCAGCGGCGCCACGATTTGCGACTGCACCGTCGAGACCGCGGCGACCGTGTGCAACGACGGCAACGGCTGCACGGCAGATTCCTGCGCGTTTGGCGATGGCAAGTGGACTTGCCAGCACGTCAGCTTGACCGAGACGCCGTGTAGCGATGGCGACGCGTGCTCGCAGTCTGACACGTGCATCGCCGGTTCGTGCGTCGGCAGCAACCCCGTTGTGTGCGCCGGTGCCGATGCGTGCAAAGTGGCCGGCGTCTGTGACCCGACCAACGGAATCTGCAACGCGCCCAACAAGCCGTTCGGCACGCCGTGCGACGATGGCAACGCGTGCACCCAAGCGGACGCCTGCAGTTCGGGCGCGTGCGTGGGCAGCAATCCGGTTGTGTGCACGGCGCTTGACGCGTGTCACCTCGTGGGCACGTGTGACGCCGGCAGCGGCACCTGCAGCCAGCCATTGGCCGCGGACGGCGCGCCGTGTGACGACAACAACGCGTGCAGTCAAGTCGACACGTGCGCCAGCGGAACGTGTGAAGGTTCCAACCCCGTCGTGTGCGAGGCGCTGGACGGCTGCCACACCGCCGGCGTGTGTGACGGGACCAACGGCAAGTGCTCGAACCCGGTCAAAGCGGAAGGCAGCGCCTGCAACGATGGCAACGCGTGCACGCAGGTCGATAGCTGCAGCAGCGGCGCGTGCGTGGGCGCGACACCGGTCGTGTGTTTGGCGTTGGACGGATGCCACGACGTGGGTCTGTGCGATCCGAGCAACGGACAATGCTCCAACCCGCAGAAGGCCAATGGCAAAACGTGCTCTGATGGCGACGAATGCACGCTCAATGATGCGTGTCAGGCCGGCGTTTGTGCGGGTTCAGGACTGGTCGTGTGTCCGACTCCGGACATGTGCCATTTAGCGGGCAGCTGCAATCCGTCGACCGGAACCTGCTCCAACCCCGCCAAGACCGACGGCTCGACCTGCACGGACGGCAACCATTGCACGCAGACCGACACCTGCGTGTCGGGCAGTTGCGTCGGCGCGTCGCCCGTTGTGTGCAACGCGTCGGACGGCTGCCACATCGCCGGCGTCTGTGACCCCGCGAGCGGCTCTTGCAGCAATCCCGCCAAGTCCGATGCGAGCACCTGCAATGACGGCGACGCTTGCACGCAACTGGATGCCTGCCAAGTCGGCGTGTGCGTCGGCACGAACCCGGTCGTGTGCAGCGCCGTGGACGGCTGTCACACTGTGGGCGCGTGTGACAAGACGACGGGCGTATGCTCGAACCCCGCCGCGATCGACGGGACGGCTTGCCAGGACGGCAACAGCTGCACGGACAACGACACGTGCGTCGGCGGCACCTGCAAGGGTGGTGTGAACGGTTGCACGTGCACGGTGGAAACCGCGGCGACGGTCTGCGACGACAGCAACGCATGCACGGCGGACGTTTGCGTGCTGACGTCCGGCAAGTGGAAGTGCGACCACACGCCGCTCAACGCCGTGACGTGCGACGATGGCAACGCCTGCACCCAAACGGATACGTGCGTCACCGGCAAGTGCACGGGCTACAGCCCGGTTGTTTGCGCCTCGCCCGACCAGTGCCACACATCCGCGACGTGCAACCCCAGCAACGGTCAATGCGTCTACCCGGAAAAGAGCGCGGGCACCACATGCGACGACGGCAACGCCTGCACCCAAGTCGATACGTGCGCCAGCGGCGTCTGCACCGGCGCGAGCCCGATTGTCTGCATCGCCTCGGACGCGTGCCACAGCGCGGGTGTGTGCAACACGGTTACTGGCCAGTGCTCCAACCCGCAGAAGACGGACGGCACGGTCTGCAACGACGGCAACGCGTGCACACAGTTGGACAAGTGCCAGACCGGCGTCTGCACCGGACAGTCGCCGATTAACTGCACGGCGTCGGACAACTGCCATAGCGCCGGCATCTGCGACACGGCGACCGGCGTTTGCTCCAACCCCGCCAAGGCGGACGCGACGGCGTGCAGCGACGGCAACGCGTGTACGCAGACGGACACGTGCGTGAGCGGTGTGTGCACCGGCGCGAACCCCGTTGTTTGTGGCGCCGTTGACGCGTGTCACACAGCGGGCGTGTGCGCGACGGCCACCGGCGTTTGCTCCAACCCCGCCAAGCCGGACAACAGCACCTGCGATGACGGCAACGCGTGCACGTTGACCGACCAGTGCAAGACCGGCGCGTGCGTCGGTTCAAACCCGGTGACGTGCACGGCGCTTGATCAGTGCCACGATGTCGGCATTTGCGCGACGGGTTCGGGCGTCTGCTCCAACCCGCTCAAAAGCGACGGCGTGACGTGCTCCGACGGAAACGTGTGCACGAAGGCGGACAAGTGCACTTCGGGTTCGTGCGTGGGCACGGCCTACACGTGTGCAGCGCCCGACCAGTGCCACAACGCGGGCGCGTGCTTGGGCGACGGCACCTGCACCAACCCCGCCAAGTCCGATGGCATGGTCTGCACCGACAGCAACGCGTGCACGAACGGCGACGCCTGTGTCAGCGGTGTCTGCCAGTCAGGCACAGCGGTGACGTGTGTCGCGCTCGACCAGTGTCATGCCGTGGGCACGTGCAACATCGGATCCGGGCAATGCTCGAACCCCAACAAGTCCAACGGCACGTCGTGCACGGACGGCAACGCATGCACGCTCAGCGACACGTGCCAATTGGGCGCGTGCAGCGCGGGTACCGGCAAGGTCTGCTCGGCTTTGGACCAGTGCCACCTCGTGGGAACCTGCGACACCAGCACGGGCGCTTGCAGCAACCCGAACATCACCAACGGCGCGGCGTGTGAAGAAGGCAACAAGTGCTTGAACGGCGACATCTGTCAGAACGGTACGTGCGTCGCGGGAAGCACAGTCCCGAACTGCAACGACAGCAATCCTTGCACGTTGGACTCCTGCCAGGCCGCGACGGGCTGCGTCAACACGCCGGGCAACAACGGCTCGGCGTGCACCGACGGAAACGCGTGCACACAGACCGATACGTGTTCCGCGGGCGCGTGCGTGGGCAGCAATCCGGTGGTCTGCACGGCGTCTGATCAGTGCCACGTCGCAGGCGTTTGCCAGACAGCCAGCGGCACCTGCACGAACCCCGCGCAAACCGACGGCACCAACTGCAACGACAGCAATGCGTGCACGCAGACAGACCGCTGCGTTGCGGGGGCGTGCACGGGCACCAACCCGGTCGTCTGCACCGCGCTGGACGTTTGCCACGGAGTCGGCACGTGCGCGACCGGATCGGGCGTCTGCAGTAACCCGACCGCCAACGACGGCGGGAGCTGCGCGGACGGCAACCCGTGCACCTACGGCGAAAAATGCGCGAACGGCAGCTGCACTGGTGGCACGACGTACACGTGCACGCTCACCGACAACCAGTGCCAGATGAGTGCGACGTGCAACGGCGATGGCACGTGTGGCATCGTCAACAAGGCGAACGCGACCGCGTGCGACGACGGTTCCTTGTGTACGTGGAACGACAAGTGCACCAACGGCTTCTGCGGCGGAACGACGTATACGTGCAACGCCCCGGACCAGTGCCACAACACGCCGGTCTGCTTGGGCGACGGCACTTGCACAAATCCGGCCAAGACCGACGGCACCGCATGCACGGACGGCGACGCGTGCACGCTTAACGACAACTGCTTGAGCGGGGTTTGCACGACGACGCCGAAGGATTGCAGCGACGGTAACTTGTGCACGGCGGATGTGTGCACCGGCGGCACGTGCAGCAACCCGGCGTTGGCGTGCAGCGATGGCAACGCGTGCACGGTGGACGACTGCAATGTGGCGTCGGGGTGCGTCAACGTTGCCGCCGCTGGCTTGGAAGCAGGCATCGGAAAACCGGCCGGAGGCTACATCTTCGGCCGGACCATCGCCATTGACACGGACACGATGGTGATCTCGGACGGATACAGCACGTCTTGGACGTCCCGGGTGTACGTCCGCGCGAATCACGTGTGGACGCTCCAAGGATCTTTGACCCCGGCATGCGCCTGGGCGCCGAGTGTCGCAATCTCAGGGAACACGGTCGCGTCCGGCTGCGTTCCCGATAACAAAGTCTATATTTCGACCAGAACCGGAACGACGTGGGCGCTGTCGGCGACGCTGAGCCCAGCCAACGTCGACGCCGGTGACGCGTTTGGAACCTCCGTGGCGCTTTCTGGTACGACGCTTGTCGTCGGTGCCACCGGCGAAGACAGTTGCACGGGTGGCGTGACGAATGGCACGACCACGTCGACCAACAACGCCTGCACCAGTGCGGGTGCGGCCTACGTCTACACCGGTTCAGGCAGCTCCTGGACCCAGCAGGCGTTCCTCAAGGCGGCGGCGGTGGACGTGAGCGACAACTTCGGCACGGCGGTCTCGATCTCAGGCAACTCGATCGTGGTTGGCGCGCCAGCCGAGGATTCGGCTCAAACAACGATTACAAACGGGACCAGCGCCTCGGCTGACAACACCAAGTCCGGCGCGGGCGCAGCCTACGTATTCCTGCGTTCCGGCACGACTTGGGCGCAACAGGCTTATCTCAAGCCGTCGGTCGTCGACGCCAGCGATGCCTTTGGCACTTCGGTGGCTATCGCCACCGACACCGTGCTGGTTGGTGCGCCGTCTGAAGACAGCATTGCGACGGGCATATGGGGCAACCAGAACGACAACACGGCTGCCGATGCAGGGGCGGCCTATGCCTTTGTCCGCAGCGGCGCGACGTGGTCCCTGCAGTCCTATCTCAAGGCGTCGAACACGGAGGCGGGTGACAAGTTCGGGTCCTCCGTGGCCATCGCCGGCGACAACGCGGTGGTCGGTGCGCCCAGCGAGGACAGCTTCGCCATCGGGGTCAACGGCGACCAAGCAAGCAACTCCGCATCGGGTTCGGGGGCCGGCTACGCCTTCACGCGTGCGGGTACGGCATGGAGTCAGCGCGCGTACTTGAAGGCTGGGTCGGCAGGGAGCCAGTTCGTCGGCGGTTACGACCACGGCGGCGTCGCCGTCAACGGGTCCACCATCGCGATGTACGACGACCGCTACATCGTCTGGGTCTACACCCTCGGCAACTACACCTGCGACGACAACAATCCCTGCACCGATCCGGTCCTGACCGGCGGCACCTGCACGTGCAGTCACATCCCAAATGCCGTCCCTTGCACCAACGACGGCAACGTGTGCACGGACGACAAGTGCGGCAGCAGTTCGTGCCAACACTTTGCCAACACCGCGGCCTGCACGGACGGCAATGTCTGTACGGACGAGGTGTGCGGCGGCGGCTCGTGCAACGCGGTCGTCGACGACACAAACGCGTGTACCGACTACAACTCTTGCACGCTCGACTGGTGCTCCGGCGGTCAGTGCCTGCACTCGAACCTTGCCGATAGCGCCGCGTGTGACGACGGTAACGCGTGCACGCTGGGCGACACCTGCTTGTCTGGTGCCTGTCAACCGGGAACAGGCTACCTGCAGTGTGGCAACTGTGAGAGCTGCTATCCGGGCGCGGGCTGTCTGTCCGATGCCCCGTGCTGTGGCGACTTCTGCTGCCTGAACCCGTCTGACTTCTGCTGCCAGAACCCCAACGACATCTGCTGCATCGAGGGCTGCTGACGTCTTACGGCGCGGTGCAAGCGCCCGTGTGCAGGACGTTGATGCCGACCAACGCCGCCTCACACGGATTGTTGTACGTCTTGCCGTCGCAGCCGCAGCTCAACTGCAGGTTCTTGCCGCAGTAGTCGGGGAACTTGGAGCACGTCCCGCTGCCGCCGCAGTTGCCGTCGGCCTTGGAGCAGAACGAACCCGGCGTGCAGGTTGAACTCTCGGTGCATGCCGCCGGGCACTCGCCGTTCTTGGCGACGCTGGCGCCGGAGCCGGCGGCAACACACTCGCTGGAATACGTCTTGTTGTCACAGCCGCAGACCGGCGCGTAGATTGAGTCGCAGATCAGCGTCTTGACCGCGCACACGCCCGTGCCGCCACACGCAAACTTGGTGTACTGGCAGAACTGGCCCTGACCGCAATCCGCGTCCACCGCGCAGCCGCTGCCGATGGTGTCGACGGCGGTGTCGGTCGGTCCGGCGTCCGGGCAGCTGGGAATCATGCACGCGTCCGTGGCGTAGCAGGCCCACGTGCCGTCGCTGTTGCAGCTGCAGACCGTGGACGGGTGGCACGTGCCGCAGCAGCATTCCTGGCCGTAGTTGCAGGTGAGCGCCGGTTTGGTGCAGCCGTTCTTGCCGATCGGCGGGTCGACGGGGCACGTCGCGGTCTGGTTGCCATCCGCGGTGTCAGCCGCCCACATGTCGGTGCCTTGCACATCGGACGTCGCGATATCCGTCGCGCCAACGTCGCCGGTCGCGTCGCCAATCGCGCCGAGGTCATCGCCGCCGTTGCCGACATCGGCCGCCGTGCCAGAAGTGGCGGCATCGCAGGCGACAAGCGTCAGGCCGACAAGACACGCGCAAAGGGCAGAAGAGAAAGGTGTGGTTCGCATGAGATCCTCCAGATTGGCTGATGGGGGCCGCGATGAAGCGGCGTCCCCTGCCAGTGTTGCAGAAACCGTGCCAAACCCGCGTGCGGGCGTAGCACCTTGAAAATAGGCCGGGAATGCTGCGGCGCCACATGGAAGCGCCCAAAATCGAGTGTAGGAATTTACAACATGCGGCGAAAAACAACCATTCGCCACGATTGACTCCGCCTGTGTTGACGGCTTCGACTTTCCGCCACTCTCCGGCTTTTTCCGCGTACCCCTCCGCGGCAGTCAGCGACGCCGTGCAGCCCGGACCGCCGCCTTGCTTGCCGCCCGCTCCTCGGCCTCGCGCAGCCGGTACGAATTCGCTT
>CAITYF010000124.1 GCA_903896545.1 uncultured Myxococcales bacterium | reverse complement strand
CGTCGTCCAGACACGCGACCATATTATTGGGGTGCGAGCAACCACCGCTCCCGTTGCAGACGTCCGTTGTGCACGGATTGTTGTCGTCGCAGGAGAACGCCGTGTAGTCGCAGCCGCTGCCGCCTACGCACGAGTCACTGCTACACGGATTGTTGTCGTTGCACACAACCGGCGTACCCACGCAGGCGCCGTTGCTGCACTTGTCGCCGGTTGTACAGAAGTTGTCGTCCGAGCAGACGCCGCCCGATAGCGGGATATACGTGCAACCACCCGTCGCGGTGTCGCAAAGGTCGCTGGTGCAGATGCTGCCGTCGTCGCACTTGACCGCCACCCCGCTGCAGGAGAGGCCTGTGCAGACATCGCTCTGCGTGCACCCGTTGCCGTCGTTGCAGTTGCCAGGCTGGGCCGTCGACTTGCACAGGCCAGTGGCGTCACAGTCGTCAACTGTACAGGTGTTGCCGTCGTCGCAGTTCTGATAGCTGCCCGGCGTGCACACGGCGTTGAGACATTGGTCATTCTTCGTGCACGAGTTGGCGTCGTCGCACGGGTTGCCGTTCGCCTTGTGCACACACCCGCTGCTGCCGACACAGCTGTCTGTCGTGCAAGGGTTGCCGTCGTCGCAATCCAACGGGATCGTGCCAAGGCAAGTGCCACCACTGCACGTGTCGCCTGTGGTGCAAAGGTTACCGTCCACACACGTGGTGCCGTCGGCTGGCAACGAGACGCAGCCGATGGTCCCGACGCAGGAATCAGATGTGCACAGGTTGCCGTCGTCGCAGTCCAACGCGCTGCCACCTTTGCAATTGCCGCTCGTACACGCTTCGCCCAGTGTACAGATGTTGCCGTCATCGCAGGAACTGACTTGCGGCACGTGGCTGCAATCGCCACCGCTGCAGTTGTCGGCGGTGCAGACATTGCCGTCGTTGCAGTCGATGCCGCCGGTGCCGGCGCAGGTGCCGCCGGAGCACGTGTCGCCAGTGGTGCAATCGTTGCCGTCGCTACACTGCGCCGTATTCGCCAAGTGCGCGCAGCCAGCCGCGGCCACGCACTCGTCGTTGGAGCATGGATTGCCGTCATCACAGCCAAGTTCGCCGCTGCTGGCACAAATGCCGCCGGTACAGTGATCACCCGTGCTGCAAAGGTTGCCGTCGGTGCACAGATTGCTGTCGTTGGCGGTGGCGGTACATCCGCTCGCGGCTTCGCAGGCGTCGGTCGTGCACACATTCCCATCCTCGCACACGAGCGCTACGCCCGAGGTGCAGCCGCCGTCTTTGCAAGCATCGCCCAACGTACACGCGTCGCCATCTGAACATGCGCCGCCCACGACGACGTGCTGGCAGCCCACTTTCCCATCGCACAGGTCGTTCGTGCACGGGTTGCTGTCGGAACAGTCGAACATTGCGGTGAACTGACACATGCCCAGGCTGCAGTGGTCGCCGATGGTGCATTGGTTGCCATCCTCGCAAGGTGTCGCATCGCTGGGCAGGGGTGGATGATGGCAAGTGCCCGATGGTGGACAGGTCTCCAAGGTGCATGGATTGCCGTCATCACACTTGGTGACGTCGCTTGGCAAGCTGGGATCGCACTCACCGCCTTTGCAATCTAGCATGCAGTTGGCGGTTCCTTCGCCGATCTGCACGCTGCAAATGCCATCTCCGCAATAGCCACAGTCCAGCGGACAGGCGATGAAGTTCTCGCCGCCCTCGCACTTGCCGTTGCCGCAAGCGGTGCCGCAGTCGCCGGGACACGTGCTCGGTCCGCCGTCGCTGGACTCGCACACACCGTTGCCACAGATCTGCCAGTCGCAGTCGATGGCGCAGCTCTGCGGTGACTCGCCCTTCTCACACACCTTGTTGCCGCATGCTTTGCCGCAGTCGTTGGGACACGTATCGGGCGATTCCCCGCAGTCATAGCCAGTACACTGGCCGTCGCCGCAACCGCCACAGCAATCGCTCGCGCAGGTCTTGGGCCCTTCACCCGGTTCACACAGCCCGTTGCCGCAGCCCTTGCAGTCGCTGGGACAGTTGTTCATCGCTTCGCCGCATGTAGACTGACAGACACCGTCGCCGCAGGAACAGACCTCAACGTCGCCGTCGGCCTCGTCAGCCGCGGAAAGAAGGTCGGTCTCGGCCTGAGCGTCGACGTCGGACGTCGTGATGATCTCGCCCACGTCGCTGACGGCATCAGTCGCGGGCGCCTGGCCAGAATCTGCGAGCGCGTTTTCAGGCACGTCCACCTCTGCGCCCGTCGTATCCTGCGAGTCCGAACCTGCTGCCCCCAGGTCAGCAAGACCATCGAGCGACGTTGTTTGGTCTACGGCTGCGGCGTCGGCGACAGCCGCAGGCGGCGTGCCACACCCTACGGCGAGGAGCAACGCGAGAACCATGCAGTTCAATGCTGCGGATGCGCGCATAGTTTTCGTCTCGTCGGCTGGTTGTTGGCCGATCAGACGGTATGGTGCGCCGTGAGGTGTTGGAGGGCAAGAGAGGTATTTGAAAGCCAATTCTTGCCTCAGATCAGCGACAAGGGCTGACCTCCGCGTGATCGACGAGTGGCATCCGAAGTCGCCCGCCCCAGCCAATCCGGCGGTGAAGCCTGCAACGGACTCGAATGCCAGCCCAAGCGAGCCGCTCAGAGAGCCCCCCCCGGGTGGCTGTCACGCAGCGATGGCCGAAAGCGGAACAAAATGCGTGGACGCTGATCGAGACCTTGACCGGCAGCCAGCGAAGCCGACCGTAGACTGAAAAAGCGGAGCGAGCGAGGACCAGCGGCAACACCACAGGCGAGGCCATCAAACGTCCGCCGAGGCGACGAATCAGGACGCGACGGCCGGAAATGCCCCGTGCGAATTGGCGACGAGCGCGACAAGACCGCGAGGAAGTCAGCGGCGACGGCGCGACGCAGCGACCAATCTTCAGAGTTCACACCGAGGCGGCCCGGCGCGACACCAAAAGTCTCATGCTTCAAAACGTTCCCACGCGCGAGGCGGCCAGATTAGGCCGGAGTCTTTCCGCCATGACGCAGCAAAAAGCCCGAATCATCCCACCCGAACGGGAGCCCGCGGGCACTGGAACACACGTCCGGCCCTGAGAACGACGCCCCACAAGCAACCGCAACCCAGTCCGCTTCGCACGCTAGCCCGGCAGCACGTAGCCTGCGAACCGCTCGCGCAACTGCCGCTTCAGAATCTTGCCCGTCGCGCCCAACGGCAGCGCGTCGATGAACTCGACCGCGTCGGGCATCCACCACTTGGCCAGCTTGGTCGTGAGGAACGTCAGGATCTCCTCGGCTGTCACCTCCGCGCCGGGCGCCTTCACGACGATCAAGAGCGGACGTTCCTGCCACTTGGCGTGGGCGACGCCAATCGCCGCCGCTTGCGCAACGCCCGG
>CAITYF010000123.1 GCA_903896545.1 uncultured Myxococcales bacterium | reverse complement strand
TTGCGTCCAAGCGCGGCGTTCCTGCGGCAGCAGAGGCTGTTCCGCCCGCGCTCCTCAGTTCAGTTGGACTGATCTGCGGCCGCCGACAAGGGGCACGCGCCTTCGGAGCTTTCAGTGCCCCGCAAGCGCAGAGTCTGTGCAGATCGGACGGCAAAAACACATCGACCTTGCCGTCGCTCGTGGACGGCAAGGTCGATGTTGGGTCGCTGAACTCAGTCTTGTGTTACTGCCCGTCGCGGGAGGCCTTCTTGTCCAACGCCTCGTCGAGTTCGTTGAACGCGGCCTTCGCGCGGACCTGAAGCGCGCGCTTCTGGGACTCGTTGAGCGTCTTCATGTTCTGGATGTACGCCTCGACCGACTTGGAATCGATGCACACCTCAGCGTACACGAAGCCACCCAGCGACTGCACTTTGGTGATGCGCGTACCGGTCAGCTCGATGTCGAGCAACTCACGCAGCGCCTTCGTGGACTGCTCCTCAGCCATGTCCTTGCCACCAGTCTCGCCTTCCGCGCGGTACTGCTTGTAAAGTCCTTCGAGCTTCGTCTGGATCGACTTGCCCAATTCGGCGCGTGCGTTGGTTGCCGCCTGATCGCGGGCGAAATTGAAATCGCCACGGAATTTGCCAGAGCCAGTGCCGCAGCCGGCGCGGGTGTTCTGCATGAATTCTGGAATGTCTTGGGTGGTACCGTCAGAGGCTTGCACGGTCTTGGTTTGACCCGAGCACGATGCGAGGAAAGCGGCACCGATGCCAAGAAGAACGAGGATGCGGAACTTCATTTCGACTCCATTTGCTGGCTATCTTAAGCCAGATGTTGCATGCCGTGGCCGACGCGCAGCATTTGCTTGAAATCCAGACGCTCGGTCACGCCTGAGTCGCGCCACTTCGGTTCTCAGGATGCACAACACACGCCGCACTGTCAACGGCAAGTAGGCCGTTCGATTGGAAGCCGTGCACTCAAGCGTTTGCTCGCGCCGCACGCCCGATTCCGCGGCCGACATTCTCAATCCAACGTCATGGCGCAGCGAAAGCCCAATGCGGTGCTGCGCCACGAAGGCGGCTGGCTTGTTCGCGTAGCGGCACGCAAACCGTCGCGCGTGCCGGTGCGCCATGAACCACCGCGCACGACGCGATCTGTGCCGGTGGTCAGGAGCGGTTCGAAAGATTCACCTTTGACATACGCGGTCGGGCTGTACGCGTCTTCCACCCATTCTTGAACGTTGCCCGACATGCCGATCACGCCAAACGTATTGGTGCGCGAGGCTCGCACGGGCGACGTCGTTGCAAAATGATCGGTATAGCCGCTGAGGACGGCGCCGTCGCCTTGCAGTTCTCTCGATGACTCATCAGCAAAATTGCCGACATCTGCGGGTGGCGGCCACTTGGCCCCCCAGACAAAATCGCCCTCAGACGTCCCACGGGCGGCGTACTCCCACTCCGCTTCGGTTGGCAAACGCTTGCCGGCCCACTCGCAGTACCGACGCGCTGCGTTCCAGTCCACGCAGTTCATCGGGTGCTTCTCGTGCGTCTCTTTTGCCCAGTTGCAGTGCAAGTCGCTTTCAAGCGGATCGCTGGCCGTCATGGGCGCAGGTGCCGAGCACACGCCGACGCGAACGCACGCGCCAAAATCAGCGACGCTGACTTCCGTGCGGTCGAGTGCGAAGGGCCAGCGCTGGGTAACGTAGTGGCTCGGCTGTTCGTCTGCGGGGCCGGATTCGCTACCCATGAGGAAACTCCCCCCGCGAATCCACGCCATGCCTGGCGCTACAGCAACCCACGCGATGTCGATAGGAGCGGCGCTGCAGCCTTTGCCGTCCCACTTCTTGCCCTCCATGCACATCGCTTCGCAGTGGCCTTCAGAAAAGGCCTGACCTGCTGGACAGGCGTGTTTGCCCGCGGCACCGCCGTTTTTCAGCACGCGTCTTGGCGGCCCGACGACTCCGGGGGAGCCCGCCGGTTGGGACGAGGTCGGCAGTTTCACCGTCAACTTGGGTGTTTCGTTCGCATCCGTCGGCAGAGCTGCCCAGATCCCGACCGCAAGCGAGCCGGCGATGCAACAATTGACAAGAATTCGTGAACCGGTCATCCGCCCTCCCGGCGTTTTGGACTTGGGCTCTGTGGACCTGCTTTGGTGCCGTGGCCCCGCTTTGCCCTCGGGACCATCGTGCATATCCCTTCGGAGAGCGTCAAGTCCGGGGTCCGCTCGCCCAGACGATCGTCAATTCAATGAGGCGTGCCGCCGGCTTCTGCCCTTGCCAGCATCGCGTCGCGGGTGAAAGACGGTGGACTTGATTCGCGCCGCTCGAAGCGCTCTTGTCGCTGCATGCGCGGTGTTCTATGCTCCGGGAGAGCGCTGTCGCCGTCAACGTGTCGTTGCGAGTTCCCTTCCAGGGTTTGGGTATGGAAACGCGACCACGCGCGTCTTCTACGGAGGTTCCCATGAAACTGAAGCTGTTCTGCGCGCGATTGGTCACCGGCGCGCTGTTCGCGTCTGCCGTCACCGGCCCAACTCTTCTGGCCTCCACGGCTTGGGCTGATGACGAGGTATTTGAGGAACCCAGTGAGGTGCCGCTCGAAGAGCCAGCGGAGGAGGTCTTTGGCGAACGCGGGCAACTCGTTCCGGCGGGAAGTCTTTCTTTGTATCGGTTTGCGCAAACAGCGCCCGATGGCACATCTACGAGTGAGGTCCGTATCACCGCAACACCGGGACTCAGTGTCTTTGTTGCACGAAATTTCTTGCTCGGCCTGGCTCTGTACTACAACAGCCTCTCGCCGTCGGAAGGCAGGCAATGGAGCAGTCTTGGAGCGACCCTTCAGGTGGGGTACAACGTTCGCCTGTCCAACAAGGTTTCATTGTTGCCGCAGCTATCCTTCGCGCTTTCCGGGACGACCGGGACGCTAGACGCGGACACCGTCAAGTATCGCACGACGACGGCAAGCGCGTACCTGCCAATCCTGTGGCACGTTGCTCCGCATTTCTTCATCGGAATTGGACCGGATTACCAGACCGACCTCACTGCGACGGTGGAATCCAGCGGATCCGAATCGCCGAGCAACAAGAACTCTTGGCTCGGCGTCGCGACGACCATCGGCGGCTGGCTTTAGCGAACGCCCGGTCGACCATCCCGATACCCGGCGGCTTCATTCGCGCTTGATAACGCCGACAATCCTGCCGCGCAGGATTGGCCCCTCGCAAGTTGGGTGTGACGAGGGGAAGAGCGGAGCGCTCGAGGCCGGGATGGTGTCACACCGAGGGGAATATCCTTCATTGAAGCCAAGGGACGTCAACAAGCGTTCGGGTTTGGCGGTCCTCTGTGTCGTGCATGGCGGCGCTTGTGCGGCAGCAGAGAGACTTTCTGTGGCTTTGATCGGCGGCGCGCTGGATCCCGACAAGGAGGGGGCCAATTGGCTATTGCACGCACCGAACGCGCGCCGTCTCCGCGTCCCCTGCGCTGGCGCGGATACCGACGATGACTGGACCGGACTTCCCCGCGGTCCAGAACAGGCCAGCGGCGCTGCCGGGGAATGCGTGGATGTCTGTCGCACTTCCCGTGTTGGTCCAACGCAGTTCGTTCGCGCTTGGCAGGCGCCAATTCGAAAAGCCGCCGACTGAGAGCTTGTCGCAGTAGGCCTCGGCAGCGTCGCCGCTGAGTTCGGCGCCATTTGGGGTCCGTTGCCACGTCAGGTAGGCCGCTTGGCCGTCCTTGCTGACGTGCTTTTGGTGGATGAACGCGCCATCGACTTTGAACGCATCCAGAGCATCGCTCGCCGCCGCTGCCGGGGCTGGGGCCGCGATTTTGTCGACGGGTGCGGGTGCTTTCTCTGTCGGCGGCTTTTCAGATGGGGCCGCGGGTGCTGCAGGCTCTGCGCGGAGTGCGGCCGCAACCGGTTGAACTTTGGCTGGCGTTGGGGCGCCCCCACGTTCGCTCGGCGGAGGCGCAGCGACGACAACGACCGGCTTTGTCGCTGGTGCGCTGGCCACTTCGGGTGTCTTCGCCGCGTCAGGAGGCGTTGCGGTGCTGGGTGGCACGGGCGCTGCCTTGGGGACCGCGGCGACGGCTGCCGCGGGTGCTGGCGTCGTCGGCGCAGGCGTTGGGGGCGGGGGCGTCGCCACGGCAGTTACGACCGGCGCCGCGGTCGGCGCTGGCACCTCGGTGGGTGTCACGGGTGCCGCCTCGGCTGCCTTGACTGGAGGGGGCGTCGCTTGCTGTTTCGCAGTCGACAGGAAGATTCCTGCCGCTGCCGCGATGACCGCCACGCCGATACCGAACATCATGGCCCGGTTCGGCTTGCTCGCGGGCGCCGGCGGCAAACCGACGACACCGGGCGTGAGCGGATGCATGGGTCCCGCAGATGTCGATGAGGTCTCGGTGCTCAGGGCGACTGTTTGCGCGTTGTTGTCGACGAGTTCACGTTGCGCGGAATCTGCCAGCGCGCCCGCCAAGGAGAGCGTTGGGCGGGAGGCATCGATCGTCTGGAGGTCGCCGGTCAGCGTAATGCTACTCAACGGCAGGTCAACATTTGACTTGGAAAAGGCGCCTGCGAGGTGTTTTCGCGCCGTTACTGCGTCCCAGCGGTCGGCAGGTTTCCGGTGCATCATGCCCACCAGCACGTCGCCGAGTTCGCCCAAGCGCTCCATACCGCCCGGCGGCATCCCCCCCTCCGGAGTGACCGCGTCCATCTGCGATTTTGCCACCAGCATTTGGAGGTCGTTCAGGCCGAGCCGTGCAAACGGACGCACGCCGACCAGCAATTCAAACAAGATTGAACCCACCGCGTAGACATCGGCCCGACCGTCGACGGGCTCGCCCATCGCTTGCTCCGGAGCCATATACGCGATCGTGCCCAGAACCGAATCCTTCGAGCCGCTGACCGACGCCAGCGCTTCGTCGTCGCACGCGCCGAACGAGCGGGCCAGACCGAAATCGAGGACTTTCAGGCACTCACTACCGTCCGTCCCACGCTGAATCATCACGTTGGCCGGCTTGATGTCGCGATGCACGATCTTCTTCTTGTGAGCGTAAGACAGTGCGTCGAGAAGCTCATCAAAAACGGTCGCCACATCCTGCAGGGGCGGCGGTTGCAGGCGCCAAGTCCGAATGCGGTCCTTCAAGGTTTCGGCATTCTCAACGATTTCCATGACGATGAACGGCATCGGTGGATCCCAATGCGCGGCTTCATCGGCGTCGAAGACCTGAACAATGTGTTCATGGCGCAGCAGTGCATTGGCGTGTGCTTCGCGGACGAATCGGTCGCGCGATGCCTTATCGACACCGCTGCCGGTGTAGAGCATCTTGATCGCGACGGAGCGCTTCATGAGACCAAGTTGCCATCCGTGGTAAACCGAGCCCATTCCGCCCTTACCGAGCAGAGGTCCGAGCAGAATCTTGTCGTTCAGCTTGCGGCCAACCCAGCGGTCCGTGGAGGCCGGGTCGACCAATTCGGCCGGAATGGCGAAGTAAGTTCCAGCGCAATTCCTCGCGCCGCTAGGGCCATTTTCGGCCTGACCTGGACACGCCGCGGCCAGCTCCTCAAAAGAGCTGCCGCAATTTGGGCAGCGAAATCCGGCACTTGCGTTCATTTCAGCCACGATTCCCTCGCTGCGTGCCGCCGCTGGAGCCGGTCAAGACCCGCTGTTGGAGCGCGACACGAGTCTCGCTCAATCTCGCGACGACGGCAATTGCCAGCGGCTGCGTGGCGGACGATAGTTCCCGGCAGTCGCGGAACGGCAAGATGCCCGTCAAATCGGCGTCGGATCGGGAGCTTCATTTTCTTCGTCGTCGGAGTTCCGCTTGTTTGCTGGAGGTTGCGCGGGTGGGCGCGGCCTGACCGCTGGCGCCGCCGCCGGCTTGTTGACCGTGGGTGTCGCCATCGGCTGGGGCGGCGGAGCGGGCTTCGCCGCGGGTTTTACCGCTACCACCGGCTCCGGCGCTGGCTCGGGTGTCGGCGGTGCATAGTCCTTTTTCGGGAGCGGCGGTGGCGCAGCGGCGGGTGTGTTCGCTGCGGCCTTTTGGGGTGCGACCGGGGCGGGTTTCGATTCCGCCAGCGACTTGGGTGTCGCATCCTTGGCGCGCTCCGCGGTCACGGGTGGCTTCGGCCGTGCGGTGCTTCGTACGCACACCGCCGACCACTTGTACTCGCGTCCGGTTGCGACCATCTGCTTCTGCACGACCTCCCTGCCGTCCGCCGCGGTGACCTTGACGAGTTTTGGGGTGCGGATTTCGGCCTCCTCCGAGGCAATTTCCGCAATGCCATTGCAGCCTTGTGAACGGGCTTTGACGATGAAACTCTCGACGACCGCATCGCGATCGTCAGGACTCTGGGTTTTGGCCCGCAAGGTCCCCAAGACCAGCGCTGGCTGCGGCAAGTCGGCCCGGGAGGAGGCAACGGCAACGGGTGCATTCGCAGGCAATGGCGTCGCCCGACGTGTCGTCGATGGCGCGCTTGAGGCGCAACCAGCGAACACCGCCAAGCTCGCGACCAGACAGCACGACCGATACGGCTCGCGAGAACGCGGCGTGCTGCGGGATTCACTCGTCTGGAATTTCATAGGTTACACCTCTGGTGACACTTCCAAGACCGTTCACGAGAAGACGGATTCTGAGATGGCAAGAACCGCAAAGTCAAGCGTACCGGAAATCGTGCTCCTCCCAGGAATTGGAGAGACGACGGCGATTCTGTGGTGTCGCCGCAGACGGAGCCGCCGCTTGGGATCGGCACTCGAGCCCGCGGCAATCTGTTCTTGTTCGCGTAGAACATAGCACTGAGTATGGGTATTTGGCTGGTGGCAAACGGATTGTCTCGATGAAGCCTGTGCCCGCGTCGCTGCTCCCACACGGCTCCACGGGATCACCGACCGTTTGATCCGGTGGTGCGGCGGTTCCCCAGCAGCACTGTTCGATCACGCTTGAACCCAAGTCCGGAACTCTCCCGCTCACCGCGATCGTGCGCCTGACAGGCCACGCGCGGCTGCTGCACAGTCTGCGGAACGACCGCAGAAGAAATGTGTTGTTCCGGTAAACCTGCAGCAGCGTCATCACTCTGTCACGGTCTGTGCATGGTCGCTCCAGCGGATGCCGTCGCAGGTCTTGGCAGGCTCGTGCCCGAAATTGCCAGGGTGTCGGCGAACGCCCGTCGTGCGAGGCATGTTCCGCATCCGCGTGACGACGCCCTCCAATCGCCACAAGCGGCTTCTTCTGGGGGGCGATGCCCTCTCCCGGACCACTCACGGGTGACGGCGAGTTGTGGCTGACCGACGCGCGGATCATCGCTGTGCACTGCATTCGCGCTGGAGCGCACGGTCGCTGGCAGGAGGTTCGCCCGATCGGCCCGAAGTTCAGCTCTGGGACGCATCCCCGCGGCGTCCGGGCTATTGCATCGACTCCTTGCAGGTTGTACATTCTCGCCACCGGCACAAACGCCGCAATCACCAACGGATGGAAGCGAACCTGTCCCCAACCGCTCTGTCCCTGCCCGTCGGCCAAGTCGGGTATGTCCGGCGTGCGCGTCGGGGCGGATCGCGCGTCGGGCTCGGCGCGAGTGGGGTCCGTCCGTCACGTTATTGAGTTCACTCACGGGAGGCAAATCACAATGAGTCGTACGGATTCGAACCGGAGCGGGTGTTTCACTCCATGCCAAGTGTCAGCGTCTTGGTCTGCGCCTCGTGCTGTGCGCTGGCTCGTAGCCTTTGGCCTGCTTGGCGCGGCGACTGGCTGTGGCCCGTCCGTGCAAGTGCGCCGGATGGCTGTCAATGAGACCAAAGATCTCAGTGGTCGTTGGAACGACACCGACTCGCGACTCGTTGCGGAAGAGCTCATCACCGACAGCCTCTCGCGACCGTGGCTCGCGAACGCGACACGGAAGACGGGGAATCCGCCAACCGTGATCGTTGGTCAGGTCCACAACGAGAGTCTGGAACACATTGACTGTCAGGCTTTTGTCGAGGACTTGCAGCGGTCGCTCATCAACTCCGGCCGCGTGGAGTTCGTTGCCAGCGCCATGGAACGGAGCGACGTGCGTGCTGAGCGCTACGATCAGGACGTCAACGCCAGTGAAAACACGCGGAAAGCGCAGGGCGACGAGCAGGGTGCGGACTTCGTGTTGAGCGGGCGCATCGCGTCGACGGTCGACCGAGTCGGGGGCGAGTCCGTGGTCGCGTACCAAGTCAATCTGAAACTGCTCGACGTGCAGTCCAACAAGATTGTTTGGAACGGCACGAAGAAGATCAAGAAGAACGTTTCCCGCGCTGGTGCCGAATTCTGAGTCAGCGCGCAGAGCTCTGATGTCGGCGTGGATACGTTTGACGGTCTGAAAGATGCAGCTGGCCAATCCCCGGCGCTGTTTCGGGACAGAACAAGAGGTCTTCATGGGTCACTTCATTCGAGCTTTGTGCTTCTCGTTGTGTCTGGCAGGGGCGTTGTCGGCCTGCGGTGGCCCGTCGACAGCCGTGCGTGCCGACATTTCACGCATGCTCTCGGCGGGCCAACATCGTGAAGCGGCGAAGTATATTGAGGCGCACAAGTCGTCATCCTACGGGAAGTCCAATGCCGTTCTGTTTCACCTCGACAAGGGCGCAGCGCTTCACTACGGCGGTCGATATCGTCAGAGTGACCACGAATTGGATCTGGCTGAATCGCGCATCGAGGAGCTGTACACGACCAGCGTCAGCAAGGCCGCAGGACGTTTTCTGATCAACGACAACACGGAGGACTACCGCGGGCGGCCACAGGACCGCGCGATGTTGAACGTAATGCGGGCGCTGAACTATCTGTTCCTTGGGAAGCCGGAAGAATCGGTTGTTGAGGCGCGCAAGGTCAGCGAGTTTCTTGTGCGTTTTGCGGCTGCCGCGGAGGCGAAATTTTCCTACAAGGACGATGCCTTTGCCCATTACCTGTCGGGGCTCGTCTTCGCCGCCAAGGCCTACCGTGACGCCGCGCGTGCTGGCATCGAGCCGAACCTGGAGGACGCGCGGATCTCGTTTGCCAACGCCCGCGCCGCGTACGCCAATTACGCCGGCGCCTATGCCACGCCAACGCCGCAAATCGACTTGCCTCCGCTGCGTCGTGGCGAAGGTGAGTTGGTTTTCATCCACTACAACGGTCCTCCGCCGCGGATCGTATCGCGGGATGTTCAGGTCGCTTGGGACCACGCGATGGTCGCTGTGCGCGAGACCAATAGCGATTCCGATGGAACCGTGGGGCGCGCGGTCTCGGCGGGGCTGACACCGAACTCGATCACGTATGCCATCCCGATGTTCCAGCAGGACGGATTCCGAGTCGTCCGTTCCGTGGTGCGTGTTGAGGCGGTAGGCGCGCAGGTAGAGACTGAACTGGTCGAGGACGTCTCGTCGATCCTGGCCAAGCAAATTCAAGAAGAGGCTGGCGCCACGCAGGCACGGGCCATTGCGCGGGCAACGATCAAGTACCTCACAGCCAAGGTGGCCGAAGAGACGACGCGCAGTGCGATGAAAGGAAGTCAATACGGTGCGTTGGCTGCGTTTGGTGTTGGCCTGTTTGCGCGCGCCGTGGCGGCTGCGAGCGAGTCCGCGGACGATCGCTCCTGGGCGAGCCTGCCGGCGCAGGTGCGTCTCGCGCGCACGCGTTTGCCGCCAGGAAAGTATGACGTGACGATCGACTTGGTGCGCGCCGATGGGGTGCCTGTCGGAACCCGTGTCATTCACAACGCGACTATCGCCGACAGACGCATGACGTTCTGCTCGCTGCATACCGCGCTGTAGGAACAGGGTTCAGCCGTCACCGTCTTCATCCGACCACCCATCTCGACCTGCTGACCGCCACAGGGCAAAAGGAGATTTCGATGCGAATTCTGGCAGCGCTTTTCGTCGCCGTGATGCTAATGCCCACAACCAGTGCCTTGGCGGCCGACCGCCAGCCGAGTTGGGTCAACGGAACGCCCCAGTTCTATCCGAACGAGTTGTACATCGTCGGCGTTGGCAGCGGCGACGAGCGTCAGGAAGCCGAAACACGGGCACGCGCGGCTGTTTCCGCGGTATTTAGCGTGCGGGTTGCGCAGAAGACGTCGATTTCAGCGTCCCAGGCGGAGGTGGTCGAGGACGGAAAGACCAAGTTTTCGTCGACCCACGCGGTCATTCAGGACGCGACGGCGGTCACCTCGCGGGTGCTGGAGGGCGTCGCCATCGCCGAGAGCTGGGAGGATCCAACGACGCACCGGCTGTATGCGCTGGCCGTGCTGAACCGCAAGAAGGCCGCGCTCGTGATGCGCGACAAGCTTCGCGATGTGGAGACTGCCTCCAAGCCGCACATCGCCCGGTTGACCGCCGAGACGGACCCCATGCGTCGCGCCGGCGCAGGTTTTCGTGTCCAATCGCTTGCGACCAGCCGCAGCGCGCTTATCGATGACTTGCGCGTGATCCAACCGGGAGCCGAGGTGGACAGCGAAGTCGATTGGGATGCCGCGCGACGCTTGGCAGACTCGTCCGTGCGGGCGCTCCAGGTGAGCTTGCGCGTAGAAGGCAGCGAGAATGCCTCTGCCATCCAGACGAGTACCATCAAGGCCTTGAGTGCGCTGGGGATCCGCATCGCGGAAAGCAGCACGCGCCCGGATATCGCCATTCGCGTGTCCTTGGAATTGGCCATGAGCGGACCGACCGACGGCTGGTTCTACGCGCGATTGACTGCGACGGCGGCCGCTACCGACGTCAAGGCGGGTACGCAGATGACCCAGTTCGACGCATCCATTCGGCAGGCGGCGAGCGACCCCCGTGAGGCGAGTCGTCGGTCGGCTGAGGCGGTGGCCAAGAAGATCGCTGAGGGCCTGCAGCCCGCTCTTCGCGCGTTCTTTGAGGGTGACCACTAAACGAGGGTGTTGAGAAAGCCCGCTTCGCGCCCTTTTCGACACACAGGGCTGCCGCACGGTCAACGAAATCATTCGGATATCGCACCAGCCGCGCGGTCTTTAACGGCCTCTCAAAATGCGTGCCACGACCGGACATCAAATTCTGGGCAGCGGATCGACATGTTGAGGCCGCTGGCTGGATCGCCAAGCTCGCGTCCCTGCGCGTCTCCCCCTGCGATCGCAGGGGAATCTCCCTTCCTGGCGCATGACGGAGGTCTACTGCTGCACCCAGCCGAGGCCGAGCCGGATACCGTAGGTGAACTGCGGACTGTGTGAGTTCGCGGGATCGACGCCTAGCGGGTACGTCAGTTCTGCGCCGTAGATGAAGCTGAACGGCCCCGATATTTCATACCACGACGAGACCGTGAGGCCAATCGCCTTGTGGAAATCGTTCTCAAGGGTGTTCTCGCGTTGGCGCTGAAAAACCGCGCCGAGTGCGAAGTTACCCGAAACCGCGCCCCATCGGTGCACCCGAAGCGCCGGTCCGACGAACACCTGACGGACTTCCGCGCCGTTCATCAACAGCAGCTCCGCTTGCGCAAGGAGCGCGGCTCGAGCGCCGACCCAAATTCCACCACCGCCTGCCGCACCGTACGCGATCTGTGGCGAGGCGCCCGAAAATAGCCCAAGGCCGACCACTTCAGCATCAAAAGCGAAGTCGCCCAGCTTGCGGACGCGCGGCGGCGGAGGGACGCATGCGCCGCCATCACAGACATCGTCCCCTTCGCAGTCGCGGTCCTTCGTGCATCGCGTGACCGGCTCGACACACGACCCGCGTTCGCAGACTCGACCTGCCTTGCAGTCGTCGTTTGTCGCACACGCAGCCATGGCCGAAGAGGCGCCAAAGCCGCTCACGATCATCGCCGCAGCAAAGACAGAGAGGGCAAAAAGTCGTCCGGTGCTCGTCAAATGGTTCACGCTACCCCCCGCTGTTCGCAGTCGCCACTTGCCGGACTCACCGCGTGAATTGCACTTCGGATTCTCGCCTGCCCCGTTGAATCGGCAGGTCAGCGCTGCCTACCATCCTAGCCTCGTGGTCCGGGTGGAGCAAGCGTGCGGGTCGCCGGTAGCGGCAGGGTGCGGCGTGCCACCGTCCCTATTTTCTGCGGCGCTCGAGTTGCTTGTTCAGATCGTCAAAGGCCTCGTCCGACGCAAGCTTGAGGATGTCCTGCTCCGAGTACGTGTGAGTGGACTTGTCCCGCGTCGTGTAGCCGCGCTTTGGTGCCGGCGGCGCCGATGGCAGCTTCGGCGCGATGCGTAAGGATTTGCCGGTCTTCGCCGGTGCATCTGGTGTCTGCGTTGCGCTCACGCGAGCCGGCGTGTTTGGCGCGACCTCGACCTCTGGCGTCACCGGAGGCGGCGGCGCCTTGACCACCACGGCCGGTGGCGGCGCGACAGCGGGTGGCGGCACCGGCGCGGTCGGAATGCGCTGGTTCTGCGTTTCAATCCAGTTGCGCACGACCGAACTTTTGATGGCGAAATTGATCCCGGTAATCGCCAGACCGTCCGCCGCCCGGCGCGCGATGCTGGTATTGATGCCGATCATGATTCCGTTGCCGTCGATCAAGGGTCCACCGCTGTTGCCGCGGTTGACGCTTGTCTCCATCTGGAAGACATCCTTGCCTTTTACCCCGTTGAAATCGCTGAACTCACCGCCAATGCGTCCGGTCGTCAGCGACCACTTTGCACCCTGTTCCGGATGGCCAATCGCCGCAGTTGCCTCACCGACGCCGATTTGGCTGGTGTTATCCACGGGCATCAACGGCAGATCACTGGGCGGGCTGACCATCCGCAGCAGCGCAAGATCGAGATCCGCGTTGACTGCCAGCCATTGAACCTGAAACGGCCGCGACAGATCGTCGGCATTGCGCCCCGTCAGGTGTTCGGGCTTCATGTACACGAACAACTTGCTGTACGGCTGCTGTGTCGCGTGATCCAGGATGACGTGCGCGTTGGTGACGATCAAACCATCGGCGCGCACAATCGAGCCAGTACCGACGGAGCCAAGCGTGTCGGACTCGCCGTAGACGAGCACAACGGCTGGTGCCGCCTTGGCGTAAACAGCCTTGTAGTCAATCGTGTCGGCATAGGCAGCCGATTGCCAGATAAGCAGGCAGACGAACCCGACAAAAGCTCTCATTCGTACCCCTTGCGTGCAGGCAACGCATTCAGCCTGCTGAGCGTTCTTTGGCCATTGTGCTGGATTCACTCCCCACTGGCAATGCCGGATGGCGGTATCGACAGGGCGATCGCAAGCTCCCGAACCCCTCGCAAAATTGACGAAACCGCTCGCGCCTGATCTGCTGCATCACCACGGACTCGTGATCCGCGGTGATCATCATGAACGACCTCGACGGATATCGGCAACTTTACAGGCTTTCT
>CAITYF010000122.1 GCA_903896545.1 uncultured Myxococcales bacterium | reverse complement strand
GAGGGTGTTGAATATCCCCGTCCGCCGCTCGGCGAATCCGCTCAGCGTGACGTTCGCCACGGCTGCTGACAGGACGGACTCGGCCGCGTCGGCTGATTGACCATCTCCGGTCCGATCCGGCCGATCCGCGCCCGTCTCCCCGCGTAATCCTCGCGCGCAGACGCGCCCACAGGCCGCCGCGCCCGCGCCAGCGCCCGCCGGATGTTGTGCACCGCGCAGTGAATCGCATGTTCCGCGCGCACATTCGCCAAGCCGAAGCGCCGGAATCGCGTCTCGCCCTGGATTCCCTTGAGCTCGGCAAAGACCGGCTCGGGCATGGTCTGTCGGTTCTTGTACATCTTGCGCGCACCGGGCTGCTGCATAACGACGTGGAGCGCCTCGCGAATTTCGTCCTCTGGCACCCTCGTCACGCTGCGCTGCGCGCCGTTCTTGATGCAGCGCTCGCGCAGCGGACAGCCTTCGCAGCTCACCGACCGGTACTCGACGTGCTTCGCGTTGTGTCGGTAGCGTTCCAGCACACGTCCCTGCGGACACGTGTAGCTGTTTGTTTTCTCATGGTATTTGAATTGTGACTTGTGGATCCGCTTGCTGTCCGGCGTCCAGTCCCCATCCTCGTCGTGCGTCCGGCCTTGCGGACAGAGAAAATTGAGGTCGCGCGCGACTGCCTCGTTCAGCACGCTCGCCACGTTGTAACCCGCGTCCGCCATGACGAGATGCGGCTTTTGCCCCGTCACACGCTCGCTCTGGTCCAGCAGGTCCGGCACCTGCACGGCCTCGTTCGACGGGTGTACCGTTTGCCCCGTGATCACGCGGTCTTTGGTGACCACGACCGACGGCTTGTACGACGGCGCGTGGCCCCCGCGCTTCTGCGGCTGGTTCACCGCCTCGGGGTCGTGCTCCGTCACAGTGGTCGGGCTCTTGCGCTTTTGCTGATTCGACCGCGCCGCGTCGCGTTCCTTGGCGATTTCCGCTGTGCGCTCCGCCTTTTTCGCCTTGGCGTCCAGCGTCTTGGCCACCGACTTCTGCTCCGACGTCTCCTGTGGCGCCGCATCGGCCCGCTCGCGCGCGCGGGTCGCCTTGTGCTGCGCGGCCTCCACACTCAGCGCGTGGTGCGCGCTTGCCGCCGACTGCACCACCGTACCATCCATACCGAGAAAGCTCGCGTCGCTCTGCAGCGCCCGCACGACGCGGCCAGTCACGTCCTCGAAGAAGTGACTGGTCCACAGATCCCTGTGCCGATTGAAGAAATTGCAGAACGAGCTGTAGTCCGGGATCAGCCCGCCCGTCAGCCACCAGCAGCGCATGTCCGCCGCGGCGAAGTTCTCCAGCTGACGTAGGCTTTTCAGTCCAAGCAGGTGCCCCAGCACGACCACACCGCCCATCACCGCCGGATGGTATGGCGGACGGCCTTCGGTGCTGTACTGCGCGTAAAACGGCGTCCAATCGAGCGCACGCATCAGCCGACGCACCGTGAAAACCCAAGAAAAGCCGCTTTGCTTGAGCAGAACGTCGATGCGCTGCGTGCCGATGAACAAGCCGAGCGGATCCTGATCCCGGAATCGCGGCGTCCCAGCGGGCGCTTCACGCTTGATGCCAATCTCCCGCTCGGTCGCTCCTTGCAGGGTCAGCTCGCGCTGCGCAGATGCTCGCAGCGACTTCGTCGCCCGTCGGATGCCTTTTTGTCCCATCGCTCACCTCCAACGTTATGATACTACGTTGGATTTTGGTGTCGATCCGTGTTTCAAAGGTGTTGCAGGTTTTTCAACACCCTCACTGGCTTCACCCACCGCGGCGCGGACTGCACCATCTTCTCGACGTCCTCGGCGTGTTTCACGCAGTCCTTCGTGAGCACGTCCGGCGCGCCCTCCGTGATCAAGACGTCGTCCTCGATCCGCACGCCGATGCCGCGCAAGCGTTCGGGCGCTTCGCTGTCGTCGATCGCGATGTACAGGCCCGGCTCCACCGTCAACACCATCCCCGGCAGCAGCGGCCGACTCGCCCGCGGCGCGGCAGCACTCGTCACATCGTGCACACCGCCGACGTCGTGAACGTCCAAGCCCAGCCAGTGGCTCGTGCCGTGCATGTAGTATTTCTTGAAGGTGTTTTCTTCGATCAGCTTGTCCACGTCACCGTGCAACAGCCCCAGCGTCACCATCCCCTCGGTCAGCACGCGAATCGCGACGTCGTGCACGTCGTGAAACGACTTGCCCACGCGACACGTCTCGATCGCTGCCAGCTCCGCCGCCAGCACGATGTCGTAAACTTGGCGTTGTGCTTGAGAAAACTTGCCATTGGCCGGGAACGTCCGTGTCACGTCCGCTGTGTGCAGGTCCACCTCACAGCCGCCGTCGACGAGCACGAGCGCGCCATCGGGAATCGGCATGTTGTTTTCCGTGTAGTGCAGGATCGTCGCGTTGTCCGCACCCGCCACGATCGACCCGTAGCCGACACGCTCGCCGCCCGCGGCGCGAAAGACGTACTCCAGCGCGGCTTGGAGCTGCGATTCGTTGCGCCCCGGTTCCGCAAGCCGCATCACCTCGTGGTGCGCCTCTGCCGTGATGACGCTCGCCCGCCGCAGCGCCGCGATCTCGTCAGCCTGCTTGAAGAGGCGTAGCGGCCACAGCGCGGCGGACAGGTCCGTCAGACGATCCGGGCCGTTCAGCCGCAGCTTCGGCGACGTCCGGTGCCGGCGCGCCGCCCGCAGGATCCGGTTGTCCAACGCGGCGTCACGGCCATAAACCCAGGCAACTTCAGAAGCATTTTCACATAGCCGGCCCAGCTCTGCGTCAAAGTCGCTGGTGAGAAACGCCTTATCCGCGCCAAATTTCGCGACGGCTCCTTCCAGCCCCGTGCGCCGACCGTTCCACGTCTCGGCATCCCTGTCGCGCGGCCGGACGAACAGCACAAACGCCTCCTCGACGCGCCCCGGACGCAGCACGAGCACACTGTCGGGTTCATCCAGCCCCGTCAGAAACCAAAAATCGCTGTCCTGACGCCACGGATGATCAACGTCGCCGTTACGCAGCGCGTGATGTGCCGACGGTACAATCAGCACCGCGCCGGTCGAGAAGGAGTCCATCAAGCGCTTTCTGCGCTCCGCGTGCACGTTTTTCATGAAAGTTCCGCCCCGCGCCTTGGCGCGATTCCGTCTGACGGTAACTGCGTCCAACGATGACGGCAACTGCGGTTGACTTGAGACCGTACCCCTTCCATCATTTCAGGTCCGTCGCAGCTGGTCGATTCGCTCGACCGGCGGAGGTTTGGATGACTCGCGGTTCCCACGTTCGCTCTTCTCTCCCCGTCTCCCCGTTCGCCCGAACCGGCCTTGCCGCGCGCGTTTTCGCGGGCGTGCTGGCCTTTTCTGTGGCTGCTTGCGGTGGCGCGGCCTTTCAACGCGCGGCCAATGCGCCCAAGTACGGCCCTTTGCCAGTCGGCACCAAGGTACGGATCGCGGCCAACGTCGCCGATCTGCCCGGTGAGTCGCAGGTCCTCGGCACGCTGCACACCATCACGCGCGGCGATCCTGCCAATCGCGTGGAGGCGGAGAACGCGTTCCGGACCGCCGCTGCGCGCTACGGCTGCGACGTCGCCGCCGGCTTGGAATCGAAGCGCAAGGAAATCCGCACCACCAAGAAGGTCCGCAGCATCGGCGCGAACGGCGCGACAGTGTGGGTCGACGAACAGACGATTACCGCGGAACACGATTGGACTGCACAGTGCATGCACACGCCGGACGCGCCCTCGCAACTGCTGGTCGCAGCGACGGTGGCCAAAGAGGAGCCGGAGGAAGTCAAGCCGGAACCCGTTCGGCCGAAGCGTCGTACGCCCGATCCGAAGCCCGAAGTGGTCGCCGTGCAGCCCAAGCCGCGCGTTGAGCCGAAGCCAGAGCCGAAACTGGAGCCCAAGCCGGAGGTCGTGGCGGTCCAGCCCAAGCCCCGCGTCGAGCCGAAGCCAGAGCCGAAGTTGGAACCCAAGCCGGAAGTCGTGGCTGTGCAGCCCAAGCCCCGCGTCGAGACCAAGCCGGAAGTGAAGCCGGAGCCCAAGCCGGTCGTGGTGGAAAAGCCGGTCGAGAAGCCCGTTCGTCCCGCGCCTGAGCGGCCGTTGCCAGAGAAGCCGACCGTCGCGGAGCGCCCGACGCCGCCGCAGCCGGAGAAGCCCGCTGCCCTGCCGATCGTGACGACCAGCCCGGCCGACGCCAAGATTGGCAGCGAAATTGCAAAAATGTTCCTGCAGTGGAGCGGCGCGTGGGCCCGCGGCGATGTGGACAAGCTCTGCGGCAGTTTTGAAGAATCGGTGGTGTTCAACGTGTCCGCCAGCCAGCCCAAGCTCAAGCTCAAGCAGGAAATGACGGCGGCAGATGCTTGCGCGTCGCTCAAAGAAGGCGAACTGAGCAGCTACATCCGCGAATTGGGTCCGGCGGAGGTGCACGCAGAAGTCGCAACGCTGATTCCGGAGCTTTTTCGGATCCACGGCGGCGCGTTCCTGAATCTCGAACCCGACGTTCAGAAACGCTACACGGAAGCAGTCGCGACGTCCCGCGTCGGCAAAAAGCCGCTCGCCTGCACGATGTACACAGTGACGCCCAAGGACGAGGCCAACTACCAGATTTCATTGTCTTGCCAAGGCGTGACGTCGTTCAAGGTCTTCGTCGCCAAGGGTGCCGACGGCGCGTGGAAAGTCAAAGCCTTCTCGCACGTTCGGTGACCTGATCTCATGTCAATTGTTGAAATTACCCACGGAAGAGCCTGTTACGTCTGCGGTAACGGCGAGTCGCACAGCACTGCGATCGACGTGCGCTTTGCGTGGCACGAAGACGTTCAGAAGGTCTTGTGCGAGGCGAAGATCGGTCCGGATTGTCAGGGCGCCCCCGGTCACGCGCACGGTGGTGCGCTTTTTGGCCTGCTGGATGAGGCGATGGGCGCGGCGTGCTGGATGTCCGGCCACAAAGTGATGTCCGCGCACGTCGGAATCGACTATCGCAGGCCAGTGAAGCTGGGTGACACCCTGCAAATCGCCGCGTGGATCGAACAGATCGACGGGAGAAAAGTGCATACCTACGGCGAGTTGCGTATTGGCGACGTGATTGTCACGCAGGCCAAGGGACTGTTTGTCAGTTCAGAGCGCCACGCCTGGGATTTGATTCCGCCCGACCCAAACAAGACTTCCTGACCATATCGAGGTCCGCATGGCGTCTTTTCGTGCCCACCAGCCGCTCTTTTTGGCGATGCTGCTGACCCTGAGCGCGATGCCGGCGTGGGCGCGCGATCGGGCGCTCTACATTCCCGGACAAACGCAAGCAACACCCGACGGCGCGCTGTCCATGTCGACCAATCCCGCGGGTTTGACCACGACCAACGGCTGGGATTTGCGTTTGCAGTTCGCCAGCGGCGGCCCCGAATCGCAGTCTCGCGCTGCTGGCTGGGGCGCCTTCCTCGGTTCTGCGCCGGTCGGGCCGCTTTCTTTCGGACTTTCCTTTGAACACGACGCAGATCCCGTGTCGGGCCTTGGCTTCGTACCCGCCGCGAAGCCGTCGTGGTACGCGACGCAGCGAATCGGCATGGGCGTGGCAGCGAAGCTTAGCGAGCGTTTTTCCTTTGGCGCAATCAGCCGTTGGACAGCAAATAGCAGTGCAACACTCGACAGTTCCTGGCAAGTCGGCGCGCTGTATCGGCCGTGGAGCTGGCTGTCTTTCGCGTTGCGCGCCAGCGACCTCGGCTCGGACGCGTACGGCTTCAGCCAGAGCCACTTCGGCTTCGGTCTTGGCGTTCGCCCCTGGTTCGGGACCGACCGCGTCACGCTGGCTGGCGACGCGGACTGGCGCCTCGGTGGATCGTTGGAGCAAGTCGGCTTTGCCGCTTGGTTGCGCGCCGCTGACGGATGGTCGCTCGCGCTGGACACCCGCAGCTTTCTGAGCGCTGACAACTTCACGTCTCGCGAGCAGCGCACTTCGGTGCTCTTGCGTTTTTCGTTCGGCCACGTCGGCTTGGAAGCTGGCGTCAACAACTCAGAATCTGCCAATTCCGGCGGCGCGACAATCGGTTTGCGCGTGTCGAGCGATCACTTGCCCAGCCTGCGCGACGACGGACCGGAAGTCGCGCGTCTGCGCCTGAAAGGCCGCTTGGTCGAGCGCGAAGAAGACACGGGCACTCACTTGGGTCGCCTCCTGCTGGCGTTGGACTGGCTGGCTGAACAGCACGCGACCCGCATCGTGGTGCTGCAAGCGGTCGATCTGGAAGGCAATTGGGCACAAATCGAAGAACTGCGCGCAGCGATAGCCAAGCTGCGCAAGGCCGGCAAGAAGGTCGTGTTCTTCAGCGACACGGTCGGTACGCGCGGATTGGCGCTCGCGGCGGCGTGCGATCGCATCGTGCTGCCGACTTCGGGGCTCGTGGCTGCGCGCGGCGTGGTTGCGGACTTCATGGGGCTGCACGAAACGCTGGGGCGTATCGGCGTCGTCGTGGAAACCGTGCGCTTCGCGGATCACAAAACTGCGCCAGAGTCGTTGATTCAGGACGAGCCCAGCGCGGCGCTCAAGGCGCAGCTGGAACACGCGGTGACGCGGAGTTGGCAGAACTTCACCCAAGCGGTTGCGCTCGGTCGCGATCTGACGCCAAGCGGCGTAGAAGATCTGCTGAAGCAGGGCGTGGCCTACCCGGAAGACGCGTTGCACGCGCACCTGATCGACGCTGTGGCCTCGGAAAACGACCTGCCGAAGCTTTTGAAAGAGTGGGGATGGCAGAAGGATATCGAGGCGCTGACTGACTTTCACCTGCCCGCGGAGCGGCAACGGCGCTGGGGCACACTGCCCAAGGTCGCAGTCGTGGAGTTGGTGGGCAGCATCGCGGACCATCAAGGCGGCAGCAGCCTGACCGGCACCGCGATGGGCGGCACGGAAATGGCGGAAGTCATCACGAAGACGGGCAAAGCGCCCGGCGTGCGCGCCATCGTCGCCCGTATCGACTCGCCTGGCGGCGGCATCATCGGCAGCGAAGCGATGCGAGAAGCGCTGGAACGGACCGGCGAGCGCGTGCCAGTCGTTGCCTCGATGGGCGGCGTCGCGGCCAGCGGCGGCTTCTGGACCTCCTTGGGCGCGAGTGGCGTCTTTGCCGACGCGAACACCGTCACCGGCAGCATCGGCGCGTTCGTCTTGAAGCCGAGCCTGAGCGGCCTATGGCAGAAAATTGGCGTGCACGTGACGACCTTCAACGCCGGCCCTTGGTCGGGCGTGACCGGCACGAACCGCGAATGGACGCCTGAAGAGCGGGCGATGGCGACGTCGCAGTTGGGCCGTTTCTACGGGCTGTTCCTCGACCGCGTGGCCAAGCGCCGTGGGCTGGCGCGTGACGTGGTTGAAAGTCTCGCGGGCGGCCGGATCTGGTACGGCGACGAAGCGCAAGAGAAACGTCTGGTCGATCGGACGGGCGGTCTGTTGGACGCCATCGCCTATGCCAAGCAGGTCGCCGGCATTGAGGCGCACGAGGAAGCGAAGGTGGTGTTCCTGCCGCAAGCGTCATTCGCCCACAAGTTGCGCAAACAGGTTATCGGCGTGTTCGGCAACGACGAGGCGCCGAGCGCGCAAGTGCTCCTACGCTCGCTGCAAACCGCAGTCGGTCCGTGGCTGGATGCAGCGGCGGTGTCCGAACTGTCCGAAGGGCCGCTGGCGCTTCTGCCAGTAACCGGCAACGACGCGGGGCGCTGAAATGCCCCAGAAACGGCGGATGCCGCAAAAGCGGTAGTTTCACCCCGACCAGATGTGTATGCTGTGCCTCGCGTCCCCACGGACGTATTTTGCCCGGAGACTATGTCCCTGCACCTTCTGAAGAACCCGCGCCACGCGTTCGCGCTGCTCTCGCTGCTGTGCGGCGTCTTTGCGTGCTCTTCGGGTACACACGTGGACATGAACAACGCGGCGGACGCGGAGTCCGTGGATCCGGGTGCGGATGCCCTGCCCGGCCAGTCGGGTACGCTCAAGCTGCTCTCTGTAACGCCGGATCGCGGTCCGATCGCGGGCGGCGGGCAGATCGACCTGAAAGGCGTCGGTTTTGGTGATGACGCGCGTGTCTTCCTCGGCGACGTCGAATGCGAGATTGCTTGGCGCGGCGGTAAGACCCACCTCTACGCGGTCATCCCGCCGGTCGACGTGCCGGCCTCCGTTGACGTCAAGGTGCAAAGTGGCGTGGACGCGACGGGGCAGCCGCGCTTCGTCGGCATTACCCGTGGCTACGCGTATTTGGGAGAGACGCACGCGGAGACGTTTGTGCCCGCGCAAGGTCCGATCGAAGGCGGCACGCAGATTACCGTTCATGGAAGCGGTTTTCGTCCCGGTGACAAGGTGCTTGTCGGCTGGCGCGAAGCCAGTGCCAATGAGGTGATCGACGACGGCACGCTCGTCGCGCTCACACCGCCTGCGGCGAATATGGGTGACGCGGACGAGCAAAACGCCGTGGTTGCAGTGCGCCACGCCAGCGGCGTCGCGGTGCTGTCGGGGTCGTTCCTGTACGGTCGCGCGCCGCGCATCGTGCACGTGGAGCCCAGCGTCGTGCCGATCGTCGGCGCCGACGTGACCTTGCACGGCGTTGCGTTGGGTCACGCGGATGAACTTTATGCGGGCGGGCTGATCGCGCCCTTGGCAGCTGGAACTGCAAGTGAAGTCCGTGGGGCGACAATCCCTGCGATGGGAACCTTGAACGCGCAAGCACAGCCCGGCGTTCGCGACATGTTGGTGAGCAGCCCTTTTGGCGCGACCCTTCTCTCGCCCGCATTCGCTTACGCTGGCCCGTCATCGACCGTGCAGCTTCTCGGCGTTTCGCCCGGACACGGCCCCACGACGGGCGGCAACACCGCCACGCTGCTTGCGGCGCTGCCGACTGGCACCAAGGTTAGCGGTGTCACCTGGGACGGCGGACCGGCAACGTTCCAAGCGACCAACGGTGAAATCAGCGTCACCGTGCCAAGCCACGGCGCGGGCAAGATCGAAGTCACGCTCCAAACCGACCACGGCAACGCGACCTTGCCCGGCGCGTACACGTACGTGGGCGTCCCGCACGTCGACCAAATCCAGCCCAGTTCGGGTCCACCTGAGGGCGGCACGGCAATCATCATCGGCGGTAGCAACTTCTCCGGCGACTGCACTGTGCGGATCGGCACTTGGCACGCGCAGATTCAGGCTTTTGACAACAACGCCATCCACGCGACAACGCCGCCCGGACCGTTGGGCACCGTAGACGTGGTCGTCACGTGCGACGGCGAGACGGGGACGCTCGTCAACGGCTTCACGTACACCGATGGGCAGATGCACATCAACGCCGTCGTTCCGGCTATCGGCGCGACAGGCGGCAGCACGCCCGTGACGGTCTACGGCACCGGTTTCCATCCTGGCATGAAATTCTACTTCGGCAGCAAGTCAGCCACCGCAGTTTCGGTCATCGACTCGACGCGCGCCGAAGTTCTCACGCCCGCGCACAACGGCGGCTCGGTCAACGTGGATGCGGTCTACAGCGGCACGGCGGACACCGTGCTCAACGGCTTCAACTACTTCAACCCCACCGCGGCAGACGGCGGCACGTGGGGCGAGCAAATCGGCGGCACGTTGAACGTCACGGTCATTGACTGGTACGCGCACGCGGCGATTCAGGACGCCACTGTCGTCCTTGGTCAGCCAGGACAGCCGATTTACGGCAAGTACAAGGCGTTCACAGACGTCGCCGGGCAAGTCGTTTTCAGCGGATCGGACGTCGTTGGCCCCATCACCGTTTCTGCGAGCAAGGTCGATTACACGGCGACTTCGCTTGTTTCCTTTGATGCGCGCAACGTGACACTTCTGCTCTTCCCTGAGCATCCGCCGAGCAACGGTGGCGGGGGAGAACCACCCATTACCCCACCTGATCCTGTTCTGCAAGGCCGCGTGCGCGACATGGGGAAGTACATTTCCGTCCCGCCCGCAAACTGCCTCAAGGGATCCGAAGCCGGCGACAAGACGTGCGACACCTGCTTCTCCGACGCCGATTGCGTGGGCTTGCCGAGCGGGGTGACCTTTTCCTGCATCGACAACGGCATCGCCGGCAAGCGCTGCCTGCCCGACTGCACGGAGGCCAACGTCTGCGGGAGCGGCTTTGGCTGCTACGCCGAGCCGACGCTTCCCGGTCGCGCGGTCTGCAAGCCCGTCATGGGCATTCGCAAGGTGCTCTGCGCCACGAGCCAGCGCGACACCGATACCCCCAACCAAACGCCGCCCTGGACTCCTGACAAAGTGCTGACAAATGTGCTGCCGTACGACGTCATCGCGGTGGATGAGACGACGGGCGACTTCCAACTGAACGGGCGGCTGGACGAGCTCGCGATTGTGTGTGTGGGCGGCTACGTGACCAACGACACGCAAAAGTTTGTGCCGACGGCAATGGGCATTCGCCGGCACGTGTTCCCGCAGCCCTATTACCAGCCGGGCGATGAAGTGAAGGGCCTGGACATCAATCTGGACATTCCGCTGACGCGCAATCTGGCGACGCGGCTGGACCACCCGCAGTCGACCTACGACGGAATCGGCGGCTCGCAGAAAGTGAATGTGTGGTTCAACCTCGGTTCGGACGGCGTTGTGCAGCTTTTGACGCAACTGAGCGAGGGCGGACAAGGTTTTTCGGGCGTGCAGGACGACCTGACGATCCCGCATCTGCCGGCGTTTCTGCCGGACGAACTCACCGACACGACTTGGATTTTCCAAGCGCTGGTTGACTACGGAACCGGGACGACAGGCGTGCCACCTGAAGCGGGAACGCGAACTCCGGGGCTGAAGACGCCGGGCGACCTCAACGTTCGGGTGCGTTCGACCGATGGCACGTGGAGCGATCTTGGACTCGGCGTGGCGCAGGACCTGACGGGCGTGCTGCGTGGCACGGACGACCAACTCCTCATCGTGACCAAGCGCGGCATGCTCTACCGTGGCGACTTGGCGACGCTGAAGCCGATCTACCAGCCGGTAATTTTGGACCCGTACACAGAACCGCTCGCGGTGCTGGCGGCTGCAGGAACGCCGACCGACGCGACGCTTGTTGGCGAACTAGGGCTGATTCGACGGCTGAACGGCAAGAAAGTGAGTGAGGAGATCGGCGTGCTGCCCACGACGCTGCGCGCGGTGTGCCAGAACGACCTGCTGCGCGTGGCCGTGGGCGACAAGGGCGGGATGGAAGTGGACGTGGGCGCCGGTTGGCAGGCGCTGGCGACCAATCTGTCGACCGATCTCCACGCGGTTTTGTGTACGCAAAAGGGCGCGGTGGCAGTGGGCGACGCGGGCAAGGTGCTACAGGTGACGCTCGTAAACGGTCAACCTGCGCTGACTGCACTGGAGTTGGACGCGCAACTCAACCTGTTCGCCCTTACCCAAACCGACGACGGCACGCTGTGGGCGGGCGGCAATCAGGGCACTGTGGCCGCGCTGTGGAAGCTTCCGCCGAACGGGCAGTGGCAGGACGGCTGGCCAGCGGGGGCGGATCTCTCGACCGTGCGCAGCGTGCGCGTGCTGGTTCCCCTGCCCAACCAGACGCTTCTGGCGATCGACCGCGAAGGCGCACAGTGGCGGGTCGACGCGACGGGCGTGGCGAACGAGTCCCCCGATCATCTGGACCAGCGTCCGAACGCCGGCGTGGCGCTGTCGGACGGCATGGCGGTTTTTGTCAGCCAGCCTGGTCTGTGGCTGGGACCGTTCTTGACCGTGCCGACCATCTCCAGCCCAACCGAGCAAAGCCCATTCCCGTTCGCTGTGACCTGGACGGCCGCGCCAGGACGCGTGCCCTCGTGTAACCGCATCCATCTCGACGGCAGCAATTTCCCCTTTTGGTGGGCCTACGTGGCGCCCAACGTCACGACCTTCGCCTTGCCGGATCTGCAAGCCATCGACGGCATTCAGGTCTTCCCGACGAGCCCACAATATCAGTGGGTTGCCCGCGTCGACCGGCTCTATATCCCCGGCGCGACGATCAACAGTTTTGCCACGTACGATCTGGAATTCGGCACGTGGCGTTCCTGGGCGACCAACGCCGTGACGTTTCACCCGTAGAAATGTAGATATTTGTCTACTGGATGTTCATCCAAAGATGCGCAAGCTGACCGACCCGGATCTGAAAGTGCTCCACGCCGCGCAGACGCAGGCAGCGATCTTTGGTCGCGATGACCTGCAAGCCATTGAAGTGTCCGGCAAAGATCGCGTGAAGTACCTGCAGGCGATGATCACCCAGGACGTCAAGGACTTGCCCGACAACGGCGTGACGCAGGCGTGCTTGTGCGACGCGCAGGGCAAAATCCTCGCGATCTTCACGCTTTTGAAGGAAGCGGAGCGCGTTTGGCTGCTGACCGACTTCGCCAACGCGGAATTTCTGCGCAACCACCTCGATCGCTACACCATCATGAACGCGTGCGAGCTGGAACTGCAGCCGGATCTGGCGATCGTGACGCTCGTTGGCCCAGAAGTCCCCGCAATCACGGAGAAGCTGGGCGTGCCGCTGACGGACACGCTACTGGCGCACGCGCAGGTCGACGGAATCGCGGTGCGGACTTGGCGCACCCAAACGGGCGACCACCAGCCTGGCGGGCAGACGCTGCCGGAGCAATGGTTCCTCTTGGCGCGCGCATCAGTGCCCGATCTGGTCGCGACGTTCACGGCGGCGGGCGCGACGATTGGCTGCCACGGTGCGCAGGATGCGCTGCGAATTCAGGCGGGCGCACCGCTTTTGCGCGGCGACATCGAAGAAGGCAGCTTGCCGCTTGAAGTCGGTCTGCGCGACACGGTGAACTACCGCAAGGGCTGCTACGTCGGCCAGGAAGCGATCGCGATGATGACGTACCGCGGGCAACTGCGGCGCCATCTTTGCTGGGTCACGGTCGAGGAAGGCGAGCCGCAACCGGGCTGGCAGTTGCGCACTCTGGAAGGCAAACGCGCCGGCAAAATGGGAACGGCGGTGCAGTGGGCGGGAATTCACACGCTGGGACTGGCGACGATTGCGCGAAAGGTCTACGTTCCGGGCGGCGTGCTGCTGGCGCAGGACGAGGCGACGGGTGCAGAAGCGCGCCTGCGCGTGGTGACGACGACCAAGCCGGACGTCTTTCCGGCCGACGAGCGTGTGGCATGATCGTGGGACTGACAGGACGCAACGCGTCAGGCAAAGGCACCGTCGCAGCGTGGCTGGAGAGCCACGGGTTTGGGTACACGTCGTTGTCGGATGCGATCCGCATCTACTTGAAGGACAACGGCCAGGAGACGTCGCGGGACAACCTCATCGCCGCGGGAACGCACCTGCGGCAGACCGGTGGGCCAGGCGTGCTGGCGGAACGGACGTTGCCGCGGATCCCGACGGACACTGATTTTGTGGTCGACAGCATTCGGAATCCGGCGGAAGTCGAAGTGTTGCGGCGGCGCGCGGATTTTGTGCTGCTGGAAGTCGCAGCGGATGAAGCCGTGCGGTACGAGCGCCTCGCGCTGCGGAGTCGCGCCGGTGATGCCCAGAGTTTTGAAGAATTCCGCCGGCAGGAAGCCGCGGAGCTGGCGTCGGGCGATCCGTCCGCGCAGCAGTTGGTCGCGACGGCGGCGCTCTCGGACGTCGTCGTGGAAAATGACGGCGATTTGGATGCGCTCCACGGTGCGCTCACGCTGCTGCTGCCGATGCTCCGCCTGCGCATCGCGAAGTGACCCTTTAACTGCGCTTCATTGCCCGCTACACTACGCGCGCCGATTCTGAGTCGGCCAGAGGTGATTCGTGAAACTGTCAGTTGTGATGCCCTGCTACAACGAGAAGAAGACCATTCGCGAAATCGTGGCGCTGGTCCTGAAGCAGCCGTTTGATATCGAGTTGCTCATTGTGGACGACGGCTCCAAGGACGGAACGCGCGACATCCTCGCTGAATTGGCAGCGCAGTACCCGCAGATTCGCGTGCTGCTGCAGGAAGTGAACCAGGGCAAGGGCGCGGCGCTGCGGCGCGGTTTTCAGGAAGCGACGGGCGACATCGTGTTGGTGCAAGACGCCGATCTGGAATACGACCCGAGCGAGTACGGCCATTTGGTGCAGCCAATCGCGGAAGGCAAGGCGGACGTTGTGTTCGGATCGCGCTTCGCTGGTTCGACGCACCGCGTGCTGTACTTCTGGCACTCGGTTGGCAACAAGGCGCTGACGACGTTCTCCAACATGGTGACCGATCTGAACCTGACCGACATGGAGACCTGCTACAAGGTGTTCCGCCGCGAAGTGATTCAGTCGATCACGCTGGAAGAGAATCGCTTTGGCATCGAGCCGGAGATGACGGCAAAGTTGGCAGCGAAGCCGGGGCTGCGGATCTACGAAGTGCCGATTTCTTACGACGGTCGCACCTATGCCGAAGGCAAGAAGATCGGCGTGAAAGACGGCTTCCGCGCGATCTACGCCATCACCAAGTACGGACTCCGCACCAAGCTTCTGAAGTAAGACGAGCGGTTCAGGAACGGCATGGTTTTTTCCTCCACCCTGTTCCTGTTCATCTTCCTGCCCATCGCGCTGGGTGGTCACCTCCTGTTGCCGCGGCAGCTGCGCAACCTGTGGCTGCTGCTCATCAGTCTGCTGTTTTACGCGTGGGGCGAACCGCAGCTCGTCTGGGTAATGCTCGGCACGATCCTGACGAACTACGCCTTTGGCCTCTGGATCGGCAAGCTGCGCGGAACGCCTGCGGCGAAGTGGGCGCTGGCGGTTGCTGTCACGGTGGACTTGTCCGTGCTGGCGGCGTTCAAGTACGCTGGGTTTGCCGCGACGTCGGTGAATTCGCTCTCGCACATTATCGGACTGCCGCCCCTGCCGATTCCTGAGTGGGTGATGCCGCTGGGGATTTCCTTCTTCACGTTCCACGCGATGTCCTACGTCATTGACGTCTACCGCGGCGACGCGGAGCCGCAGAAGAACCTCGCCGATCTGGCGCTGTACGTGACGCTCTTTCCGCAGCTGGTCGCCGGACCGATTCTGCGCTACCACGAAGTGGCGTGGCAGTTTCTCGGACGGCGGATGTCGGTGGCGGGCGCGGCATACGGCGCACAGCGTTTTCTGGTGGGCTTGGGCAAGAAAGTGCTCATCGCCAACACGCTCGCAGTCCCCGCAGATCGCATCTTCGCCCTGCCCGCCGATCAGCTCGGCTTTGCGACGTCGTGGCTCGGCATCGTCTGCTACACCGGACAAATCTACTTCGACTTCAGCGGCTACTCGGACATGGCGATTGGCCTGGGCCACCTGCTCGGCTTTCGCTTCCCGGAGAATTTCCGCTGGCCGTACGCCTCGCAGAGCATCCGCGAATTCTGGCGACGCTGGCACATTTCACTCTCCAACTGGTTTCGCGACTACCTGTACATTCCGCTGGGCGGCAACCGCTGCTCGGAATGGCGCAACAAGCTGAACCTGCTCATCGTGTTTTTCCTCTGCGGACTCTGGCACGGCGCGAGTTGGGCGTTCATTGCCTGGGGGCTCTACCACGGCGCGTTCCTCGCGCTTGAACGCACGTCGTGGGGCAAGTGGATGGACGCCGCGCCGCGACCGCTGCGGCACTTTTACACGATGCTGGTCGTAACACTCGGCTGGGTGCCGTTTCGCGCCGCGACGCTGACGCAGGCGGGCGTGTACGTGAAGGCGATGGCGGGGCTGGGCGGTCCGCCGGAGATTTGGCCGATTCTGCAGTTTCTGACGCTCGACGTGGGCGTCATGCTGACGCTGGCGGTACTCGGTGCCGCGCCGCTGGTGCCGTGGGTCGGCGAGAAGCTGGAGTCGTTCGGCAAGTCGGGCGATTTCGGCCTTTTGGTGCGGCACGCAAGCGCGCTCGTTGCCATCGCGGCGATGATGGCGGTGCTCTGGGCAAGCTCCGTGATGCTCGCGGCGTCAACCCACAATCCTTTCATCTACTTCAGGTTCTGAGCGATGGCGAAGCGTCCAGTGCCACAACCTGCCACGCAAACGACGGAGCCCGCGCACGTTTGGTTGCCGGTGTGGGCGCAGTACCTGCTGCTGCTGGTGAGCGTCGTGGGCATCCTGTTGCCCGCGGCGGACATGAAGTGGCACGTGGACAAGACGCCGCCGCCTGACGAGAACCGCAAGCTGGCCGAATGGCCACCGCTGACGGCAAACCTCGCGGCGCTGCAGAAGTGGCCGGCGCTGTACGAGACTTGGGTGCGCGACAACTTTGGGTATCGCAGCGCGCTCATCGCCGCACATTCGGAGCTGATGCTCGACGTCCTCGGCATTTCCCCGCGCGCGGACGTCCTCTTGGGCAAGGACGGCTGGCTGTTCTTGGGAACGAACAAGTCCATCGACGCGTACCGCTGCATTTTCCCGTTCACGCCAGAAGGCCTGCAGCACGAAATCGCCTACACCCGCGAACGCACGGAGTATTTGGCCAGCAAAGGCATCAAGTACTTGAACGTTTGGGCGCCGAACAAAGAGAACGTCTACCCGGAATTTCTGCCGATGTGGGTGCAGAAATCGGGAGGCCCCTGCCGCATGGACCAGATCGGCGAGACGCTGCACAAGGCGGGCTTGAGCTACCTGGACCTGCGTGCCGCAGAAATGGAAGCCAAAAGGTCGGCACTGGCGTACCACAAGACGGACACCCACTGGAACGCGGTCGGCGCGTACTTTGGGTATCGCCACATCGCGACGGAACTGCGCAAGTGGTTCCCGGAGATGCGTGTGGTAGAGCAGAATGCCTTGCAGTTTGTCGAAATTCCCCGACCGGGCGGCGACTTGGCGCGGCAACTGGATCTGGAGAAACGCTACGCCGGGCCACAGACATTTGAAAAGATGGCGCGGCGCTGCAAACGCGTAGAGCCGAGCGTGACGCGCCCCAAGGGGACAAAACTGGAGGCGTTTGACTGCCCGGGAAGTAAGGGACCACGTGTGCTGATGTTTGGGGATTCGTACGGGAATGCGCTGATTCCGTTCCTGGCTGAAAGCTGTAGCCATTTCCTGGCGGTGGAGTTTGGCCCGCCATTGGACAAGGAATTGGTGGACGTTGAGAAGCCTGATGTTGTCATTGATGTGCACGTGGAGCGGCAGATGCAGCCGGATAGGTGACGCTGCACAATCGCCTCGGCGAGCGCCTGAGAATGGGGGCATCGCGGGCTACGCCGTCAGCGCTTGGGGTCAGTCTCGCATTGCGCCCAGCACGGTTTTGATTGCCAAGATGCGGGGTTTTCGGCTAGATTCTTGGGCTCGATTGCCGCCCAAGTCCGGCAATCGCGCATCGAACGGCTACTGAGAGTGCCCTCGGCGGGCATCGGAGAAAACGGATGAATCTGCGCTACTTGTTGTCCACCGCGTGTACGCTTTCCTTGGGCCTCACGGCGAACGCGTGGGCCGTGCCCACCGACGCTGGCTCGACTGACACCTACGTTGAGGATGTCACCTCGACCGTTGACGCGGGCCCAACCGAAGACACCGTCGTTGCCACCGATACCGCGACCGGCGACACGAGCGTTCCCGCTGGGTTCAGCACCAACGCGTGCTGGAACACGAAGTGCGGCAAAGAGATCGACGCATGCAAAGCCGATCCGGCGTGCGTGACGTTCCACGACTGCATCCTCAAGGGCGACCCGAAGGTCGATTGCACCGCGAACCTGAAGCAGGCGACGTACGACCTGTACTCGGCCGTCGTGACCTGCGGCCGTCCGGCGTGCGCCGACAAGAACTCCGGCAAGTGCACCGGCAAGTGCGGCAGCGTTTCCGAAGCCGCGATGTGCAACTGTGACGTGGACTGCAGCGCGGCGGGCGACTGCTGCGCGGACATGGACACGGCGTGCGGCGCCCCGACCTGCGCCGGCTCGGACTGCGCTGACAACGCCAAGGGCACGTGGACAGTCGACAAGAGCCCAGCCACCTGCTACTGCGATACCGCCTGCGCGCAGTACGGCGACTGCTGCCCCGACCAAGAGACCGTGTGCGCCGGCCCCACCTGCACGCCTGACTGCGCTGGCAAGGTCTGCGGCCCCGACGGCTGCGGCAAGTCCTGCGGCACGTGCAAAGCGGGCGAGACCTGCGACAAGACCGTGGGCACCTGCTCGGCGTCGGCACCTGACGCGGGCAGCACCGACACCGGCACGACCGGCGGCGCGGACGCTGGCGGCATCGCTGCCGACACGGGCTCGACCACCACGACGACCGACTCGACCGGCTCGTCGGCCACGTCCAGCGGCTGCACGGCCGGTTCGACCAGCAACGGCGCTGGCTGGATGAGCGCGCTCGTCGCGCTTGGCTTCATCGTCGCGATGCGCCGTCGTCGCGCCTAAGCAACGAGTCTCCGCCGAAGGATCCGTCGGGCAACCGGCGGGTCCTTCAGCATTTTTGCCCTGAGGTGGACGCGATGACGCAGCAACCGAATCTGCTGGACACAATGGGCGGGCTGGACGCGCTGCGGCCGGTCATCAACGACTTCATCGATCGCGTGCGGGCGGACGTGATGATCGGCTTTCATTTCAACGCCGCCGATCCGGACCTCCTGAAGCAGCGCGAATTGGAGTTCACGGCGCGCGCCCTTGGCGCAGACATCCCGTACACGGGACGCGGAATGCGCCAGGCGCACGCAAATCATCCGATTCTGTCTGGGCAATTCTACCGGCGGCTGATGATTCTGCGGCAAACGCTCGCCGACCACGCCGTACCGCAGCCCGTGACGGAGGCGATTTTGCTGCACACGGAACGCCTGCACGACCTGATCGTGCGGGTTCCAGACGCGTGTTCACCTCCCAAAAGGCCGACGGAAAGGCCCTAGGAATTGGCAGCGCGAGAATTTCGTGGTTAAACTGGCCCCGTGCTTGAACGACGTGGGGGTCATTATGCGCATTGCCATTATCTCGACCTATACGCACCCGACTCGGCTGCCGCACAAAGAGCCGTCGGTGATGCAGTCTGCTGTACCGGAGCTGATTGCGGGCTTGTGCCCGGAAGACGCGCACATTGAGCTCTACAACGAAAAAGAGGTCGAGATTCCGCTGGATCGTGATTGGGATCTGGTGTTTTTCTCCTATCTTCACGCGTATTACGAACACACGAAGGTGCTCTCGACTTTGCTCCGCAAGCGGGGCGTGACGACCATCGCGGGCGGGCGCCATGCGAGCTATTACCCGGACGACGCGGAGAAGTACTTTGACGCCGTCATTACCGGCACGCCAGAGGCCAATGTGCCCGTGGCTATTGCAGATTTTGCCAAAAAGAATCTGCAGAAGCGCTATGCGCTGCAAGGCAACGGCATCACGGACATCAAGCCGTACCGCTATGATCTCGTGGACTTCAAGAACAACCGCATTCGCTTGCCCGGAATCGAAGCGTCGCGCGGCTGCCCATTCACCTGCAATTTCTGCGTGTTGACCGGCTGGGAAAAGTACCAGTATCGGCCCGTCGACGTCGTGGTGAACGAAATTGAGAGCAAGATGCTCTTCAACAAGAACTGGTTCGGACTTTTTGACAATACGTTCGTGTTTCTGGACAACAACCTTGGCGGAAGTCCTAAGTATTTGCGCGAGTTGTGCACGGCGTTGATCCCCAAGAAACGCATTTGGGGTTGCGCGCTGACGTTCAACATTCTGCGCGATGAAGAGCTCGTGAAGCTGATGGCGAAAGCCGGGTGTCGCTACATTTACACGGGCTTGGAGTCGCTCAACGCTGAGTCGATCGACTCCTTCCACAAAGGCCACAACAAGATCTCAGAGGTCGACGAGGTCATCAAGCGGGCCTTCCGTCACGGCATTTTGCTGTCGTTTGGCTTGCTCGTCGGGTCTGACGGGGACACCAACGCCTATCTGGAGAAGCTGCCGCAAGTCCTTCTGGACATGAAGTATTTCTCGATCACGTTTCTGGGCATCGTGAGTCCGTACCCGGAAACGCCGATTTTCAAGCAGATGCAGGACGAGGGGCGGCTCTTACCCGGAACCATCAGCCGCGACTACGACGGGTACACGCTCTGCCACAGGCCCAAACAGCTGCATCCGAGCGAAGCGGTTGAGCATTTCCAGCGGCTGTGCACGGAAATCGGCAAAGCTGGCAACATCATGCGGCACTACGCGAACACGCTGGGGTCGAGCAACATCCCGTCGTACAAGAAGGTGATTCTCGTGTCAGGGCCTGAGATTACGAGCATTCGCAATCCGACGACGAACAAAGCGCGGAAGTACATCGCGGGCGTGGATGAAATCGAGAGCTGGGACAAGGTGAAGATGGCGGAGTTAGGCCTGACGCCGCAGTTTTTGAGTTAGGGCAGACGCCTTTCATCATCTTCAGGGTGTGGGCGCGTCCCCGCTGACGCGTGGACCGGGTCGCCAATCGCAAACGTCGGACGTTTGCGACCGAGTCGCGAGGCGCGTCTCGGCGCTGGCGCGTTGGGCCCCTCGCGCGCTGGCGCCGGATCGACGGGCCGCGCTTGGTCGAAAGTTGGGGCGAATTCGGTCATACACGCTGACCGAATTCCAGCGTCACAGCCGCCGACAGCGCGGCGTGCCACCGGAGGTCCACGCTTCGCGGTCCCAGTCCGAAACGCAACAGGTCTCAACCTGTTCAGTTTGGTATTCAAAATGCGTCAGGATGTGTAGCTGGCCATGACCTTACGCAGCACTTCCAGCGCGCGCTCGACCCCGGCGTCATCGACGTCCAGGTGCGTCACGGCGCGGAGGCGGTAAGGGCCACCCGCGAGCAGCACGCCCTGCTCTTTCAGTTCGGCGATGAGCTGCGTCCGCGCTTCCAACGGCACGCGCATGCGCTTGTGGTCCGGCGCGATGTCAAAGAAGACGAGATTGGTCTGCACCGCGTCCAGATTGCACACAAGCCCTGGAATCGCGGCGATCGCTTCCGCCAGCCGCCACGCACGCTTGTGGTCCTCAAAGAGCCGCGCCACGTTGTGTTCCAGCGCGTACAGGCCGGCCGCGGCCAGAATGCCGGCTTGGCGCATGCCGCCGCCAAAGAGCTTGCGCGTCCGCCGCGCACGCGCGATCGCTTCGCGCGAGCCGATCAAAAGGCTCCCAACCGGCGCGCCCAGCCCTTTGGACAGACACAGCGACACGGTGTCAAACGGCGCCGCGAGAGCCGCGGGCGGCGTACCCGTCGCAATCGACGCGTTCATCAGCCGCGCCCCGTCCAAGTGCAGCGCCAAGGCGTGGGCGCGCGCAACCGCGGCGACTGCCTCGATGTTCGCCTGAGGCACGACAGTGCCGCCACACGCGTTGTGGGTGTTCTCAAAGGCCACCAGCCGCGTCACCGACAAGTGCGGGTCGGACGTGCCGTGGATATTGGCCAGGACCTCCGCCGGGTTCAGCGATCCGTCAACCGACTGGAGAGGCCGCAGCGTGACGCCGGACAACGCCGCCGCCGCACCGCCCTCGTAGTTGTAGACGTGCGACGCCGCGTGCACGATGGCTTCCTCTCCCGGCCGCGCGTGCAAACGCACAGCGATCTGGTTCGCCATCACGCCTGACGGCACGTAGATCGCCGACTCCTTCCCCAGAAGCGCCGCGCCGCGTACCTCCAGCGCAATCACCGTTGGGTCGTCGCCAAAGACGTCGTCGCCCACCTGGGCGTCCGCCATGGCAGCGCGCATCGCCGCGGTCGGTCGGGTCACTGTGTCACTGCGCAGATCGATGGCGGGCATGAAGAACCTCTTGCAACCAGCACGGCCGCGCGCCAGAGGATAGCCAGCCACCCGGCGAGCGCAAGGGTCCTGAAGCGCGACGATCCGGCTGCTTGCAGCGCTTCCGCGAGTTTTTTTCGCCCGCGCTTGGCAGCGGCCGCGATCTTGGGCACACTCCGCCTGCGTTGACGAGCCCCCGCGTGCTCTGGCCAGGAACCTACGATGACCAAGCAGACCATCATTCGCGTATCCAACTCGTTCACCCGTAACGAGATTCGCATTCTCAAAGAGATCATCGACACGGCGACGACGCAGGAATTCCGCGGCCGAAACCACCTGATGAAGTTCATTGAGAACCAGCACTTTTCTCAGCTGTACCGCAAGTTGGCGGCCATGCAGGAGAAGGCCGACCAGCTGCACGCGCAGGCGCGCACCGGTCAGATGAGCGAGAAAGATCGCGCCGCGATGGAAAAGGCTTAGGCCTGCGCTTGAAGACGTCACCCGCGCGATTCGCCACCTGCCGGGTGGCCGCGGCGCTGTTTGCCGTCGCGCTCGGACTGAGCGCTTGCAACCGCGACAAAGACCCGCATCACGAAGCCGACTCGACCAAGGACGAGGCGCCCGTTCGCACAACCGCGTGTGGCACGACGCAGCGCGCCGACCGCGGCGATGGCGCGGCGCCTTGGTTGACCGAACTCCCGCGCGCGACGACCGACACCGCGCACTTTCTCGCGTTTGGTGATTCGGGCACGGGCGAACCCAGCCAGTTTCGCGTCGCGGCGGCGATGGCGGCGTACTGCAAGACCCACACGTGCTCGTTTGCGATCCACACCGGCGACATCTTTTACCCAACGGGCGTCGGCGCCACCGACGATCCGCGCCTGAAAGAACGGTTTGAAGTGCCCTACGCGCCGTTGGGCATCCCGATTTGGCTGTCTCTGGGCAATCACGACTACTACCCGCCGGCGAATCCGGACGCGGCGGTGGCGTACACGCAGGTGAGTCCGTCGAAGGCGTGGCGCATGCCGGCGCGGTACTACACGTTTGTGGAGCACGGGATTCGCTTCTTGGCGCTGGACACGTCGCGCCCGGACATGGCGCAAGAGCGGTGGGCGCGGCGCGTTCTCGCGGAGAGTCGCCGACACGGAGAGCCGTGGGTCATCGCGTTTGGCCACCATCCGCGGCTTTCCGATAGCCGCCACGGCGACGCCGACGGCGTGCTTGCCTCGTTCCTGGACCGCGTGCTGTGTCACCGTGTGGACCTGCTGATCTCCGGCCATGACCACGCGTTGGAAGTCCTGAAGCCGCGTTGTGGCGTTCATCAGGTCGTGACGGGCGCGGGCGGCGCGGGGCTGTACGACATCAAACCGACCGAGAACGGCACTTTCCTGGCGCACTCGTTTGGCTTTTTGCACGTCGAGACAGAACGGACGCTCCTGCACGCGCATTTTTTGGACGACAACGGCAAGGAGCTCTGCGAAACCTCGTGGCGCAAGGCGAGTTCGACGCCGGTCTGCAACAAGGACGGTTTGTGCAACGGCGCGTGCGTAGGTGACCCGGACTGCAGCGAAGATGTGTGCAAGACGGACGGCCGCTGCAATTTGGCATGCACCGAGGACCGCGACTGCGACCCGATGGGCGCTTGCACGTGTGACCGCAACCCGCTGATCTGCGAAGTGCGCGTGCCCGGTGCGACCGACGCGTGTGGCTGCGACGCCGCGTGCCAGGTCAAGCCCACAGTCTGCGCGGCCGACGGCGCGTGCGATCCGGGCTGCCCAACCGGCCGCGACCCCGACTGCAAATAGCGATCCCGTTATCGCGCCGCGACCAGCCTTCCCAACTCGATCAAGTCGCACGTCGGCAAGTCACACGCGCCATCTCGGCAGACGTACGCCGTCGCGCGCCCGCCAATCGCGACCTTGCCTTCCAACAGCGGCGCCACGTCGGCCAGCGCCGCGGCCTCGTGTTCCGTCAGCGCCAGCACCACGACGTGCGGCAGCCATTGGTCGCGCAGCAAGTCCAGAAACGCCGTCAGGTCCGTGCGCTCGTGGGCGATCAGCACGACCTGACGCAGCGCGGCGCGCAGTTCCACTGCCAGCAGAAATTCAGTCAGCGAACCCGGACGCGTCACCAGAAGCGGCGCAAACGCCAAGAGCAGGTCGTCCGCCGCTTGCCGCCACCGCGCGTGTCCAGTCAGCCCCGCCAGTCGCACCAGATTCTGCGCCGCCAGCGCGTTGCCACAGGGCTCGGCACCATCGTGATCCGGCCGCGCGCGGGCGACGACGGTCTCCGCATCCAGCGCCGTCGACAGGTAGCCGCGACCATCTCCAGAAAGAAACAGCCGGTCCTGTTCGCCCTGCCAGTGCAGCGCAAGCTGAACCCACTTCACGTCATGCGTCACCGCGTGCAGGTCCAAGAGCGCCTGAATGAGCGCGGCGTGATCGTCCAGAAACGCCGGAATCGTCGCTTCATCGCCCAAGCGCGCGCGCAGAAGTCGCCCGTCGCGCACGAGGTGCGTCAGGAGGTAGTGCATCGCCGTCGTCGCCGCGTCCAGCCACCGCGGCGTTGTTATCACGTGATAACCTCGCGCCAGCGCGGAAATGGCCAGACCATTCCACGCGGTCAGCACCTTGTCGTCCCGCAGCGGCGCTTCGCGGGTCACCTGAACCGCACGCAGGCGCCCGCGCAGTTCACGCAGACGCGGCCAGTCCTCGCCCGACGGTAAGCGTTGCAATTGGAAGATGTTGCTGCCTTCAAACGTGCCGCGCGGCGTTGCGCCGAGAAGTTCCGCCGTCCACGCTGCGTCCGTTTCACCCAGCGCTTCTTGAAGCTGCGCGAGGGTCCACAGGAAATAGCGCCCCTCCGCGCCTTCTGAATCCGCGTCGGTCGCCGCGCAAAACGCGCCATCGGAATTGCGTAGCGTCCGCAGCATGCCGTCCAGATTCTCCGACAGCGCGTCCACAAGTAGCGGCTCCGGCGCCACTTGCACCGCGTCCGCGAGCGCCAGGCCGATGAGCCCTTGGTCGTACAGCATCTTCTCAAAGTGCGGCGCAAACCAGCGCGCATCCGTGCTGTAGCGATGCCAGCCGCCGCCCACGTGGTCGCGAATCCCGCCCAGCGCCATCTTCCGCAGCGTGTGGAGCGCCATCGCCTGCCCGCGCGGCGAGCCCGTGCGCAGCGTGTGCCGAAGCAAAAGGCGAATCGGCATCGAAGACGGAAACTTCGGCGCCCAGTTGCGACCGCCGTGGATCGCGTCGTAGCTCATCGCGACCTCAGATTCCACCGCGTCCACCGCCGACAGATCCGGCAATTGCTGCCCGGGTTCCACGCCGACCAAATGCCGCCGGATCGCATCCGCGACCTGCGCGCCGCTCTCCAGAACGCGCGGGAGGTCGTCCTGACAGATCGCGGAGAGCTGATCGAGGATCGAAAAAAAGCCGCGGCGCATCCCGCGATGCCCATCGTGCGGCGGAAAGTACGTGCCCGCAAAGTACGGCAGCCCTTCCAGCGTGCCGTCCGCCGCTTCGACCGGCCAAAGCCAGACGCTCATCGGCCAGCCGCCTTGGCCTGTCATCGCTTGAACGGCGGCCATATAAACTGCGTCGACGTCGGGCCGCTCTTCGCGGTCGACCTTGACGGGCACGTAGAGGCTGTTGAGGCGAGCCGAAATCTGCAGGTCCTCAAAGCTCTCGTGCTCCATCACGTGGCACCAGTGGCACGTCGCGTAGCCGACCGAGAGGAACACGGGGCGATTCAGCGCGCGCGCCTCTTGCAGGGCTTCCTGCCCCCAAGGGCGCCAGTCGACCGGGTTGTGGGCGTGCTGTCGCAGGTAGGGACTCGCGGCGAGCAAGAGCCGGTTCGCAAAGTTCGGACGACTTCCCGGCGGCGCGACCGGGTGCGCGTGCTCGTGGTCGCTGGGCTGTTCGGCGCCGTTGACGTGGCGCGTCCGCGGCGCGTAGTCGGCCGGGAGCGCTGCGATGGCAGCGTCAATTCGCGCCTGAACGTCGACCGGTCGTGCGTGCGAACCGGGCGGCAAAGTCTGCTGCGTCATGCGTCTCTCTTCCCGCGGCTTTCCCGCTGTATTCCTGATTTCTTGGGCGAATCCGGCCGCAAGCGGCCGGACCGGGCTCTACCCTCCGCGGTCCGGCTGACGCCGTCGCTCCGGGCGGAGACCCGCTGCGCGTGCCTCCACCGCAAGCGGTTGCGATCTTTCGCGCCCGCGCCGACACCGCAGCTCAACGGCTTGCGTCCGGATCGGTTTACAAACATCCACTCGACAAATAACAATCCGCGTCTAACGACTGCCGCGCGTCGACCGCGGCAACACCCGAACGATCCCCTTCGCCGCCAAACGCAGGAGTCTTTCCAGCGCTGACCGGTCATGGGCGCGGTGCTGACCTTCGCGCGGATCGAGCGACAGCGCATCTGGAAGCGGCAGATCAATCGTCATCACGCCCTGTTCGCGGGCAGGAAAAAGCTCCACGCCGACTTCATCCAGAAGCGAGAGCATCGGCGAGTTGCCGTCCAGAATATCGACGTGAAAACGCTCGACGCCGCGCGCCCGCGCCGCTTCCACGAGACGACGCATCAGCACCCGCCCGATGCCAAGCCCCTGCCAGTCGTCGAGCACCGTCACCGCGGGTTCCGCAACGTGCGGCGAACCGGGAATTTCCACGCAGCGCGCAAGCCCAACGCCTTCCGCCGGATCGTGACCGTGCGACGCGACAATCGCGAAGTGATGGACCTGATCCAGATCGACCAGATAGTGCACTTCCGCCGGCGTCAGGTGGTCCTTGGGCTCAAAAAACCGGTGGTAACGCGCCTCCGCGGACATTTTTGCAAAGCCTTGGAGGTACATCTCACGGTCAGACGGCTGCAACAGGCGCAGAGTCACGTGCTGGCCGTTGCGCAGGCGAACGCGTTCGTGCCAATCGAGGTCGAACTTGCCAGGGTCCGGGGCGTGCATGGCGAGGGGGTCCTCCAGTCAGGGCGCGGGCGCAACCGGTTGAAACGGCAGGGCACCGCGCAGGAAAGCGAAATTCAATGCCGCGAGCACCAGCGCGTGGTCAATGACGCCCGTGCGGACCAGATCTGCGGCCGAATCAGCAGGCTCCAGGCGCAGGACGCACTCTTCGGTGGTATCAAAATGCGTCTCAGCGACCTTCTTGGCGTTACGCGCGAGAAACGTCGCACAGCGGTTACTCTGAATCGCCGGATTGGGCAGCACTTCGCCGATCCACTGCCAGTCATCGGACGCGTAGCCAGTTTCTTCCAGCAGTTCGCGCTTCGCTGCGGTCAGCGCGTCTTCACCCGGATCGCGCATTCCGCCGGGAATTTCGAGTACGACTGAGCGCGATCCGTGGCGCCACTGGTCGATCAACACGATCTGACCGTCTTCTGTCAGCGCGACGACGTTCACCCAGTTGGGCGGATCGATGACCCAGAATTCGTGCACGTTGCCATCGCGTGGACTGGTCCGCCGCAGCGAACGAACCGCGAAAACGCGGGTTTCCAGCAGAGTTTCAGCAGAATGTTCCTGCCAAGGTCGCGACATTCGTCCTCGTCACGGGCAGGGAATCAGTCAGCCCGATAGCACACACAGCGCGCCCGAGAGCGCCAGGCCCGCGCCAACCCAACGCCGACGCGGCACCACTTCCCCGCCGACAAACCGCGAGAGCAACAGCAGAAACACCGTCGCCATTTGGTTCAGCAGCGCCGCGCGGGAGACCGGCGCGTATTTCAGGCCGCCCAACCAGAGCAGCATCGACACGTAAGGACCGACGACGACTGCTGGCAACATTTTGCGCCACAAAGGCTGCGGTTTGAACAGCGCGAAGGTCAGTTTCCAGCGCCCGGTCATCGCCTGAATGGGCAACAGCGTCACGGCAGCGACGGCGAGGCGAATGGTCGTCGCTTCGATCAGGTCGGATCGTTCGAGGATCGGCTTGGCCATGACGACGCCAAGCGCCGTGGCGATGACGCCGCCGATCGCGTAGGCGACGCCGAGGCGGTCAATCGCGACGCCGCCTGGCTTTTGCCACGTCACGACGACCAGCCCGGCGGCCACGAGCGGCGCACCGAGCATCAGCCCACGGGTCACCGGTTCGTGCAGCACGAGCACGGAGAGGGCGACGACGATCGGCGCGTACACGCAATCGGTGACGGCAGCGAGGTTGGCGCCAATGCGCTGCAGGCCAGCAAAAAACAGGGAATCGCCGATGGTAATGCCGAGTATCGCGCTGCCCGAAAGCAGCAACCAGTCCGAGGTCGAGCGGTTCCAGTCGATGTGCCGCCCCATGACGAGCATCGTGATCGCGAGGAGCACGACGGCGGCAGTATTCTTGAAGAAATTCAAGCCACGCGCGTCGATCGCACCGATGTCGCGAAACAGCAGGACCGCGATCGCCCAGGTCAGCGCGCAGCCCAACGCCATGATTTCGCCCAGCCACATCATCCACGCACCCTGCCCGCGCCTTGGCTGCGGGCGGCGGAGCCTGACGTAACACGGCTTTTTGTGCAAACGACGCGGCGCTTGCCTCGTCGCGGACGGGCCTGTAGACTGGCACCGATGCGCGTCACCATTCTCTATCAGTTTCAGCGTATTACCACTCCCAGCCTGATGTTTCTCTTTGGTCTTCTGACGGCGCTGCCGGTTTGCGCTGCGCCGTGCGCGTGGGTGGTCAGCGCGGAGACGAACCAGACGCTGTACACGCGGCTGCAGGCGCTTCCTGCGGGCGATTGCGCGCTCGCCGATCAGCGTGTCGACGCCAGTGAAATCGCGCAGGTCTGGCACAAAGGCGACAAAAACGTGATCCTGCGCTGGACGCCACGGGCGTGCATCCAAGGTGAAGACGGACGCCTTGCGCCGCTGGACCTGCCTGGGTTCACGCGGCAATGCCCGCAGACAGCGCGCCTGATCGAGAACTCAGCGCAGAATCCCGACTTTCCTGCCGCGCAGAAGCCCGTGCCGCGCGGCGTGCAGACGGTTCCGCACACGAATGTCAGCCTGATGACGGCGACGGCGGCGCTCGAACTGGCAGCGTTTCTCGGACTTCTGGCGTGGCTGGCGCTGGCATGGCGGCGCGTGCTGCGGCTGCCGACGCCGTTGCGGCGGGAGGAGCTACGCTGGTGGGTGGCTGGCCTCAGCGTCGGCGTTCTGGCGCTGCTGCTGCGGTTCGCAGTGCCACCGACGCTGAGCAATTGGTACACGACGGTGCTGGGGCCGCGCGAAATTCCGCAAGTAGACCGATATGGTACAGGTCATCTTGCGTTGCAGTGGATCTTGCGTGGCGCGGCATTCCACGGAGAGAACACGCTTTTTGTGACAAACGCCGTTTTGGGCGCGCTCATCCCACCGATCTGGCTTGTGGCGCTCCGGCAACGGGCGCTTCCGCTGCGAACCGCGTTGCTCGCGTCGGCGCTGCTTTCGGTCCTGCCCCTCCACGTGCGGCTGACGAACTCCGCGTCCGAGCACGTCCTCGCCGCGTTTGCGTTTCTGGCGGCGCTGGCAGCCTGGCAAGCGGCGCAGCGCGCGTCCCGCCGACTCGACGTGGCGCTTCTCGGACTGCTTGCGGTCGTTCTCGCGCTCGTGACCGCCCTGACGCGCGTAGACGCGGTGGCGCCTTTGGCGGCGATCGCGGGCTGGTCGCTGCTTGTCGACCGCACGGTTCCGCCGCTGCCCGTGACGCGTCGCATGCTCGCAACCCTGCTCTGGCTTGGCGTTCTGGCGCTGGTGCTCACTGTCGTGCTGCCGTTGGTGCAAGCGGCTGTCCTGGAACAAGGCACGCCGATTCCGGCCGCTGCGGACCGCGCCCAAGCGATGCATGACTTTTTGCCCGGGATGCAACGCCTGCTTTTTGCCGCGCCGGGTTGGATTGGCCCCATCGTGGGACTCGCGCTGCTGGCGGGGCTCGTAGTCGGCCTGCGCCAAGAGCCGATGCTGACGATTCTGGCCGTCGCCACCTTCCTGACGATTCCGCTGGGCATCGCGCGCAGCCCGTACGACTTCATCATGGCGCGTTACTACCTGCCCGTACTGCCCATGATCACGCTTCTGGCGGCGCTGGGCCTCGCGCCTCTGGCGCGCCGCGCGTGGGTCACGCCACTTCTGCTCATCGCGGTGGTTCTGGTGGCGCGGCCGGCTTGGCAGGTGAAGTACACGTTTCAAGAAGAGTTCGAATGGCTTCGCGGGCAACTGGCGCAGCAGCCGGCTGGGTGCACCGTCGCGCAAGTGGCAGTGACCCGCGGGCAGACGCAAGGCAACGACGTCGATTGTTGCCTCGACCTGCCGCGTAGCCCTCTCGTGGCGGCGTTCCCTGACATCACGTTTGCACGTGTGGACTCGGCGGACGACCTCGCCGCGCTTCCCGGCGCGTGTCGCCTGTACTACGAGGGTTCAGCGTGCGCGCTCGTGGAAACCGCCGAATTGAAGTCCCGCAATGCAACCGAACTCGCGTGGTACAAAACGCACTGCGCGGACGTACGGCACACAGCGGGGCTCACGCAGCTTGCAGAGACGGCGCTGACGCCCTACGCGCACGTCGACGCCTTTGGCGGCAAGCCGGTCCCGGTGCGGCTGTTCCGGCTGAAGCCTACACGCTGACCGAATTTCAACGTCCCAGACGCCGGCACCGCGGCGTGCCACCGGAGGTGCACGCTTCGCGGTCCCAGTCCGAAAGGCGACAGCTCTCACCCTGTTCAGTTTGGTACTCGAATGGGGTCAGGATTCGAAGCTACTCGTACGACTTCTTCGCCGCGACCTTTTCTTTCTTTTTCTTCTGCTTTTCAGCAGTGGTCAGCTTGGGCTTGTTGGTCTTGGCCGCTTTCTGTTCGCCTTTTGGCATCGGAACTCCTCATCGGCGCGGCGACAAGCGCGGCGCGAGCGAGGAGCATGGGCGCATTCGGCGTTGATGTCGAACACGCACAACTCAAGTTGCGGTCGGCACGTACAGTTCCCCACCCTGCTTCTTGAATTCCTCGGCCATTGCCAGCATCCCAGCTTCAGCCTCCGCCGCCGCGCGCACGTCCTGCGTGATGCGCATCGAGCAGAAATGCGGCCCGCACATCGAGCAGAAGTGTGAACTCTTCGCCGCCGGCGCGGGCAAACTCTCGTCGTGCAGGTGCTCTGCCGTCGTCGGGTCCAGGCTCAGATTGAACTGATCGGCCCAGCGGAATTCAAAACGCGCCTTCGAGAGCAAATCGTCGCGCTTGTTCGCACCCGGGTGCCCTTTGGCCAAATCCGCGGCGTGAGCGGCGATTTTGTAGGCAATCACGCCGTCTTTCACGTCCTGACGATCCGGCAGGCCCAGGTGTTCCTTCGGCGTGACGTAACACAGCATGGCGGTACCAAACCAACCGATCATCGCGGCGCCGATGGCGCTCGTGATGTGGTCGTAACCCGGCGCGATGTCGGTCACGAGCGGCCCCAGCGTGTAGAAAGGCGCCTCATGGCACATTTCCAGCTGCAGGTCCATGTTCTCCTTGATCTTGTGCATCGGCACGTGCCCCGGACCTTCGATCATGACCTGCACGTCGTGCTTCCACGCGATCTTCGTCAGCTCGCCCAGCGTCTTCAATTCCGCCAACTGCGCGGCGTCGTTCGCGTCCGCCGTGCTGCCAGGGCGCAGACCGTCCCCCAGACTGAACGCGATGTCGTACTTGCGCATCAACTTGCAGATTTCTTCAAAGCCCGTGTAGAGAAAATTCTCCTTGTGATGGTGCAGGCACCACTTCGCCAGAATCGATCCGCCGCGGCTCACGATGCCCGTCACGCGTTTCGCCGTCAGCGGGATGTACGGCAAAAGCACGCCGGCGTGAATCGTGAAGTAGTCGACGCCTTGCTTCGCCTGCTCCTCCAGCGTTTCCAGAAACAGTTCCAGCGTCAGATCCTCGATCTTGCCGTTCACTTTCTCCAGGCACTGGTAGATCGGCACGGTACCAATCGGCACCGGGCTGTTGCGCAGAATCCACTCGCGCGTCGTGTGAATGTCCTTGCCGGTCGACAGATCCATCACGGTGTCCGCGCCCCAGCGGATCGACCACTGCAGCTTCTCCACTTCCTCGCGAATCACGGAACGCAGCGCTGAGTTGCCGATGTTCGCGTTGATCTTGACCAGAAAGTTGCGGCCAATGATCGCCGGTTCCAGTTCCGGGTGGTGAATGTTCGCCGGAATGATGGCGCGCCCCGCCGCGACTTCAGCGCGCACGAATTCTGCCTCGACGCCTTCACGCAGCGCGCAGAACTGCATTTCCTCGGTGATGATGCCGTTGCGGGCAAACCACAGCTGCGTCGGCGCTTCCACGTCCTTGCGCTTGGCAACCCACGGCGCGCGACGCTTGGGCAGCCCCTGGTGAATGTCACAGCCTTGCGGACCGGTGGTGTCGTACACGTCGAGCTGCGAACCGTCGGTGAGGGAGATTTGCCGGAACGGCACCTTCAGATCACCTACCTCCACCTTCTGCGAAGACGGGAAGTGCGCTTCCACGGGCGGCAACGCGTCAGGCACCGGGTCTTCAGCGGCGACGGGGGCACGGGTGCTAAATAGGCGATTCTCATTCTCAACCATTCACTTCTCCTCACTGCGGCATCGCGCGGTAGCGATCGCAGGCGCGCGAGTCTAGCAGGTTTACCAGTGTTCGCGACGCTACAGATTGAATCCAGCCGTCACGACAGCGCCGTTTTGTACCTGCCACTTGTCGCTCACCAGTGGAACGCGCTTCGCGGAGAAGACGTAGTCCAGCGACAGCCACTTGGCGAGCTTGTACGACGCACTGACGCTGAAGTCGCTGTTCAAGGCGTCGAGCCCCGTCGGCGTGCCGGTGATGCTCGTGTAAACAGGCATGAAGAATGAGGCCTTGGCTTTCCACTTCAACTCAGCGGAGACCTGACCGTACGCCTGCGCTTCGGCTTCTCCGCCCGCCTGAACCGCGGCGTGGATCGCCTTGACTTCCACTTCCGGCGTCTTCGCGTCATCAACCAGCGCATAGCCCCAGGACGAGATCAACTGCTGCGTACCGACGCCGAGCTTCAGCTTCACCGTCACCGCTTCAGACTCGGTCGGATTGGCAAAAAGACCAACAGATTCGCCGATGAGCATGGGATCAAACGCGCCGGTCAGCTGGACAAATTCCTGCGCGCCGTAGGAGGAAACGGTCGATGAACCATCGGTCTGTTGCCACTTCACCTTGTAGTCCGCAGGCTTGACGAGGTAGCCGGGCGCCATCTGCGTCGAGAACCGGCCGCGCGCGTACGGACCAATCCACTTGATGGCCTCGAGCCGAAACGTGTAGGTCGTCGTCAGGTCCAGGCCGTCGGACGATTTGACGAAGCGATCGAGGACCGGCGTCTTGGACTCGGAGTAGACGCCCTTCAGCGTGCTTGTCCACGTGTGGCGACCGGAAACGTAGGCCGCTTGACCGTCAACGAGAAGGCCGAGTTGCAAGGAGACGCCGTCCGGTGAGCCGACGACGCTGGACGATTGGTTGAAGGAAAACGTGGAGCCAAACGTGGCGTTCGCCTTCCAGCCTTCGGCAGCGCTTGAGGCGGCCAGGGCCTTTTCACGCAGGTCTTCGGGCGCGATGTCGTCGTCTGCGCGGGCAGGTCTCGCACCGAGAAATGCGGGCAAAAGGAGGCTCAGAACACAACAGGATGTGAAGAGAATACGCATGAGACACCCAGGAATTGGCGAGGTCAGGTCGAGCGCAGCCAGCCGCCATCACACGCGATGGCCTGACCTGTGATGTACGCAGCTGGCTGGGAAGCGAGAAATGCGGCAAGCGCGGCAAATTCGGCTGGTTCCCCCATGCGCCGCGCCGGAACTTGCGCCGCGATGTGCGCGTCGACGATGCCGAGTTGCGCCATCCGCGACGTGCGCGTGAATCCGGGCAGCAGCGCGTTGACGGTGACGCCGTCGCACGCCACTTCATCGGAAAGCGACTTGGTGAGGCCCAGAAGCCCGGCGCGAAGCGCGTTGGAAACGGTCAGCGCGGGCATCGGCTCTTTGGCGGCAACCGAGGTGACCAGGAGGATGCGCCCCCATTTTTGCGCGCGCATGCCCGGCAACGCGGTCTGAATCGTCTCGACGGCGCTCACAAAGAGGCTCTGAAAGCCGGCTTCCCAGGCGCCAACGGTGACGTCGGCAAAGTGCGCCTTGGCCGGCCCGCCCGTGTTGACCACGACGATGTCGAGGCCGCCCAGAGCCGCAATCGCGCGTTCCACGGCATCGCGCCCGGCGCGCGGTGCGTCCAGGTCCAATGCAAACGCGCATTCGGCCCCGATCGCAGCTGCCGTCGCCGTGATGCGTGCGGCATCGCGGCTGACAATCGCCACACGTACGCCCTCTTGCACAAGCGCCTCAGCAACCGCCCTTCCCAAGCCCGCCGACGCGCCCAAAACCAGCGCGCGCTTGCCCGTAATCGCCAAATCCATTCGATCGGTCTCCTGTTACAGGCCGTGCGCAGCCAGATACGGCAACAGCTTCTCGCGCATGGCGGCCTCAGCCGCGTCCAAGTCCACTTCTGCCGCGGACGCTTTGCCAGCACAGACAGCGGCGAGCACTTCGGCCTGGATCGCGCCCGCTTCCAGCGCTACGCGGTAAGGCACGCGGGTAAACGCCACGAGCTGATACCGCGAGCGATAGCGTCCGGCCAGCCGTTTGTCGAGTTCCGCTTCCACAGCGCGCTGCACGAGGAACGCCGGATCGGCGACCTTGTCGCGCATTTCGATGAAATTCTCGACCGCGAGGTCCGCGATGGCGTCGGTGTTGGGCTTGCGTGCTGCGCCAAATCGGCCGAGCAGATCCGTCCAGTCGGTCGGCTGCGGCGCGGCATCCAGAAGATCAGTCAGCACGTCGACGTCCTCAAAGCCAGCGTTCATGCCCTGCCCAAAGAACGGAACGATGGCGTGCGCCGCGTCGCCACAGAGGGCGTACGCACCGGAGGTCCACGGAGCCGCCTTCACCGTCACCATTTGACCGAGAGGCGCTTGGCGGAACTGCGTGAGGAGGTCCGGCACGAGCGCGACGAAATCGGGGAACCAGCGGGCGAAGAACGCCTCGACCGACGCGTCATCGGTCAGATCGGCAAACGACGGGTCGGGACCCGCGCTGTGCGGCAGGAAAAGTGTGCAAGTGAACGTGCCGTCCGGATTAGCGAGCGCAATCAGCATGAACCGACCGCGCGGCCAGATGTGCAGCGCGTTGGGGTACATCGCAAAGTGGCCGATCGACTTGCCATCCGCAAAGGGATCGCCCATGCGGTGCCGCAGCGCGGGCATCGTGAGTTCTTTGTAGCCGGCCGAAAGCAACGACTCGCTGACCTCGGCGCCCGCCTGCGCGACAAGCGCCGCGCGCAACACCGAGGCGCTGCCGTCTGTGCCGATCACCACAGGCGCGACGAGATCGCGCTGCGTGCCGGCATACTCGTCGACCAGCGTCAGCGTGCGCGTCGCCAAATCGACCGCCTGAAGCCGCTGGCGAAAATGGAACTGGACGCGGCCAGTCTTCTCCGCCTCGGTCATCAGCAGCTGATTCAGACCGCCGCGCGACATGCTGTTGATGTGTTCGGAGTCGTCACGACCATAGCGCAACACGCGGGTGGTGCCGTCGAGAGCGTGCAAGGAACGGCCGAACATCGGCACCGTCTGCGCGAGCACAGCGTCGTCCAGCCCCACCTTGTGCAGCGCGTGCAAACCGCGAGCCGAGACCGCCAGATTGATCGATCGACCCGCAGAAATCGTGTGGCGGCGCATGTCGTGGCGGCGCTCAAACACCTCCACATTCAAACCGCGTTGCGCCAGCGCGAGCGCCAGCAAGCTGCCAACGGGACCTGCGCCAATCAGCGTGATGTCAGTGGGATTCGCCATCTTCGCTCCAAAAGGCACGCAGAAGCACGCCAAGCTCAGCGACGTCGCGCGCCGCGGTGTACAGCGGGACGGGGGCAATGCGCACGATGTCCGGACGACGCAAATCGACTTCCGCGCCGTGCCGTTGCAAGAAGCCAACGAGTTCTGCTGCCTTACCCGGCACGCGCAGGGTCAACATCGTGCCGCGGCGGTTCGGCTCCGCGGGCGTGAGCACAGTGACGGCGCCGTCCGGCAGTGTCTGCAGTTGTCGATACAGAAAATCGCTGAGCCACGCCGCTTTTTTCGTCAGCGCGGGCATGCCGGCGGCGTCAAACAGCGCCATCGACGCGCGCAACGCCGCAAGCGCGAGAATCGGCGGATTGGAAAGCAGCCAGGCGTCAGCGGTCGGCATCGGCTGGAATTCTGGGCCCATCTGGAATCGCGCCGTCTTATCGTGCCCCCACCATCCGGCAAAACGCGGTATATCTGTGCGGTTCAAGTGGCGTTCGTGAACAAACACACCACCTAGTCCACCGGGGCCCGCGTTCAGGTACTTGTAGTTGCACCACACGGCGAAGTCCGGTCCATCGTCGTGCAAGTTCAAAAGCAGATTAGCCGCGCCGTGCGCGAGGTCGAAACCGACGAAGCAGCCCTGCGCGTGTCCGGCGCGGGTGATCGCTGCCATGTCAAATCTCTGACCGGTCAAGTAATTGCAGTTGCCCAGCAGAATCAGCGCGATGTGTTCACCGTCACGCGCGATGGTGTCGAGGATGTCCGCGTCTCGCAGCGTGGTCTCACCCAGCCGCGGTCGAAGCTCCTGGATCGCGACTGCTGGGTCAAAACCATGAAATTGCGCTTGTGAAGCAACCGCATACTGGTCAGATGGAAATGCACCACCTTCAATCAGAATGCGAAACCGTTTGGAAGTTGGACGGTAAAACGACACCATCATCAGGTGAACGTTCACCGTCAGCGTGTTCATCACCACGACTTCTTCTGGCTTGGCGCCGACCAGACGCGCCGTCGCGTCCGTCATCAGCTCGTGGTACGTGACCCACGGGCGTCGCGCGGCGAAGTGGCCTTCCACGCCCAGATTCGCCCAGTCATCCAGCACTTCCTGGATCGATTCCCGCACCTGACGCGGCTGCAAGCCAAGGGAATGACCGGCAAAATGCAGGATCGGCTTTCCTTCCGGCGTCACCGGGCGTAGGAATTCCGCGCGATACGCCGCCAGCGGATCGGTGGCATCGAACCGTTGAGCTTCCTCGGCGAACGACGCATCAAGCAGACTGTAGTTGGTCGCATTCACGGCAGCCTGAGTAGCAATTTCCACGGATCTGGGCAAGCTTTCGCCGCGGCAAGCCCATAGAAACTGCACAATTTGCAGCAAACGCGATCTTGACCGATCGGTCGAATCGGCCGAGAGTTCCTGCAGGAGTCCCGCATGTCCATCGCCCAACCTGCCCTTGCCGCGCTGCATGTTCACAGCCCGGAGACGCGAATCGCCGTTATCGGCGCGTCCAACGATCCATCCAAGTACGGCAACATCATCATCCGGAACTTGCTGCGTCACGGCTACTCGGTGCTGCCGATTCACCCGCGTGAAGCAGAAATCGCCGGGCTCAAGGCGCACGCGCGCGTCGCCGACATCGTCGGACCGATTGCGATCGCGAACCTTGTGGTCCCGCCCGCGGTGGCGCTTTCGGTCGTGGCGGATCTGGACCCGCAGCAGGTCGGCGTCGTTTGGTTTCAGCCCGGCAGTTTTGACGACGCGGTCATCGCCGCCGCCCAAGCGCGTTTTGCCCACGTGGTGGCAGGCGACTGCATCATGGTCGTGGCCAACTGGGCGTAAGGGGGAGGTCCAATGGCCGAACAGGAAGAACACGCCTTCATGGGCTCGCAACGACGTGAAGCGATCGCGCGCGCCGCTGTGCACGTTCTTGCAGCAAACGGCGTCAGCGGCTTGTCGATGCAAGCGGTCGCCAAGCAGTGCGCGATGCCCAAAAGCGTCGTCGTGTACCACGTGGGCGACCGTCAGGGACTCCTGACCTTGGCGGCGGAAGCGCTCCTGCAGAGCCGCCACGTGCTGGAGCTGCCGGTGTTTCAGGTCGACGGCGACCCGCGCCAACACCTGAGCGCGTGGCTGAACCTGCAATTCGACGCCGTGGAGCACGCCGACTCGCCGATTCGCCTCGTCTGGGTGCTGCAACTGGATCGCGAATCGTCATTCGTGAAGCTGGCGATGCCGGGCGTCGACAAGAATTTGATCTACCGGCTTGGGCAGTTGCTCACACGCGGTCACGCCCAGGCGTGCTGGCACGCGCCCGACGGTCTGCGCGCGGCGGCGGCGGTGAAAGCGATGACGGACGGGTTCTTGCTACAAGCCTTGGCCAACGCGGACAGGCCCGACGACGTACGCAAGATCCGGGCCGCGTGTCGCGGTGCTGTGATGGACTTGTTGGTGCGGTAGTTGGCCAGAATCCACCAGTGAATCGTCCTTCGTCGCCGATTCTGGATGCAGTCCAAGGAGTCAGGAGAAAAGCGTCTGCAGGCGTTCTTCACTTGCGTCAAGCGCGCTTTTCGACGCAGCGACGCAGGAATGCGCCGGAAGCGACGGATCCTTGCGGTCCGGCAGGCTCGCGTTGCTGGGCACGATTGCGTAGACTCCGCGGCCCATGATGACCAATCGCCGCCAGCACCTCCGCACGCTCCTTCAGGACCACCGCCCCGCCGATGCGCTGGAGCGCGCCCACCGCGACGCGACGCTCGCGCTGTTGGACGGTCCGGGCGATCCCTTCTCGCGCGACCATTTCCTGCCGGGGCACGTGACCGCCAGCGCGTTTGTGCTCTCGCCCGATGGCGCGTCCTTGCTCCTGATCCTGCACGGCAAGTTGCATCGGTGGCTGCAACCCGGTGGGCATGTGGATCCTGAAGACGCCGACGTCCTTGCCGCGGCACGGCGTGAAGTCGCGGAGGAAGTTGGCATCCTGAATGTGCCGGTTTCCCCGCTGGCGACTGGCATTGTCGACATCGACGTGCACGTGATTCCCGCACGCAAACGGGATCCGGAACACCGCCATTTTGACGTGCGCTTTCTGTTTCAGGCCAACGACTTGGCGTTCTCCGCGGGTTCGGACGCGCATGCTGGTCAGTGGGTGCGCCTGACGGACATCCCGCAGCTGGAATCCGACGCGTCGGTGCTCCGCGCGGTTGGCAAAATCCAAGCGCTTCGGCAGGCCTGAGCGATGCACGACGAGGCAGCGACGCAGGCAGAAATCCCCGTCGGCAACCTGCGGTGGCGAGGCATCGCGCTGATGGTCGTCGGCGGCCTGTTCTTCTCGTTGATGGGCGCGATGGCGAAGTATGAAAGCCATGCCGTCCCGACTTTCGAGCTCGTCGCCGTCCGCTCCGCCGTCTCCCTGCTGGTCATTGACCTCGTGCGCCGGCGAGCGGGTGTTCCGCTGACTTTTCAGGATCGGCCGATGCTGTTCTCGCGCTCAGTCGCCGGCTTCTTTGCCATCGGCGCGTACTTTTTCTCCCTGCGCACCATTCCATTGGGCGACGCTGTGCTGCTGAACAACGCCTCGCCCGCGCTGACTTCCTTGGGCGCCGTGTTGCTCCTCAACGAGCGCATGTCCTGGCAAAAGGCGCTGGCGATGGTCGGCTCCACGCTGGGTGTCTGGCTTCTGGTCCGCGGTCGGTTGGGCACGCTGGAAGCAGAGGGCGCCATCGTCGGCGCGCTTTCCGCCGTTTTCTCTGCCTGGGCGCTCCTCTCGCTCAAAGTCGCCACCCGCCGCAACCGCTCCGTCATCGTCGTCTGGTCGCTCACGGCGGTGTGCACCCTCGGCTCGTTTTTCACGATCCCGTTTGATGCACCGTGGTCCATTCCCGGCGGCTTTGACGACTTGCTCCTCGTCGGCACCGGCGTCGCCGCGGCGATCGGTCAGCTGCTCATGACGTCCGGCTACCGCCTCCTCGACGCGTCCGAGGCATCCATCTACTCGTACATCAACCCACTTTTTGCGGTCCTCGTCGGCATCGCCGTTTTTGGCGACCAACCGGCGTGGGGCACCTGGATCGGCGGCACGTTCATCGTCGGTTCCGGCGTGCTCGTCGCGTTGACGGACCGCCTGCCGTGGGTGCGCAAAATCAAGAAGGACGGCGTCGCATGAAGACTACCCTGCGCTTGGATCGGTACTTGAGTCAGGCAACCGGCATGCCGCGCAGTCACGCGTTGACGCACGTGCGCGCGAGTCATGTGACGGTCAACGGCGCGGTGGTGCGCGACGTGGCGAAGCACATTGCCGCCGACACCGACGAAGTGCTGTTGAACGGCGTGGCGGTTCGGCCGTTTCGGCACCTCGTTCTCGTGCAGCACAAGCCGCCGGGCGTGGTGACGTCGACAGAAGTGGGCGCCTCGCAAACCGTGATGGAGCTGATTCCGCCAGACCTGCAGCACCGCGACTTGGCGCCCGTGGGCCGCCTGGACCGGGACACGTCGGGGCTCCTGATCCTCACGACGGACGGCGCGCTGAATCACCGGCTGACGCACCCCAAGCGACACGTGGACAAGGTGTACATCGCGAATTTGGCGCGCGAACTGGCGCCCAACGCCGAGGATCGCTTGGCGCGCGGCATTATTCTGGACGACGGACCGACGCTGCCGGCGAAGCTGGAGCGTCTGGGCCCGCTGACGGTGAAGCTGACGCTGCGCGAAGGCCGGTTCCATCAGGTGAAGCGGATGATGGTCGCGCTGGGTTCGGCGGTGTTGCAACTGCACCGCGAACAGGTCGGCGGCCTGAAGTTGCCCGACGACGTGAAGATGGGCGAGACGCGGGCGTTGACGGAAGACGAAGTCGCACTGCTGGTGGGTGGTGGAGACGGGGAGGCGTAGGGTTCGGACGCGCCCCGCTCACCTCACCACCGGCCGAGTGACGCCCACTCCAGGCGTCAACGGTGCCCGCAGTGCCTGCAACGCCAGCCCCGCGAGCACGCAGGGCGGCAGTCCCAAGCCAGCCGTTTCGCCATCAAGACGGACGCGCAACGACGCGACCTGAGCGATCTCCGGCTCAACCTCGCGCTGCTCGCCCCCGACTATCAGCAGCACCTAGTCGCGCCGCAACCCCGCGAGCGACGGGAGACCGTGTGACCCGTGCGTGCCCAGCACGACCGCACGCCCACCGGCCTGCACGAAATCATGCACTTGCGAAACCGGTGCCGTGCAGTCGCGGACCGGGAGCGCCTGCAGCGCTTCATTCACGGTTCGGGCGTTCGCCGATCGCCGTGCATCGGGCGTCAACCAGACAGCCGCAACGCCGAAGAAGCGCGCGGTGCGAACGAGGTCGGCGAGCTCGTGCGCGTGGATCGGTCCAGCGAGAAGCAGCGACACACCCGGCCGCACCGCCGTCACGGCAAGGTCGTCGAGCGCTGGCGACGCGCTCTTCGCGCCGATGACCGCAACCAAGCCCTGATGCGCGGGACTGCGCGCGACGCGCGCGAGGGTCTCCGAATCCACCTCCCGACACACGACCTGCCGCGCCGACAGGATTGGGAAGATGTTGGCCAAAGCGCCGATTTGCTCACGGTTGTAGAGCAGTTGCTCCAGTTCGTTGACGTGCTTTGCCAGCGCGTTCCAGACGGCCGTTTGCCCAAAGACAACCTGGGATTGCGGTGCTGCAGCGCGCTGCGCCGACTGCGCGTTCGCGGTCGCATCGGAATCCGTCTCCTTGACCCGACGCGGCGGCACGACGATGACGGCGGAGAGCGGACGGGGGGCTTTGTCGTAGCGCATGAACGCACCTTTCTGGGTTTAATCGGCCAACGGGAAATGTGGTACAATGTTGTGAAAATCTGCGCAAGAGGCACGGTAGCCGCGAGTGGCCTTTGGTCGGGCGCATTCGCCAAGCGACGCTGCGTCCGATTGGACCGAGCCCATGAATTGGCTTGCTTACGGTCGGAGATGCCCTGCTTGCGGATGCTCCTGCTGAAGCGGTGCCTTACCCACAACCGCCAGGCGAAGCGGGTCCCGTCTCTGACTTCTGTACAGGAACGGCCAGCATCGCGGAAGACTCACTGAATGCGCACCATCCGGACCTGCCCCAATGGCGGCAAGGTCCTGAGATTCTTCGCCCCACAGGTTCCGGATGACAGTCCAAAGGATCATCCGCGTTCGGTCCGTTGGGCAATCGCCGCCCATTGTGCTAAACGCTTGGCCCCACTTTGAGGTCCCATGTCCACGATTCCCCCCTGCCCATCTTGCAACTCCGCTTTCGCCTACGAGGACGAGGCCAACTTCGTCTGCTCCGAATGTGGCCACGAATGGCCTCAAGCCGCGCCCACGGAAGCGGTCCGCGTGGTCAAGGACGCGTTCGGCAACGTGCTCGCCAATGGCGACTCGGTCACGGTCATCAAGGAATTGAAGGTCAAGGGCTCGTCGCTTGCGGTCAAGGTCGGCACCAAGGTGCGCAACATTCGCTTGGTGGACGGCGATCACGACATCGACTGCAAAATCGAGGGCATCGGCGCGATGGGCTTGAAGTCGGAGTTCGTCAAGAAGGCGTGAGGTCGCGGATGCCGGATTGCCTGCATGTGCTTATGGTTCTGGTCGTGCTGACGGCGTGCAGTTCGCCCGCGACGCCCGTGGACGTGTGCGAGACAATCAGCGGCGACCACACGGCGCCAGAGACGGGCACGCGGCCCTTTTACCACTTTACGCCGCCGTCCGCGTGGATGAACGACCCTGCGGGGCTGGTGTGGCTGGACGGCGAGTATCACCTTTTCTACCAGCGCGACCCGCACGAGGTGTTCACGTCGGACGTCCGCTGGGGCCACGCCGTGAGCCCGGATCTGCTGCACTGGCAGGACTTGCCCGACGCGCTGACGCCCGACGCGATGCTGGGCATGCCGTTCACCGGAAGCGCGGTCGTGGACGCGCAGAATACGAGCGGGCTGTGCGCGGGGAACGTGAACTGCCTCGTCGCCGTGTTCACGCACGCGTTTGGCGCCTTGAACAGCCAAAAGCAGAGTCTGGCGGTGAGCACGGATCGCGGGCGGACGTTCCAGCTGGATCCGCACAACCCGGTGTTGACGGCGGAGCTGTCGGATTTTCGCGATCCGTTCGTGCGCTGGCACGCGCCGACTTCCAAGTGGGTCATGGTCGTGGGCACCACGGGCACGGCGCTCTTCTACACCTCGCCGGACCTGAACCACTGGACGCCGACGAGCTCGTTTGGCCTGGCGCCGCAAGGCTGGCCGGCGGTCGAATGCCCCAACCTGCTGCCGCTGACCGCGCCGGACGGCACGACGCACTGGCTGCTGAAGCTGGACCTGAATCCGGGGCTCCTGCAATCCGGCGCGAGCCGCTATTGGCTGGGGCAGTTTGACGGCGCGACGTTCACACCGGAGACGGACAAGGACGGCTTGCGGTTCGACGGTCCCGATTTCTACGCGGCGCAGGCGTTCGCCAACGTGCCCGACGGACGCACGCTGTGGCTGGGCTGGATGAGCGACTGGTCCTACGCGATGTTCACGCCGACGGTCGGCTATCGCGGAGAGCAGAGCGTACCGCGGCAATTGGGGTTGGCGCAGACGCCCGACGGCTGGCGGCTGACGCAAACGCCGGTGGCGGAACTGGCGACGCTGGAGAGCGCCTGCCCGCTGGTGTCCGAGAACGTCGTCGCTGTGAGTCAGGACGTGACGCTCGCCGCGGCGCTGGGCAACGCGTACGTGCTGCGCGTGGATCTGGAACCGCCGAAAGGGGGTGAAGTCGGCGTGCGGGTGCTGCGCGGCGCAACAGAAGCGACGTCGGTGGGCTACGACGCGGTGCGCGGCACGCTCTTTGTCGATCGCGGTTTGCCAGCGGGCACCGACCTCCCTGAGTCATTCGCCGCACGTCTGGAAGTGCCCGTGGCGCTAGTCGACGGCCGGTTGCCCGTGACCGTGTACGTGGATCGCACCTCAGTTGAAGTCTTTGCCGCCGACGGACTCGCTGTGTTGAGCGTGAGCGTGTACCCGACCGAACTGCGTCATGGACTCTCCGCTTTTGCGTTGGGCGGTGCTGGCACGCTGCACGACCTGACGGTGCACATGCTGGCGCGCGCCGCGCGGGTGGAGTGACCCATGGCGCGGTCACGGCTGCTGCTCGTGCTCCTGAGTCTGCTCGCGGCACCGGCGTTGGCGCAACCGTGTGCGTGGACCATCAGTCCGCAGCAGAACCAGACCGTGTACGACCGCCTGCGCGCGCTGCCCGATACCGGCGAGCACTGCGTGTTGGACGCGCAGTCGGCGCAGCGGAACGCCATCATCCAACGTTGGCTTCATAACGGCGTGCAGCTGGACGTGACCTGGGCGCCGCGCGCGTGTCAGGGCGGCACTGACGCGCGCATCGTGCCGGAAAACCTGCGGCCGTTGATGACAGCATGCCCCCGCTTGGCAGCCGCAGTTCAAACGGTGGCGGACGCCCGCGATTGGCCGCAAGCGGACAAGCCGGAACAGCGAGAAAATCCTCGGCAGTTCGGTCAGGATTACCAACTCGTCCAGGCAACGGCGATGCTCGAAGGCGCGCTGGCGTTCGCCCTGCTCCTTTGGCTCCTCCTTGCGCTGCGGCGGGCGCGCCAGCCGGACCTGCAGCCGTGGTGGCGCGCGGGCGCAGCCGTCACGCTGTTGGCGCTCGTGGTGCGATTCCTCGTGCCGCCTGCCCTCAGCAATTGGTTCACGCCGACTCTGGCGCTCACCGAGATTCCTCGCGCGGAATTCTACGGCCCCGGCCACGTCGCCCTCCAGTGGCTCCTGCGGTCGGTCCTGCCGTGGTCGGATGGCCTCCTTTTTGCGGCGAATCAGCTTCTGGGCGCGCTCGTCGTGCCGCTCTGGCTGACTGTGCTCTTCCAGCGCGGCGTGGCGCTCCGGACGGCGCTGCTCGCCGCCGGTTTCGTCGCGGTGCTGCCGCTGCACGCGCGGTTGTCGGCGTCCGCGAGCGAACACGTGCTCGCTGCATTCACGTGGATGGCAGCGCTGGCGGCGTGGCAAGCGAGCGTTCGCGCAGAGGTGTGGCTACCACGGCTCAGTCTGGGGCTTTTGGCAGTCGGGCTCGCGCTGCTGACCGCGTTGACGCGCATCGACACCACGCCGCTCGTGGCGCTCGTGGCCTTGTGGGTGCTGCCGCCCGTGCTGACCGCCGGTCCGCCGCCGCTCCGTCGCCGCGTCGTTGCCGCGTTGCTTTGGCTCGTCGTCTTCGCGCTCGTGGTCGCCCTGCTCCTCCCGCTCCTGCAGACGATGGTCCAGGACCGCGGTCGCCCGCTGCCCACGTGGCATGACCGCACGCAGGCGCTCTACGACGTTCCTGCCGGGCTTGGCCGACTCTTTTTCACCCTGCCGGGCTGGATCGGACCGCTCGTGGGCACGCTCGCGCTCGTGGGGCTGATCATCGGTCGCGCCCCGTGGCTTGCCCTACTGGCGGTCATTTCGCTGCTCGCGGTGCCACTCGGCATCGGTCGCAGTCCGTTCGATTTCATCATGATGCGCTACTACCTGCCGGTACTGCCGGTGCTGACGTTGCCCGCGGCGCTTGCGCTTGAACGCTGGCCGACACGGCGTTGGCTCATCCCGGTGTTGCTGTTGGGCGTGGTTCTACTCGGCTGGCCCGCCTGGCGCGCGCACTACGCGTTCGCAGATGAGTACACTTGGCTGCGGTCACGCCTCAGCGTTGAGCGCCACGCTTGCACAGTCGCGCAGGTGCCGGTGAGCAACACGGGGCGGCCGAACTCGGACGTGGATTGCTGCCTCGACTTGACGCACTGCCCGCTGGTCGCCGCGCTCCCGACGACGACGTTCGCCGTGGCCAACTCGCCCGAAGCGCTCCTCGCGCTGCCCGGTGATTGCCTCTACTACTACGAAGGCACCGCGTGCGGTCTGCAACCGACTCCAGAGTTGTTGCGCCGCCGTCCCGCTGAGTTCAAGCAACTCCAAGCGACTTGCGAAGCGATGCGGCAGACGCCGGGTTTGATGCCCGGCGGCGAGGCCGAGGTCGCGCCATTGAGTCACTTTGACGCGTTTGGCGACCAGCCGGTCCACGTGCGCCTCTGGCGCGTCGAGCGGAAGCGCTGAGCGCTACGGGCAGCTCCGCGTCACCTTCAGATCGTCAAAGAGCGCGCCGATCGTCGAATTCGAAACGCCGTCTTCCGTCGCAAACGAGAAGTGCAAGGAAATCGTCTGCCCAGCGTACGGCGTCAGGTCGAGCTTGATCGGCACCCATGTACTCGTCGTCGGCAATGCCGTGCCCTTGCTCCAAATCTGCGTCGTCGTCGTACCAACGACGCTGATGTCGAAGTTGTCGTAAGACGATCCCGTTTCCGTCACGTAATACAGCTGGATGGACAACGATGCCGACGTGGCGCCCAACGGAATCGTGAACTTGGGCGAATCCGCCGTGCCGCTGTTGGCGCCGCTGAACGCGTACGATTTCACCGCCGGATCGCCGTAGTACAACACGCCGGTCGGGGAAACCGTGTACGTCGCGCCAAGCCATTCTTGCCAGCCCTGCGTCGGGATGCCCGTGCTGTTGGTGAACGTCCAACCGCTCAACGTCGCATCGAACGATTCGGCGTACACGTTGGGATCGCAGCAGCCCGCAACGGCGCTGTTGGTCTTGTACTGGCAGACGTTGCCGATGCACGTGTCCGTCGTGCACTTGTCGTCGCCGTCGTTGCAGTCCTTGTCGACTTTGCAGCACAGCGCCGGGTGCTTGCAGCTGTGGTCCGCGGCGCAAACGTCGTTGGTGCAAGCGTCCGCGTCGTTGCAGTCGCTGGCGGTCAAGCAGCAGCCGGCGATGGCGGGGTGACTGCACGCACCGTTGGTGCAGACATCCAGCGTGCACGCGTTCTTGTCATCGCAGCCGCCCGAACTCGCGCAGCAGTTGGCGATTGCCGTGTGGGTGCAGCTGCCCGCAACGCCGCACGCGTCGGTTGTGCACGAGTTCCCGTCGTCGCAATCGGTCGCTGCCGTGCAGCACGTGCGGCTGTACCCACAGGTTCCGGCGTTGCACGCAGCGACAAAGCAGCCGCTGACGGAACTTGCGCAATCCGTGTTGACCGTGCAGGTCTTGCTGGGGCACGCGCCAGCGAGGGAAACCGTGTCAAAGAACGCGCCCTTGCCCGCCGCGGGGGTGGAAGTCGTGCCATTGACCTGCACTTTGAATTGCAACAGGAACTTCTGGCCCGCGAGCGCCGTGGCGTCGATCTTCAACTGCTGCCAATTGTTGAGCGTCGGCGACGTCGCCAATTGCACCACGGAGCTGCCCAGCGCCGCGTTGCCCAGCAGCGCGTTGATCGTGACCGTGCCGCTGCCGGCCGTCAGATCGAGGCGGTACCACAGGCTGAACGCGTAGGTGCCGCCCGCCGGGACCTGCACCACGGGGCCGACCGCCGTACTCACGACGGTTGTCTTGACGCCGGTGAACGCGCCGCCGCCAGTCGCGGTGAGCGCGAAGCTGCCCGTGCCGTCGTGCGGCAAGGTGACTTGCTCGCCCCATTGGAAGCCGCCTGGAACCGTGTCGCCCGCAAAGCCGTCATTGCCACCGATCGTGTCCCACCCGACTGTCCAGGTCGGCGTCGGCGTGCCAACAAGCGCCAGGTGACCGCACTTCCCGCTCACGCAGCTGTCGGTCGTGCACTGGTTGCTGTCGCTGCAGTCGGTGTCCGCAGCGCAGCAATTCGCGTCGGTCTGGTGGTAGCAGCTGTTGCCGGCACAGACGTCGGTGGTGCACGCATTGCCGTCGTTGCACGTCGCCTGATCCTTGCAGCAGTTGCCGATCGCCGTGTGGGTGCACGTGCCCGCAGGTCCAACACACGTGTCCAGCGTGCACACATCTTTGTCGTCGCACTTGACCTTGTCCGCCGCGAAGACGCAGCCGGTGGTCGCACTGCAAGAGTCCAGCGTGCAGCCGTCCGAATCGTTGCACACCTTCGCCGCGCCGCCGACGCACGAGCCACCCTGGCAAGTGTCCGCAGTTGTGCACGCGTTGCCGTCGTCGCACGAAAGCGCGTTTGACTTGAAGCTGCAGCCGGCAGCGGGAACGCACGAGTCGTTCGTGCACGGGTTGCTGTCGTCGCACACCTTCGCCGTCGAGCCGCTGACGCACTTGCCGCTGCCGCACGCGTCGTACAGCGTGCACGCGTCGCCGTCCTCGCACGCCGTGGCGTTGTTGGCGTGGTTGCACGTGCCGCCAAAGCAAGTGTCGTCGGTGCACGGGTTGCTGTCGGTGCAATTCTTGGCGGTGCCGCTGTTGCAGTAGCCCAGATAGCACGCGTCGCCGATGGTGCACGCGTCGCCGTCGTCGCAGCTGCCCGAAGTCGCCGGGTACGAGCAGCCGCTCGCGCTCAAGCACTGGTTCGCGGTGCACGGGTTGTTGTCGTCACACGCCTTCGCGGTGCCCTTGCAGATGCCCGCGTTGCACGTGTCCCCGGTCGTGCACGCGCTGGCGTCATTACACGGCGCGGTGTTGTTGGCGTGCGCGCAGCCGGTCTGAGCGTCGCACGTGTCGTCCGTGCACGGGTTGAAGTCGTCGCAGGAAATGACCGCGCCCTTGCACGTGCTGCCGCTGCAGACGTCGTTCTGCGTACACGCGTTGCCGTCGTCGCAGGTGCCGGTGTTGGCGACGTGCGCGCAGCCCAGCGACGGGTTGCACGAGTCCGTCGTGCACGGATTCTTGTCGTCGCAGTTCAGAATCGTGCCCTTGCAGGTGCTCGACGCACACGTGTCGTTTTGCGTGCATGCGCTGCCGTCGTCGCACTTGACCGTGTTGTTGACGACGACGCAGCCCTTCTGCCCATCGCAGTTGTTGTCGGTGCACGGATTGCCGTCTTCACACTTCACCGGTGCGCTGTAGCCGCTTCCGTCCGACTTGCAGGAAAAATACGCGCCCGGTTGGCAGCCGCCCGCCGCGCACACGTCGGCTTGGCATTGGTGCGTGGCGTTGCAGAACTTCTCGTTCGGGCAATCGTCCGCGCTCAGGCATTCCACGCACGTGCCAGAGGTCAGGTCACACACGCTGGGGCAGTCTTTGGAGCTGGTGCACGTCTTGCTCGGATGACACGTGTGCTGGACGCACGCCGCGTCTGCGCCGCAGTCGCCGTTTTGGATGCAGTCCACGCAGACGCCTACGGTCTTGTCGCAGACCTTGCTCAGCGGCTTGCACGTCACGTCCGACTTGCACGCGGTGGCCGGCACGCACTTCTGGTCGATGCAGAGCGCGGCGCCGCCTGGGCAATCGGACGTGGTCAAGCACGAGACGCATGCGTTGGTCGCCGTGTCGCACACGCCAAACGCGCACGGTGTGGTGGCGCTGCACGGCGGGCTGGCGTTGCCGCAACCGGCGATCGGGGTGTGGATGCAATAGCCAGCGTTACACGAATCCGTCGTGCACAAGTCGCTGTCGTCGCAGTCGGAGACTGCAGCGCAGCACGGTTTTGCGCCGCAGCCGCCGTCGACAGGGCCCAGATCCTGCTCGGCATCGGTGATCACGTCGCCAATCACGGTCTCGCCCGTTGTCGTGTCGGTCGCCACGCCGTCAGTGACTGCGCCATCGGTCAGCACGCCGTCTTTGCTCGTGACCGTGTCGCCCGTGGTCGCCGTTGTGTCACTCGCGACGCCGAGATCCTTGCCGGTCGTGTCCGGGTTCAGGAAACCGCCGCCGGTGCCGCCCGTCGTCGTGCCACACGCGGATGCCAGCAGAAGGACGCAAAAACACAGTCCGGTGACGGGAGCGAAACAGCGACGGATCATGGAAACCTCTTTACAAAATGCATACCGGAGCGGTTAAGCCAGCGCAATAGTCTTACAGATTTCCGGGACGTACGAAAGCGAAAAACGCGCATGACAAGCCGATTCGCGGCAAATGGCGGCGCGTTTCTTGTCGCCGAGGTGCCGGCGGCTGTGACATTGGAATTCGGTCAGCGTGGATGGCGTGTCGGCGACGGTCCCAACGGCAGCCCGCTCTCGACCTGAAGCATGAAGTCGGCGAGGGGCTGCGGGCGGGCGAAGAGGAAGCCTTGATAGGCAAAGCAACCCAGGTCGTGCAGAATCGCCAATTGCTGTTCTGTTTCAACGCCTTCAGCGATGACGCTAAGACCAAGGGTGCGGCCCATCGTGATGATCGTGTGGGCGATCACAGCGTCATTGGAATCACGCGTCAGGTCGCGCACGAACAGCCGATCGACCTTCAGCTGCGACAACGGCAGGCGCTTCAGGTAGACAAGTGAGGAGAAGCCAGTGCCAAAATCGTCGATGGAGAACGTCACGCCCAGCGCGCGCATCGCCTCCATCCGCGTGATGATGTCGCCGACGTCCTCGACCAGAAGACTCTCGGTCAGCTCCAACTTCAACCGCCGCGGGTCGGCGCCCGTGCGTGCGAGAATTCCCTGCACCTGCGCCGCGAAATCCGGCTGGCGGAACTGCCGCGCGCTCACGTTCACCGCCAGTTCCAGCATTCGTGTCTTGATGGAAGTCGACCAGACCTGCAGCTGCCGACACGCCGTCTCCAGCACCCAAAGCCCAATCGGCACGATCAGCCCGGTCTCCTCTGCCAGCCCGATGAACGCGTCCGGCATGACCAAACCGCGCTGCGGATGCGCCCACCGGAGCAGGACCTCCGCGCCAGTAATGCCAAAACGCTCGCCAACTTGCGCCTGATAGTACAGCTGCAACTGTTCCTCGGCCAAAGCACCACGCAGATCCCGCTCCCAATGACTGCGCTCCTCCAACGCAGTCTGCATCGCTGGATCGAAGAAGCGCATCGCGTTGCGCCCTGCGGACTTGGCCTTGTACATCGCCAAATCGGCGTGTTTCAGCAGCGACTCGGGTGTCTCCTTCGTGGAGTTGAAGAGCACGACGCCCAGGCTCCCGGTGCAGTGAAAGGTTTGCCCGTCCAGGTCGTAATCGACCGCCAAGCTCGAACGAATCTTCTCTCCCACCGCACTCGCCTGCGCAGCCGCTTCGGACTCATCAGCGCTCAAATCCGTCACCATCACGACGAACTCGTCACCGCCCAGGCGCGCGACGGTGTCACACGCCCGCAGGCAGTGCTGAATTCGCCGTGCCGCCTCCATCAGCAGTTGATCGCCAGCCCCGTGTCCACGCGTGTCGTTGATTTGCTTGAAGTTGTCGAGGTCGAGAAAGAACAGCGCACCGTGCGCACCCGAACGGCCTGTCACCACCAGCGCTTGAAGCACGCGATCCTGCAGCAGCCGCCGGTTCGGAAGCGCTGTAAGCGGGTCGTAGTAGGCGAGTCGGTGGATCTTGTCTTCGGCTTCCAGGTTCAAGGTGATGTCCGAGAACGCGCCGACGTAGTGCGTCCGGCCACCGTCCATGGCAGAAACGCCGGAAATCGTCAGCCACTCTGCGTACAACTCGCCATTTTTGCGACGGTTCCAGATTTCACCCTGCCAGTAGCCGTCGCGCAAAAGCCCTTGCCACATCGCTTGAAAAAACGCCTTGTCGTGGCGCCCGGACTGCAGGATCGCTGGGGTGCGCCCCACCACATCCTCCGGATCGTAGCCTGTCAGTCGCGTGAATGCGCGGTTGACGCGTAGGATAACGCCCTGTGCATCCGTCACGATCGTCCCTTCCTGGGACTCAAACATGATGGCGGCGATCCGCAGCTCTTCCTCCGCCGCTTTGCGCACCGTGATGTCCGTCACCGAGATGCGCAAGGAGGCGGTCGCATCGCCCGGTCCCGTCGTCGCCGATTCCAGGCACGCGTGAAACGTACTGCCATCGCGGCGCGTCAGCTGGGTCTCCAGCGTGTGCCGGCCGCCTTCCCGCATCGCCCTGGTAAAGTGCGCTTCCCAGCGATCCCGCACCGTGGCCGCCACCATCCGCGAAAAGCGTCGATTCAGCAGCTTCGCCCGCTCGTCGAGCAGCAACGTGCACGCGGTCAGGTTGATCGCGGCGATTTGCCCAGCCCGCGTGAGCGTCAGGTATCCCACCGGTGCGAACTCGTACAGGTCGACAAAATGGTCCCGCGACTCTTCCAACTCCAGGTGCGCGTGGCGCAGCGCCTGATTCTGCATTTCCAGTTCAATTTGGTGAACTTGTAGCTCGTGATACAGCGCATCGATGCTGGTCGAGGGCAGCAGCACCGGTGCTTCTATCGCTGCAAGCTGTTCCTCAGCGACGTGGCGAAGCAGCGGCGGTTCAGGCGACGGCAGGTTCTTGGTCATCGGGTCCTCTCTTCTGGCCGGCGGTCGAAACGAGTCGATCCGGGGCCATTCAGCCACGATTCACGGTCACGTCTGCGCGCCGCCCTGCTCCTCCATAACCAACAAAATCAAGGGCGTGTCACCTGGATCGCCGACGATTCGCCGTGCGTTCAGGACGAGCTTGCGTGTTCCCACGTTGGGGAATTCCTGCTCGATCACCAAGCCGTCAAAAGCCTCATCGCGCGGGAGCACAGTTTCAAGGAGCTCCCGCAGCGGCGGCAGATTCCAGCGCTGACGGCCAAGCTCGAAGAAATTGCGCCCCACTGTCTCCTTGGGCAGCGCCGCGAACCGCCGGTAGTACGCCTGACTGGCAGAAACCACCCGCATCGCGCCGTCCAGCACAAGCAGCGGCTGCGTGACCGTGTCGACGATGCAACCCGCCAGATGCCGCGCTTTGCGTTCCGCTGCTTCCGCGGCCATCCGCTTGGAAATGTCGGTAAACGTCAGGACAACGCCTTCGATTACGTCGTCCAGTGTCCGGTACGGCTGCACGCGCGCCAAGTAGCTGGCGCCCCCTGCCTGCACTTCGCGCTCGTAGGGTACCAGCGTCTCCAGCACTTGCCGCGCCGCGCCGGTCAGGTCATCGCCCGCCAGATCCGACTTGATGTCCGCGAGCGGTCGTCCCACGTCGGTCCCAACCAGCCGGTACACGCGCATCGCCTCGCGGGTGAAGCGGCGGATCGTCAGGTTGCGGTCCAGGAACACTGTGCCAACGTTGATGTTGTCGAACAGGTTCTTCATGTCATTTTGCACGCCGCCCAGCTGCTCGATCTTCGCCTGCAACTCCGCGTTCACCGTGATCAGCTCTTCATTGACCGACTGCAGCTCCTCTTTGGACGTCTCCAGCTCTTCGTTGGTCGATTGCAGTTCCTCGTTCGTCGACTGCAGCTCTTCGTTGGTCGACTTCAACTCCTCGTTGGACGCCTGCTGCTCCTCGATCGTCGCCTGCAGGTTCTCGCGCGTGTAGGCCAAGTCGCGTTCGAGATCGGCGATGCGACGGTCCTCGTCGGGTGCTTCCTGCCGCGTCGTGCGGGCGCGTCGCTTGGGACGGGTTGGAGCGATATCGGTGAAGCTGACAAGCAGCATCCCTTGAATCGCGTCCGGGTCCACCAGCGGCCGCACATTGAGCAACACGCTCGATTCGCCGTCCGCCAGCTTCACGACGGTCTCACGCGCGCTCGCTGCGATCCCCCGCTCAACGACCTGCTGCAGGGCGATGCGCAACTCCAACTGCAAGCCGTCGCGCGCCATTTCAACGACGTTCAGCGTCGCCTGTCCAGGCGGCGGCCGCAGGTACTTGCCGGTTTCACCGTGGACAAACAGGATCGTGCCCTTGGGGTCGGTCACCACGGAAGCGGGTGCGTAGGACTGCAGAAGCACACGCCGCGTCACTTCCGCGACGCTCAGTTCCTTGGGCTTTTTCGACGCGCTTTCCGGCACGCGCGCGTTGGGCTCGGCTGTCCACGCCAGCCCGCCGGTCATCAGTGTGCGCAAAGCCTCCCCAGCACGCTCGGCGGTGTAGAATTTCCACTTGCGGTTCATCGCCGTGAACAGCTCGACGTGATTGCCAACGCTCTCAGACGGCGACAGGAACAGCACGCCCCCGGACTTGAGCGCGTAATGGAACGCCGGAATCAGCCGCGCCTGCAGTGCCGGCTCCAAATAAATCAGGACGTTGCGACACGTCAGCAGGTCCAGCTTGGTAAACGGCGGATCCTTGATGATGTTTTGAACCGCGAAGACGACCATCTCGCGGACTTCTTTCTTCACGCGATAGCCTGCGTCTTCCTTCAGGAAAAAGCGGCGGAGCCGTTCGGGCGTGACGTCGGTGACGATATTGGGCGGATACAACCCAGCGCGCGCGACCGCGATGGCGTCGTCGTCGAGGTCCGTCGCGTACATCTGGACTTTGAACGCGTGTGGCGCGCCCTCCATCGCCTCGCGGAACAGCATCGCCAGCGAGTACGCCTCCTCGCCGGTCGCGCAGCCTGCCACCCACACGCGCAGCACGTAGTCTTCTGGCTTGTTCTGCAGAATCGCCGGCAGGACCTCTTGCGCCAACACTTGAAAGGCGTCGGGATCGCGAAAGAAGCTCGTGACGTTGATGAGCAACTCGCGAAAAAGCGCTTGGGCTTCCGGCGGGTTTTCGCGCAAGTAACGGGCGTAGACGTCGAGGTCCGTCAAGTTGTGCTGCGACATCCGCCGTTCGATGCGCCGCAAGATGGTCGTCTTCTTGTACTGCGAGAAGTCGTGTCCCGTCGCGGTGCGCAGATGCATCAGGAGCCGCGCGAGGCTCGCGTTCAGCTTCACGCCGTCGTCACCCACGCTCGGCAAAGTCCGCTTGCCGAGGACAAGCGCCGCCCCGATTTGCTCCGGTGGCAGCACGTGCATCGCGTAACCCGCGGCGATCGCGCTGGATGGCATGCCGTCAAACTTTGCCGTGAGCGGATCCTGCACCACCGTGACGCCGCCAGCGCCCAAAATCGCGCGCAGTCCGAGCGTACCGTCGGTACCCGTACCGGAAAGGACGACGCCGATCGCCGATTCGCCACAATCTTCGGCGAGCGAGCGCAAGAACGCGTCGATCGGCATGCGACGACTGCGCGGAACTTCCGTCACGCTCAGTTGCAGCTTGTGGTGAAAGATCGACATGTCGCGGTTCGGCGGAATAACGTAGACGGTGTCCGGTTCGACCAGCATCTGGTCCTGCGCCTCGACGACCGGCATCGAGGTCGCGCGCGGCAGGATCTGCGTCATCAGGCTTGCATGCCCCGGGTCGAGGTGCGGTACGATGACGTACGCGATGCCGCTCGCTTCGGGAACATTTCGAAAAAGCGCCTCAAACGCTTCCAGTCCGCCCGCGGACGCGCCGATGCCGGCAACCGAAAACCCCGGACGCGGCGCGTGGAGACGTGAGCCTTGCGGGCCCGTCGGGGGCGAGGGAAGCGCGGGAGCGCCTGCAGGCTGGCTAGGCAGAGCCGACGTGGGACCTCCACTCCGAGGTTCTGGCGTGCCAAGTACGCCGCGCCCTCGCGAGGTCGAGGATTCTCTTCGCCTCCCGGCGCGCGGTCAAGCGAAAGAAACATAGGTATTCCGAGCAAAGTTCGGCCTCTTTACCTTCTTGCGGGAAATGCCTACCGTCACGCCGTGGGCGCGCTTGACGCGGCTAGCGGGAGAAGAAGTCGATGCGTTTTCAGGCAGCCATTTTTGACCTCGACGGCACGTTGATCGACAGTCTGGCGGACATCGGCACGTCGATGAACAACGCCCTGGCGGCTCACGGGCTGCCGCAGCACCCGATTCAGGCGTATCGGCAGTTTGTGGGTGAAGGGGTGGAGGTGCTGACGCGCAAGGCGTCCGGCAACCATCCAACTTTGCAGGCCGAAGTGCTGGCGACGTACCGCGGGTTGTACGGGGAGAATCTTTTTGGTCACACCGCGCCCTATGCGGGAATTCCCGAACTCCTCACGGAACTCCGGAAGCAGCCGATCGCGCTGGCGGTGCTGAGCAACAAGCCGCACGTCTCGACGCAGCGACTGGTGGCGGCGCTCTTCGCGGACGTGCCGTTTCGCGCCGTGTACGGCCAACGCGCCGAGGTGCCGCGCAAGCCGGATCCGACCGCCGCACTGCAAATCGCGCTGGATCTCGGCGTAAAAGCGGGCGATTGCGTGTTCATTGGTGATTCAGCGATTGACATGCAGACTGCCAATGCCGCAGGAATGTTCGCTGTTGGGGTGACATGGGGCTTTCGCACCCGCGAAGAACTGACGCAATTCGGCGCGCGCGCCGTCATCGACGCACCGCTCGAACTCCTCGGCGTGATCTGACATGACAGATCGTCCAAAACGCTTTGAAGACACACCACTTTCCCGCGCAGAGTACATCGCTGCGCTTGTGCATTTGTACCGCGGCGAAGTCTACCGGGCGACGCAGTGGCGCCTGCGTTTGGACACGACCACGAACTGGTCAATCCTCTCCGTGATGGCGCTCGTGACGTTCAGTCTGGGCGATCCGACCCATTCGCACGGCGGCATCCTCGTCGGCATGGCGCTTGTCCACACCTTTCTGGTCATCGAAGCGCGACGGTTTCGCTATTTTCTCGTGTGGCAGCAACGTGTTCGCCTGTTGGAGCGCAACTTCTACGGTCCGATCGTCCGCCGCGATCTGGAAAGCCCGATTGAGCGCTGGGGCGAGTGGATCGCCGACGACCTGCTGCGCCCGCGATTTCGCATCGCCAAGCGTCAGGCAATACGTGCGCGATTGCTGCGTAACTATGCCCCGCTATTCGTCGTTTTACTCGTCACGTGGTTTCTCAAGCTTTCTCTGCATCCGGGCGAGCCTGTCGTCCCGTTCTTGGACCGGATGGCCCTGGGCTCCCTGCCGTTCTGGCTGGCGCCGTCGCTGATTGTTTGTGAGTACAGCTACTTGCTCTGGATCTGGCTGGCTCACGCCGGCGATCACGGGCCGATGGACGAGTTGGACGACGACCAGGACCACAGCGTGCCGCCTAGCCTGGAAGTGTAGCGGGCGCTGACCGTTACTCGTGTTATCGTTGCGCAATCGCGTGCCGTCAGCGATGATGTGGGCCCAACATTCTCTGGAGTTGTCATGCGCCGTTTCCTTTCTCCCCGCCTTCTGACCACGCTGAGCAGCCTCGCACTGAGCGCCTTCGTTCTGGCCGCCTGTGGCTCAACGACCGCCGCTTCTGGTTCGACTGCCACTGCGGACACCACGACCGGCGCAGACGCGACCGCCGATGACGCGGCGACGGCGCAAGATGTGGCGACGGCGGACGTCCCGCAGACGCCGCAACCCGCGACGCCGCCGGCGTATGAGGGCACCTGCCCCGACTTCACCAAAGGCGGCACCGTCTCCATCACGTCGGGCGGCTTCAAGCGCAGCGTGCGCGTCGCCTTGCCGCAGGACTTGACCTCGCCGGACAACGGGCTGGTCTTCTTGTGGCACGGACTCGGCGACTCCGCGTCCAACTTCAGCTCCGCGTTCGGCGCGACCAGCATCGCCAAGAACAACAACGCGGTCGTCATCACGCCGGACGTGTGCAGCGCTTCGGGTTGCTCGCAGATGTTTGGCTGGGCGTTCCTGACCGACGATGGCGGCGCCGACGTGAAGCTGTTTGAAGACGTCATCTCGTGCGTCAGCCAGCAAGTGACCATCGACGCGCGCCGTGTCTACAGCACCGGCTTCTCCGCTGGCGCCTTGTGGACGACCTGGCTGCTCATCAACCGCGCCGAGTACCTCGGTTCCGTGGCGATCTTCTCCGGCGGCATCGATCCGAGCCAAGTCGCGTACGTCACACCCAAGTGGCCGATCCCGGTCATCGGCTTCTACGGCAGCCAGTCGGGCGACCAGTTCCAGGGCATGGTCTTCTTCCACGAGCTGATGCAGACGTTGATCGGCGACCTGCGCACCGACAAGATCTTCACGGTCGATTGCGACCACGAACTGAACGCGCACACGATTCCGTCCGGCGGCGTGGAAGCGGGCATCGAGTTCATGTTCAACCACAAGTACGGCGACAAGAGCTCCTACGAGACCGATGGCGCGCTGCCCACGTCCTACCCGAAGTACTGCAAAATCGCGCCGTAGCCCGCGACCGTCCTTCCCCGACCGAGGCCTTTTCCCATGAAACTTCTGGTCCTTGTTGGCGCACTGGCGCTCACGTTCCTCGCCACCGGCTGCGGCGCAGCGCTGCAGCCGCGTGACACCGACGACCTGCGATTCAACGCGGTTGTGCTGAAAGGCGCAGCGGCAGACGCCTCGCGCGGCTTTCCGATCGCGTTCTACGCCAATCCGGGTCAGGACCCTGAATTCGTCGAATTGGACCACGGAATCGGCACGACGCGCGTCGCAGGGGCGCAGTGGGTCACGGAGCTGGCGCGGCAAATGGACAAGGCGATCGCGAAGGTCAGTCTGTACGACGAGCGGTTTTCAGCCATCGCCCAGCAGGTTTTTGCCTACGACGTGGTCAACGGCGACCTGAGCTATAGCTGGCGCGAACCGGCGGGTGGCCTGCCGACGACCGGCATTCACGTGCGCTTGGCGCGACTGCGCTTGGACAGCTTCAAGACCTTGTCGACAAGTGAAGGCGTGCAAATCAACGCGTCGGTCGAGCTGAAACTGGGCGACTTCAAGCAGGTTTATTCCTGCGAGCGCGCCGGTGAGCGTTGGGACCGCGAGATCTTTGCGTGCCTCGGCGAGAAGATTCTGGGCGATTCCGCGCTGTGGAAGGCCGCGCAGTTGCTCCCGTAGCCCTGGAACCTGATGGAAACGGTCATCTTGAGCGACATTCACTTGGCCGACGCCGAGGTGCCCGATCCCAAGCGACCGCTATGGAAAGCGTTCAAGCGCCGCGAGCATTTTGTCGACGCCGACATGACGCGGCTGCTCAACTGGGTGCAAGCCGACGCGACTGAGCCGATGGAGCTCGTGTTGAACGGCGATATTTTCGATTTTGACGCCGTGTGCAAGCTGCCCAGCCCGCCGCCCTCGCCCATTCACTGGCTACAGCGCCTGCGCGGGCTCGGTTCAGAAGAGTGGATGTCGCTGTTCAAGATGGAGTGCATCGTCGCCGACCACCAAGCGTGGTTCGATACCCTGGGCGCCTTCGTGCGCGCGGGCAATCGCTTGGTCTTCGTCATCGGCAACCACGACTTGGAGATGTACTGGCCAGCGGTGCAGACGCGCATTCGCGCCGCGCTGGGACTGGAGGAAGCGGCACAAGTTCGCGTCAGCTTCTGCGATTGGTTTTACGTCTCGGGCGGCGACACCTACATCAGCCACGGGCACCAGTACGAGCCGTACTGTGTGACGCCGGACGCGATCAACCCGCTCATCTCGGTCGGCGGTCGGCCACGCGTGCGGATCCCGTTTGGGGACATCGCCAACCGCTACATGATCAACGGCATGGGCTACTTCAACCCGCATGCGACGGCCAACTACATCATGACCGGCCCGCAATACGTGATGTTCTTTCTGCGGTACATGCTGGTCACGCAGCCGCTTCTGCTCTGGACCTGGGCTTGGGGCGCGGCGGCAACGCTCGTCATCACGTTTCTGGACTTTCTGCGCCCGCCGATGCGCGACCCGATGACGGTGGAGGACAAAGTCGCGGGCATCGCGGAGCGCGCGAACGCCACGCCGGCGATGGTGCGGCAATTGGCGGCGGTCGACGTCGCGTCTGCGTGTACCAACCCGCTGATGATCATCCAGGAACTGTGGCTCGACCGCGGCGTGCTGTTCTTGCTCACGTTGTACGCGGCTTTTGAAATCATCCTCGCCATCAACTTCTTCCGGCATGTCAGCATCTGGTGGATTCTGGTGCCGCTGAGTCTCTTGTTCCCGCTCTTCTTGGCCTACTCGTTCCGCGTAAAGCCGCAGACGTTCACCGAGCCGCTTTTGACACCGGAGCGCGCCGAGTTGATTGCGCGGATTACCGGCGTCAAGAACGCGGTTTTTGGCCATACGCACATCCCCGAAGTGGCGCAAGTTGGGCCGCTGGCGTACTGCAACGGCGGTTTCTGGTCGCCGGCTTTTGCCGATCCGACCTGCAAACAGCGCTTGGGCACGCAGACATTTGCGCGCGTGCGACCGGGCGCGGGTGGCGTGCGCACGGTGGAACTGTGGGAATGGCCGGTCGGGGCGAGTGAGGGGAAGATGTGGGTGGCGGAGTAGAAACGGTCGGAGCGGCTCATGCCTCGACCGGGAATTCCCCTGATGCGTCTGGACCTTCCTACTGCGATCCGTCGTCGACACGCGGACGCCTGCTGTCGCCCCGCGGCTCAGGTCTGGCGTTGACGGTCACCTGCCCGTGCCGCATACTTCGCGAGCGGCGGAGAAGCGCATCGCTGACCCGATTTGACGCAAGCGCTTCAGGTGAACATGTGGAATTGGCTGATAGGCACCGGACCACGCAAGGCCGAGTACTACAAAGGTCTTGAGATTCACGCCGATCCTGCGGTGCACGGCGCGGCGGCTGCGCTCATGCAACGGATCGTGCCCGCCGGTGCGACCGTTCTCGACCTCGGTGCAGGCGCTGGTGCGATGTCATTGCGTTTGGCAGATTGTGGCTATCAAGTCACAGGGTTGGACGCGAGCGCCGCGGAATGGACTTCTGGCTTGCCGTTCATTCAAGCCGACCTCAATGGCGACTGGGCCAAGTCCGTCTCCGGTCAATTTGACGCGGTCTGCTGCATTGAAGTCATCGAACACCTCGAAAATCCGTGGAAGTTTCTGCGCGACATTCATGCCGTCCTCAAGCCCGGCGGCAAGTTCGTGATGTCGACCCCGCACACGACCAATTTCGTGTCCCGTTTGACGTTCTTGCGAATCGGCGAATTTTCGGGGTTTGGCACAGCGGATCTGAGTTACGGCCACATCAGTCCGCTTTCACCCTTTGAGATCCGCAACATCGTCGCCAATACGGGCTGGCGTATCATCGAATCCGAGGTCACCGGGCTGTTGCCCATCTTTGAGTTCGAATCCGCGGCACCGCGGGTGTTTGCGCAAAATGCCCTGCGCGGTCTGGCGTTTGTGCTCGCCAAAGGCGAAAAGCACGGCCGCATTCAGTTGTATTCGCTCGAACGAGCCTAGAGTACCCATCCACCAACTCCGGGTCGGCCGGCCGCAGATGCGCGGCGCAGGACTTCCTTGCCCGGTCTTCCGAGGCCACCAGGCGCGCTGCAACCGGGCGCCTTGCCCTGCTTGCGCCTCTTTGCCAGCCTCAGCATCCGTTAGTAGCTCGGCGTTCTAGGGCGCAGGCCGCCGCTGCCATCCCAATTTTGCCTGCGTGCGGGCGACCAAGTCTGACAGCAACGCGCCCTCCTGACCGAGGAACCAATCGGGGCGCGCGAGGATGAAGGCCCAAGTCGCCAGAGCGCCCAGACCAACGGCGGTCAAGGGGCCGAGCACGCCAAAGCGGACGAGCCACGGCGCGATCAGCCAAGCCAGCAGTGTCCCAGGCAGCGCGGCCGCCGGCAACATCAACAAACCGCGCGCCAGGCCGCTGTTCGCCTCCGGGCCGAGCTTGCGCTGAATGACCCAGTGTCCGACCGCAACCACGCAATAACTGATGCCAAAAGCCAGTGCGACACCGGGGAGCCCCAGTAGCTTGCCGAGGGGCACCGCCAAGCCGAGGTGCAAGATGGAGTGACCGCCTTCAAGCAGCGCGTGCGCACGGGCGTCGCCCACGCCCAACAGCGTCCCGTTGACCGCGTGCTGCATCAGGGCGAACCCGAAGAACACAGCGAGAATGACGAGCGAGGAACTGGATGCCTCCTCGAAGGTCACGCCGAGCCACGCGCGCAACAGCGGCCCGCCGGCGGCCGCCAGAGGCAGGCAAATGGAAAGCCCAACGGCCACGGTGATCTTCCAGGAGCGGCGGTACAAGGTCGCGACTGCAGAGTCGTCATTGCCAAGCGAAACGACCCGCGGGAAGAGGAATTGCGAGGCGGCGCCCGTGACTTGTTGGACGCGTTGGACGAGCGTCAGCGGAATCGAGAAGTACGCGAGGTTGCTGGTGCCCAGGGCGGCCGCGATGATGAGGCGTCCTGAGTACTGTGAAATGGCATAGAAAATCTGACTGGCGAACGCCCACGAGGCGTAGCTACCCATGTTTTGCAGCACTTGCCATGACGGACGGGCGAAGGCGATGCGAGCCGGATCGATGCGACGGGCCGACCAGACCATTGCGGCCCAGCCCAGAGCGGATGTCCCGACCTGCGCCTGCAACACGCCCAACAGGTCCATATGTCTTGCAAAGTACCACGCGCCAAAGGAGCCTATGGCACCGGTGACGATGGAGACGCGGCTGGTGATGTCAAAGCGCTCGGCAGCCCGCAGGTAGCCGTTGAACGGCGGTGACACGAGATTGATGAACAAGCCGATTGCCGCCAAGGACAGCGCGCTGCGGGCTTCGCTTTCCAAGCCGGGCGGCACCTTGAACACCGAGCCAATCAGCCAGGGTCCGACGAGGTGTAGCGAGAGAGCGGCGACGCCACCGACGCAAGTGTAGAAACTGAGGACCGTCGCGAAGATCCGCCGCCCCTCCTCTGGATCCGCGGTGGTCCGTGCGCGGGCCATGTCACGCACCGCCGCAGCCGACACACCGAGTTCCAGAAGCGCCAAGAAGCCGATGGTCGTCATCGCGAGGATCACGATGCCGTACCGCTCCGTGCCCAAACCACGTACGACTTGCGGCGTGATCCACAAAGTGAGAATCGTCGGGACCAGCACGGCGGCGACCGACCAACCGATGTTGAGCAGCGTGTGGCGTAGCGCGGGGGTGTCGGTCATCGCGGTCAGTCACCCTACGCCAGATAGCAGGCAGGCGGCGACGATTCTAGCTGCACGGTGACCGCGATGTATACGGGTGGTGCATGCAGGCGGGGCGAAAAGAACCTTCCCCGGCAGCGTCCAACGCGCGGCACTCCAGCCCGCTGCCGCCGACTCGGACGCCTTGACGCCCGCACGTTGGCTCCTGAACGTGCGGGGTAGACACACACGGAGACGCCATCCAGCACCGTGTCTGCAGAAGTTCCCCCGCGACCTACCGCACCCGCCGCAGCGAGACCACCGTCGGCTCGCCCTGCGGAATCCGCTGCCTCTCCGCCTTGCGCTTGATCATCGCCGTCGGGTTGAACGGTCCCGCATGAAGTCGGTCGTAGAAGCGAAACGGCAGCGTTGCCGAAGCCACGGTCTCCCGGCTCATCGCGCGAAACGCCGTACACATCGGCGCGAGCGGCAGGTCGACTGGACGGTGGCTGCGACACGTCAGGCCGTCGTAGTAGTACACGCACTTGGGCATTTCTGCTGGCGGGTTCTGCAGCCAGTCTTCGGCGTCCACAATCGGCCAGCGCTGCGTCATGCCGTTCTCGTTGATATCGCGCCCGACCGCATCCCAGCGCCCGTGCAGGTGCGTCTGTTGGTGCTGCGGATCACGCGTCGGCGCGTACTCGACCACCGTACAGCCGTCCGGCACCTGCTTGGCCGCGGCGCGCACAAACTGGAACTCGTGCAGCTCGGTGTAGTCGACATCGCGCTCAAAGTTCAGATGCAGGATCGGCGACGCCAGCACGCCCAGAATCACCAGCCACCGCAGCCACGCGCGCTGCCACGACAGGATCCACGGCGTCGACGCCGCCGCCAGGAGCACAAACGGCGTAGCGAGGCTCAGGTGGTAGCGCGCCTGCATCGCCGGAATACCGTGGACGTAATAGACAAAGAACATGCCGACGAGCCAGCCGGTCAGGTACAGCGCTTTGCCGCGCAGGCGTTCTGCCAGCAACCGCCAGAGGCCAATGAACATCAGCGCCAGCAGCAGCGGCGGCGTGATCCACGGATCGATAATGGGGTTGAGCTGCGGATCGACGATGGACTGGATGCCGATGAGGAAGATGTTGTGCTCGCCGGCGTCTTGAACACGGTCGAAGAACGCGTTGCCTTGTGAGGCAAAGAGGTAGATTGCCGATGCGAATACGATGCCCGCAGCCACGAGACGACGACGCAGCGGAATGCCGACGCCTGCGGTCAAAAGAATCGCGCCCATGTCGACGCCCGCCAGCGCAACAGCTTCGGGACGGACAAAGTAGCTGGTAATGCCGGCAATCAGCAGCACGGGCCGCGCCAGCCAGCGGTCGCGCGCGCTCTCCGCCCGCATGCACGCGTACAGCGCGAGGAACGACAACGACGAGAGACCGAGCGTCAGAATCAGCTCCGTATCGGCGTGGGAGAAGCGGATGTGCAGCGGCAGCACCGCCATCAGGGCCGCAGCAGCCATCGCCGAACGCCAATCGCCAAGTACGTAGCGTGCGTGGGCAAAAATCGCTGCGGGCGTGAGACATGCGACGAGAAAATCAAAGTGAAACATCGCGTCAAAAACCGCGATATGCGTCCCCGTGACGCGCAGAATCCACGGGAAAATGATGCCGTCGGCCATGATGCGCACCGCTGGCACGATGCGCATGTACGGCCAGCCGTTCATGATGATGGGCACGGAGATGAGCGCGCGGAGCACCGTCCCGCCGACGACAATGGCGATGAGCAGCCACGTCGCTTGGCGCGGCAGCGGCCTGAGGGCGCTCCGCAGATGCAGGAAGAGCCCGATAATGGCCAACGCCGTGAAGAGCACCGCGTCGGTGAGCAGGCGGCGTACTTGTGACCAAACCGAAGGTGGCGGCGCGGGCGGCGTGGATGGCTGGCTCCAAAAGCCGCCCCGGTCGTTCTGTGCAATCGCGGCGCTCAGGCGCTTCGCAGCGTCATTGGCGGCCGCTGGACCGACCAGCAACGTGGCAAAACTCTGCGACCGCAGGCTATCGGGCTTCGCATCCTGCAACGGCAGCAACTGCAGCTTGGCGTCCGCGCCCTCGCCGTGGAGGTCGACCTCGATCGCCGACTTCTGGATGTGAATGTCGCCCAGCCGCCAGCCCGGCGCGACCTCCTGACCGTCCTTGTACGGGTCAAACAGGTGCTCGACCGCGCTTTCCCGCCCGCGCAGAATGACCGGGCGACCGCCGTCGTCCGCAAACGCCACGGGCAGGAGCAGAAGCAGCGTGAACAGCGCAAAGGTCAGTTGGCGCAGTGAATTCCGAAGGTGAAAGTGCAGAGGCAACGCGAACTCCCGGCCGCAACGGCGGTCGGCAGTCTACGTGCGCAGTGGCCGAGGTCAATACGGCGAACGCACCTTCAAGAGCCGCGTCACGCGTTCCAGCGTCACCAGCGCGCGCTTCGCCGTTGCGCCGTTCAGCAGCGCGGTGCCCAGCACTTCGGGGACGTTCACTTGCGGCTGATTGCAGCCCGCGCACAGCGCGATTTCCGCCTGCTTGCCGTCCAGATGCTTCTGCCGCATCGCGACCATCACCGGGCTATTCCAAATCTGCGCCAGCGACTGCGTGTGAATGTTGCCCAGCTCGGACTGATGCAAGAAGTCGTGGCAACAGGAAACCGCAGTGCCGTCGTAGTAAAACGCCATCTGCCGCCACAGGAGGTAACACGGCTGGCGCTCCGCTTTCTGCACGGGCTGGTCATACCCGCGGTCAGCCACGTTGCCGGCAAAGTTGAAGTAGCGCTTCAGGCGCACAGCGTCGGCGCCCAAGGCCTTCCACCGTTTGGCAAATTCCTGATTCTGCGAGGCATTTTCGTTCATGCAGATCATCTGCACGATTGTGTTCGGCCCACGCCCCGCCGCCTTCTTCTGCGTCAGGAACTGTTCCGCATTGCGCACAACCTTGGCAAAACTGTCCGCGCCGCGAATGCGCTGATAGGTCTCGGCGTCGGTGCCGTCGATGGAAATGATGAGGTTGGTCAGCTTGGAGTCGATGAGCGCCTGCCCGCGCGTCGCGTCCAGCACCGTGCCGTTCGTGGAAATCTCCGTGCGCACGCCTTTTTGCGCAGCGTAATCGATGAACGCAGGGAAATCCGGGTGCATCAACGGCTCGCCCGCCAAGTGCAGATGCGCGAATTCCAGGTACTGCGCCGCGTCGTCGATGATGCGCTGAAACGTCTCCAGCTTCATGTTGCCCAAGCCGCGCGTGGCGTTGTCATCGCGCGGGCACATGACGCACTTGAGGTTGCAGCGGCTGGTCAGTTCGATGGAGAAATCGACCGGCATGCCGTCGACCAACACGCGCTTGCCGAGGTAGCTGCGGGCGAGTCGGATGCGATTGCCAAACGAGTCCATGCGGGTCCTGACCGACCGGGACGCGGGCGGATCGGCAACTTAGCGGAGGGCGGGAGTGGAGGCAAGGGAAAGGCCACGCCGACGACGCAGTCACATGGAATCACAGCAAAATCAGGCAGCCGTCAAGGAGGAGAGGCTGGTCGAGCTGCGGGCTTCACCTGCTGCTTGCTCATCCAAGTGGCCAACGCGACGTGTGCGGCGTCGAAGTCGAAGTTACGAACGTTCATGGCGATCTCGTCGAACACGGCCCCCAGTTGCTGACGCAGCACCACGCTCTCGGAGTCAAAGAGCCGCCCCGCCTCCGCGTCGCACTCGATGAACAACGCGTCCAGACGTTCCAGCAGCGCCAACGGCAAGGTCGCCGCGCCAGACGTCCGGGACGGCGCCGCCGAAGGCTGCGGGAGGCGCGTCAACGCCGTGTTGATTCCCGTGAGCACCACCCAGAGTTCGTCGCCCAACGCGCGCGCAGCGTTCAACCGCGCCGGCACCGGTTCCGCCCGTCGGCACCCGTTTTCCACAACGGCGCTGAGCGTCGCCAGCCGCTGGGCGCCGATGTTGCCCGCGACGCCTTTCAACGCGTGCGCGACACGTTCGAGCGCCCCCCAGTCTTGCTGCTCCGCGTCACGTGTGATCTCCGCACCGACCGACGCGTAATTCGCGGCGAATTGCCTGAGCAGCGTCACATACAGCTTCGCGTTACCCACGACGTTGCTCAAACCGACCACAACGTCGACGCCGGAGATGGCGAGATCCACGAGTCCTGGCAACGGGGACTGCGTCGACGCCACCACTGCCGCACGCGCTTCCGAGATCGCACGGGGCTGTTCCCGCCCCGACCAACGCTGCACGCATTGATACAGGGTGGGCGGGTCGATTGGCTTGGTCACGTGGTCATTCATGCCTTCAGCGCGGCAGCGGTCACGCTCTTCTTGCATCGCGTGCGCCGTCATCGCCACGACGGGAAGCGCGTCAAACCGGCTGTCGGCGCGGATTTGGACCGTCGCTTCGTGGCCGTCCATGACGGGCATCTGAATGTCCATCAGGACGAGCGACCACGGCAGCGGGGTCGGCGCGTTGCGGAGCAGGTCCAGAGCCTGTTGACCGTTGTGGGCCAAGGTGACGTTCACGCCGACCAGCGACAGCAGTTCCGTGATGACCTGCTGATTGATCGCATTGTCTTCGACAACGAGCGCGTTGACGCCTTGAAGTCCGTAGTCCAGCTCGGATGTTTGCGCGGATGCGCCCCGCCGCTCGCCCGACGTACCTGCGTACGCTTCAGCAACCACATTCCAGAGCGACGACTGGTTCACCGGTTTCTCCAGCGTCGCGAAGGCACCGGCCTCCAGCGCCGCGCCAGCGACGTCGCCCGTGCTACCCGCCGTGACCATGATGACCGCCGGGGTGTGCGCCAGCGCCATCTGCTGGCAAATTTGCCGTGTGACTTCAACGCCGTCTTCGCCCGGCATCCGCCAGTCCATGAAGACCAAGCGGAACGGGTTCGTCGCGTCCGCGGCTGCAATCGCGGCAACCGCTGCCGCACCGCTGGCAACGGCGTGAACCCGCATGCCAAGGCCGTCGAGGAGCTCGGTGAGGATCTCCCGCGCCTGCGCGTTGTCGTCAACCACGAGTGCGCGATCCCCACGAGCCGGTGAAGGCGCGCGGGACTTGCCGTAGGGTTCGTCTGTCTCGTTGAACCACAGGTCGAATTGGAACCGCGTGCCTTTTCCGAGCGCCGACTGGACGTGCAATTCGCCGCCCATCAATTCGACCAAGCTGCGCGAGATCACGAGTCCCAAGCCCGTGCCGCCGTACTTGCGCGTCACGGACGTGTCGGCTTGCGTAAAGGACGTGAAGAGCCGACCAATCTGCTCCTCCGTCATGCCGATGCCTTCGTCCTCAACCGTGAACGCCAAGCGCGAACGCCCTGCCTCGCGGCCCACCACCTGCACGTCCAGGCTGACTTGACCGGATTCCGTGAACTTGATCGCGTTGCCAAGCAGGTTGACAAGCACTTGGCCCAGACGTCCGGGATCCCCCATCAGCGAGCGCGGCGCGTCCGGCGCGATGTGAATCAGGAACTCCAGCTGCTTCAGACGCGCGGCATCTCCCACCATTGCCGTCAGGTTCACGATGACGTCATCCAAGCCGAACGGCGTGACCTCCACGTCCATCTTGCCAGCATCGATCTTCGAGTAATCCAAGATTTCATTGATGATGCGCAGCAATGAAGTCGCGCTGGAGTGAATCTTCTTCACGTCGTCGCGCTGTTTGTGATGGAGCTGGGTCTTCAACACCAGGTGCGAGAGGCCAATGATCGCGTTCATCGGCGTGCGAATCTCGTGGCTCATGTTCGCGAGGAAATCCGACTTGGCGCGGTTGGCGGCCAGCGCGGCCTCCTCCACGCGCATGCGATCGGTGATGTCCATGCACGAACCGATGAAGCCGAGAAATTCGCCATCATCGGCGTAGCGCGGCGTCCCGCGGTCCGTCAGCCAGCGGTACTCGCCATCCGCGCGCCGCATCCGGTACTCCATCGTGAACGGCTCGCGCGCGTCAAATGCCGCCACGTAGGTGTCCACTGCGCGCGTACGGTCTTCCGGATGAACCGACTCCAGCCAGTCGTCACTCACTTCTTGTTCCAGCGTCTTGCCCGTGAATTCGAGCCACGGCTTGTTCACGTAGGTGCATTGCTGGTCGGGCCCCGTCAGCCAAATCAGCACGGACGCATTGTCCGCCGTCGTCCGGAACCGATTCTCGCTCTGCCGCAGCGCCTGATTCTGCGTCGCGAGGTCCTGGAGCGCCTGCCCAGTCAACTCCAAGCTGGTCTGCAATTCGGCGGTTTGCTGCTGGACCAGCTCAGCGAGGTGGTCGCGGTGCTGCAGCAGTTCCTGTTCAGCCACTTTGCGCTCGTGGATGTCCTGAATGGTCCCCTTCAGAAATAGCGGGTTGTGATCCGCGTCGTAGATGAACTGACCAAGCGCGGACACCCACCGCACTTGCCCATCGGAAGGGCGAACGACGCGGTATTCGCGGTTGAACACGCCATCGCCCGTCACAACCTTGGTGTAGTAGTCGACCGCCGCCTGCTCTTCACCCGGCACCATCAGCGAGCCCCAATTGGGAATGGACTTCGCAAAGGTCTCGTCAATGCCAAAGATTTCGTCCACGGCCGCAGTACTTTTCCAGATTCCCGTGCTGAGGTCGGTGACATAGAAGCCGATACGCGCGATCCGCTGCGCTTCTTCCAAGTCCCGCTGACTCTCCAGCATCGCTTCTTCCGTGCGCTTGGTCGCTGTGATGTCATCAAAACGCCCGACCACGCGGATCGGCGCGCCTGCCGCATCGCGTTTGACGACGCCGCCACGGTCTCGCACCCAGATGTACCCGTCACCGCGACGCATGCGGTGTTCGGAGAGGTAATGCGGCGTTTCCCCGCGCATCAGGGCACCGAGGCGCTCGGACACCACGGGCAAATCATCGGGGTGAATGAGCGCGATGAAGCCGTCGACTGTGTTCGCCGTGGATTCCGGATCCAAGCCAAGCTGCTGGTACCAGAGTGCATTGTGCGAAACGCGCCCGGACGGGACGTCCCAATCCCACAACGCTTCCTGCGTCACTTCCGAGACCAAGCGGAAGCGGTTCTCGCTCTCGCGCAGCGCCTCTTCTGCGCGCTTGATCTGCGTGACGTCTGAGACGTGAACTGCGAAGCCGCGCACCGCGCCATCGACGATGTCCGGCATGTACTGGATGAGCGAGTAACGAATGACCTCCCCGTCCGGGTTGCGTTGCGCGCTCTCGAACTCCATCCTCTCGCCACTCAACACGCGCTCCATATACTTAAGATTATTGCGAAAGCTCGTCTCGCCAATGACCTGACTGATGTGCGCGCCTTGGAGGTCCTCAGGGGGAATATTAAACCAGGTCGTGTAGGCGCGGTTCGCAAAGCGGCTGTGCAGATTCGTGTCCCAGTACCCTATCGGGCCCGGAATCGCGTCCAGAAGCCCCTGGAGCAGTTCATTGCGGGCGCGACACTCGGCAGCGCGCGCTTCCACGTCTGCGCCGCGCGCCTCGACTTGGCGACGCAGCAGGCGATTCTCTTCTTCCAACTCGGCAATTCGATGCCGCAAATCAGATGAAGTAGCCACAATGCCTCCCGGGTCCGTCGGGTATTTCCACGGCCCTCGACCGCTCGGCAACGAGACGGCGCGTCCACGTACACGCCATCGCAGCCGAGTCCTGTCGAAAACCCAAACCCAAGTAGACCGAACCCGCGTCGAGTGTACCGGGCAAACGGCCGAGGGACCGAAAGAAATCAAACAAATGCGTGCAGTTGATGCGCGAAGACGCCGTTCCCCAGACGACATCGCGTGTCTATTTGTAAACACGACAACGAACCCGCCGACCGATCGAGACGCAGCGCCGGCGCGCGCAATTTCGGCAGACACGGGGCGAAACAAACGACGATGACGTCCGATTTTCTACGATGCAATTGTGACAGAACGGTAGCACGCGGCCGACTTGACGACGCGCGGTGAAGGGAACTCCGCCGACAAACGTGAGCAATTGTGTATTAGCGCGACGATCGCGCACGCGCGAAATGGCAGATCAGGTCGGAAGCGCTACTTCCCAATCAGACGCGCAGCACGGTCCACGACGCCGCCGCCCCAGAGCGTCTTCACGGCGGTCACGAATGCGCCGTAAATCCGGGGCGAATACGGGTACCACCACAGCTCCTTGCTCATCCAGGGGAGCCACGAACGCGTCTGCACGTGGCGCACCTGGCACAAATCGCGCAGCCCCTGGGCGCTGTGCACCTGGCCCAAACCGGACTGCTTCATGCCTTGCCACGGCGTGCCCGCAGCGCCGTGCGAGTCAACCGCGTTGTTCACCATCGTCGTACCGGCTTCCAGGCGTTCGGCAATGCGCGCGCCCTGCTCTTCATCGCCGGCAAAAACGTAGGCCATCAGGCCTTTGTCGCTGTCGTTGGCGAAACGAATCGCGGTTTCCACGTCGTCCACAGCGATAAACGCGAGCAGCGGCGAAAAGCTTTCATCCTGGGTAATTTGCCAGCCGTGCTGCACGTTGTCGAAGATAGTCGGCGGAAAATAGCGGCCATTGGGCTCGCCACCGCAACGCAGCCGACCGCCCTGCGCGAGCGTATCCGCCATGACAGCCTGACCGATCGCGATCTGCGGCATGAACGTCATCGCGCCCAGCTCCGTGTCGGGGTCCAGCGGGTCGCCTTGCTGCAGGGTCGCGACGAGGTCCACGACGCGGTTGGTCAACGCTTCAGCGATGGACCGCTCCACGTAGACGCGGGAAATGGACGCGCACACCTGTCCGCTGTTGGCAAAAGCGCCCCAGAGAATCGCGTGCGCGGTCCGTTCCAAGTCGGTGTCCGCCGTGACAATCGCCGGGTTGATGCCGCCCAACTCCAACACGCACGGAATGAGCTGCTCCGCACACGCGACCGCGACTTTGCGCCCCGTCGGCACGCTGCCGGTGAACATGACCTGATCGACGCCCGCCGTACACAGCGCCGCGCCGGTCAAGCCGCGCCCCGTCACAATCTGGATGAGATCCGGGTGAAGTCGTGGCTCGTTCTTGCACGCCTCGTCCCAGAGCGCCTTGGCCTTGAGCGCGATGAGCGGCGTCACCTCCGACGGTTTGATGACGGTCGCGTTGCCGGCGAACAGCGCCATGATGGCGTCGCCCACCGGGATCGAGAATGGAAAGTTCCAAGGTCCGATAATGCCAAGCACGCCGCGCGGGACGCAGTGCAGGTAACTCCGGCGTTGCATCATGAGGTGCAGGGAAATCGACTGCGGCGCGAGAATCCTGGGCGCGCGGGTCTCAAAATAGGCCATCAGGTCGCAGAACGGCAGGATATCGTGCGTGAGCGCCTCCTGAACCGGCTTGCCGTTTTCACTGGAAACCGCGCGCGCAAGTTCCTCCGCGTTCTGTGCGACTTTGTGGCGAAACGCGCGCAATGCACTGCAGCGCTCTTTGACCGACAGCGCGCCCCAAGCGACCTGCGCCTTGCGGGCACGCGCGACCGCGGCTTTGACGTCGTCCGCGCTCTGCACCGGCGCTTCACCGAGCAGTTCCCCGCTGGACGGCGAGTGAATCACGAGCTTGTCGACAAAACCGTCACCAGAAGTCTGTGCAAGAGCAACCACGTCCGCCTCCCGATGCGCCGGAAATGTGGCCGACGCGAGGGCGTACTTTGCCAGAAGATGGGGGAGAAGTCTTGCGGGAGACGCTGGGGAATGTCGGGCATTTTGTGGGCGAATCCGGCCGAAGCGGCCGGACCGGGTGCTATCCTTCGCGGACCGGCTGGCGCCGGCGCTCCGGACGGAGCCACCTGCGGTGTCTCCGCCCATCCGGGTGACGCCCCCTTTCGCGTGGTGCACACCGGTCAGCGGGAAATCCAAACCCGTCCGCGCTGCGCGCGCCTTGGTTCACGAGCGGTGTCGTGGAATTTGTCGCCAGTTGCGCAAGGGGCCCAACGCTCCGCGCGGAGGCCCGCATCGGGACTCCGTCGCCAACGTCCGACGTTGGCGATTGGCGACCCGGTCCGGCCTTTCAGGCCGGATGCGCCCAAACGACCCTCACCAAACGCCCGCGCCTAGCTCAAAAAAACCGCTCGCCCTTCGCCGCCTTGTCCAACAACAACTGGCACGGCTTGAACCGCTTGCCGTGCTTGGCTTCCAGCGCCTTCAGCTTTTCCACGACGGTCTTCAGGCCCACGCGGTCCATGTAGCGGAACGGTCCACCCTCAAACGGCGGGAAACCGATGCCCATCACCGCGCCGAGGTCACCCGCGTATGCGTCGCGCAGCGTGCCGTCTTGCAGGCAGAGCGCAGCTTCATTGCAGAGCCCCAGAATCATGCGCTCAGCCAGTTCCGGCAGGTTGCCCGACTTGGTGTTCTCGCCATTCGGCAGGTGCTTGTACACGGTCGCGTCGACGACTTTCTCGCCCTTTTCAAGAACCGACTTGCCGCCCGCGTACTTGAAGAAGCCCTTGTTGTTCTTGCGACCCAGGCGGCCTTCGTCGATCAGCGCTTGGCTGATGTCCGGCGGGAACTGCATGCGGTCGTAGTAGTGCTCTTTCATCACTTTCATGACTTTCAAGCCGACGTCGATGCCCACTTCATCCATCAGCGTAATCGGGCCAACCGGGAAGCCGTGCGTCGTCGCCGCTTCGTCGATCGTCTCCAGCGCGTAGCCTTCCACGGCCAAGAAGATCGCTTCGGTCATGTACGGCACCAGCGCGCGCGTCGTGTAGAAGCCCGCGCAATCGTTCACCACGATGACGTGCTTGCCCATCTTACGCGCCACCGCGACCGTCGCCGCGGTCACTTCGGGCGCCGTCTGCGGGGTCACGATGATTTCCACCAGCGGCATTTTCTCAACCGGCGAGAAGAAGTGCATGCCGATGACGCGCTCCGGGTGCTTCGACTTGGCCGCGATGTCCTTGATCGGCAACGACGACGTGTTGCTGGCGAAGATGCCGCCGACCTGCGTCACGTTCTCGATGTCGTCCACCATGCGCTGCTTCAGCCCCAGGTCTTCAAACACCGCTTCGATGACCATCTCGCAACGGCCAAAGCCGCTGTAGTCGGTGCCGCCGGAGATGCGCGCCATGCGCTCGTCGTAGCCAGCCTGTGGGTAGACTTTGCGCTTCTTGGCTTTGCCAAAGACCTTGCGCGGGTAGTCCAGGCCACGACCAACCGCTTCAAAATCGCGGTCTTTCAAGCGAACCGTGTAGCCCTGATCAGCCAGCACGGTACCCACGCCCGCGCCCATCAAACCCGCGCCGAGGATGCCCACGCGTGAAATCTTCGGCCCCTTGATGCCTTCCGTGCCCGGACCGTTGTCCTTCTTCAGCGCGGTAATCGCGTGGAACAGGTGCTGCAAGCCGTGCGATTCCGCCGTCAGCAACAGCTCGCCAAAGCCCTGCGCCTCCGCGTCGTAGGTGCCCTTGGCGATGACGTCGAGGATCTTCAGCGGCGCCGGGTAGAGGCCCTTGGTCTGCTTCAGCACTTTCTTGCGCGCTTCATGCAGCACGACGCGACGGCCGAACTGATTGCCTTCCAACAGGAATTCCTGCACTTCTTCTTGAACGCTCGGCTTCTTCTTGGCATGCGCGGGCTTGCCGTGCGCCAGATCGACCGCCAGTTTGCGCGCCGAGTCCAGCAGCTTGCCTTCGGGGACCGCCGCGTCGACGAGACCCAATTTCAGCGCCTTGCTCGCGCGGATGTTCTTGCCGGTCAGCATCATGTCCAGCGCGTTAGCCAAACCGATGAGCTTGGGCAGCCGAACCGTGCCGCCGCCGCCGGGCAGGAGCCCCAGCATCACTTCCGGCAGCGCCAGCTTGGTCTTGCGGGTATCGGACGCCACGCGCGCCGTGCAGGCCAACGCGAGCTCGAGTCCGCCGCCCAGACAATCGCCGTGAATCGCCGCGACCGTCGGAATACCGAGTTTCTCCAGTTTGCGGAACGCGTCCTGCGCGCTCTTGGAGATCTTCGAGCCCTCCGCCACCGTGCGCACGAGGCCCAAGTCGTCGATGTTCGCACCGGCGATGAAGCCTGCTTCCTTGCCCGACGCGATGACCACGGCCTTGATGCGCGAGTCCGCGCCGATCTTGGTAAAAAGTGCCTCGAATTCCGGCAACAAGGTCACGGAAAGCGTGTTCACCTTGCTGTCAGGACAGTCGATCCACACTGTGGCGATGCCGTCGCCGTCGGGTCCTTCAAGGCGGACTGCTGGATTCTGCGCTGCTTGTGCCATCTGATCACCTGATTGAAGAGGGAAAGTCAGCCGACCGGGCATCCTTGCCCGATCAAGCGAGCCGAGCAGAAGTTGTCAATTCTTCGAATTTCCAACATCTGCGCTCCTTGCTTGGTCCAGCGGCCAAGAACCGCCTGAAGTGAATTCAGGCGGTTTCGGCCGCTGCCAGTCCGCATCCGCGGCCTGGGAGAGCCAGTGAAAACGCGTTTTCACCGGCTCTCAATTGCGTTCAAAAACCATCGCGGTGCCCATACCACCCGCGGCGCAAATCGTGCCGAGGCCGAACTGTTTGTCGTCCTGCTTGAGCGCGTTCAGCATCGTTGTGGCAATGCGGATACCGGTCGCCGCGAACGGGTGACCAAACGCCAGCGAGCCGCCGCGCGTGTTGAGCTTGGCGAAGTCGACTTCACCCAGCACTTTCTCGCGGTTCAGCTTGTCGCGGAAGAACGCCTTGTCGTTGAACATCTTGATGTTCGACAGCACTTGGGCGGCGAACGCCTCGTGGATTTCCAACAGGTCGATGTCGCCCAGCCACAGGCCGGCGCGATCCAACGCCAGCGGCGTCGAGTACACGTTGCCCAACAGCATGTTCTCGCGCGGGTCCTGACCGGCAAACGCCCAACTGCGGACGAAGCCCAGAGGCGTGTAGCCCAGTTCCTTCGCGCGGCTTTCCCGCATCAGCAGCACGCAGCCCGCGCCATCGGTCAGCGCCGACGAGGTCGCCGCCGTAATGGTGCCGTTGCGCTTGTCAAAAACCGGCTTCAACTTCGCGAGCTTGCCGGCGTCCATGTCCGTGCGGATGAGATTGTCCGTGCTCACCGGACCCGTCGGCGTCTGCACCGTGATGATTTCACCGGCCAACTTGCCAGACTGCACCGCCGCGGCCGCCTTCTTGTGGCTCGCGATCGCCAATTCTTCCTGTGAACGCCGCGAAATTGCGAAGTTCTGCGCCATTTCCTCGGCGTGCTCGCCCATTGTCTTGCCGGTGTAGCGCTCGCTGATGCTCGGCGGCGTTGGGAAGAAATCCACTGGGTTCAACTGCGACACTTCCTTCAGCAGATCCATGCCTTTGGCTTTCTGCAGCTTCTGCAGCTGGTCGACGACTTTCTTCTTGTACGTCACCGGCGCGTGGCTCGTGACGTCCACGCCGCCCGCGAGCACGACGTCGCATTCACCCGACCAAATCTGCTGTGCACCCGACGCGATGGCCTGGAAACCCGACGCGCAGGCGCGGGAGACTGAAAAACCGGAGCAGTTGTACATGCCCAGATTCATGGCGACTTCACGCGCGACATTCGGGCTGCGGACGACCGAAATGACCGTGCCCCAGATCACCTGGTCGACGTCCTGCGGCTTGATTTCCAAGCGGAACAGCAGTTCGCGGGCGACTTGCGTCGACAACTCGACCGGGTCCACGTCGTTCAAGTCCGACCACGAGCGCGAGAACGGCGTACGCAGACCACCGACAATCGCGATGCGGTCCACGCCGTTGCCCAGCGGACGCACGGTGCGTTCAGTGGCCACCGTTTTCTTCGCGGGCGCTGCGGGCGTTTCCACCGGGGCGGCGGCGACGGGCGCAACAGCGACGGCTTTGGGCGCTTTGGGCGCGGCGGTCGGCTTAGGCGCAGCAGGCGCTTTGGCGGCCTTGGGCGCTTTGGGCGCAGCAACGACGGCGGGCTTGGCCTCGGGCAAAGTCTGCTGAACGGCGGTGGTGACGGATTTCAAACGTGGCGGCATACGGTCCTCGCGGGTGAGAAGGAGAACGTGACGCAAGCGAGCACGCCTGCGGCGCAAGAGTGTGACGCGGTGCGTCACGCGCAGTCAAGGTAGGCTGCGCGGTGGCTTCACACAACTGCGATGGCGCCGGGGTCGTCCACCGCGAGCAGTTCGCCAATGACGGCGCGCACGGCCACATCCCGCTGCGACAGTTCCATCAGCAGGGCATCGAGCTTCTTGGGCGCAACCGCGATGAGCAGCCCGCCTGACGTCTGCGCGTCGGCCATCAACAGCTGCATGTGGGTCGGAATGGACGCGGAAAAGCTGACGTTCGGCGCGGCATATTCCAGATTGCGCCGCGAACCGCCAGGGCAAATGTTGTCCGCCGCCATGTCCACGGCGTGGTCCAACCACGGAATCTCATCGATGTGCAAACGCGCGCCGATGGCCTGCCCGCGCGCGATGCTGGACGCCCTGAGTACGTTGCCAAGGTGGCCAAGCAGGCCAAATCCGGTCACATCGGTGCACGCTTGCACGCCAACAGCCAACATCGCCGCGCACGCCGCCCGATTCAGCGACGCCATCGACTCAATCGCTTGACGCAGGTCCTCAGGCGCCATCGCGCCGCGCTTTACCGCAGTCGTCAACACGCCCGTCCCAATCGGTTTGGTCAGCACAAGCACGTCACCCGGACGTCCGCCAGCGTTGGTCACAATCGCCTTTGGGTGCGACAAACCTGTGACAAAGAGACCGAATTTCGGCTCCTTGTCGACGATCGAATGTCCGCCTGCAATGACAATTTCAGCGAGTTTGCAGACATCCGCCGCGCCACGCAGAATCTCTCCCAACTCTTCGGGACCGCGTTCGGCCATCGGCCAAGCGATGAAAGACAGGGCCGAAATCGGCCGCGCACCCATCGCATAGACGTCGCTCAGCGCGTTTGCCGCGGCGATCCGTCCGTAATCGTAGGGGTTATCGACAATCGGCGTAAAGATGTCGACCGTTTCGACCAACGCAATATCGTCGGACAGCTGGTAGACCGCCGCGTCATCGCTCGTCGCGTGGCCCACGACAAGGCGCGGGTCCGCGTGCTGCGGCAAATGCGAGAGCGCACGGTGCAAGTCGGCCTGGCCGATCTTCGCAGCACAGCCTGCTGTCGCCGACAATTCCGTCAGGCGAGGCAAAGGAGGACGCTGCGCTTCTGGAGTATTCGTCATGGCGTAAACCTGCATCGCGTGACCGCGCAGCATGGCAACGTAACGGCATCAGACGGCTTTGTCACGCTGTATGCGCGGGCGCGGCAGAACCCTCAGAATTTCACGGCTCCTTTGCCGTTCCCGCGTGCGTGCGACCCGTTGAACATGCTACCCTGCGAATGGAGGGAATCTTGCGCCATCTGCCGCCCCACGCCCGTCTGCCCAAGCAGCTGCTCCACGCGGCGGCAGTGGTGTGCGCGCTGCTGGCGGCCACGTCGTGCGGCGATTTTGCGTCCGGATCGACGGCGAGTGCGCCCGACGACATCGACGGTGCGATCGCCACCGTCGACGTCAGCAAAGATGCTGCCCTGGATCTGGCCACGGCGCCGACGCCCGCCCTGGGTCCGGGAGAAATGCCGCTTGCCACCGAGATCGTTCCGAACGCCGGACCGACCAGCGGAATGCAGCTCGTCACGATTTACGGGCAGTTTCTGGGACACCTCGACACCGTTCTTTTTGGCGAGACGCCGGCGTTGCAGATCGACATTCTGGACGACAACACGATTCAAGTCGTGGCGCCTCCGCATCCGGCAGGCGTGGTCGACGTCATCTTGCGCGCGGAGCAGGATCCTCTGGGGAAACCAATACCTGACGGCAAGATCGTGAAGGGCTACCGCTACGTTGGCCAAGTGGAAGTAACAGGCGTCGTGCCCAAATCGGGACCCGCCAGTGGTGGAACGGCGGTGACGATTTCTGGTAGCGGCTTTACCGCGGATACGCAGTTCGTCGTCGGTCACCGACTCGCGCTGCTGCCAAGCGTCATTGATGAGCACACCGCGACGATTCTGACGCCGCCGGGCGTGTCCGGTCTGGTGGCGGTGGCTGCGGCAAACGGCGATGGTACGGGGCAACTCGCGAACGCGTTCACGTACACGGAACCTCCCGTTTTGAACGCGGTGACGCCAGGCGTGTTGCCGTTCAAGCCCGCGGGCGGGTCGCAACTCGTGCTGCACGGTCACGGGCTGTCGGGCAACCTGCTCAAAGTGATGCTGACAGGGCCAAACGGCGCGGTGGCAGCGGACATTGTGTCGACGGACGGACAAACGCTGGTCGTGACGCTCGGACCCGAATCCGCGGCAGGCGTGTACGATGTCACCGTGCAACAGGCGCAGGGGTGGGCCAAACTGCCGCAGGCGGTCGCGCTGGTGTCGATGCCGCCCGTGGGTACGCCGCCCGACGACACCCTGCCCGCTTGGGCGCTGTGGACAGTGACGCCGGGCGCGCAGGCGGTGAATCAACTCCGACCGGTTGCGCTGGGCGTGTCTGGGCACGCGACGGCGGCAGAGTGGAAACAGGTGCAAGTCGCTTTTGGGATGATGCCGGCGACGGTGGTCGGCGTCGCTGTGGATCCCGATGGCGCCGGCGCGACGTTGCAGGTGCAGCCGCCCCTGACCGTCGAGACCAACTTGCCCCAAACCGTGAACGTCGACGTCCAGGTGGGCGGACACACCGTCGAGAAGGCATCCGGATTCCAGTACCTGCCCGCTGCGTTGCACATCGACACGGTCGCCCCGCAAGCGTTGGACCCAGCGGGCGGCACGCCGTTTACCCTGACTTGGTCGCCGCGGACAACCGACCAAGCGCAGCCCGCAGGCGTGCGCATCGGCGCGCTGATGGCGAGTCAGCTCAAAATGGGGACCGCGACGGATGGCACAGGTAGCCTGACCGGCGTGGCTCCTCCCGGTGCACCTGGGCCAGCGGACGTGACGCTGCTTCTTGCGGACGGCACGCAAACGACAGCCTTCGGTGCGGTGCAGTACGCCAGCGACGCACACGCGATTCTTGCCGTGCTACCGGCAGTGGGTGCGCAAGCAGGCGGCACGTGGGTGAACGTCGTGGGAACGGGTCTGACGGGGCTGCAACACGTGCGCTTCGGCACGGCGCTCGCGACCGACGTCGAGGTGCACGACGGCGGCTGGGCGACAGTCCGTTCACCGCGGGGCGATCCCGGTCCGGTCGACGTCGAAGCGATGTGGTCGCCGCAGGTCCGCCGATCCCTGCACAACGGCTTCACCTATTTTGACCCGCGTTCTGGCAACGGCGGCACATGGGGCCCCACGATCGGCGAGTCGCTGAACGTCACCGTGGTGCGTCGCTCCGACTCCAAGACGCCGATTCCCGGCGCGCTGGTTATCGCCATCTCCGGGGGCAAGACTTGGCAAGGCTTTGCCGACGACCGCGGTCAAATCACGTTTTCCGGGCCTGGCATGTCCGCGCCCGTCGACGTCCATGCGTCCAAGAGCGGCTTCTCGGCGGGTTCGCTTATCGCGTTGTCCGCTGAAAACGCGACGATCCGACTCTCGTCAACGACACCCTCCAACGGCAACGGCGGCGACCAGCCCGTCGCGCCGCCGAACGGCACGATCACCGGCACCGTGTTGGACGCCGACAAGTATACGGTCCTGCCTGCTGGCACGTGCGGCGGCGAACCTGCCGTTGCCGGCAACTGTCTGCCGTGCACCAAGGACGCCATATGCGGCGCCGGCGCGAAGTGCGAGCTGCTCAGCCTTTCCGACGCCACGACCATCACCGACGGTGGCTACTGCGCCGCGACTTGTACCAGTATCAGCGACTGCCCCGATGGCTTCACGTGCAGCCAATTCGGCGCTGGCAGCGGTGCGCGCTGGGGGTGTCGCCCGAAGGTCGGCCAACCACAGGTCCGCTGCGAACCCGCATCGGGCGGCCTGTGGAGCAGCGGCTTGCAGCCCGGAGGCACGGTCGACGCGTTTGGCCACTTCTCGTTGAGCGTCACGCCCGGCCCCACAGCGGTCATCTGCCGCAGCGGTTACGTGGACAAGCACACCGGGGCCTTCGTCGCATTGGCGCTGGGCGTTACCCGCAACCTATTCACGATTCCCGGTCAAGTCGTCACGGGCGTGCAAGTACACGTACGGGTACCGCTAAACCGCGAGATTCGCGTGCGCATGGTCGCGCTGCCGATGGGTCCCGACACCGTCGGCGGCCAGCGCAATGTGACGGCGGCAATCGACTTGGGCGCGGATGGCTACATTCCAATGGGCGACACGTCGACCCATGAGATGACGGACACGCTTGTGCTGACCCGGCAGCCGAGCGACGCGCTGTTTCAAGGCGATGGCGCCAACCTGCGTTACGAGTTCTACGGCGGCGTGGCGAGTTCCTACGGCGGTCCGCCCATGTCGACCTCCAGCGCGCCAGGTCGAGCGGCGGTGGGCTTGGAGCACGCCGCGGTGTGGCAACCGGGCGCGTTTGCGCCGGTGAACGCCAAGACCGCACCGGGGGCCTTGCACGCCTTTGCAGTCGCGGGCGAAACACGGGTCGGCGTTGGGGAAAGTGGCCATATCGCGAGTTGGACGGGCGGCGATTTCACCGTTCAAGCGAGTCCGACGGCACTGCCGCTGAATGCGGTGTGGCTCGTCAACGATGATCCGACAACCGCCGGCCAGGACGGCTGGGCGGGCGGTCAGAGCGGCGTGTTGGTGCGGCGCTCGCTGCTCGGCTGGTCGCTGTGGCCGCAGTCGCTGGGCAAATCGGTCGTGGCGCTGCAAGGGCGAACAGCGCAGGACGTGTGGGCCTTGCATGAAGACGGCTCTTTGCACCATTGGACGGGGAACACGCCGGGCAAGTGGCAAGTCGGACTGGGCCCGCAACTGCCGTTCGGACAGACCGCGGCGTTTCGCGCGCTCGCGCTTCTGCCCAACGGTCAGATCCTGACCGCGGGCGACGGCGGCGCGCTGTGGTTGGGCAAGCCGATCGTGAACACCAACAACTTCGTCTGGCAGGGCCAGAATTCCGGGACGAGCGCGACGATCCGCGCGCTCTTTCAGGCCGCGGATGGCACGACGTGGCTGGCCGGCGATCGCGGCTACTTGGCGACGTTTGATGGCACAAAGGTGACCGTCCGCGATGCGGGCACGAACAAGCACCTCTACGCGTTTTACGGTCCAACCGGCGAGACGCTGAACATCGTCGGGCAAACCGGAACGTGGCTGCGCGTGTTGAGTCCGACGCTGGTCGAAGATCACAGTGTAGCGGATATGCCCGTGGACCTGCGCGGCGTGCTCCCGACGTTTGACGGTGGCTTGGTCGCTGCCGGCGAGCCGATCATCGAGATGGGTCCGTATTTGGAGATGCCGTACTTGATGAATCCAGCCGCGAATACCGTGCTGGGCCATACGCTCGACTGGACCGTTGCGCCGGGTCACGCGCCGACGCTCAATCTCATCCGCATCGCCGACGCGACCTATACAACGCGCTGGGAGATCTACCTGCACGGCGCCGCCACGCACGCGGATCTGCCCGATTTCCCGCTGCTTGGTCAGTTCAGCCCGCTGCCGACCGGCTCCCTCTACATCCGTCATTGGCGAATTCTCGCGCCGCAGTTGGAGATCGACGCACTGAATCCCAAGCTGATGAGCCAAGGATACTGGGTGTCTTGGGCATACGGCACGACGTCCGTGACTTCTCCGATGGGCAAGTCGTCGTCATTCAACCCGCAATTGCCACCGCCCGACGTGCCGACGCCAGTCCCGTGGCCCAAATAGCCGACGTTTGACTGGCCGATGCACGCGGCGATCGCTAGACTCGCGCCGCCCTGATGGGGCTTGAGAGTGCCCATGTTCCGTTTGTTGTCCGTGAATCATCTCGTGATGTCAGCATCTTGCTTGCTGTCGGCGATTGCCCTGGCGCAGCCGGTGGTGCCGCGCCCTGCCCAGCCGCAGGCGAAGCCACCCGTGCCGACGACGCCCGGCCAGCCGGTGCGGCCGATGCCCGCGCACGATCCCAATGAGATCGACTGGCGCGGCTTGGGTGAAGGGCCGAAGAAGAAAGCGGGCGGCCACGATTCCGCGGTCTCGGACCTCATCCGGAACGCGCCGTACCGCGTAGAGGTTGCGACGACCGACGGCGTCAAGCTGAGCCTGACGAACGCGCTGACTCTGGAGCGGCGTCGCGTGTTTGACGGTCCAACCGTCGCTGGTTTTGGCTTTGCGCCCGATGGCGCGTGGCTCTACGTGGTGACCAATGACGGCGATCTTTTTGCTGTCGAACCCGATTCCGCCGCGGTCGAGAAGATCGGCAAGCTGCCGTTGGCCGCCGAACAGGTGATCGTGGAGTTGGTGGGAGGCGGTTCCATCACGCAGCACGAATTCACGCTGTGGCTGGCCAAAGGACCGGGCCCCGCTGTGGGCACCTGTCCCGGCTGGCGCGACATGACACGGGTCCATGTGAGGCACACGCCGGGAACACGCGGCGCGGCGATTGCGGCGGCGCAACCGGGCTGGGCAGAGCCGCCGGAAGCTGGTCGGACCAACCCGACTTCGCCAAATACCAAGTATCGCGCACAGATCGACGGCGGCGCGCTTTACGCGGCGGCGCGTTTTGGCGGCGGGCAGTTCAAGCTGAATCGCACCGCACTGCCCAACAACATCGCAGATCTGCAGTGGATGCGCGACAGCGACGGCGTCGTGGCGACGTTTCCGCGGAAGGCGGCCAGCGGGTGTCGGCAGCGGCCGGGTGTTCGGGTCTGGCGCGATGACAATCGGCAGGGCGCGACGGGCTGGCAGGAATGGACGGCGCCGGAGAATCTGGACATCGCGCGGCCAGACGTGCACGCGGGTTTGCAGTGGGCACCGGACGGAATGCGGCTTTTGGGCGCCGATCCGCGGGGTGTGGTGATCGTTGAGCCTTCCCCGCGCTTCCGAGGACCGATCGCGTTGATCGCTCCGCCGTCGAAGCTTTGGCCGAAATTCCGTCCCGGCGTGCGATCGCTGCCGGCGAGCGCGGCCCCTGCCTACCGCCACGCAGAGCTGTTGCTCGAACAAGGCGACATCGATGGCGCGGCCAAGCTGCTGCGGGGTGTGAAAGAAAGTGATGCCAAGGCGCTCGTCCAGCGGCTGAAGAAGCTGGAAGAAGTCCGAGTCCGTCGCTCAGAAGAGTTGCAATTGGATTTGGCGGACTTGCGCTCGGACAAGTCGCAGCGTTCGCCGCCAAAGCCGCCTGCCATCGTGGCGCCCGTGACGTTGCCGACCGCCGTCACGCCGACGCCCGCATTGCCGCAAACAGCGACGCCGGCCGCTGCGGCAGGAACGCAATGAAAGTCGGACCTTCCTAGTCCGAGATTGACACCGCGCCACCGCGCCTTAGGATTGAACCAAGAACCGGCCGATGCCGGACACCGACCGAGGCAACAGAATCATGCACATCACCGCCACTGCCATTCAGAAAGTCCGTGAAATGGGCGACAAAAACCAGCCGGAAGGGTACGGCCTGCGCGTCATCGTCGACGTCGGCGGTCCGGAAGGCTTCTTCTACGATCTCGACTTTGAGACCGCGCCCAAGCCCGATGATCAGACCATCGTGGCCGACGGTTTGACGATCTACGTCGATGAAAAGAGCTGGGAACGCTTCAAGGAAGGCACGATCGACTACGTGGAATCCAAGGACTTCGCGGGCTTCCACTTTGAGAATCCAAACGCCCCGCGCGGTCCGAAAGACGATGCGCCGCTGGCTGAACGCGTGCAGTGGATCCTCGACACCGAGATCAATCCGGGCGTCGCGTCTCACGGTGGCACCGTCGCGCTGGTGGAAGTGCAGGACAACAACGTGCTGCTGCGTTTTGGCGGCGGCTGCCACGGCTGCTCGTCCTCGTCGGCGACCTTGAAGTACGGCATTGAGACGCGGCTGCGCGAGAAATTCCCCGATCTGGGCGAAATTATTGACGTGACCGACCACTCGACGGGTGAAAATCCCTATTTCGGACACTGATTCCGGTAGGTCGAACCGCCGCCGACTGACTCAGATCCGTTCACGGCTCTTCGATCACCACCGTCTTGCCGCTCTCGAACGCCACGTTGGTCAGCACCTGCACTTGCTGGCCGCCGCATGCCCACCACGAGACGGTCACTTGGCTCGCCGTGGTCGCTGCCCCCGCACCGAAGATGAGCCGCGCTTCGCTGTAGCCGTACGACTGCCCGCCCGGGAACATTTCCATCGTTTGCGGCGCCAGGCCCGGAATCTGCACGGTCACGCGGGCGCCGATCCCCGCGCGGTTGCACTTGTGGCCTAGCAGTTGCACGGCAAGCGAATGTCCGCCTGCGATCTCGTTGTGTAACAGCCGCGGAATTTCACCATAGCCGCCGGTCAACAGGTCGACCCGACCATCCCGATCGAAATCGGCAAGCGCAAGTCCGCGCTCGGAGTACGACATCGGGTCGCCAAAAAGCGCAAAGGCGTCCTGAAACGTCGGCCCCGAACGCAGCGCCAGCGAGCTGTACGGCAGCGCGGGCTTATCGGGCAGTGTCGAGCCGGTGAGAAAGACGTCCACTTGCCCGTCATTGTCGACGTCCACGAACGCCGCGCCAAACGCAACTGACGGCGTGCCCGCGTGGTTCGGGTTGAGAATCAGCCCCAAGCCGCCAGCCAGATCCTTCACGCCGGCCAACACGTGGGTCAACACGCGCTGGTCGCCGTCGTTGCTGATCAGGTACTCCAGTTGCCCGTCCCCGTTCAGATCAGCGGCGCTCGCGCCCATGGGCACGTTCTCTTGCGTCTGGCCAAAGTAGCCCATCACGTCCGTCGCGACGAACGTGAGATCCAGTGGACTTTTACGGACGTAGAGGTGCGACGGGTAGCCCGGATTCTTGTCGTTGAGTTGCGCGAAATCGAGCAGCCCGTCGTCATTGAAGTCGCTCCAATAGCCAGCCCAGGTAACGCCCGTAGAGTCGGGAAAGAACTGATCGCCAGCGAATTGCCACGTGCCATCGGGTTGACTCAGGTAGACCCGGACCGTGGCCGTCTTGTCCATCTGCCGCGTCTCGACGATGTCCAGGCGCTGATCGAAGTTGATGTCGACAAGGCTCAAGCCAGCACCAAAAGCTGCGATCGCCATCGGTTCTTCGTGAAAGCCCCAGGCGGACGTCACGTCCGTGAAATGCCCCTGCCCGTCGTTGCGCCAAATGGAAAAGCTATTGGTGATCGGGCCATTGCGCGGTCCGCCGTTGTACCACTTCAGCGCGTTGGCCATCCCCAAGAGGACGACCAGGTCGGAGTCGCCGTCGTTGTCCAAATCGCCGAACGCGGCGTCGCTGATGGCATTGGCTGGCACGACGATGCCGCTGGCCAAGGTCACGTCAACGAACTGCATGGCCCCCTGATTGCGGTAGAGGCGGCCGGGAGCAAAGGGGTTGAAAGCGAAAACGTCGGGCCATCCGTCTGCATCGATGTCAGCAACCGCGCCGCCCGTCGTTGCCGGCAGTTCCTTCGGCACGGAGTCGCTGTTGACCGACCCGATGTCAAAACCGCTGGTCGGCCAGCAGTCTGTGAAGAGGCCAGGACGACTCGGACACGGCGTGGCGAGGAGTACGTCGGCCGCTGTCTCATCCGCCGTTGCCGCATCTGCAGCCGCCGCATCGTCCGTCGGCACATCCCCGACTGCGGCGTCGTGCTGCTGAACTTGGCCAGCAGAGTCCGCTTCCTCGACCACCGTCGCCCCGGTCTTCGCACACGCCGCCAAGGCAACCGCGAACAAGAACGCTCGAACTCGCGTGAGTCGCCGCGGCATCTTGAATGTGTTGACTGCCGCCTTCACCAAGTCGCCTCTCGTCGCTCTTTTACCGCCAGTTGCCCGATCGGCCGGACGTGAATCGCGGCTCTCGTAGGATGGCAGTGCAACCGTCCACCGAGTCGAATAGCTCACACTCTCACACAGTTCCGCCCGTAGCAACCCGGACGAACCGGGAAACACGCCGTGCGGAGTGAGACCGGCGGACAAAGGCTCAGCTCCTGTGACGGTGAACGGCCTTGCCATTGCCTGAACCGGATCCAAATCTCCAGCACTTTCAAGATAAACGACGACGCCCACAACTTTCTTTCCGGGCGCAAAACTTTTTGCGAAGGATCCGCGGAAATCTGGAGAATAGGGATGAGGAGGCCACGTGGGTCCGACTGTGAAACTGCTCGTTCTGCTTCTGACCGCCGTCGCGAGCCCCGCGCTCGCTGCGTCGGCGTGCGCGCCAGCAACGGCGGAGGCGGACGTGAAGGACGCCCCCGAACCTTGGCGCGCCGCGGTCGAGGCACTGGTGCGGAGTACAACGCAGGCGGGGCATCCGTGGAGTTGTGGCGGTGGAACGGTGGGACTGCGCGTCCGTGGCGACGCCGTGACGCTTATCGTGGTGCGTGAAGGTGAGGAGCCGATCGAGCGCGACTTGCCGCTTCCGGAAGATGTGGTGCCGCTGGGTCAGGCGCTGCTGTCGCTGCCTCGCGAACGCGCGGTGCCGCTTGCGTCTGCCCCAACACCGGCTGCATCGCCGACAGTAGTTGCCCCTGCCCCCGCGCCTTCAACGCGCCTCATCGTAGCCGGTCAACTCGGCGGCCGTCTTGCCGGTGGTTCCCGTGCTGCCCTGTTAGGTGGCGAAGTCTCCGCTGCCGTGCCGTTTGACGCATGGCTCCCGGCAGTCCATGTGCGGTACGACGGCGCAGCCTTTCAACGCGGCTCTGGCCTGAACACCGTGGCCGTCGGCGCGCGCTTCTCTCGTGTCTTCCGCGCTTCATCGTTTGACTTGCGCGCCGGGCTGAGCGCGGCCGCCGTGGTCCTGCAGCGCGATCTACCCCGTCCAGCCGGGCAGGATACCCGCATCGATGGCCGTGTCGGCGCGCTCGTGGCGGTCGCGATTCCAGTCACCACGCGCCTCCACGCCGTCGTCACCCTGGACGCCGACCTCGCGTTGGGACGCGCTCGTGAGGTGGTCACCGCAGCCGCCAACGGCGACACCTTGACGCCGTTTCCGTTCTTCACTTGCGGCGCAAGCGTCGGCGTCGAGGTGCGCCTATGAGCCGCGCGATCGCCCGTCAAGCGGACCTCACCGCTGCGAACGACGACGCGCTTTTTGCGCAGATGGCGTCCGGAGACCTCTCGGCGCTGGGCGAGCTTTTTGACCGCTACCACACGAACGTTCGCCACTTTCTGTTGCGTCTGCTCGTGAATCCGGCGGAAGTGGACGATCTGGTGCAGGAGACGTTTCTGACCGCGTCGCGCGCCGCCGGCTCGTTCACGCCGGGCGCGCCGGGGCGGCCCTTCCTCTTTGGTATTGCCGCACAGCTGGTTCGACGCCGCAAGCGAGGCTTCGCGCGACTGCGGCGCATGTTGGAGTCGTTTGGTTCGCATCCGACTGAGCCGACGAAGTCCCAACGCGACGCGATCGAGACAGACCAACGCCACGCGGCCCTCCACGCCGCGATGGCCAAACTGAACGAAAGGCACCGTGAGGTCCTGTTGATGGTGGAATTGGGCGAGATGTCCGGCGTGGAGGTTGCCGCGGCGCTCGGCATTCCGCCGGGGACTGTGTGGCGCCGTTTGTCGGAAGCACGCGCTGAGCTCGCCCGCAGGCTCAAAGGGATGGACCCATGAACGGCAAGCCCTGCCCGCAGGCGAATCTCATTGAAGCGCTGCACGACGGTCGCTTGGGACCTGTGGAGCAAGCGTCCTGTGCGCGCCATGTGCAGGCGTGCGCTTCGTGCACAGCGCTCCAGCAGGAACTCGTGGCGATCCGGCACATGTTGCGGGAGTCTGGCCAAGAGCCGACCCAGTTGGAACATCAGCGCGCGCGCCTGTCGCTGCTCCGCGCGGCAGTTGGGAATCCACGGCGCGCCGCACCCAAGCGTCGCTGGGCGCTGGCTGCCGGCGCGCTGTTTGCCGCGTCCGCGATGGCCGGCGTCGCTGCGTGGCAAGCCGCCGCGAAGTCGGATCCCGTCGCCAAGCCGACTGCTGCGACCGACGCCGCAACTGCGGTTGGGCCGCGAGCGGCGACCGAGCCGCGTCACCTGCGCTCCGCGACGTCCGTCGAAGCGCCGGTCGCTGAAGCTGCCGATTTGTCGACGGAGCCCACCCCGCCCACGCCGGGCGCCGGGGTCGCAAAGGTGCCGGTCAGGGGTGCAGCGCGTCGAACCGTGTGGACACCGGCAAAGGCTCCGCTGGCACGCGCCGACCTTGCGCCCGCTAATGCGCCCTCGCCGCCCGTGACTTCCCCCGATGCGGCGCCGCGCCCCGTCGTCGCGCCCGCGTCGGCCGAGTTTGCAGCGGCGGTTGCGGCGCTGGGCAGCGGCGACTTTGGCTTGGCAGCGACACGGTTCAACGCATTCGCCGCGACCTACCCCTCCGACCCACGCGTCGATGAGGCCGCCTATTTGGTCGCGATCTCCCTCCAACGCGCGGGCCGTGCCGATGACGCACAAGATGCGGCGCAGCGGTACCTGCGGGAGCATCCGACCGGCGCACACCGCCGCCAAGCATCCAAAATCGCCGGACCGGAAGCGCTCTGACGATTTTGCGAAGGTTTCTTCGACTGCCGGACAACACCAAGAGAGAGCCAGCCGCGGCGCGATGCCAAGGCTCCCCCCTCTCTGGAGGTCCCCATGACGCAGCACCCCTCGCACCTTCTCTGCTTCCTGCTGGCGCTTGTACTCGCGCTGAGCGCTTGCAACGGCACGGTCGACTTGACTGAGCTCAACTCCCAAGAACTGACGGCAAAAATGCTGCCAGAGTCGCCGACCAACGCGTTTGCGAACAACGCGTCGGCCGCCGCGCTGGGTCAACGGCTGTTCTTTGACAAGCACTTGAGCGTCGACGCGACGATTGCCTGCGCAAGCTGCCACTCACCGGACCACGGCTTCTCCGACCCGCGGGCATTCTCCGTCGGCGTACGCGGTCAACTCGGTGGGCGCCACGCGATGCCGATCACGGCGGCGGCGTTCCAGCGGTTCACACTGTGGGACGGTCGCGCCGACTCCGTTTGGGCGCAGCCGCTGAAGGCAATCGAGAACCCGCGCGAGATGGACCTGACGCGTTTGGAGCTGGTTCGCGTGATTGCCGACCGCTACCGCAACGAATACGAGGCGATTTTTGGCGTGCTCCCGCAGCTCGATGTGACGCCGACGCGCGGTAAGCCGGGGATGACGGAGTGGGATGCCCTTCCCACAGCGACGCAGGAGGACATCGACCGCGTCGGTGCCAACGTCGGCAAGGCCCTCGAGGCGTACGAACGCAAGCTGATTTGCGCGGACACCAAGTTTGACAAGTGGGTGCGCGGCGAGGCGTCTCTAACCACGGCGGAAGAAAATGGCGCAAGGTCGTTCGTCGAGCACCGTTGCGCGCGTTGCCACAGCGGACCGGCGTTCTCGGACGGCGAGTTCCACAACATCGGCGTTCCTTCGACGGATCCGGGACGTGAGGCAGGCCTCCCGCAACTGCTGAGCGACGTCTTCAATGGCGCCGGACTCTTTTCAGACGACACCACGAGCGGCCAGGTCAAGCTCGCAGAAGCGGCAACCGAGACCGCGACCACGGGCGCCTTCAAGACGCCAAGCCTGCGCGGCGCCGGACAGCGCACGTTCTTTGGCCACGCGTCCCACCAGGAGACGCTGCGTGGCTTCATCGAGGACATCTACCGGAACGGCAGGGGTGGACGGGACGGCGGACGCGACGGCAGGAACGCGACGATCGGCGCGCTGGACCCTCAGCTGCAAGGCGTGTTCGTGCCCGATGACGAATTGGACGACCTGGTCGCCTTCCTCCACGCGCTCGATTGCCCGTCGGCCGCGACCGAGTTGGTCGCGCCATAGTCAGGGCACGCCCCGCTGGGACTGCAGACGCGACGGCTACGGCTTCGCGCCCAGCAACTTGGCGACCTGAGCGTACAATTCCGGTTTGACGGTCGGGTCTTGCTCCGACTTTCCGGCCTGCAGCGCCCACGGCTCCTTCCAAACCAGCACGCCATTCTTGTCGATCAGATGCGCAGTGTTGGAAAGCTGCCCGAACTGCTGCCACACCGCGTTGTCCATCCCATCGACGAGAAACTGCGCCGCGTTCATCTTGTAGCGCTGCACGTACGCACGCCCGTTGAGCACGCGCGTGCCGTAGGTGGTCGGCTGCCGCACCAGAATCTTGTCCGCCACGTTGTCCGCTCCCGTCCATTGGACACCGACGTACGGACTCGGATCGATCGCCGGGTGCGCTTCCTTATTCAACACCAAGAGCACTTGCAGCTTTTCACCAGTCTGCGCTGTGATGGCGTCGACGTACGCCTGAAACGCGGGCAACCGCGGCCTGAACGAGTTGCGAAATTCGCCGCACGACGGCGTTCCCATCACCACGAGCACGTTCGACTTGTTCTTCCAATCGCTCAGCGAAACGAGCTTGCCCTCCAGCGACCACAGCGTGAAATCGGGAACCTGTTGCCCCGGCTGCAACCCCCACGCGTAGAAGTTCTGCAAAACGGGGACCACCGTGTCCGGCGTCAGCACAAAGTCCTTGGACAGGTCGATTTCCGACGCTGGGACCTGCATCAGCTGATCAACGTTGGGATCCATCGGCGCATCAAAGGCGGGATCTTTCGCGGCAAGGCCCGCAACGTCGTTCGCCGTCGTCATCGCGTCGTGCCCACCGGCAGCGCTGTCTTCCCCCTGTGCAGACGATGCATCGCCGTCCGGGCTGCCCAAACAGTTGACCGCGGGACAGGCATCATGCGCGTCAGCATCCATCGACTCGGTATCGACCTGCGCGTCCGATGCAGTCTCAGCGTTTGGCGTTCCCGCAGACGACGCGACTGCTTGGCACGCGCACAACGGGGCGAGGAGCAGAAACGTGCTAAATTTGAACACCATTGCCGCCCTCCCAAGGCGAAATCGTATCGACCCGGAAGCGTAGTCTTGAGACACGCAGGAACAAGGCCTCCGGCGTTCTAAAACTGCGTCGCAGCGGCTGAATTCTCACACCTTCATGGACTTACAGATCTTTACATCTCAACATCATGTCATGGAGCGTGCCCGACGCCTGCGGCCCATCGGAGGCGCCGACGACAACGCAAAACGTCAGACGCGGCGACGCTTGAAGTCCGTGCGCTTCGAGACCAGACTCGTGGAGGTTCACGCGTTGAGGTGTCCATGCGCCCGACCCCGCTCCACGCTTTTCTCGCCGCCGCCGCGGACGCGCTCTTGCCGCCAGCCGATGAAGGCGCGGGCGATCCGCTGCCCGGCGCCGCAGACCTCGACGTGGGCACGCGCATTGTCGCGCTCCTGGAACACCTGCCGCCCTTGCACCAGCGCCTGCTGCAGATGTCGTTCTGGTTGCTTGAACACCTGCCGTGGCTGAAGGTGCAGCCACGCTTTTCACACCTCACGCGTGCTCAGCGCGCGGCGTGGCTGCTCACTCTGGAAAACGCGTCGCCGTTGGTCGCCCGCATGCTGCTGCCGCTCAAAATGCTGGCGATGGGCGCGTATCTGGAGGCGCCGCGCGTCGTGGAACTGCTGGACGTCGGCAATGGCCAAAAGGTGCCGCTGGCGGAGCCGTTGCCGCCTGTCCACCACCTGCCGGTGCAGCGGCCACCGGACCTACCGCGTTATTTTCAGGCAGATTTTGACGTCGTCGTCGTCGGTTCTGGCGCAGGCGCGGCGCCGCTGGCGCGGACTTTGGCGCGGGCTGGCTGGTCGGTGGCGCTCGTGGAGGAAGGCGACACGCACACACGCGACGAATACGCCGCACCGCCGCTGGACCGCATGCCGCTGCTCTACCGGGACGCGGGCGCGACGATGACGCTGGGCAAGCCAACGGTGCTGTTGCCACTGGGACGCGCGGTGGGCGGGACGACGGTGGTCAATTCGGGCACCTGTCTGCGCACGCCCGACCGCGTTGCGGCAGGTTGGCAGCGCGACTTTGCCAGTCAAATGCCGCCCGACGCGCTGGGTGCGCATTACGCCGAGGTGGAGCGAACCTTGGGCGTGGCGCCCGCCTCGTGGTCGGTGATGGGCGGCAACGCGGAAACCGTGCGCCGCGGCGTCGATGCGCTGGGACTTTCCGGCCGTCCACTGCCGCGCAACGCGCCCAACTGCCACGGCGCGGGGCAATGCGCTGCGGGGTGTCCTGTCGATGCCAAGCGCGGCGTCCACTTGAACTACCTGCCGCAAGCCGTGGAAGCGGGCGCGACCATCTTCGCACAAGCACACGTCGACGAGGTCCTGCGCACCGGAACCCGCGCAACCGGCGTCCGTGGACGCTTCCGGGCGGTGGACGGCACGCTTTCCGGTCAGTTCACGTTACACGCCAAGCGCGGGGTCGTCGTTGCGGCCGGCGCAATTGGTTCACCGGGGCTCTTGCGCGCGTCGGGCATTCGCCCGCGGGATCTGGGACGCCACTTGCGGATTCACCCGGCGACCGGCGTCACGGGGCGTTTCAAACACGAAGTGCGCGCGTGGCGTGGCGTCTTGCAGAGCTATCTCGTGGACACGCTTGCCGACGAAGGTGTTCTCCTGGAAGCGACGTTTCCGCCGCCGAGTCTGGGCTACGCGGAAGCGGGCATGACGTTGACCGGTCTGGAGCGCAAACAACTGTTGGGTCACTTCAGCCAGCTGGCGACGCTGGGCCTGCTGGTCTCCGACACCTCCGAGGGCCGCGTCATCGACTTGGGTGGCGCACGGTCGCCGCTGCTGCTCTACAACCTGAACGACGTCGATCGGCGCAAGACGCTGCGGGGCATGAAGTTGGCGTGCGAGATTCTCTTCGCGGCGGGCGCACAAGAAGTCGTGCCGATGATGGAAGGCGTCGGTCGGCTGCGCTCCAAGGCCGACGTGGACGCCTGTTTCGCCCGCGATTGGCCCGCTTCGCGCCTCCAACTCTCTGCGTATCACCCGATGGGCACGGCGCGCATCGGCGAGCCGGGGCAAGGCGTCGTCGACGGGTGGGGAGCGGTCCATGGGATGGAACGGCTCGTCGTTTGCGACGCGTGCGTCTTTCCGACTTCCCTCACGGTCAATCCGCAAGTGACCATCATGGCGTTCGCCCACCGCGCCGCTGAACGCATTCTGGAGACTTGGTAATGCCGTACGACAGCTTTCTTCTCGATCCCCTCCTGCTCCTCTTCACTGGCTGGTGCGTGAGTCTCCTCCTCTCACGCCAACGCGTACACATCCGCCCAGTTGTGATGAAAGGCACTGTTATTGTCACGTTGATTGTGTACTGGGGCACGTCGGTTTCGCTGTACTTCGACCTCGAATGGACGCGCTGGCTCTGGGAGATGTGCGGCGCGGAAACCGGTCGCGACTGGATGCTCAACTCGGGCATTTTCCACTTTGATTACCGGCATCCGACTTGGCTGACGCACCTCCTCTCTTTCCTCATTTTCCTCACCTACCCCATCTGGATCCTGTGGGGACTCGCGGTGGGTACGCCGGATCTAAAGGACGGTCAGGAATTGGGGTGGCCGCGTTGGCACGGCAAGAAGCTGCGCCAGGAGGTGTGGTATGGAACGGCGACTGACGCGCAGACCGGCCACGGTCTTTGGTTGCACGCAGAGACGGTTTCGCCTCCCGACGCGCCCGCGTATGCGCACGGCTGGGCAGCGTTTTTCCCGGTAAAGGGCGCGCCCGTCATCGCCCACTTCGGCCCGCACGCGGTCGACACGAGCACGCACTGGTTTGCGACGAGCGATTGCACGCTGGGACCAACGCTGTGGGAGGGCGAGACGCCGCGGATCCAATGGCAACTGCAACAGAAGCTGCGCACCCCGCCGCTTTTTGTGTTCCCGCGGTGGCTCTGGGAAATGGAGCTGCTGCCTGGCGCGATGGTGGTTTTGGACCCGCAAGCACACTGGTCGGGGCAACTGAAAGTCGACGGCGAAGTGGTGCTGTTCGCGGGCAACGCCGGCATGGCGCGGATTTACGGTCACGGAAGTGCGGAACGCTGGACCTGGCTGCACGCGGATCTGGGCGACGGCGCTGCGTTGGATGTCGTGGCGGCCGTGTCGACGCGTCCGGGGCTGAAAAACCTGCGGCCGTTGCCGTTTGTGCGCCTTCGCTTTGGCGGTCAAGATTGGCCGCCCATGCCGCTTGTGGCGGCGCTCACGGCGTTTCGCTGCGAGACGACGCTGCCGGAGTGGAAGCTGGAAGGCCAAGTGGGCGACCGGCGGCTGAACGTGCACGTGACACTGCCGCCGGAGCGCTGCGTTGTGGTGGGGTACAAGGACCCGGATGGTCGCGCAGCAACGTGCACCAACAGTGAGCGGGCGGATGCAACGGTCGTTCTGGAGCATCGACGGAAAGGCGCGTGGCACGTCGAGCAGCGTTGGCAGCTGGATGGGACCGCGCATGCTGAGGTGGGGTTGCGCGGCTAAGGGATGCGACGAGAACAGAAACGGGGTTGAAACGCGCTGATGTGGGCACACGACTGGAGAATGGTGAGCCGCAGGGCTTGGTGAGGGACAACGGCTTGGAATTCGGTCAGCGTGTTTGCCGGGCGAACGCTGCGACGATCAACACATGGAGGCTCAAGGTGGCGCCCGATTCCAGCGAGCGTCAACGCGCTGTTGTCACGGTGCGGTCATGCTGCCCACCGCCTCGGTGGCTCGCACGCATGCGACCGTGCCCGACGCGCTACGGGTTGACCGCGTCGCGTGCTCCGCATAGCTTCCGGGATCGGCTGCCAATCGTCCCCCGTGCGCCAAACGGATCCAGCATGCGACACTTTTTCCCGTGGGCCCTCGTTCTCGCCTTCATCGGCTGCGGCACTGCAACGACAACAACGTCGAACACCGATGACGCGGCGTCACTGGTCGACGCAACCGCCGCGGATTCCGGCGGGACGACCGACGTCAGCGCGCCGGACGCAGTCACTGCGGACACCGGACCTGCCGATTCCGGCCCTGTTTGGGTCGGCGGCGAGCGCAAACTCAGCGGCGCTGCGTATTTTTTCAATGCGACTGGTGTGGGCGCCATCGAACAGCAAAAAGACGTCACAGGCGCCACTGCATATCTACTCGAATTCCCCGACCACACGCAGGCTCTCGGTCCGGACGGCGCGTTCACGTTTTCCGGCCTGCCCGAAGGCGGTGAGTTCACTGTGGCTGTTGTCCACCCGGACTACTTTCCGAGCCTCTCGCCGATCATTGCAATTGGCAAAGAGGACGTGAAGGACGTGAATTTTCAGGTCGTGACGCAGCTGATCGCCGTGTATCTGGGCGTCCTGGTCGGTTTTGATTCCAACGACCCGACGCAATGCCAAATGGTCGTCACCGTGACCGCGCATGGCGACAGTCAGAACCTGTGGTGGGCACCTGGTGAGCCCGGAGCGACAGTCACCACGGAGCCCGCGCTCACAGCGGAGCACGGCCCCTACTACTTCAACACGAGCGTGGTGCCAGACAAGTCGTTGACCGAGACCACCTCCGACGGCGGTGTGCTCATTGCCGGCGCGACTCCGGGCATCTACACGTGGACAGCGCACAAGGCGGGGACGACGTTCACCTCGCAGCGCCTGAAGTGCGTGGGCGGCTGGCTCACCAACGGCGTGCCGCCTTTTGGCCTGTTGGCAGACAAATAGCTGCGGCCGGAACCGCACGTTCTCCAGCGGATAGCGCCGCGGCTCCCGCGTCCTACCTTGCCAATGCGTCGGGGTCAGCTACCGATGCACCGGCTGGTCGTCGGCGTGTGTCGGCCGAGGCTGCAGGAGTGGTCCATGTGCGTTCCCCGTCCATCGCGTCCTCATCTCCTCGCTGCTTGTCTAAACAGTCCGACCTTTGTCCAACACCAAGCTCTGTGGGTCAAGCCTGTTGCCCTCTCGGACTGGACCGCGAGCGTGCACCTCCGGTGGCACGCCGCGGTTCGGGCAGGTTTGAGCTCGAACTTCGGTCGGAGTGT
>CAITYF010000121.1 GCA_903896545.1 uncultured Myxococcales bacterium | reverse complement strand
GCCAACCGAATCAGTGTTGCCGAGATAGTTGTTCGTGTTGGCCCACGTGAGATCAGCCGTCACACCGGTCAGCACGGCATTAGCGTTCGCCACCAACACGTACTTTTTGTTGGTGACCAGGAAACTGGGGAACGTCGCCATCGTCGTGTTATTACCTCCGCTGTTGTGCCGTACGATGTAGTTCTGCAGGTTGATCGCCAACGACGGCTGGTTCCACGGCAAGTACAATTCGACCCACTCGTCGGCGGTCGTTGCGCCGCCCGTGCGGACTTCGTTGATCTTCGGGCCAACGATCGTCACGTTCCAGCTCGCGGTCTTGGTGACGCCACCCAAAGTCAGGCTTGCGGTAACCGACGGCAGCGTAGCGACGTTGATGCCGGTCGCGTTGGTGTAGCCAAAGAAACCGCCGCCGCCAATGGCGCTACCCACCGTGATCAGACCACGTGTCGGGCCGACGGCGTTGTTCACCGTCATCAGATTCGCAGCATTCGCGACGGTCCAGCCAGCGGCCGGCGACACAATCGACGTCGAGTTGTCCGACCACGTCGCCGTCGCGATGATCTGCAACGTCAACGCCGTCGTACCGGTCAAGAAGCGCGGAATGATCGGCGCCGCCGTGCCATCCGCCGTCGAGAGCGCGATGCTGGAGAGCGTCACGCACAGGTTCGTGCCCGTGTTGCACTTGCCCGTCGTGCAGTTCCCGTCAACCGTGCACGGCTGGTCCTGGCCGCACGCAGTGTTGGTGCCGACGCACTTGCCGCTCGCGTTGCACGTGGTGTTCGTCGTGCACGTAAAGCCGTCGTCGCAGGCCGTGCCGGTGCCGGCTGCCGTGTTCGTGCAAGCGCCCGTCGTCGCGTCGCAGGAGTCGGCCGTGCACGGATTGTGATCGTCGCAGTTGCCCACGATCGTGCACGCGCCAGCGCCGTCGCAGTGGCTCGTTGCACCCGTGCAAATCGACCCGTCGGTGCACGCCACGCTGATCGCCGCGTTCGTGTGCTGGCAGCCGCTCGCGCTGAAGCCACTGACGCAGGTGTCCGTCGCGGTGCAGACGTTACCGTCGCCACAGAGCGCGTTGTCGGTCGCGAACACGCAGCCAGTGGCCACGCTGCAAGTGTCCGTCGTGCACGACGTGTTGTCGTTGCACGCCGAGTCAACGGCGACGTGGCTGCAGCCCGTCAACAAAGCACACGTGTCGGTCGTGCAGGTGAAGGCATCCGAGCAGAGGCTGTCCACTGGCGCGTGCGTGCAGCCCGTCACCGGGTCGCAACCGTCCGTCGTGCACGCCACGCCGTCGCTGCAGTCCGCCGTCGAGCCGCCACAGGTGCCGCCCGTGCAAACGTCGGTCAGCGTGCAGGCGTTGTTGTCCTCGCAGCCCGTGCCATTGGTCTTGTTCGGGTTGGTGCAGACGCCGGTCGCCGGAACGCAAGTGCCCGCATTGTGGCACTGATCGGGCGTTGCGCACGTCACCGGATTGCTGCCGGTGCACGCGCCGGACTGGCACGCGTCAGTTTGCGTGCACAAATCGCCGTCCGAGCAATTCGCGCCGTTCGCCGCCTCAGGGTTGCTGCAGCCGCCGGTCACGGTGTCGCACGTGCCAGCCACGTGGCACTGATCAAGCGCGGCGCACACGACCGGGTTCGCCCCGGCGCATTCACCCGTCTGACACGTGTCGGTCTGCGTGCACGCGTTGCCGTCGTTGCAGGTGGCGCCGTTGGCCTTGTTCGGGTTGCTGCACGTGCCGTTCGCGGTGTCGCACGTGCCCGCATCGTGGCACTGGTCAAGCGCGCTGCACACAACCGGGTTGCTGCCGGTGCACGTGCCTGTCTGGCAGGTGTCCGTCTGCGTGCAAGCGTTGCCGTCACTGCACGTCGAGCCATTGGTCTTGTTCGGGTTGCTGCAGACGCCGGTCGCCGGCGCGCATGTGCCGACGTCGTGGCACTGGTCGAGCGCCGCGCACGTCACCGGGTTGCTGCCCGTGCAGGTGCCGGTCTGGCAAGTGTCGGTCTGCGAGCACGCGTTGCCGTCGTCACAGCTGACGCCGTCGTTCTTGTTCGGGTTACTGCACACGCCGTCGGCCGGGTTGCAGGTGCCGGCATCGTGGCACTGGTCAAGCGCCGAGCAGGTCACAGGCGAAGCGCCCACACACGCGCCCGTTTGGCACGTATCGACTTGCGTGCACGCGTTGCCGTCCGAGCAGTTGGCGCCATCGTTCTTGATCGGGTTGGAGCACGTGCCCTCAGCCGGGTCGCAGGTGCCTGCCGTGTGGCACTGATCCAGCGCGGTGCACGTCACCGGGTTCGCGCCCGTGCACGTCCCCGCCTGACAGGTGTCCGTCTGCGTGCAGGCGTTGCCGTCAGAGCACGTCGAACCGTTGTTCTTGTTCGGGTTGCTGCAGACGCCATCGCTTGGATTGCAAACGCCCGCGTCGTGGCACTGGTCCAGCGCGTTGCACACCACCGGGTTCACGCCGGTGCACGTACCCGCTTGGCAGCTGTCCGACTGAGTGCAAGCGTTGCCGTCACTGCACGTTGAGCCGTTGCTCTTGTTCGGGTTGCTGCAGACGCCGTCGCTCGGATTGCAAACGCCCGCGTTGTGGCACTGGTCAAGCGCCGTGCACGTGACCGGGCTTGCACCCGTGCATTCGCCCGCCTGGCACGTGTCCGACTGCGTGCACGCGTTGCCGTCGTTGCAGGACGCGCCGTCGTTCTTGGTCGGATTGCTGCAGAAGCCGGTGGCGGTGTCGCAGACGCCGTCCACATGGCACTGGTCAGAAGCGCCGCAGATCACCGGGGAGGCGCCGGTGCAGGTGCCCGCTTGGCAGCTGTCGGCCTGGGTGCACGCGTTACCGTCATTGCACGTCGAGCCGTTGGACTTGTTCGGGTTGCTGCAAATGCCCGTGCCGGAGTTGCACGTGCCGACGTCGTGGCACTGGTCCACCGCGCTGCAGACCACCGGATTGGCGCCCACGCACTTGCCTGCGGCGCAGGTGTCGGTCTGGGTGCACGAGTCGCCGTCGGTGCAGGCTGCGCCGTCGTTACCGGCCACATGCTTGCAGCCCTGCGTCGCGTCGCACGTGTCGATGGTGCACGGATCGCTGTCGTCGCAATCGCTGTTGGTCGTGGTGCCACCGCAGGTGCCGCTCGCGCACTTGTCGTTGTGCGTGCACGCGACCTCGTCGTTGCAAGACGCGGTGTTGAAGCTGGCCACGCAGCCCTCGACCTTGTCGCAGATCTGGTCGGTGCACGGGTTGCCGTCGTTGCACGTGAAGCTGTTGCCTTTGCACAGGCCGTTGGCGCACTGGTCGGCGTTGGTGCAGGCGTCGTTGTCCGTGCAGCTCGCGCCATCATTGCCGGCGGGCGTGGTGCAGCCAGTCGCGGGGTCGCAGCTGTCCGCCGTGCACGGGTTGCCGTCGTTGCAGACCTTCGTCGTGCCGCCGCAGACCTTGCCGGTGCAGGTGTCAGAGACGGTGCAGGCGTTGCCGTCGTTGCACGACGTGTTGGCGAGCGCGTCGTTGTGCTGGCAGCCGACCTTGGTCGTGCAGCTGTCGATCGTGCACGGGTTGCCGTCGTCGCAGGCGTCCACGCCGGTCGGGACGCAGGTGTCGCCGGTGCACGCGTCGCCGGTGGTGCACGGATCGCCGTCCGTGCAGGCGACCAACTTGTTCTGGTGGAAGCAGCCCGACGCCGTGTCGCACGCGTCCGCAGTGCAGACCTTGCCGTCGTCGCAGTTGGGCGCGTCGCCGCCGACGCACGCCTTGTTGGCGCAGGCGTCGGACGTCGTGCAGGCGTTGCCGTCGGTGCACGACGCGGTGTTCGCAGCGTGCGTGCAACCGGTGCCGTCCGCGCACGAGTCGTTGGTGCACACGTTGCCGTCGTCGCAACCGTCGACCGAGCCCGAGCAGATGCCGCCCGAGCACTTGTCGTTCAGGCTGCAGATCTGGCCGTCATCGCACGCGATGCCGTCGTTGTTCGTCGTGACGCAGCCGTCCGTCTTGTCGCATGTGTTGGTCGTGCAGACGTTGTTGTCGTCGCAGTTCTTGGCGTCCGGGCCCTTGCAGGCGCCGTTGGTGCAGATGTCACCGACCGTGCACGCGTCGTTGTCGTTGCAAGAATCGGTGTTGTTGGTGAACACGCAGCCGGTGGCCTTGACGCACGTGTCGTTCGTGCACGCGTTGTCGTCGTTGCACGGCGGGATCGCCGTACCGCCGCACTTGCCGGCGCTGCAGGTGTCGCCGCTCGTGCACGCATCGCCGTCGTCGCAACCGCCCGTGACGGCCGCATTCACGCAGCCCGACGCCGGGTTGCAGCTGTCCAGGGTGCAGACGTTGTTGTCCTCGCAGCTGAGCTTCGTGGACGTGCAGGTGCCAGCGGTGCAGGTGTCACCGGTCGTGCACGCGTCGCCGTCGTTGCAGACCACCGCGTCGAGCTTGGTGTACTGGCAGCCCAGCGTCTTGTCGCAGACTTCCGTCGTGCAGGGGTTCTGATCGTCGCACGCGACGGCGGTCACGTTACTGCAGCTCTTGTCGGCGCACTTGTCGCCGGTCGTGCACGCGTCACCGTCGGTGCAGGGCACGGTGTTCGCGAGGAACAAGCAGCCGCCGCCAGCGTCGTCGCACGTGTTGTCCGTGCAGGGGTTGTTGTCTTCGCATCCGGCGACGGTGCCCAAGCACGCCGCGTTCATGCAGCTATCATTGATGCTGCACGCCTTGCCGTCGTCGCAAGCCAGCCCGTCGGCGTTGACGTGAACGCAGCCCTTGGTCTTCTCGCAGCTGTCCGTCGTGCACGCGTTGTTGTCGTTGCAATCGAGCAGCGCGCCCGCCACACACAGCGGACCGGAGCAGGTGTCGGTGCCGGTGCACGCGTCGCCGTCGTCACACGTGAGGACCGTTTCAGCATGGACGCAGCCGTTGGTCGTGTCGCAGCTATCGGCGGTGCAGCTGTTGCCGTCGTCGCAGTTTGCCGCTTCGCCAGCCTTGCAGGTGCCGTTGGCGCAGGCGTCGTTGAGGGTGCACGCGTCGCCGTCGGAACAACCCGCGGTCAGCGGCGCATTCACGCAGCCGGTTGCCGGGTTGCAAGAGTCCGAAGTGCACAGGTTGTCGTCGTTGCACGAGATCGTCGTGCCGACGCAGCTGCCCGTCGCGCAAGTGTCGTCCGCAGTGCACGCGTCGCCGTCATTGCAGGCGCCGGTGATCGCGGTGTGGCTGCAGCCGCTGGTCGCATCGCACGAATCGGTCGTGCACGGGTCGTTGTCGTCGCACTTGTTGCCGGTGCCGGGCGCGCACGCCTTGTCCTTGCACAGGTCGTTCAGGGTGCAGGCGTCGTTGTCGCTGCACGTCGCGTCATTGGCGAGGAAGACGCAGCCGTTGGCGTCGGTGCAGCTCGCGTCGGTGCACGGGTTGTCGTCCGTGCAGCCCACGACGTCGCCGATGCAGTTGCCGTGCAAGCACGCGTCGTTGGCGCTGCACGTCTGGCCGTCATCGCAGGCCTTTCCATCCAAGTCGAGCACGAAGCAGCCCGTGATCGCGTCGCAGCCTTCCGCGGTGCAGGGGTTGGAGTCGCCGCATTCCTTGACGCCCGCAGCGACGCACGCGCCGGCCGAGCAAGAATCGCCGGTCGAACAGGCATTGCCATCGTCGCACGCGCCTTCTTGCGCCGTGTGGGTGCAGCCGGCCGCCATGTCGCAGGAGTCCGCCGTGCAGCTGTTGCCGTCGTCGCACTTGGCCGCGCCACCCGCGACGCACGCGCCCGCGGCGCACGCATCGCCTTCCGTGCACAAGTCGCCGTCTTCGCAGGTCGCGGCGTTCGGCAGGTTGGTGCAGCCGGACGTCGGGTCGCACGCGTCGTCGGTGCAGACCTTGCCGTCGGAGCAGTCGACCGTTCCGGCGACGACGCACGTGCCGTCCTGGCACTTGGTCGCCGTGCACGCGTCGTTGTCGTCGCACGTGTCGCTGTTGTTCGTGTGGACGCAGCCCGTTGCCAGGTCGCACTTGTCGTCCGTGCACGGGTTCGTGTCGTCGCAGTCGCCGTTGACTTTGCAGCCCACGTCGGGGCCGATCGTCGTGTCGCCGTCCGCCGTGTCCTGGGTCTGGATGTCCGGCTGCTCGATGTCGGGCACGTCGACGCTGTCGGGCGTGTCCGGCGTGTCTTTGGCGTCGGCGTCGACGCTGAGAATGTCCTTCGTATCCTGGGTGTCCTGCGTATCCTTCGTGTCCGTGGTCTTGACGTCCGCGGTGTCCGCCGTGTCTTTCGCGTCCTTCGTGTCGACTTCAATGTCGCCCACCTGCACATCTTCGCCGGTATCTTCGATTGTTACATCATCGGGGTTCGGCGTCGTGTCGTCGCCGCAGCCAGCGAGAGCAAGCGGCAGCGCGGAGGCCAGTGCCAGTGCCAGCAGAGGACGACAACAGAGTTTGCGGAATGATTCGATCGATTTGGCGTTCATGTTAGGACCTCGGACAAATTTGCAAGGGCGACACTACAGTCCTTCACAGCTTACGGCCTCGGCGTGTCGAAATCAATTCCGTGGCATTCGGAAACGCGGCTGCACTTCAAAATTGTAAGTGATTTTTAGGACCATTTCGGTCCGGCGCGATCAGCGCACGAGGACGGCCCCAAACACGGTTGTCGCGCGGTCGCCGTTGTCGCCGCCATAGCACGCCATGTCGCCAGCCGTCGGTTTATCAGTCATTCCGCAGACGTTTGATTTTGCGCCCAGGCCGATCCACGAGTCGACTGTCGCGCAGTCGTTCTCGTTGTTGCCCTGAATACCGATTCGCAACGACGTGCTGTTCGTGATCACGTTGAAGCCCTCCAATTGGCAGTGGGCCTGTAGCGAGGCGTCGGCGAAGAGCGCTTCCCAATTGGGCATTCCAGCCGTTGTCGCAACCATATTTCCGGCTGTGAAAAGTGTCTGCAGGGAATTCGCCTCCACGGGTAGAGTCAACCAACGCCACACGCCTTCGTCGCGCATTCCAATCCGGACCGCCGTGATCGGCAGGGCCCACGCGCTCGGCAAGACAGCGGCGGCCGTATCCAACGTGCCATTGCCAAAGGGAATTGGTTTGAGCCACGGGTCGCCGTCGTACGCAAACTTCGCATCGGCGCCGTCAATCTTCATCGCGAGTGTCCAGCCGCCGCCTTCGCTGTGCATGTCGCACCACACGGAAAACGCCGCGATGGGACCAGCGCCGTCGGGATCGATGGCGTACAAACCGTCTGTCGGAGTCGATGCGTTCGCCGCCAGAATCGCCGCGCACGAGGGCAGTTCTTGGCCGCTAGTCGTCGACGCGACGCAAATGCCGGCGGTGCAACTGCCAATTCCACAGCTACTGGTTTCCGCCAGGGCGGCGTGGCTGCAACCCGTGTCCGGCGTACACGCGTCCGCAGTGCACGCATTGCCGTCGTCACACGTTGCGGTTCCGGTCGCGGGCAGACAAATCCCGGATTCGCAGCGCGCCCCCGTCGTGCAGCCGTTGATCTCATCGCAGCTCAGCGTGAGCGGCCGTGCACAAACGAGGCAAGGCTCCACCGTCGCGCCGTTGACATCGTTCCAGTAGCCGTCCGTACTGATGACCCCAAAGTCCTCGCCGTCGTCTGTCTTGGAGCCGCCCGCGTTGTTCGGCTCGCCGTCCGCCCAATTGCCAAAGCCGCCGTGGATCGCGTCAGTCCAGTGCCAGTGGCCTTCCTGCGCGTGGTCGCTCAGGCCGATCCACGCGTTTTTCTCGCCGCACGTGGCCGTGGCCAAGGCGCGCACAAACACGTTGTCCGGTAGCGACCGCACAGCCGCGAGCTCGCCGCCCCACGTGTGACACGCGGCGCGTGCCTTTGCCCAAGGTAGCGACGCGGCGATGGCGACCCAACAACGTCCGTTCGCCACCGTGTCCGTGCAGTCGTTGGTCAACGGCACCGCGAACGACGTGCAACCGCTTTCCGGCATGCAGGTGTCCCACGTGCACGGGCTGCCGTCGTCGCAGGGCTTGGCCTTGCCGTCGACGCAGTGGCCGAGGTGACACGCGCCGGCAAACGTGCAGGTGTTTTCGTCGGCGCACGTCGCGTCCGTCGCCAGATACACGCAGCCGATGCCTTTTTGGCAGATGTCGGCGGTGCAGGCATTGTCGTCGTCGCAGGTTCGCGCCTTGCCGGGCACGCACGCGCTTGCCGTACACGTGTCCGCGATTGTGCACGGATCGCCGTCCTCGCAGAAGCCGTCGTGCGCGCTGTGGAGGCACGTGCCCGACTTGTCGCACGCGTCCGAAGTGCACACGTTGTTATCGTCGCACGTCGAAGTGCCGGCGGTGCACGTGCCGTTTGGGCAGGTTTGGTTCGTTGTGCAGGGGTCGCCGTCATCGCATTCGCCGTCGTCTGTGCAGGCACACCCGGCAGCGCCTGGGCAAGACGTGGCGGTTGTGTCCGCGGCCACATCTTCCGCTACCTCAACAGCAGCAACGTCGCTTGCGCTTGCATCCGGTGCGTCAACAGCTGAGACGTCGTCTGCGGGCGCGGACACGGCGGCGTCGCTGCAGGCCACCAGAATCAGCAGCACGGCGCTGAACGCACAGTGCAGAATTGGGTTCTTCATGCGCGCACCTCAGGTTTTCTTGCGCGTGCGCTGGGTGATGGGCATTTCGACCCGCATCTGTGGAGACGCCTGATACTTCGCGGTGCGGTCAATCGCGGCGTCGGACGGCGTCGCGGCGGGCATCGGGCTTGTCACAGCTTGTGCCGCCGCCAGAGGTCGGCCGCGATCGTGCTCCAGGTCGCCTTCAACCAAAGCGATTGCGCGGCTGAGGCTCGGCGTGATCTCCAGCCAACGCACCGCGAGGCCGGTCTGGCGGGTCGTGCTGCGGTGTACGACGTACATGACCTCGGCAGGCACGGCGATCATGCTGGTTGCTTGGGGCGATGCGAGCGCGACGCTGATGCGCGTGCCGGGGGCTGCCATGACGGCGGTCGCCAAATAGGCGCCTCCCGGTCCGATGTCGGTGCACATCGCCTCGAACATCTGGCCATCAAGCATGAGGGACGCGCGGAGGTGGCACGGGTAGCGGGGCAGTTGGCGGCGTTCTGACGTCATGTGGCCCTCCTTTTGCGGCGGCGCGTCCGCACAAAACGCGATTGCACCCCGTGCTGGCGCAAGCTTGACCTAAACTGCGCGCGCTTGCCAGCTACCCACTCGTCGGCCGACCACGTTGTGGACGTGGAGCGGCAACCAGTCGTCTTCGTCGGGCCAGCCGGCCGGCCAGAGTGCGGCCAACACCGCGTCGATCGCGACCGGCAGCGCTTCCGCAACGCCCGAATGGACCTTGATGGCCACGCCAGTTTTCGCGTCCGGGAGTGCCATGCAGAACACGCCACCAGCGCCGATCTTGACCGCCAACGGTAGCCGCGCGCGTTGCGCCACGCTCAGATCCAGACGGTCGGTGCCGGACGTCAATTCGGGATGCGCGGCCATCGCTCGACCGATCCGCCCCAGGCGTGTATCACCTTGGTGCATTCCAGACGCGATTACACTCCACGCGCGTGCCAAACCGTCCAGCGGCAGCTCAAAAGTGGGCACACCGCAGCCATCGACTGACAGCACCGGCTCGTGGTTGCAGAGTTCGATGACGCGCTCACGGATCAAGGCTTGAAGCGGGTGTTCCGGAGCGCGGTAATCCAGCGGCCAGCCCGCGTGTTGCGCCGCGGCGACCATGAACGCGTGCTTGCCTGAGCAGTTGTTGTGCAAGTCGCTGAACTGACCATTGGCGCGCAAGATGGCATCGGCCGCGGGGACGTAGCTCGGCGGGTGCGTGCCGCAGCGCAGGTCGCCGGGTTGCAGTTGAAAGTGCTGCAGAATCGCGCCAGCGATCGCCGTGTGGACCGGCTCGCCACTATGGGACGCCGCACCCAGGGCCATCCACGGCTCAGGTACATCGGGGTCGCCCAGAACAGTCAGGGAAACATCCAGTTGCAGCGGCTTTGCCGCGGAGCGCCACGTCGTGCGGACCGGCTCGCCCCATTGCCGAACTACGCGACCGTCGGCGATGGCGACCGCCGACCACGGGTGCACCGACTCGACGCTTTGACCGCGAACTTGTTCAATCAGAGGCATGGGCACTTACTCCGTGGGCGTGTGACCCTGCGGCAAGATGAGCTGTGGGGCAAGAAAAGTTGCGAGCTGGGTCAGCCCCTTGGCGCTCAGGTGGATGTCTCCGGGCGGCTGCGTCAGAAAAATCGCCGCCTCACCGTGGGATTGAACCCAAGCGTCGACAGCGGGTTGCATGTCCAAAAACGGCAGCTGGAGCCCCTGCAAAACGCGGTGGATCTGCGCCCGCCGCGCCTCGGTGTGGGCCCCGTACGCCGACCGCCGCAGCGGCATGACGACCAGCTGCAGCGGAATGTGTGCCGAGCGCAGGTGCGCCGCAAGCACAGCGAGATAGCGGCGGTAGGCATCGACGTCGCCGGTTGGCTGCGGGTCGTGGGCCTTTGGCGGCTCCAGCGCCAAGTGCTGGAGCCAAACGAGTTGACGCGCCGTCCACGAAACGTCCGTCAGCCCGGCGATCGGCAGCGGCAGGCGACTTTGCAGAAACAGCGCCGACCACGGGCGCGACGGCCATACGGCTTCGGTGCAGCGCAACTGCGGACTCGCCCCTTTCACATCAAGCGGCAGTGCGTTGTTGCAGCTCTCCACAGGCGTTTCGACTTCGTCGACGTCATTTCCCGGCATCACGTACAGCACGACGGCGCTGGGCGACGAGGCTTTCAACACGCGCAACAGCAGCGCCAGTTCGATGTCGATCGACGTGCCCGGCACGCCTGCGTTCAAGTGCGCGACCTGTGGCAGCAGCTTGGCCAACTGCGCGGGCAGGGCGTCAGCGCGCTCGACCCCCGAGCCAAAAAGCATCGAGTCGCCCACGTGCAGCAGCCACGGCTTGTCGTGGGGCAGCGCGTCCAGGCGGAGGCAGCGCGAAGTTTCCTCGCCCACGCTCCCGTGCAGCGCGCAATGGACGAGCGCGTGGCCCGCGGCGACCGGTAGGTGATCGGGACGCGGCGAGTCGCGGTTCAGGAGGGAGAGTTCTTGGTGCTCGATCACGGGCGGCGGCGGCAAGACGATCCGCGCGGCGATCTCCAGGAACACGAGCGCGAGCGTGAAGGACGCGGCAGAAAGCAGCCAAGGCTTCGGATTCGCAAATCGCGTGTGGCCGACGGCGAGACCCGCTAGCGCCGCGACCAGCCCCATCGCGGCCCCGTCCATGGCGCCGATGCGCTGCCACTGGACTGCTTGGGCGGCAAAAAGGAGCGGCACGGCGAGAACCGTCGCGAGCGCGCTCAGCCGCCCAGCCGGCTTTGGGACGGTCCCCCAGCGAAAAAACAGGCCGATTGTCGCGCCCATGGAGAGCGGCCAGAGCCACCAGATCAGGAGCCAAGTCGATGTCGCGAGGTGCGGGCTCCGCGCGAAGAAGTTGGGTGCGGCGCGCCACAGGCTGAACTGGAAGACGCAGAGTGTCAGTAGCAGGAAAGCGCGTTTCCGCGGCACCCGCCGCTGCCGCAACAGGAGCAGGATAGGAACGGCGACCAGCAGCTGCGCGAAGAGCACGAACAGGTCGAGTGCAGAGCTGTTGGTCGGGAACTGCGGCGCAGCGGACTGCAGCCAAGGCGGGCGTTCGTCCAGCGCGTCGAAGAGCACGTGGGCGTCGGGCGGCGTCCCGCCGGGAAATTGCACACACCACGAGGACAACGCGCGACCGGCGCACGTCGAGTCGACAGGCGTGAGCCTCACGTCCAAACACGCGTTGTCCGGGCGGCAAACGCGCGCCTCCACAACAAGCGGCTTGATTTGCGCGTCCTTCAGGTGAAACGTCGGTTCAGCGCGAGCAAACGCCGCCTCGATCTGCGGGCCGACGTCAGGCGTCAGCACGCGCGCAGCCGTTCCTGCGGCGGCGGGCGAGGCCACCAACGCGAGAACAGTCACGAAAACGTAGACGAGGAGTTGCTGCACGCGGTGACCACAGGTCCGCGTTGGCGGACTGTGTGCCTGTATCGGCAAGCGCGGCAGGGAAGTCAACCAAGTAGACGGGTGCGCGCAAAAAGCCGCGCAAAGACGCAAAAACACAAAAGCCCCGCATTGCGGGGCTCCTGCACGTTCGCAGACAGTTTGATCCAGCGTTCGCCTCTCCAAGGTCTTTACCGATTCCGGTTCGTTGGCCGCTTTGTCTTTCCTGACGCGCATTGCTGCGCAATCAGGAACCGTTCTGCCGCTCAACCCACGATTCTGTGGTTGCTTGTGCCTTCAGCGATCACGGTACCTTACGTAGAGACCTATCAGGTTGCCTCTCCCTCTTCGATCTTCGAGCGCGACGCCCTGATCCTTGAGGTTTTCCGTACTGTACCGGCGCAGAGAAAGGTTGACTCCTCAATCTGCCAATCGCTCGTGGCCTTTCGCTCCACTTGACCGTGCTGCCTTGGCTTGCGCCTTGGCTGTGCAGCCGCCGCTTTCGCTTTGGCTTCTCTGGGCTTGCGCCCGCACTTTTCCGGTGTCGTTCGTCCTGCCAGTCCACGCTTGCGCGCCTCTCTGGTTCCTGTTCGCTTCGCCTTGTGCTCGGCGCAGTCGTCAGGTGACGTCCCTTCTTGAGGTTTTTTGCCCCTCCGACGGTTCTATGACGGAAGCCTTGTTGCCCGGCGTTTCCTACGCGCCGTGCCCAAAGTTGCGCTGCGTTCTTGCGAACGTCCGCTGACTTCTCTCAACGTCCAGGGTTCGCTTGCTCCCGGTTGGAAGCGGCTTGTTCAGCCTGCGCCCTGTGGCGTTGCGTGCTCCACGCTGTCTTGCAGCGCTGCGCACCTACTTCGTCACTCGCCAAGTCTTTTCCACCTTGGCTCCATCCATGGGGTTTTCCCCTGCAGAGTTTGTTCTCGTTGTTGGCCGGACACCTCTCGGCTTGCCGTGCCCTTCTTTCTTTTCCTCGTTGCGCCTGAAGCTTTGGGCTGACGTTGCCGTCCCCATCGCCGTTCGCACCGGATGTCGACTTGCACGCGCTATCGGAAACGGGGTCCGTATGCGCGTTGGCTCGTTTACCGCCAGGTTTTACCCTGATGGTTCGTTGCCCAAGCAGCGTCGCTCGCTGCCGCAGGTTTCGCACTGCCTTCACCGGCATTTCTGCCAGTTCTACCGATGTTGCCATCAGTCGCTCGCCAACATCTCTGCTGGTCTGCGTCAGCGCTGGGGCACGAGAGATGTCGCTCTCGTGTCGCCTGCACAAGTCTCAAAGACGCTTGGCATCGCTGCCTCTTGAACTTCGCCCGCGAACTTAAGCTCGCTTGCGTTGCTTCGGTGGTCCTGAGCTCCGGCTTTCACCGTTGCTGCACCAGTCCAACCGACCGTCTTTGTTGCATCACGAGGGGTTACCGTCGCCTTTCAGCTTCGTCCCTCGCAGTCAGATTCAAGGGTTTTAGCCCACAACGAGCGCGTGGTCGGGAACGGCTGTCACACCGCTAGCTCGACTCGCACCTCTCTTGGGGTTCCCGCTCTCCAGGGCTTCTCGCCGTCCACCTTGCACATTGCGTCGGCGCTTGCGCGTCAACGTGCTACCTCGACTTGCGTCGGGCGCCGGATTTCGCCGGTGCTCCCTTCTCATGCTTCTGCAGGTCCTTGCCGTCGGCGCTTGCGCACCTCTGTGTGGTTCCTGACCGGCATCTCAAGGTCTCAATCGATGGGCGTCGTGCTGACCGTACGCCGTTCTTGCGAACTTTGCCGTCTTCCGCTTCTCCCTCCTGAGCTTCTTGCCCTTGTGCAACTGCCAGTGCCTCGATGGTCGTCTTGCCCGGTTATTTGCCGCGTTGCCGTGGCCCTTCCCGTTGCAGTGCGGATCGCGTTGCCGCGTCGCTGTCCACTGCGCTTCCGTTCTCACGCCGACCTTGCGGTCTTTGCCCCGAACGATTGCTGCTTTTCCTTTCCATCTCACGCAGTTCCTCGGTCGGCCTTTCGGTCTTCTCTGGATCTGCGCGCCTCTGGCCGTCTCGACGTTGTCCTCGCGCAGAGGGCGTCTTGCTGTCGGGCCGCTGGTGAACGTCTGCCGCTCACGCAAGATGAACTATGCGCGTGGTCCGTCGATGTTGCAAGTCTGTCACATTCAGAATGTTACAGCTGTGTGTCATTTTGCCAAGTTCAGGCGGATCGCGACAAACGGTCGATCTGGGTTAGCTCCGATCATAGGAGTGCAACACCATGATACCGCTGTTAAAACGCAATTCAATTCGGAAAAAAGTGAATTGTCGTCGATCGCGTGATTGTGACATCCATGTAACACGCTGAAAATGCAAAGTTTCCAATAATCGGCCAATTCCTTGACCGCGATCCCGTCCGAGGCTATCTGGCAGGCTGGAGATGCGGCGTTCGCTGCCGCAAACTTTGGGGTCATGTCGCGAAAATCCCTTCAGCACGCCGCAGCTTTTCTGTCGCTTGCCGTGATTGCCTTGTTGTCGAGCGCAGTTGCGTTGGCGCAGCCGCTGCCGGTTCCCGGTGGGGACGGACGAGGCGGTCAGGCAGCGATTCCCAATCAGACGACGACCAACCCGGTCGATGTGCCAGCAGTGGACGACAGCGGCGGGTTGTACGTCGTCGTGGAGGCGTCCTCCCGGCCGATGGACGCGCTCTACGTCGTTGCGCCAGTTTGCGGAATGCCCAAGCCACAAGCGGAGTTGAAGGCTTCTTGCGACTTGCTGGAGTCCGTGTTGGCTAATGACGCGCGCTTGTCCGGCTTTGTGCGGCCGATGCATCACACGGCGGGTTTGGCGGCGCAGGTCGTCAAGACCCCGCTCCCGACTTTTGCCGTCAAGCCCGGTGGTCCGGGCGCGGCGGGGCTGCAATACGTCGTCGCCACGTCCATCAAAGTGTCGAAACAGCCTGGAATGCTCGATGTTTCGGCGAGTCTTTACGACGTCCGCGCGGGCAAGATGCTCGACCTGGGCGAACACGCTGGCCAGATCGTTCCACAAGCGTCGGTTCGTCAGGCGGCGCACCGGTTGATGAACGGAATTCAGGGCGCGATCACGGGCATCGAGGGCACGTACGACACTGTTATCTACTACAGCGCGCCCGCGCCAGGCTGCACCCGTGCGATCTGGCAAGCGGATGCCGACGGATTCAACCGCCGCGTGCTGATCGGCGACGGCGGCAAGGACGGAATCCATATGTTCCCAATCCAACTGCAGGACGCCGCGCTCGCGTACATGTCGTTCCGCAGCGGGCTGCCGTCGCTGTACAAGCTGGACCTCGCGCAGGTGATGGTGTTGTCTGACATGACGCCGGTTGTGAAGAACATGCGGCCCAAGAAAGGTGCGCCGGTCAAAGGGACGTCGCCCGATGATCCGTCGTCGATTCCGCAGCCGTTCGCGTCTGGTCCGGATCTGCAGTTCCACTCGTGCGCGCAGAACTCTCGCGGTGACTTGGTCGTGACCGTCAACGACGGCGATCAGTCGGACATCTACACGCTCGATTACACAGGGCACATGGACCGCAATCTGACCCACGATGAGCACGACGATTTGGGGCCGACCTTCTCGCCCGACGGCGAACACGTCGCGTTTGTAAGCGACCGGATTGGCACGCCGCAGGTGTACGTCATGGACGCGTTTGGCGGTGAGACCAAGAGGTTGACGTTCGTTGGCCCGTACAACACCGACCCGGATTGGGGCCCCGACGGGCGCATCGCTTTCTCGGCACTGCGCGGCAACGCCGTCGACATCATGACCGTCACGATGGAAGGCAAGCTCCAGCGTCTGACCCCCGGTCAGGGGCGGCGATCCTTGGAACCGAGCTGGTCCGCGGACGGCAAACGCCTTGTCTACGTGTCCAATGAAGACGGCAAGTGCTCGCGGCTGTGGGTGACCGCCGCCGACGGCGCGTCGCGCGAGCCCTTGGATGTGCCTTGCGGTCAGTACTACACGCCGTCCTGGCAGCGCACGCCGGGCAAGGGCCCCAAGATTTGGAATCCGCGCCATTGAACGACGACTCACCGCCACCGCTGCCGACTCCGCCGCCGTTGCCTGTGCCGCCGCCTCCTGAGGATGCGGACGGTGACCACGACGCGTCGGAGGATTTTGAGATCGGTGCGTCCTACATCGGGACGGTGCTGGATGATCGCTATCTGATTCAGGAAATTATCGGTCACGGTGGAATGGGCACCGTGTTCCGTGCCGAACAGACGCTGATGCAGAAGACCGTGGCGATCAAGCTGTTGCATGCGGATCTCGCGGCGCGCAAGCAGGTCGTGGGGCGATTCACGCGGGAAGCGCGGGCCATTTCGCGGTTGTCGAGCGCGCACACCATCCGCGTTTTCGATTTTGGCCGCTGGCAGGATTTGTTCTTCCTTGTCATGGAATTGCTGCAAGGAGAGACGCTGGACGCCGTGCTCGCGCGCGGTCCGTTGCCCCAGGACCGTGTGGCGCGCATGGTCGTGCAAATGTGCGATTCGCTGGGTGAGGCGCACGAAGCCGGCGTTGTCCACCGCGACTTGAAGCCGGAGAATATCTTCCTTGTTGCACAAGACGGCCAGACCGACTTCGTCAAAATCCTCGATTTCGGCTTGGCGAAGCTGAAGAATTCCGAAGATCTCTACGAAGTCCACTCGCGTGCTGAACTTTTCGGCACGCCGTACTACATGAGCCCCGAACAGATCCGCGCTGGCGAAGTCGACGGCCGCAGCGATATCTACTCGGTCGGCGCGCTCATGTTCCGCATGTTGACCGGGCGCTACGTGCACGGCAGCGATCAGGCGACGTTCGATATCCTGAAAGCCCACCTGATGGACCGCACGCCGAAGATGGCGGAAGTCGCACCGCCGGGCGTTGTGATTCCGCAGCTGTTGGAACGGATCGTCGGCAAGTGCTTGGCGAAGAAGCCTGAGGACCGCTACCAGTCGATGGCGGAGCTTGCCGCGGCGTTGCAAAGCGCGCTGCGGGAGAATTGGCACGATGCCGAACCGGCGGAAGAGTCGGAAGTGCCGGAGCCGCCCGTGGAATCGCTGGCGCGGCGCACGCTCTATGGACGATTGGCGGCGTTTGCGCTGATTACCCTGACGCTTGCCGTGGGCGCTGGCGTCGCGCTGACGACCCACACCGAGCCGACGCCGGGTCAGGAAGTCGAGCCCAATGACGACGCGCGGCATCCGAATCTACTGGCAGCGGACGGCTCCGCGCGGGGATTTCTGGGCAAACGCCGCTCGAATACTCAGGCTGATCAAGACTGCTACGCGCTGCCGAAGCTCGCTCCCGACGAAACGCTGCGGGTGCAGGTGACTGGACTGCCGAACATGGACCTGCTCCTGACGCTGAACGACAAGGACGGTGATGCGCGTCTGACCGTCGATCACCGCGGTCGGGGGCAAGGCGAATTGCTGCGAAACGTTGACGCGCGGCTGCCGGTGACGGCGGTGTGTGTCACGGAAGCGGTGGCGCAAAACGGCACAGCGAGCGAGAGTCTGAGCGACCAGTACAAACTCGTCGTGACCAAACTGATGCGCGACAAGGACGCAGAGCAGGAGCCCAACGATCTGGCACCGGGCGAGAATCTGCCAGTGGGCGCGCTGCGCGTGGGTAGCTTGGAGGGGCCGAAGGACCGCGACGTGTTTCGTCTGGAAGGCGCGGTCGATGGCCGCCTCGTCTGGATTTCCCTTGAGTTGACCGACGAACCGCCCGCGGGAACGCAGCTGTTGCTCTTGGACCAAGCAGGTCGCACGGTCGCGAGCCGCGCGATGCGCGCTGGTGAAAAACAGGCGACGCTGGGGTTTGTTCCCGCGACTGACCAGATCCCCGACCGGTTGGTGCTGACCCGTCAGAGCGCCAAGGACGTGCCGCTGTCACCCGACGAAGTGAACTACCGCCTTCAGTACGAGCACCGCGACGTGACCGAACTGGCGGAAGTGGAACCGAACGACGCGCTGGAGCAAGCCAATCCCTTGGCCCTTGGCACGTGGCACACGGGACTTGCGCGCGATGGCGTGGACTGGCTGCGCCTGGATGGTGGTGACGCGAGCCTCGCGCGGATTCATCTGGAAGCGCAAGCGGTGGACACCGGCGCGTACCAGCTCACGCTGCGCGACGTCGGCCAACAAGTGGACCTACGCACGCTGGTGGTTCAGCCCGGCACGCCGCAGGACTTGGTGATCGCGGGGAGTGGTGACGGCTTGCTCTTGAAGATCGTCGGTCACGGCAGAGGCGAGCCGAAGTGGCAGGTTCGTGTGCGCTACCTCCCCGGCGTCGTGACGGCGAAGTAGGCGCTACAACAGACCGTGGGCGCGCAGGACCTGAAGCGCGTTGCGCAGCTGCGTGAACCCGTTTGTCCGCCCCGGTTTCCAGGCGCGAAGGCCTTCAAGGTCAAAAAGGCCGCGCAGGTCTGGATCGTTGTAGTCCATTTCCATCAGCAAATCGCGGAGCTGATTGATCTTTTCCTGCGGGCCCGAATCCAACGCCGTCAGGCAGCGGCAGTCGTAGGGCTCGGTTTGCGCCAGCACGCGCGGCACGCTGCCGGGGAGCACGCCTTCCAGCGCAAACAGCAGCAAATTGGAATCCATCATGCACGCGGCGTCGACTGTGCCATCAGCAAGCGCCTGCGCCGCGCCGCGTTCGCCGTCCAACACTTCACCGTGGCGACCCGTTGCGACGTCAAAGCACACTGGCACCGGGATCACGCCGGACTGCACCAGTTGAAACAGCGGCAACAGCGTCGCTTGCGGCGAATCGGTCGCACCTACGCCTACGCGCTTGCCGTGTAGGTCTTCCACCCGTTGCAACGCGCTGTCGCTGCGCACGACGACCACCGAGCGCAAGTCGCGATCGCTGTCGCGCATGGCAATCGCCCGCGCTTTCCGGCCGCTCGCGTTGGCCTGCTCTTCGGTTTCCAGCCACGCAAGCGGTGAATTCCAAGCGACGTCGATGTGTCCACCCATCAGGGCGGCAACCTGCTGTTCGTAGCTTTGGTACAACACGTAGTCGGTCGCCAGCCCGTGTTGGTTCAGCCAATGCGTCAGCCCTTCCCAGATCGTTACGACCCGCGGTTCATACGCGACTGCGCCCAGCGTCAACACTGACTTCATTTCGCCCCACGACCCCAGCGGCCCGCCACGCAGCACTTTGCGTTGGGACCGTCACGACTGAGGTTCGCCGCCAACGGGGCAGGTGTAAAGGCGAAATCCCGTCAAGATCGGTGAAGGAAACCACTGAAAGTGTGTAGAAAAATCCGCAAACCCCGATGGCAACGCCTAAACACCGAGCGCGAGGCGCCGTGCGAATTTCTCATCGTGGCCCACTTCGCGAATACGCGCGGCGGCCGTGGCGACGTCGTAGGGCACGCGCACGTGTTCCATCGCTTTGGACTCGGAATCAAAAACCACAAAGCACGCATCGGGATTGCGATCGCGCGGCTGTCCAACCGACCCGACGTTGGTCAAGTAGCGACGGCCCTTGATGTAATCGTAGTTGCCGGTTACGTCGCGGACTTTCTTGCCGTTGTACTCGTATGTCGTCGTCAGGTGGCTGTGGCCGATGAAGTTGTGGCCAAACAGACCGGCTTTCATCCGGGTCAGCGTCTCGGCCTCTTCATTGCGCACGACGTAGTAGAAGCTGGACGGCAAAATGGGCGCGGCATGGTAGAAGCCGATGTCGAGTTCTGGTCGTTGGTGGGAATATGGTAGCGAATACAGCCACTTGAAGTTGTCTTCTGTCAGTTCCTTGCGCGACCAATAGAGCACGCGTTTGGCGGAATCGTAGTAGTAATCGGCGTCCATCACGCCCACGGTCGCCGCGTCGTGGTTGCCCATCAGGCAAATCGTGCAGTATTCGCGGAGCAGTTCGCAGCATTCGTTCGGGTTGCCGCCGTAGCCGACCACGTCGCCCAGACAGATGATCTCGTCCACTTCGAGTTGGTCGCAGCGCGCCAGCACCTGTTCAAGCGCTTGGATGTTCGCGTGAATGTCGCTGATGATCGCAAAACGCATCTGTCACTCTCCCGCTGCCAGCCTTCACGATAGACGCGGTCGGCCATCTCGGCAAGCGCAATGACCAAATCGCCCCGACCGTTGACGTTCAGGTCGGGCGTGTGACACCGTGGCCACCTGACTTGGAGGACAAGATGGCGTCGTTGAAAGTAGGTGATGTGGCCCCAGATTTCACGCTTCTGGCCGATGACGGCACCACGGTGACGCTGTCTGCACTGCGCGGCAAAGCGGTTGTGCTGTATTTCTACCCGCGGGACGACACGCCGGGCTGCACGACGGAAGCCTGCGATTTTCGCGATCGCCATGCGGACGTCAGCGGGCGCGGCGCGGTGGTGCTGGGTGTGAGTCCCGACGCGCAAAAGGCTCACGTGCGCTTCAAGACCAAGTACGGCCTGCCGTTTACGCTGCTGTCGGACCCCGAAAGGACGACGCTTGGCGCGTACGGCGCGTTTGGCAAAAAGATCATGTACGGCAAGGAAGTGGAAGGCGTCATTCGCTCGACCTATCTGATCGACAAGCAAGGGAAGATCGCCGCGGCGTGGCCAAAAGTGAGCGTCAAAGGCCACGCGGACGCCGTGCTGGCTGAACTGGCCAAGGTGAACTGACTCATGGCCGCGCTGACGGGGCGTTTGGCGTCGTGGGATGGTCGACAGCCGGATCTCCGCGCGTGGTCGGATGCGGAACTGCTGGATGGGCTGCGGCAGCTGGGCATCGCGACCGACCGGCAGCGCTTCACCGCGCTAGTGGCGGCAAAATCGCAGACTGATCAGGAAGAAGACTGGCTGCACGAATCGGGCACGCCCGACGAGAACCTGCAGGTCTTCATCTGGCTCGCGGTACGGGACCTGTGGCAGCGGTGGCAGTTGCCGTATTGGCCGATGGATCGGTTGGGTCGCATGCTCGCGTATCTGATTGACGCTGAATTTGCGGCCGAGTACGCCGATCAACTGCACGCGCCGACGGCGCTGGAGGTCGTCGACGCGATTGAGAAATGGCTGGACGGCGAGGGTAATCCCCGCCCGGCGATGGACGGGCTGGTCGAACAGTTGGGCATGCCGCCGCAGGCGTGGCCGGGCAAGCTGCTGGACGCGATGGCGGAGTGGTCGGAGGTCGGCAATCTGACGCTCGCGACGCGCGGTGGTGCGCTCCTGGCGCGGGTGCTAGAGCACGGTCACGCGCAGATTTTTCTGGCGACTGCGCTTGTCTCGGCGCGGATGCTTGACCGCGCCATCGCCTCAGCGTTGCAAGTCCCGCTGGAGGCGGATCTGCGTCACGGTTTTGATGAACTTTGTGGACATCTCTGTCTCGCCGGTGGCGATCCGGTGCTGGCTGACTTCTGGCTGACGCGCGCGCAAACGCAAGATGGTACACGCGCCTCCGAACGGACTTACGCAGCAGAAACGGTCTTCAACGCGCTGAGCGCTTGGCGGGCCGCCGGTCGCGATGAAACGACGCCCGTGCCTGATCCGCTCAAAGCCGCATCCCGTCAGGCTGCTGCCCAGAGCGCGTACTACGCTTGGATGGCGTTTGCCGGCGAAGGCGCGGGTCCCGGCGGTGCGGCGGTTTGAGCCCGCCGTGACAACATCCCGACAATCGCCGCTTGCGCCCCGCACATCCGCACCTATCTCGTAGGTAGAACGTGGAGGTGCCCATGCGTTGCGTGCGTTTCCGGTTCTTGCAGTTGTTTCTGGCCTTTACCCTGTTGCTGCCCGCCGTGGCCTTCGCTCGTACTGGTCAGTCCGCACCCACGGTTGGCACGTGGGATACCCGTGCTTCGTCGCTGAATTTCTCCTACCTGGAAGGCTTTTTCAGCGGCGGACACCTGCGATTCGCTTCATACTTCACCAATTTCAGCTCGACCACGGGGCGACTTTCCTCGCAGTTCGGTCTGCACTACGTCGGCTACGGTGAAGGCACGTCGGCCGCCCACGGCATGGCAGGCTCGGTCACGGCCATGTACCAGATGCCGCTGTCGGGGCGTCAGCCAAATGGTCTGCCTTGGGTCGCACTCGCGCCTTACGCCGGTGTGTCGCCGTCTGGCATCGTGTCGGGCGATTTCGCTGCTATCGCGTTGCCGATGCACGTAGGCGTCGGTGTGCCGGTGAGTCCGGTCAGTTGGCTGACGCTCACGCCGTGGGGCGAAGTCACGGTCGGTCTGGACATGGATCTCGACATCAGCCGTCAAGCGATCAACGCCCTTGCGAGTGGCACGACCAAACCGTCGGACGCAAAAGTGACTGATTTCGTGCAGTTCAACTACGCGATGCACTTGGCGAGCCGCGTTGGGCTGAACGCCGCATTTCATCTGGGAAAGCGCGTCGACATTCAGCTGCAGGGTCTGGGCAACTGGCTGAGTCGTCCGACGTCCACCAGCGCGTTTGTCTTCATGGCTGGCGGCGCGTTGGTTTGGCATTGGGACGACGTGGTGCCGGCGGTTTTGCCCAACGACGGTTGCCCGATGCCTGACGCGGGAACGGACACGAGCGCCGCGCTATGAACCTTCGATAGGAAGTTCCGCACCGCGCTCAATCGCGGTCTTGGCTGCCAATTCGGCGACGATCGAACGGACGACGACGCTGGCTGCCACCATACCGAAGACGGAAGTGACAAAGACCGCGGAGCCTTCAATCAGCGAACGGTCGGTGCACGCGTGGAAGTCGTTGTCCTTGCCCCATGTGCCATCAGGGCTGGTTGGACACAGGCAGTCAAAGCCTTGGGCGTCCCAACTTGGTGCGATGGGCAAGCGTCGCGACTCCAGACTGTAGATGGCGGTCACGCCCGCGGGCCCCGAATTCTCGCCCGCAGGCCACTTCAGCTTCTGCCGCAGGTGTTTGCGAATGGCGCGCGCCAGCGGATCGCCGTGCGTGGCAAACAAGTCCGCAACGCGCACCTGGGTTGGGTCCAGCTTTCCCGCGGCGCCCATCGACGACACGATCGGAATACCCAGCTTCTTGCACCGATCGATGAGGTGCGCCTTGGCCGCGATGTGATCGATCGCGTCGACGACAAAATCTGGCTTGGCGTCCTCCGGCAGCAGCGTTTCCGCGTCCTTGGGTTGGTAGAACGCCTGCACCGCTTCAATCACCGCCAGCGGGTTGATCTTGCGGCACCGTTCAGCCAGCAGCTCGGCCTTCGATTGCCCAACGGTTCCCTGCAGCGCCTGAATTTGCCGATTGACGTTGGTCGCGCAGACCACGTCGTAGTCCACGAGCGTCAGCTTGCCGACGCCCGATCGCACGAGGCCTTCCACAGCAAAGCCGCCGACGCCGCCGACGCCAAAGATGACGACGTGTGCCGCTTCCAGCCGATCAAAACCGGCCTCCGTCGTCAGCCGCACCAGCCGGTCGAAGCGTCGTTGGTTGGGCCGCGATCGCACCGGGCGCTTGGCCACTTCCCGTTGCTCGTTGTTTGGGCTGTGATCGTGGTCCATCGACTTCCTCAATCCGCGGGCGTGGCGTTCGTCGCGGGCCGTTCAGGGCGCGAGATGGTATAGCCTCCGCGCGTTCTCAGCCAGCCGAATGTGCAGCGTCTCCACCGCTTCCCCTCGCCATGCAGCCAGTTGCGTGCCCAAATGTGACATCTGCACGACCGCCTCGGCGTAGGATAGTTCCAGAAACGGCCAGTCGGTCTCCAGCAAGAGCTTGTCGGCGGATATTGCTCGCACAAGCGCGTGCCGCTTCTCCGGGTTTTCACGCGGCTCCAGTGCCACCGCGATGCCGAGACCGAGCGCCTCGAACGCCGGCACAAGCTCAACCGGTCCCGACCATCGATGCACCGCGCCGCCGTGTGGCACACCGACACGCCGCAGCATGTCGAGTGCGTGCCCGTACCAACCGACGATGTGCAGGACCACCGGCAAGCGCCGCGCCTTGGCCTCCTGCAGCCCCAGTTCCAGATACGCAAGCTGTTCGTCGAGCGGCCACACGTCTTTGTACCGACGATCCAGACCGATCTCGCCCAACGCGCCGACGGTTGGGTGATCCAATTCGGAGCGCAGCGCCTTCAGCGCGTGCTGGCGTGCGGTTTCATCGGGCAATCGCGCGAGGTACTCTGGGTGCAAGCCCACAGCGCGGCGCACCACTGGCCACGCAGTCGCAATCTCCCGACTACGCACAAACCGCTCCGGTCCGTAACCGGCCGTCAGCGCGCCTGGCCAGCCTGCCGCCACCAGCTGGCGCAACGACGCGTCCACGCGCTCCGGCGGCTCGTCGGGGTCGTCCAGATGCGCGTGACTGTCGAGCCACGGCACCGTCAAGGGGTGCAACCGCAGAGGTACTTGTCGGGGCAGCAGTCCTTGTTGGCGATGCACAAGGAGTCGCACCAGCAACTTGATGAATTGCTCTGCGTGCCGCACGTTCCGGCGCATGTGTTGCCTTGAATGCCGCAGATTTGGCCGTAATCGCAGCCAAACACGTCGTAATCGGCGCAGCAGGTGCCTGCGGCGTGACAGCTGGCATTGCAAGAACAGTTGCCATTGGCCGATTGAACGCCACAGCTGCCCAAGCACGACCCCGTGAGCGCGAGACAGCTGCCGGAGCTGCCGTCCGGCGCCGCGGTGCACCCGCCGTTGCAGGTCTGGATGGTCTGCCAACCGGACCAATAGACATCGTTCACGTCGGTCGAGCAGGCGGATGAGCCGACGCACTTGCCCTGACCGGCGCGCTGCTGGAGCGCGTTGCCGGCGCATTGATACTGCACGACGCCAGCAGGGCTGCCGCACGGCGTGCCGGTGGCCATGACAACGCCCGCGGAGACGTCGCAGCACGTGCCGCTGCCGCAGCCACACACACTAGCGGCGTCCGGACAGCACGTGCCGGCGGCGACGCAGTCCGAGGAGCACTTACAGCCGTAGGTGCCCGATCCGCCGCACGCGCCAGCGCACGAGCCGAGCAGCTTGCACGTTGGCGGCACGCTGGATCCCATGGGTGTGCACTGTGTTCCGGCGGGGCAGGAGTCGATGGTCGCCCAAGCGCCCGCGTTGGCCGTTCCGAACGCGGCGGTGCACGCGGTTGCCGAGTTGCCGTTGCAGCCGGGTGTGAAGTCGCGCTTCTGGATCTCCGCGCCGTTGCACTGGTATTCGGAGCCGATGACGTTCGCGGCGCACGCCGTGCCAGTCGGGAGAAGGAGATGTTCGGTGGTGTCGCAGCACACGCCCGCGGTGCAGCATCCCGGCTGGTCGCTCAGCGTGCAGAGGCCAACCGCCATGTTGCACAGGCCGACTTTGCAGTCGACGCCGGCGTTCGTGCAGTCGCTGTCAGACTGGCAACAGCCGGGCTGCTTGGTGCCCTTGCAGTCGCCCGCGGACGTGCAGATGTCACTGAACGTGCACGCGTTGCCGTCATCGCAGAGAGTGCCTGGATTGGCCGACCACGCGTTGGGCTTGTTGCCGGGAACGCACAACTGGCACGGATTGTTTGGGTTTGTGCTGGAACTGTCGGTGCACGCACCGTCGATGAAGCACCAGCCCGGCAGCAACTCTGGCACGCACTGGCCGGTCGTCGGGTCACACGAGGCGACTTGGCAGGCGTTCGGGCCGGGGCATGTGACGGCCGTGCTGGCGCAGTTGCCGGTTCCCAGATCACACGTGTCGGTCGTGCACAGGTTGCCATCGTCGCAGTCGCCGTCACTCTTGCAGCAGCCGGGAATCTTGACGATGACGCAGGCGCCCAACGTCACTTCGCACGTCGGTTTGTCGCACGCGCCTTTGGCAGTGCAGTCAGAGTCCAGCTTGCAGCAGCCCGATAATTGGCTCCAGCTGTCCTGATCCTGCGCCGGATCGCAGATCTTGCACGGCTCGCCGGGTAGCGCGGCCTGCGCTTGCACGCACGAGTTGGCGATGTGACACCAACCGTCGAGAACCGTGTGGTGGCACTTCTCGCCGTCGCATTCGTCTGCCGTACACGCGAGACCGTCGTCGCAACCGCCGGGCAAAGCGGGCGTGCATTTGCCGTTTTTGCACGCGTCCGGACCGTTGCACGGCACGCCATCGTCGCACGGCACGCCCATCGTCGGCGCCACTTGGCAGCAGCCGTCCTTGCACAAGGTCGCGGTGCAAGGGTCGGCGATCAAGTTGCAATCGTCGTCAATTTCGCAGGTTTGACTGCACGAAATCGAGACCGCGTCCACCGGCGTCGCGTCCGCTCCCGGACCAGCGGCGTCGTTGTCGGTCGCAGCGTCGTTCTCCACGTCGCTGGCTGAATCCCCGGCGTCAGTTTCGCCGCTATCGACTGCCTGAACGTCGACCGCGAAACCATCAAAACCGGGAAGCGGCTTGGTTTCCGCGTCGGGCAGCGTCGTGACACCGCCGGTTCCCGCCGAAGCCTGCCCAGAGCACCCCAGCGACATCGCCAGAGCGCACGCCAAAAACAGCCCACAGAACGGCTTATTTGTGGCGATTGCCGACCTGCGCTGACTCATCCAAGCGTCCTTGTTCCCGCCCGTCTCCAGGCGCACAGGCTACGAGTCTAATCGATCGGCGGCCGAGATCGCCAGAAGTTCACACAACCGTCTCCGGTGACCAGACCTGACCCAAACTCCCCGAACCGCTGAATTGCCAACAAAATGGAGAGATGCCGGTTCGCAGGCACAATCGTGTTTGCGAACAACGTCCCGGGCGGAACACCCGCCTGGGCCAACCTTACGGACCGGCATCCATG
>CAITYF010000120.1 GCA_903896545.1 uncultured Myxococcales bacterium | reverse complement strand
TCCGGACTACCTGTACGCGCAAGCGCGCGCAGAGCAGGTTGGCGGAAAGCCCGATCTCGCGGCGACCCACTTGCAGGCGGTCATTGCGAACACCCAAGCGACGCCGGAGCGCGTGACCAAGGCCAAGGAGCTGCTCGAAGGGCTGCAACAAGCGCGGTTGAACAAGGAGATCGCGGACGGCGAGTCGGCTGCCAGAAATGGGGACTACAAACTTGCGGCGCAGATTTGGCAAGACGTGGCCCGGAGGTCGCCCAAGCGCGTGGACCTTGTGTACCGGAGCGGTGTCGCGCTGCAACAGGCAGGAGACCTGCGCGGCGCGTTGGCGATTTTCGACTCGTACCTGCAGACCGCGCCGTCCGACGCCCTCGACGTGACACAGGCGCGCGCGCGGCGCGAAGCACTCGCTGAAAAGCTTCGTCCCGCTGCATCGGGTGGTGCAGTTGCAGATCCGACGTCCAATCGGGTCGATGGCGGAGTCGGGAGTGAGCAACCCGGCACGATTCAGCGGTCCGCCGAGTCAGCGTCATCGCCGCTTTGGGGCTACGTTCTGGCAGGCACTGGCGTGGCATTGGTCGTGGGCGGCGGCATCCTGTACGGCGTGACGCAGTCCGACGTTTCCGCGTTCAAGACCGCGACGACGGCCGACGCCAACGGCAAGATTCTGGGCACCGACTTGAGGACCGCGACGGACCAGCACGCGTCGATCCAGACGCGCGAAGTTTCAGCAATCGTGATGGGTGGCGCTGGTCTGGCGCTTGCCGGAGTCGGCACGTGGCTCATCCTGACGACGCCCAACGCCAAAGTGACGTGGGTTCCTGGCCCCACGGTATCGGGCGCGGGCTTGGCCTGGCGATTCTGAGGATGCGGGAGGTCGATGTGAAAGAGATTCTACGGCCCAGTCGTGAGAAGTCGCCCGTTGCCAGCGCGCAACGCTGGTTGTGGAGCGTCGGGCTGCTGCTGGCGACTGCCGCAGCGTGTACGCCGATGCCCAACGCGGACGGTTTTGTCTACAAGACGCCGGAAGAGCTGGCCGCAGCGTTAAGCGACGTGGTTGATTCAACGGGAGCGGACGCGACGCCCACGGACGCAGCTGATGCCGTGGCTGACGTCGATGCGCTCGACGCTTGGAGTGATGTCGCGGACAGCGCGTCAACGGACGCTGCGCTGACCGACACGACGCCGGACGTCACCGTCGACGCGCTGACCGACGCGATTCAGGCCGAACTGCCGCCCGTCGACGTCACCGTCACCGCCGCCGTCTGCGGCAATAGCCTGTGCGAGAAGACCGAGACGTTCAAGAAATGCCCGGCCGATTGCGAAGTCGGTTGTGGCGACAAACAGTGCACCAAGAACATGCTCAGCGCCGAGACGTTCGAGAGTTGTCCTTTCGACTGCTGGTGCGGCAACAACGTGTGCGACAAGAATGAAAACAATTGTCCCAGCGACTGCTTTTGCAACAACGGCACGTGCGACCCAGGCGAAACGCCGGCCAACTGCGCGAACGACTGCTGCGTGTGCGGCGATGGCATGTGCAAAGGCGCGGGCTGCGGCGAGACCGAAACATCCTGCACGGCCGATTGCAGCGCATGCGGCGATGGTACGTGCGCCAAGGGCGAGAGTCCGATCGCGTGTCCCACGGACTGCTGCGGGTCGTGCGGTGACGGGCTGTGCAAATGCAACGAAACGGGCAATCCCAACCCTAACGTTTCGGGACTGGTTTACTGCCAAGACGATTGCGGCGCTGCCTGTGGCAACAAGACCTGCGAGAAGAGCGAGAATCCGCAGACCTGCCCCGAGGACTGCACGTTCAATGCTTGCGGAAATGGCACCTGCGAACCGATGGAAAACCCGACGAGCTGTCCGGAGGACTGCAAGTCCGGCTGTGGCGATCAGGCGTGCAAATCGGGCGAGGACTTCACGACTTGTCCCATCGATTGCGGCTTTTGCGGGGACGGTTACTGCGTCCTGAGCCTTGGTGAATCGCTCACGACCTGTCCAAAAGACTGCAAGTAGCGGTAATCACTGACGCTCCCAGCAGCCAGCGCGAAGCTCCCATGCCGCGCGGTCCCGCCAGCTTGTGGCCCTGCCGACGCTGCCTGCCTACCACGGAGAAACCAAGATGTTTGACCACCTGATGACCCCCGTCCAGCGGTCGCTGCGTGACGAGGCGCGCGCGTTCGTCAAGGACACCCCGCGCGACTTGATCCTCGACATGGACGCCGACAAGGTGAAATTTCCTCGGGAATGGCTGCGAGAAGCGGGCAAACGCAACCTGCTCGGTGTGCGGCACGCTGCGGAGTGGGGCGGGCGCGGCTCGGACTGGGTCACGTCGTGTGCGATCAGCGAGGAGATCGGCAGCTTGAGTTACGAGCTCGCGTGCGTGTTCGGTGTCGGCGCGGACCTCGTTTGCGACGCGATTGTGCTCCACGGCACTGAGGCGCAGAAAGAACGCTACGTGAAGCCGCTGCTGGCCGGTGAAATCTTCGCCGCGGAGTGCCTGACCGAGCCTCGCGGTGGTTCAGACTTCTTTGGCGCGACGTCGACCGCCGAGGACAAAGGCGACCATTTCCTCTTGAATGGGCAAAAGCGCTTCATCGTCGGCGCCGAGGGTGCGGACTACTTCCTGGTGTACGCGCGCACCAATCCCGACGAGTCCGTTTCTCCACGGGCGCGCATCACCTGTTTCATCGTCGACCGCGGTCCGGGTGTCGAGGTGAAATACCAGTACGGCCTGATGGGCTGTCGCGGCGGCGGCACCGGGCGCCTCGTGTTCAAGGACGTGAAGGTGCCCAAGGAGAACGTCGTTGGCACGGTCAACGGCGCGTACGCGGTCTTCACGACGATGATGATTCCGGAGCGCTTGGGCACGGCTGCGATGACGGTCGGACCGGCGCGGTCTGCGCTCGACATCGCGACATTCTACACGTCGCGACGCAAGGCGTTCGGCGAGACCATCAACCAGTTCCAGGGCGTCAGCTTCCAGGTCGCCGAAGGCACGATGCTGCTCGACGCGTGCCGCGCGTTGGTTTACAGCACCGCGCGGGCCGTTGACGACGGTGTGGACCCGCACCGGGTACGCCGCATGATTTCCGAGACGAAAAAGTTCGTCACCGAGTCCTGCCAGAAGGTCGTGCACAATTCGATGCAGGTCGCGGGCGGCATCGGCTACACGAATGTGCTGCCGCTCGAGCGGATCTACCGCGATATTCGCTTGGCCTCGATCTGGACGGGCACCAACGAAGTGATGGCGACCATCATTGCACACGAGTGGTACCGCGAAGCAGCTGCCGCGCGCGCGTCACGCCCCGGTCGCGACTACGTTGCCGATGCGGCAGAAGCGGACGCGAGCGAGGAACTGCACTTCGGCTGATCGGCGACTTCAACGCGAAGAGCGCGGAGAGGCCCGCGGCGTTCAACGCTTCGTCGTAAATGCGCACTTCTGCAAGGCGACCCCGGAAGTGCGTGTTGTGTTGCTCGGTGCTGTGCCGCGCGGTGCTTGACGCCAATTCTCCACGACTCACACTAACGCCACACCTTTGCGGAGAGTCCGATGCGCCGTCACTTCTTCTCGATCACCCTGACCGCAGCGCTCGCGCTGTCGGCTTTTCCCGCCGCCGCCAAGCCGCCGCGCGCGCCCGCGGCCAAGCAGACGTCCACGTCCGCGAAGGCCGACGTGCTCACGGTCGCGCTGTTGGACACGCCCGATGAGAACTACGGCACCGATGTCGTCGTCATCGGCGTGCCGGGCAAGCACGTCGTCGGGTCGCTGCTGGTCCTGGCCGCTGGTCGGCCCCAAGTGCTGTTCCACCAGCCGAGTGAGACCGCACAGCTGCCGTTTCACAAGTTCGGCAAGCAGGATGTGACCCAGTCGAACGTGCACACGCTGGAAATCCTGCTGTCTGTGGACGCCAAGCACGACCGCACGGTGCTGTTGGCGTGTCCGGCGGACCAGTGCGGGCTTTTTGCGGACGTTGCGGCGGTGGAAGAGGCACGGGCGCACGCGCAGGCGGAGGCGGATGCGCAAGAGGCGGAAGTGGAAGCGCACGCGGATCCGGCGAACCTGACGAAGGCCAAGGCGATGGTCGACAAAATGGCCGACCTGCTGAACCAGATGGTCGCGGACGTGGAAGCGGCGGGCAATGACACGGCGAAGATCAAAGACATCGGTGAGGCGTTCAAAAAGAACGGCGAGTCGATGAAGATCGAAGGCGAGGCGCTGCAGCGTGTGCTCACCAATGGTCAAAAGAAGGCGCTCGACACTTACGGCCGCGAGAAAATCGGTCCGCTGATGGGCAAGCTGATGGCGGCGATGATGAAGGCGCAGGCGGGGCAGACGCCGTAACCGCTACGCCAGCTTACCGACGTGCCGCAGATCCTGACCGCGCACGAGCAGAATCACCTGCTCCGCCAAATTCGTCGCGTGATCGCCGATGCGCTCCAATTGCTTGGCCGCGGACTGCAGCGCCACATTCTGTTCGACCTTGTCCGGATTGTCGCGGATCCGCTGCGCCAGGGCCCGTACGATTTGGTGGTAGCGCTCGTCGGCGTCGTCGTCCATGTCCAGAACCGCTTCCGCTTTCCCCGCGTCGCGCTCGGCAAACGCCTCGATCGCTTTGCGCAGCATCGCCGCCGCCAGTGTGCCCAGCGCCAGGAGCGCCTCGTCAATCACCGGAATCGGCGGTTCGCCCGCGAGATCAATCGCCCGCTCGCACAGGTTCACTGCCACGTCGCCAATGCGCTCGATGTCGGTCACCATCTTCAGCGCCGTCGTCACCAGCCGCAGATCACTCGCCACCGGCTGCCGCCGCGCGAGAAGCAGCATGCACGCCTCGTCGATCTCCACCTCGGAGCGGTTCACACGGCGGTCCAGGCGGATCGTCTCGCGCGCCAGTTGCCCATCGCGTTCTACGACGGCCTTCACCGCTTCCGTCGTCATTTGCTCGACCTGTCCGACCATGTCGACCAGCCGATCGCGCAGCGCCTGCAGTTCCGCCTCGTACGTGCGATCCGTGTGCATCGTCATGCGCATCTCCTCAATTCCTCTGACAGAGTGAACTTACCTGACTTTGCTTCTCGGCTGGGTCGCCAAGTGCGCCCGCCTGCGGCGATACGCACGTCGACACAAGATCGCTATCGATCGCCTCATGTTGCCGAAACACCTAACCAAATCGCCCGGTGATGTAGTCTTCGGTCCGCTGCTCGGTCGGCCGCGTGAAGATGAGGTCCGTCGGCCCGTGCTCGATGACCTTGCCCAGATAAAAGAACGTCGTGTAGTCGCTGACGCGCGCCGCCTGCTGGAGGTTGTGCGTCACGATGACCACAGTGTAGCGCCCACGCATCTCCTGCACCAATTCTTCGATGCGCGCCGTTGCGATCGGATCCAGCGCCGACGCCGGTTCGTCCAGAAGCAGAACGTCTGGCTCCACGGCCAGCGCGCGCGCAATGCACAGGCGCTGCTGTTGACCGCCCGACAGCATCAAGCCCGACTCTTTCAGGCGATCCTTGACCTCTTCCCAGAGCGCGGCGTTTTTCAGCGCGCCAACCACGCGATCTTCCAGTTCTGCGCCCTTGATGCCCAGCAACTTCAAACCAAAAGCGACGTTATCGAAAATCGACATCGGAAACGGCGTCGGCTTTTGAAAGACCATGCCCACGCGGGAACGCAGCGCGATGTCGTTGATCGCCTTGGGGTCCAGCACGTTCACGTCGCCCAAAAGCACTTGGCCTTCCGCGCGCTGGCCGGGATAGAGCGAGAACATGCGGTTGTACGTGCGGATGTGCGTCGACTTGCCGCAGCCGGACGGACCGATAAACGCGGTGATGCGTTTGTCGGCAATTTCCAAATGGTTTTCATGCAAGACGCGGGTGCCGCCGTAGTAGAACGACAGGTCCTGTACCTGAATGCGCGGGGTATCGCCGGGTTTGAGCGCCATCGCAAAGGCTCCGCTGCCCTGACTCGCGGGCCGCAGCAGTCTGCTCAGGCTCTGTGACAGCCACATGACGACTTCGCGACAAGCTTGGTGGCGGCACGAACCCGTCGCGCAAAATCCGCCTGCCCGCCCCTCGACGCGCGTCGCAGACACCGCTATACCACGTGAAGCGAGCCCCCTACGCCCGCCGGAGACGCTGATGGACCTGCGCAAAGACCGCTTGATTGAACTCTTGCTGCTTCACTCGTTCCAGGTGCGTGAAAACCCGCCGTTTATTCTGGCGTCTGGCGGAACGTCGCCGTACTACGTGAATTGCAAGCCAGTGACATTGCAGGCGGAAGGCCTGAACGTCATCGGCGCGCTGGGCTACGAGGCGCTCAAGCCGTTTCACGTCGCCGCCGTCGGCGGTCTGACGCTCGGCGCCGACCCGATCGCCAATGCCGTCGCGATGCACAGCCACGCGCGCAAGCAGTCGCTGAACGCGTTCGTGGTGCGCAAGGAGCCAAAAAAGCACGGAACGGAGCAGTGGCTGGAAGGCGATCTCGCGCCGAATTCGTACGTTGCGGTGATCGACGACGTCATCACGACGGGCGGCTCGACCATCAAGGCGATCGACCGGATTCGTCAGGCTGGCCATACCGTCGAGCACGCGCTGATTCTTGTGGATCGCGAAGAAGGCGGTCGCGAGGCGATTGAAGCCCACGGCGTTGAAGTGCACGTTTTGGTGACGCGGACGGAGCTGCTCACGCGCATGCACGCGGCCGTGGCGCACGCGAAGGATGAAGTCGCGGGGAAGTAGGCACGCGAGCTCCCTCGCTTACTGCCCAGTCAGCTCTTTTTGCGTGTGGCTCCAGATCGGCCACATGAACGTCTGGTTGCCGTCCGCCGACGTTGACACCAAGTACGCAATCGCGCCGTAGGGCGAGGCTGGCTGAGCAAACGCGTCCCGCGTAATCGTGAGGTTGATGAGGTCGCCGTTGTTCACGGTCACGGAATCCTTGCCGTCAAAATCGAACGACAAAGGCGTGCCGCCGCCCTGAAACGAGTCAATGTCGATCGCGGTGACGTTCCACGGCTTCACGGCTTGGTCAGAGAACGCGTGCAGCACGATGGTCTTGCTCTCACCCAGCTCGATCGCCACGTGCGTGCCTTTGTTCTTCTCCGGGGCAACGTTGAAGTACGGCCCCGGATCCGCGGGCACGCACGGGTTGTGGTTGGCCTTTGCGGCGACGTTGCTCCACACGCGCGCGAGCTTGTAGCCATTTTCCTCGGCGTGACCAAAGCCATCGTAGGGCAGGTCGGGGCACAAGTCCGCCACTTCACCGCCGCCCAGCGCGAGCACCCACGCGATGACGTTCAAGTCCTGCGTGTTGATGTTGTAGCCGCCCGGCGACTCGCCCTGCGCGGACTGCGGAAAGTAGGGGTCCGTGACGGCCTCTGAAATCTCGTGGCTTGACGCCAAAAGAACGCCTTCCAGCTGCGTCATGCCCTGACCGCCGTTCTTGCATTCCGGCACGATGGCGTAGGCGATCTGGCCGCTGCCGTACAGCATCGAGTGGTGATAGCCGCCGAACTGCTGGCAGCTTTTGGCCGGCTGGCCGCCGCTGCTGAGCGTGATTTGCGTGCCCTGCGGGAAGTAGATGACGTAGACCGTGTCCGTCACCGGCGCCGGCAACTCGGCACTGTCGATATGGGTCTTGATGAACTGCTGAATCGTCGACGCGCCGCCTTTGGTCGTCGTGTCCGTGTAGCTCTTGGCGGCGGTGCTGCCGAGGCGAACAGCCACAGCGTCGCCTGACGTCACGCAATCGCCCGGCGCGGAGCAGTAGCCAGGTGCCCAACTTTTCCACCATTGCGTGCTCTGCAACTGCGCGGCGAACTTCTCCAACTCGTCGACGTATGGATCGCCTGAAAACGTCACCGTCACGATGTGCGGCTTGTGCAGCACGTCCACACCGCCGTAGAGCAGTTGCGGCAGTCCATAGTGCGAGGCCGTCTTGAACGGCGCGTCGCTGTCCACAATGTCCTTCGCCGTGTCCGCGCCCACGTCTTCCGCGGCGACGTCGTCCACAGCCGCGTCAGCGGCGTCATCGCCCACGGTGGCATCGGCGACGTCGATCGCGCCGAGGTCATTGTCGGTCACAGCGTCTTCGGTCGCCTCGGTGTACGGCGCCGCGTCATCGGAACCGCACGCAGTCAGCGCAACGCAAGTTGCCAGCAGGAAGAAACAGGAGGCCATGGCATGGGTGCTACGCATGAAGATCCGCTATGAAAAGGTGAGAGTTGCCACGCTCGCCAGCGTCGCAGGGCGGCGAGATTGGGGCAGAGGCAGGGCGTCGTCAACGGAAAAGCGCAGCCCTCAGGCGTTTTTGACGATTCGACACAAGTCACGGAGGAGGCTGGTCCTCAGGTTCCCAACGTGCGACGTAGGAAGTCCGCGCAGGCGGTGATGGCGCGCATTCCGTCTGCAACTGCGCCGGCCATGCCGAAGACGCCGTGGATCTGCGTCGGAAAGTGCACAAACTCCACTGGTGTCCCTGCGTCGGCCAGCGCGCGCCCGTACGCCAGGCCTTCGTCTTGCAGGGGGTCAAAGCCAGCAGTCAGCAGGATCGCCGGCGGCTGCCCCGAAAAGTCTTTGGACAGCAGCGGAGAGACGCGCGGATCGGCGAGCAGTTCGGGCGACGGCACGTAGGCGGTCGTAAACATGTCGATGAGCGCGCGGTCGAGGAAGAAGCCCTTGGCGAACGTGTCGCGCGATGGCGCACGGTTGAGCATGTCCGTCGCCGGGTAGATGAGCACTTGCGCGGCGGGCAGGGGACCGCCCGTGCGCCGCAGTTCGTGGCAAGTCGCCGCGGTCAGATTGCCGCCCGCGCTGTCGCCGCCCATCGCGATGCGCGCGGGATCAACGCCCAATTCCACCGCGTGCGTTTGCACCCACCCGAGCGCCGCCATCGCGTCATCGAGCGCCGCCGGGAACGGGTGTTCGGGGGCGAGCCGGTACTGCACCGCCACGACGACGCAGCCACTCTGATGCGCCAACTCGCGCAGCGGTGGATCGTGCGTGTCGAGATCGCCCACCACGTACCCGCCGCCGTGTACGTAGACCAGCGCGGGACGCGTGCCCGGCGTGTCGCGGTAGATGCGGATCGGCATTGCGCCTGCCGGGCCCGGAATCTGCCGATTCTGCACGTCCAGGATTGGCCGCGGCGCCAAGTCGGCGATCGGCACCAGCTTGGCGAACTCGCGCCGCGCCGCTTCGGGTCCGAGCTGGTCCATCGTCGGCCGACCGGTCAACGTGAACAGGTCCAGACTCAATTGCACCGTCGGGTCCAAGGCGATGCCGTGCACCACGCGCCGCTTCTTGCCCAGCAGCTTGGCAACGAGCCCCGGTGGCAGGTGCAGGATCCGCCGCGCGAAGAAGGCCTCCGCGCGTTCCTTGAGGGTTGAAATTGGCTGCGCCATCGGGGCCCCTCAGTTGCTCTCGTTGGCTTTGCGAAACGCCGCAACGCGCTTTTCCACTTCCAGATGCTGTGCGGCTGTGAGCTTCTTGTCGAGCGCCACTCGCAGCGTCTTGCCGTCTTCGTCTTCCGCCGTCTGTCCCAGCGTCATCCAATAGAACCCGCCCACTTCATCCACCGGCCCGCCTTCCCCCTTGCCCAGGACAAAGCCGAGGTTCGCCTGGGCCGTGTGGTTGTCCTGTTCCGCTGCCTTCTGCCACCACTCGCGGGCCTTCGCGCCGTCTTTGGGCACGCCTTGGCCAAAGTAGTACACCGTTCCGTAGTTCAACTGGCCTTGCGCGTGGCCCTGCGCGGCCGACTTGGCAAACCACTCCGCGGCGACCGTCTCATCTTTTGCGGTACCTTGGCCGAGGGCGTACATCTCACCGACGTAGTTCTGCGCGGCCGCATTGTTCTGCGCTGCAGCTTTCTTCTGCCACTGCAAACCCTGCGCCGGATCCTTGGGCACGCCCAGACCTTGCACGTACGCGAGTCCGAGGTTGATCTGCGCGCCAGGGTCGCCGCCTTCTGCACCTTGGCGCGTCCACTTCACGCCTTCTGTCGCGTCCTGTGGCACGCCAACACCAGCGAGGTAGAACGCGCCGAGATCGCCCGCGGCGCGCGCGTCCCCGTGCTCGGCGGCGCGACGAAAGAGCGCGGCAGCTTCGGTCAAGTCGCGCGGCGCACCCCGGCCGTACTGCAGCAGTTCACCCAGAGAGCGCTGCGCGATGGGATCGTCTTTGACCGCAGCCATTTTGTACCATTTCACCGCTTCCGGGAGGTTCTCTGGCAGGCCAACGCCGCCCTCCAGCAGAAGCCCCAGCACCGTCGCGGCGCGTTCGTAGCCGTGTTCAGCGGCTTTGCGGTACCAGCGCGCGGCGGCGGGGACGTCCTTGGTCGTGCCTTTGCCGTTCAGGTACATGTTGCCGAGGCAGAATTCGCCGACGTTGAAGCCTTGTTCCGCCGATTTCTTGTACAGCGCGAACGCCTGCGCTTCGTCTTTGGGAACGCCGCGACCGTCCAGGTAGCGGTTGCCCAGCTCGCACTGCGCCATCGCGTTGCCGCGCTTGGCGGACGTCTGGAGTCCATCCAGCGGCAAGTCGGCCGAAGATCGATCGCCGGTCGTTTCGGCAGCTGCGACGGTCCAGGTGAAGAGGAACAGGAAGACAGTCAGAACGCGACGCAAGATGGCACCTCCAACCCGCGCCGAGCGCGCGTGGCAAGCACGCTACGCCGATGGCGTTTTGCGGTCAACGTGCGGCCTCGTGGGGGCGCTACTCGTCTTCGGCGGCCGCCGTGAACCGGCCGGCGGTCCACGTGTAGAGCACGGGCAGCACAAACAGAACGACAAAAAGCGTCGTCACCATGCCGCCCACGATCGCGGTAGCGAAGGGGCGCTGCGTCTCGGCGCCCACTTCTTCACTCACGACCATTGGCATCAGGCCGAGCATCGCCAAAAGGCTGGCCATGAGCACCGCGCGGAACCGGTTTGCTGCGCCGACGGCCGCCGCTTCAAAAATAGCCACGCCGGCCTTGCGTTCCTCATCGATCGCACCCACGACGAGCAAGCCGGAGAGCGACACCTGACCGAGCAGCGCGATGAAGCCGATCGCTGACGACACCGACATCGCGATGTGCATGCCGCCCAGCGCGAAGACGCCGCCGACCATGGCGAATGGCGCGACCAGCAGCACCGTTCCCGCCGCGCGCGCCGAACCCAGCGCCGCGTACAGAAGCGCCATGACGACGAGCACCGCGATGGGAATGATGACCGCCAGCCGCTTCATCGCGCGGGTTTGGTTCTCGAACTCTCCCGCCCAGACGAGGTTGTAGCCTTCCTCGACTTTCAGTTTCTCTTTCACCGCCGCCATCGCTTCCTGGATCACGGAGCCCATGTCGCGGCCTTCCACGTTGAACTTGAGCGCGGCAAAGCGGCTGTTCGACTCGCGGTTGATCGCAGCCCGCCCATTCGCCATGCCGATCTGCGCGACGCGACCCAGTGGCACTTGCGCACCCGACGGCGCCGGCATCAGCGTTTGCGCGATGCGATCCTCGCTCTGGCTCTCCGCATGCGGCAAACGCACGCGAATCGGCACCGGGCGTTCGCCTTCCCACAGCTGCGTCACGATGCGGCCCGCCATCGCGGCTTCCACGTGTTCCTGCGCGCTGTCCACGCTGATGCCTTCTCGCGCGAGCGCCTGCCGATCCAAGCGGATCTGCAGCTGCGGCACGGTCGAATCGCGGTAGATGTCCAAGTCGACGACGCCGCGTATCGGCTTCAAGAGCGCGATCGCCTCCTGGAGTTTCTTGCGCATCACGTCAAAATCGCGGCCGAAGATCTTCAGCACGACCTGACCGCGCACGCCCGACACGGCTTCTTCCACGCGGTCCTTGATCGGCTGGCTGAAGTTGAAGCGTGCGCCCGGAATCACCGCAAGTGCGCGGCGCATTTCTTCGATCAGGCGCTGTTTGGTCCAGCCTGGGCGCCACGTTTCCTTGGGGTGAAAGCGCACCGCGGTCTGGCCGATGTTCGCGCCTTCATTGTCCGTGCCGTCTTCTGGTCGGCCATGCTCGGTCAGGCACGCGCGGACTTCGGGGAACTTCAGCAAGGTCTCGCGCACGTCCGCCAGCAGCATCTGCGCGCGATCCAGAGAAATGGACGGCGGCATCTCCGTGAACACGAACACGTCGCCTTCATCCAGCGCGGGCAGGAATTCCGTGCCCAGCTTCTTGGTCGCGACGCCGCCCGCCGCTGCAAGCAGCAAAATCAGCACGACGACAAGCACACGGAAGCGGATCGCCCGCTGGATGACCCACGCGTACCCGCGCTCCAGCGCCAAAAGCCAGCCAGGCTCGTGTGTTTCGGCATCCTGCGGGCGCAGCAGGATCGCGCACAGCGCGGGAACCAACGACAGCGAAAAGACCAGCGCGCCCAGAAGCGCAAAGGAGTAGGTCATCGCCAGCGGACGGAAAATGCGGCCCTCGACGCGTTCCAGCGTGAACACGGGAATCAGCGCCGCGATGATGATGGACATCGCAAACAGCGTCGGGCGCGCAACTTCGAGCGCGGAACGCCCAATCAGCAGGCGCAGCTGTTTTTGACTTTTGGGGCGATGCTCGCGCACCGAGTGGATCGCGCGTTCAACCAGAATCACGGCGCCGTCGACGAGAATGCCGAAGTCGATCGCTCCCATCGAGATCAAGTTCGCCGGCAGGCCCAATGCGGAAAGTCCGATGAACGCCACGAGGATCGCCAGCGGGATCACCGCCGTCACAATCATCGCCGCGCGGATCGAACGCAGGAACAGCCACACAATCGCCAGAACGAGGAGCGCGCCTTCGAGCAGATTGTGGTGCACGGTCTTCATCGTCTGACTGACGAGCACGGTCCGATCGTAATGCGGGCGAATCTGCATCCCTTGGGGCAGCAAACCGCCGTTCAGTTCGTCGACCTTTTGGTGAACGCCGTCGAGGACGTCCGACGGATTCTCACCCCGGCGGAGCAGGACTACGCCTTCGACGATCTCCAGATCGTGATCCTGCGCCACCGTGCCGCGCCGCGGCGTATGCGATTGCACGACGCGCGCGACGTCACCGACGGTCACGGGCGAGCCTTTGTCCGCGCGCACCACGACGCGCTCAATGTCGCGCGGTCCGCCGAGGTAGCCCATCGACCGAATCACGAACTCCTGATCGCCGCGGTGTAAAAAGCCGCCGCCAGCGTTCTTGTTGGAGCGCTCCATCACCTGCACGACGTCGTCGAGCGTCAGGTTGGTCGCAAGCAACCGGTCCGGATCCACCTCGACGTGGTATTCCTTCAACATGCCGCCAAAGCTCACGACGTCCGCGACGCCCGGCACTTGTCGCAAGTGCTTGGCAATCGTGAATTCCTGCTCGCTGCGCAACTGGTACAAGTTGTGGCGATCGGAATGGACGCGGTACTGGTAGATTTTGCCCAGCGGCGTCGCGTTGGGCGCGAGCTCGATGTTCGCGTCTGGCGGGACGTCCGCGGCGGCAATGCGTTCTTGAATCAGAACGCGCGACTTGAAGGAATCGGCGTCGTCGTCAAAGACCAAAGTGACCAGCGACAGACCGAACTGCGACTCGCTTCGCATGCCAATCATGCCCGGCGTTCCGTTGAGCGCGCGTTCCAGCGGCACTGAAATCTGCCGTTCCATTTCCTCGGCCGCGAGACCGGGAACTTGACCAATCACGGTCACTTGCACGTTCGTCACGTCGGGGAACGCTTCCACGGGCGTGCGCAGGTACGCGTGCACACCCAAAGCGGCAACAGCCAACGCAAACGCAACCGTGCCGGCGCGACGTTGGATGAAGAACGTGAGAAGCGGTCCTAGCACAGCGTAGTTCCCCGGCGGTTGGTCATCGCGTCAGAGCCGCTGCTCCGAGGAGCCGTCCAGCAGCAGCGCGCCACCGACAACGACTTTCTCGCCGACTTGTAGGCCGTGCAGGATCTCCACGTGGCCTTCAAAACTCCGGCCGACCGTCACGACGCGCGGTTCAAAGCCGCCTTCCACCTGGACGTAGACCAGATTCACGCCGCCTTCCTTGACCAACACAGCGGTGGACGGAACCGGAACGCCGTGAACGGCGTCGGTCTCAATGCGGACGGCGGCGTACATACCAGGGCGCAACCGCGCGACGTCGCCCGCGTCCAGCGTAATGAAGACGGGAACGCGCCGCGCATTGGCGTCGACGTGGCCGGAGATGGCTTCGACGCGACCGGCAAGTGGCCCATCGATCGAGTTAATCTCCACGGAGACGGTGGCGCCCGCTTTGACCGCCTGGAGGTCCTGTTCAAACACCTCAGCGACGACCCAGAGCAGCCGCGGATTGCCCATTTCCACAACGGGCTCGCCGGATGGCTCCACGGACGCACCAACGGTTGCCCGCAGCGCCAGCACTTTGCCGTCCATCGGCGCGCGAATCGTCACGGTGACGTCGCGGTCATCGCCCAGCAAGTTGGCCTCTTCCAACGACTTCCGTAGGTCCGACTGCGCTTCGGCCAGACGCATCTCGGCGGTAAACCGCTCCATCTCGATGCCGACGCCCGCTTTGACCATCTCTTTTTGGCGCTTCACGAGCTCTTGCGCAGCGCGCACTTCCAGCCGCCCACGCTCCACGCTCGCGCGCGCAGACGCCGCTTCGGCGCTCGCCAAAGTGACCAGCGCGGTGCCGCGCGAGACTTCCTCACCCAACGCAACATGCACGGCCGTCACCCGCGCCGGGACCGGAACGCCGAGCCGCGAGACAGCGCCATCGCGAAACGCCACACGTGCTGGAGCCCGCAGCGGGATACGCCCGGAGTTCTGCGTCGCCTCGGCGATTTCAACGTACTGCATCGACTCAGGGGCCAGCTGCACACGGCCGTTGACGGTCTTCGGCGCCACGACCGGCTTTGCTGGCAGCGTTGGCGCTTCAGTCTTGTGGCACGCAACGACCGACGTCAGCGACGCGAACAGGAGCAGAGATAGAGACACAAGAGGCCAACGCATCGATTTCCAACGCGCACCGGAAGTCGGGCAGGCCCGTGGTAGCGCCTTCGCATCATGCCATGCATCGTTTTGTGAGGCTACTGCACGTTACATAGGCTTCGGCAGCCCGTGCGGCTTGCAACCAAGGGATGAAACCAGAAGCCCCATCACCGCAAACGCCAGCAGCGTAACCACCAAAGGCAGGAGCGCCAGCGCCACGTACAGCCAGGGAGCAGACTTGCCCGCGGCCAACGGCGTCCGCGCAGCACTGACCCGATTGGCGGCGATCTGGGCGGGAATGAGCGGCAAACACGCAAACGGGCAGATCAGGCTCCACGGCGGATGCAGAAAGAGCGTCGCGGTCATTGCCAGCCACAGCACGGCTTGCAGACGCGGGCGCAGCGGCTGCGGATTGGGAATGACCTCGCCCGCGCGCTGAAATTCCAGGAGCAACGGCTCGCAATACGATCCCGCGCCCAGCACGCGATGCCAAGGCTTGAAGTCGGCGTTCTGGCGGGTACGGATCACTGCCCAATGTTGGTAGAACCAAAAAAGTCCGTAGAAGCCCAGCGTGCCGAGCCACAAGGTGACAAACCTGGGAATCCCAACCGTATAAAAATACGGCGTTTCCGCGCGAAATTCGGCTTCTTGCTCCGGCGTTGTCTGCATTTGGCCCTTTGACGTCTGCGGTCGCAGCGTGTATCGAGTCTGCGCCGGTCGTCGGCGTTGGGGAAGTTCGTGGCCCTGTCACTCGCACACATCATCGCGGAAAAGCGCGTTATCGTTGTGGTTGGCGCCGGCGGCGTGGGCAAGACGACGCTTTCTGCCTCGATCGGCGTGGCCGCAGCTCGGCTTGGACGTCGCACGTTGGTGCTGACCGTCGACCCGGCACGGCGTTTGGCGTCGGCGCTCGGTTTGGAGAAGTTTGACGAGAACGTCCAGCGCATTCCGGTTGCCGATTTTGCCGCGCAGCACTGCGTGGTTTCCGCGCCGCTCGATGCGGCAATGCTGGACGTGAAGCGCACGTTTGACCGCGTCGTGACGCGCTATGCCAAGACGCCGGAGTCACGCGACGCGATCCTGAACCACCCGTTCTACCGCCAGGCGTCCACGACGCTGGCCGGCACGCAAGAGTACATGGCGATGGAACGGCTCTATGAGTCCGCGACGTCGGGGCAGTGGGACCTGATCGTGCTCGATACGCCGCCGTCTGCGCACGCGCTGGATTTTCTGGACGCGCCAGACCGCCTCGTCGGTCTTTTTGACTCGCGCGCGTTCCAGATGCTGCTCAAGCCGAGCCAAAAACTGCGCCATGGACCCTTTCGCGCTGGCAGCGTTGTGATGCGCGGGCTGTCGCGGTTCACTTCCGTGGAGATGTTCAGCGAGCTGCTGCAGTTTTTCTCGCACCTGTCGGATACGTTCGAAGGCTTTGTCGAAGGCGCGCGTCGGACCCAAGCACTGCTGCGCGGCGCGGATACGGCGTTTGTGCTGGTTTCAGCGTGCGACGCGACCTCGACCGAGGAAGCGCGTTATTTGCGTGAAGAACTGAAGAAGCAGGAGATGTTTGCCGGGACGTGGATCGTGAACCGCGTGGCGCCGTTTCCGACCGCGCCGGCGCATGCAGGTCCAGAGCTGGAGGCGCAAATCGAGGCGTTGCTGCTGTCCTTGGGGCCCGATGCGATCGGCGGTGACGCGCGGCAAGCGCCGAGGACTGCCAAGCTGTTGGGGGAAGCGGCACGGCGGCTGGCGACGCTGGCGCTGGCGGATGCGCGCGTGCTGGAAACGGTGCGGGGACTGGCGCGCGACGTGCAAGTGCTGCCTGTGCCGCGGGCACCCGATGAACCGGACTCGTTGGCGGGTCTGTTCCGGATGTCCGAAGCACTCTTGGACGAGTAACTGCGGCAGGCAGGGAGAGAGCGGTGGCAAAACGCAATCGGGCCATTCTCGTAGCCGGGATCGCGATCCTGACGCTGCCGTTGCTCTGGGCAGCCACGCTGCCGGGCGTGTTCGTCGGCGACGGTGCGGATCTCTTCAGCTACCAAATGCCGATGCGCGACGCCGCGGCGACCGCTTTGCGGCACGGCGAGCTGTTTGCGTGGAACCCGTGGCTGCTGGGTGGCGTGGCGGCACACGCGGGCATGCAGCTGGGGCTGCTCTACCCGCCGAACGTCGCTCTCGCCCTGGTGACGGGCAAGGCGGCGATTCTGCCCACGTACGTCTTGCACCTCCTCCTTCTGGGCGCGGGCGGCGCGGTGCTCGCACGCGTGCATTTGGGCGACCGTAAAGGCGCCACCGTCTGGCCGCAGCTCGCATCGGCGGCCGTCTGGGTCGGTTCGGGTGTGACGTGGGGTCACTTGTGGGCGGGGCACGTCAGTCTGGTCGAGGCTTGGGCGCTTTGGCCGTGGCTCTGGGCGGCGGTTCTGCACGCGTGGCGGGTTCGCACTGCTTGGTCGCTGCTGGTGGCGTCGGCAGTCATCGCGCTGCAAGTGCTCGCTGGCCACCCGCAGACGACGTTTCTCTGTGCTGTCGGTCTGCTGCCGCTGCTTCTGGCACACGTCGTGACCGCGCCGGAACCGGTCTCTGGAACAACCGGCGTTGCCCGCTGGCCCGGCTCGCTGGCGGCACTTGCGCTTCTGGTCGTCGCGGGGCTCTTCGCCGCGTTGCTGGCGGCCGCACAGTTGCTGCCGACCGCCGCGATCGCCGAATCCCTGAACCGTTCGCTCTCGACGCCGCAGGAGCTCGCCATGGCGTTTTCGGCGCCTGCCCGCAGTCTTGTGACGGCACTCTCGCCGCACGTCTGGGGTGGCCCAGGGCGCAGCCTTGCCGATGTCAGCTACCACGAATCTCTCGCCTGGATCGGTGCGACCGGCTTGGCGCTGAGCCTGCTCGGCGCCCTGCGTTCCGGACGGCGCGGCCTGCTTCTTCTCTGCTTTGCCGGGTTCTTTGTGCTGTTGTCGCTGGGCAAGGACTCGCCGCTCCTCGGCACTTTGGTTGACCTGCTGCCGGGCTTCGGCGCTTTTCGGGTGCCGAGTCGCTGGCTCTTGCCGGCCGTCGCCACTCTCGCGTTGCTTGTTGCCGATGGTTTGGCCGATTCCTCGCCCGCGCCGACGAAGGCGACCGGCAAGCTTGCTCCGCAGAAACCAGCAGTACTGGTTGCATCACGTTCGGCTCAGGTCGGCTCCTATCTTCTGTTCGCCCTGAGCGCCGTGCCCGCGCTACTCGCGCTCCAGGTCCGCGTCGAACGCGGCTGGTGGGCGGACTACGTCGCACAAAAGGCCCAAGACGCCGCACCGCTCGCCGGTCAGGTGAGTGCGGAGCTCTTCTTCGTCGCGCTGCTGCTTGCCGTCGCGGGCTGGCTTGCGCGCGCTCCCAATTGGCACCCGCGCGCCGCGCCAGTGCTCGCAGCGTTGGCCGTGCTGGAGGCTGCGTGGTTTGGCGGCCAGCATGTGGGCGCGCCGTTTCAACGTCCGGAGGCCACAGTTGCGTGGTCAGCGGAAGAAGCAGCGTCGATTGCCAAGAATGTGGACGGATCGCACCGCCTGGCGACCGCAGCCGCCTTGCGCCAAGCCAATTTTGGCGGTCGCGCCAGCGTTCGCATCGCGGGTGGCTACGAGCCGACGATTACGCGTGAAGCCAACTGGTACGGCAACCTGCTCGCGGGTCGTTCCGAAGACGGTTACTCGGTGAACTTTCAGGTTCGCGGTCCGTCGCCGTGGCTCGACCGTCTCGCCGTCTCGCACGTGCTCATTGACCCGCGCGACCCGTCCGTGCAACGCGGCTTCAGCCTGTGGCCCATCGCGGAGACGCTCAGCTCGGGGCGGCAACTGCGCGTGAACCCGCGACCAATGCCGCGCTTGGGGTGGGCGCAAACTGTCGTGGTCGACGCAGACGCCAAGGCGGTCATCGCGCGTCTGCCACAGACACCACCAGAGACGACGGTGCTGTCGGAAGCTCTGCCGCACACGCCTGCTGCGGGTGGCGCCATTCAGCTTGGGCTGGACTTGCCGCAGCGCGTTGAAGCGCAAGTCACCGCAACTGCGGCGACCGTGCTGGTCCTGCGCGACGCATTCAGCCCTGGCTGGACGGCTACGCTGGACGGCAAGCCGGCTCCGCTGATGCGCGCCGACGGATTCTTTCGCGCGCTCTCGGTGCCGGCGGGCGCCCACCAGGTTGTCTGGCAGTTCGAGGCGCCCGGTTTGGGCGTCGGCTCGGCCATCTCCGGGCTTTCCTGGCTCGCGTGGATCGTCGCCGCGATCGTGTTGCTGCGCCGCAAACAAGCTTTTTGACAGCCGCGATCGCGCCACGTATACGACCGGCATGGCGCGGCGCGAATCCGACAAAATGCTGAAGACAATCTCGCTGCAAGGCGGCAGCTTCCTGCCGTGCCCCAAGCGCAAGAACCGCGCGATGGTCGCGACCGAAGTTTGCCAAGGCAATTGTCGGTGGGCGCGTCATTGTCCGGTCTTTCGCGCGTGGCAGCGTCCGAGCTTGGACCTTTTTGGCCTGGGCACCGCCAGCTGATCTCAGGATTGCCGAACGACCTTCCTGCCGAACCTCCGTCGTGTCTCTGCGCAGGACGAGCGTAATCGCGCCGTTCGCGGTCACCCACAGCGCGGAACCGTGCGCGGCGTAACGGTCCGCGACCACCGCGTGCGGAAACGCCAGTTGCCCCCATGGGCGCGATGGCGCGATTGCCAGCAGTGGGTCAACCGCGTCCAGGAACGGCTGCGTGCTCGACGTCTTGCTCCCGTGATGCGGCGCCTTCATCACCAGCGCCGGTCGCACCACGTGCCCGTCAAGCAAGGCGCTCTCCGCACGCGCTTCGATGTCGCCGGTCAGGAGCACACGGTTCGACCCCATCGCGACTTCCAACACGAGCGACCCGTCGTTCAGGTCGAGACCGGCTGGGTAGGGTGCACGACGCGGACTTGGCCACAGCAAGCGCAGCTGCGCGCTGCCGCATTGGAACGTTCGCGGACCACGCAAGCGTGGGGCAAAACTGCGCCACGGAACGTGCGCCTCGCGCAGCGTTTCCAGCAGCGCCACGTGTTCTGCGCCGCCCGTCGGCTGGCCGTTCCACCAGAATTCACCGACGTCCAGTTGCTGGGCCACGGCCAGGAGCCCGTTCTCGTGATCAGGATGGCCGTGCGTCAACACCATTCGGTCGAGCCGGGTGACGCCGCGGCGCTGGAGCCACGGCAACACGGCCAATTTACCCACGCGGCCGCCGTCGCCCACTTCACCGCCTGCATCAATGAGCGTGCGCGTGCCATCGTCGCATTCAAGCAGCGCCGCGTCGCCGTGTCCGACGTCCAGCCAGGTCAGGCGCACCGTCTGGGGCCGTACGCGATCCTGTTCGTGGTGCCAGACGGTGCTCAGAAGCACCAGCGCCATCGCGACTGCCGTCCGCCGACCCGCGTGCCGGTGGTCGTGCCAGCACCACGCGAGGGCGGCCAACACCACGAACGAAAGCGCCAGGCCGGTCGAACTTGGCCCGTGCCAGACCGGCAGCCAGCGCACTGGCAACGCGGCCAGATGCTGTAGCGGCCACAGCGCCGCATGGGCGACGTCCGCCAGCCACGGCGGCGCAAACAGCAGCGACAGCAGCGTGCACACCAGCGCGAACGGTAGCAACACTGCGACCATGGGAACGACCAGCAGATTGGTAAACGGGCTGAGCCACGCCAGACTCCCAAACGCGAGGACGGTCACCGGCGACGTGACCGCGAACGGGCCCCAACAGCCGCGCCAGAGCTGCAGCCAATGGCGGCGCCACGACGGGATGTCGTCGGGCATCGGCACCGCGCCCGCCCATTGCAGGCCAATCACACCGGCGATCGACAGGGCAAAGCCAGCATCCAATGCAGTCGAGGGGGCGATCAGAATCAGCACGACAGCGGAGAAGGCCAGCGACTCCTGCACTTCCACTTGTCGGCCCAGAGCGCGCGCGACGAGCAAGACCGTCGCCATCCACGCAGCGCGCAGCGTAGCGGTCGCTGCACCGGTGATGAGCGTGTAACTCCAGACGACGAGCAGACTTGGCGCGAGCAGGAGACGCGCACGCGGCCAGCGCCGAAGGAGCCCCGGTAGTAGCCACGCGACGCATTGGCCCAGGAGCGCGTGGACCAGCAACAGGACAATGGCGAGATGGCTGCCGGAAACCGCGATCGCGTGCGCGGTTCCGGTAGCGCGCAACCAGTCGTCGAACTCCGGGTTTTCGTCGCTGGCGTCGCCCAGCGCAAGCGCCGCCAGAATGCCGCCGTCGTGTCCGGGAACGCATTGCCGTAGCGCCGTGACCAGTTGGCGTCGCCAGGTGCCCACTGTCCTTTGGACAAACCGCCACGGCTCCAGCACGCTGACGCGATGCGTCGACTCCACGGCGAACTGTGCGCCGTTCGAGACGTGCAGCCCGCCCTGCCAGCCGCGCCGCTGCCAGACACCGCGCAGGTCCAGCGCGCCAGGATTGCCGTAGTGCGGCGGCGGGCTGACAAACGCCGGAACACGCACGCGATCGCCCGCGTGCACGCGGACGTGGGCTTCGTCCCGATCGCTGGTACGAACGTCCACGCGGACAATCCCGCTTCGCTCCACGCACCGCAGCTGTTGTGCCACCGGGTGGCAGCGGGCCAGCCAACTTGCGAGAAAACGTTGGCCAGTAGCGGTCCACTCCGGCTCCGTCAGCACATCCAGCCGCTGAATCGGCGGCAGGGTCCGGGCGCGCGGCAGGTCGAGGGGCTCTGGACGCGGCAGCGACCACTGCGCACGCAACGCGCACGCAATCAGGATCGCGCACCACGCCAGTGACGGACCGGCTAGGGTTGGACCACGCCGTGCCAGACCTAACGCGGAGAGCAGAAGGGCAGCAATCGCGACAAGTTCAGCCGGCCACCACAGCGGCATCAGGTAGCCCGCCATCGTGCCGAGCCACACGGCGGCAAGGAGCGGTAGCCAGATTCGTCCACGCCAGCGCATGCGTCCACCTCGCGGACACAAGGTCCGTCAGGTGGTATTCGTTCGAATCAGGATTTTGCCGCGGTGAATTCGATCAGAAACGGAACTGCACGTTGCCAAAGAATTCCTGTTCGTGAATCGCTGCGATCGTGTCCGTGCCGCCGACGCGCCGATCCCGGAAGACCATCGACAGCACGCCAATGTTGCGCCAGAAGTAGAGGTGCGCGGCAACACGGACCTGCTGCTCGTCCAATTGCTTGGTGAGATCAGAGGTTGCGTTCACCGGCAGGTTCTGCATCTTCTGCGAAACGAAAGCGCCGTAGTCGGCGGCCAAAAGTAGCCACTTGGGGATCGCGAGTATGCCGACCGTCGCGTTGTAAGCGATCGAGTTCGCGTCGTAGTCGATCGAGCGTTTGCCGTAGACCTCAGCTTGCGCGTAGATCCGGTTCCAGCGGAACACGCCGAGCACGTTCGCGGCCGGATAGCGCTCTTGCGCGCGCTGGTCCCACTTCACGCCGGCGAGGAAACCGAGCGTCGTCGGGACGGGCGTGTAGAGAAACGGCGTGTCAAAGCGGTTGTACGTGCCGATGACGTTGATGCCGAGCTGCGCGCCGGTGCCGTACGTGTAGCTCGTGTCGTTGTTCAGGATGTACGTGCCGCCGACGCTGCCTGTGGAGCGTCCGGAGCCGCCCGCGACAAAGACGCGGTACGTGAGGCGATTGCCCGCGACGAGCGGACCATACGCTTCCAGCGCCGCGCCGTTCGCCTGCTCGAATGCGCGGTACATGTAGGACGCGGGGTCGATGAGCAAGTTCTTGGACGTCGATGTGATGAGCGCCGCCGACAAGCCGCCACCGCCGGAGTTCAAGTTCAGGAAGTGGCCACCATTGCCCAGCGGCATCTGGAACATCGCAAACGACAGGCGCGGCGTGCGTTCCATGCGCATGCTGAGGAGGAAGAACGAGTTCTGGATCGCGGCGATCGGGCCGAGCGCCGTCATCTGCAGCTTGGAGAACTGCGTGGTGGATGCGGTAGTCGTTGTGTCGGCTCCGCCGTAAGGCGTGCTGGTCGTGGCGAGCCGCCCGCCGTCGACCATTGAGACCACGCCGAAGCGTACGCCGGGCGAGCCGCGGCAAACCGTGACTTCCGGGTCAAAACGGCAGCCAAAGTCGGCGCAGTCCACGCGTCCGTCGCCGTCGTTGTCCATGCCGTCCGAGCAGACTTCGTCGTTGCGCTCGCCGTCCTTGTCGCCGAACTTGCCGATGAGCTCGTAGAAGTCCGTGCTGTCGCCCATCGAGCTGATCGCTTCGAGCGGAATGCCTTCATCGCTCAAGCCGTTCGCGACGGAAGTGCCGGGCGCCGCCGTTTGCACGCGTGCCTTGCCGCCGCCGGCCAAGTCGCCTTTCCACGAGCCCTTGCACACGCTGACGCCCAGACCTTCGCAGTCCTCGTCGTCGCAGTCCATGACGCCGTCGCCGTCGTTGTCGACCCAGTCGCTGCACCGCGCGTCGGTGTTTTCCGGCTTGCCGTCCGGTTTGCACGCGGCGTCGTCATGGCAGTCCGCGTCGGCGCAATCGATCATGCCGTCGCCATCGTCGTCCGCGCGGTTGGTGCAGTTGGTCTCTTTCTTGGCGTCGTCGGCGAACGCGGGCGCGCTGAACCAGCACAAACAGGCGGCGAGTGTCAGAATACGGAACATGCTTTCTCCTTACGGGCCGCAAACTTTGGGCTTGTCGTTGCAAATCGTGACCAGCGGGTTGTGCGCGCAATCCCAGTCGGCGCAGTCGGTGTAGCCGTCCTTGTCGTTGTCCTGGTTGTCATTGCACTTCTGATTGGCGGTGCCAAAGACATCGCTCAGGCTCTCCTGGCACGCTTGGCGGACGGCGCTGTCCTTGGACTGGCTGCACGAGTAGTCCTGGCAATCCGTGTGTCCGTTGCCGTCGTTGTCGATCTTGTCCGTGCACTTGTCGAACGTCGATTCGAGGACGGACGCGCAATAGTCCGTGACCGTCTTCTGTACGGGCTTGCCCTTGTCATCGACCGTGTTCCACACTTCGAGCGACTGCGAGCAGCTGTAGTCGGAGCAGTCCAGATACCCGTTGTGGTCGTTGTCGATCTTGTCGGAGCACTTTTCCAACGTCGCTTCCGCGATCGACGCGCAGTAGGCGATGGCTTCAGCCGATCCCTTCTCCGAGCACGCACGGTCCACGCAGTCCACATAGCCATTGCCGTCGTTGTCGACGCCGTCCTGGCAGGACGCCAAGGTCCCTTCCATCCGCGCGGCGCAGTAGGCGAGCACCGTGGCGTCTTTGGACTTGGAGCACGAGAAATCCGCGCAGTCTTTGAAGCCGTTGCTGTCGTTGTCAAAGCCGTCGCTGCACGCAGCGAGCGACTCTTCCGGTCCAGCGGTGCCGGTGGGCGCAGCGGCCAGACACGGCGCCGTCACCTTGCAGCCACTGTCCAAGCAGTCGATCTTCTTGTTGCCGTCGTTGTCTTTGCCGTCGCTGCAGAGCTTGTCGTTGTTCTCCACGCACACGCTCACGAACATCCCGGAGCTGCAGCCAAAGTCGAAGCAGTCCGTGTAGCCGTTGCCGTCGTTGTCGATGCCGTCGGCGCACGCACCGTCGCTGTTTTCATTGGAACAGCACGCTTCCAGAACGGCCTGGCAGTCCTTGTCGTTGCAGTCAAAGTTGCCGTCGCGATCGTTGTCGATGTAGTCGTGGCACAGCTCCGGCGTGTTCTCAGTCAGATCGTGTTGCGCGGGCGTGAGCGGGATGTACTCGCCGCATTGTCCCGACGTGTACAGGCAGTCCTTGTCCGCGCAGTCAAAAAGGCCGTCGTGATCGTCGTCCAGACCGTTGGCGCAGAGTTCGTCGCCGGTCTCATAGCCCAAGGGCGGCTGGTTGCCGGGCGTGTAACAGCTGACCAAAAAAACCACCAAGACCCACAAACGCCGCATGCCGCACCTGTCCGAGAATCTGGCCCGTTTGAGAGTTGAGGTGGTCCAAGCGGCGGGCAGCCTACGCTGGACGTTGCGCCGCGATCAGTGCTTCAAGCACTCGGCTTGGCTCGGACCATAGCGCCGCTGGAATCCAACGTAGAGCATGCAGGCGCCACTCGGGTGGCAGATCCACTCGCAGTCTTTGTACAGGTCCTGATGTTTCCACTTTTCCGTGTGGCCATCGACCGTGGAGATCAAGCGGTTGTACGTGTCGGCTCCCGCACCTTCGTCGGCGGAGTGGAGTGAAGTCAGTACAAACGGCGGAATGCCCTTGGCCCACATGCCGAGCTTTTCTTTCTGAGCCAGCGCCTGCAATTCCAACTGCTTGGGTGACGCAGGGTCGGCGGTCACCGTCATTGCGTGCGCGAGACCCTTGCGAATGTCATCCTGAATCAGGTCTTCACAGTGCCACAGGATACGACCGTAGCCGTCCTTGTTCAGATCACTTTCGCAGTGCCATTCGCCCTGACGCGCGTTCAGCGCCGCCTGCTTGGCTACGACGTACAACTCGTGCGGATCCCACGTGCCCCATTTGTGCGCGGGACCGAAGCTTTCCAAGGTGTTGAAGCCGGAGAGCCGCGCCTTCGTGCCCTTGAGCGGGCCTTCGAGTACGGCGAAGCTGTCGCCGTCGTTGAAGTAGACAGGCGTAGGGCGACCATTGAGGAAGACCCGCGCTGCCGGCTTCGCGTGCGCGACCGACGCAATCAGCAGGCTGCAGCCTACGAGCAGCGTGAAGAACAGGGAGCGCGAGGAAATCGGAGCGGGGTAACCCGGTGACGAAGACTGCGGCGTCGACTCGGGTCTACACATCACTTGGCGGCGGTGCCTTCGTCGCCCTTGGAGTCGACCATAATGGCGAAGTTCGGCTCGCGGTACTCATTGCGGCCGCATGTAGCCATCACCATCTTGATCACCTGGAACGGCACCGTGCGGTCCGCCTGAATGATGATCTTGCGGTTGTCTTTGTCCTTCTGGCTCTTCGCGTTGGCCTTCTGGACGGCCCAGGTGCGCTTCAGAACGTCCGCCAACGGCTTGATGTCCCACGACGGGAACTTCACTTCGTTGATGTCCGCGAGGCTCATGATGCGCTGGTTCTCAAACAGCAGGTCGCCCTGCGAGTTCGCGTCCGCACGCGTCAGACCGATCATGGGGGCGCGCTGCAGTTCCGCGGACGCACCCGCCTTCGGCAGCGCGACGTTCGGGTTGACCAAGGTCAATTCGCCGGACGCGCTGTACTGCTGAATCAGAAAGATCACGAGCATCGTGAACAAGTCGATCATGGGCACGACGTTCAGGGTGGCGAAGATGCCCTTGCCGCTGCCGTGCATGACCGCTTCGCGGATCGCCTTGAGCGCGACGCCAGTACCTGCGCGTGATCCGGGGTGGTGGATGGCCATGTTCGATCCTCTGTGGGGGCGGCGCTCTGTCGTCGCCCGGTAAATGGAATTGCCGCTATGCGGGCTATTCGAAAGTGGTGAAGCCTTCAGCGCGCAACAAGTTGATGTCGCCGACGCTGGGACCCTTCAGGCACGTCTTGGGCGACGCGGGGTCGCACGCGTTCAGGATCGTGTCCAGCGTGCCGATCAAGTGGACGTACTGCACCTTGTCGGTGGCAGCGACCATGATCTTCACCTTGTCACCCAGCGCGGCATCTTTCATGAGGCCTTCGAGGGTCTCTTTGAGCTTGGCGCGATCGTACTTCTTGAAGGTCTCGAGCGAGCCCTTGCAGTCCGTCAGCGTGCCCTTGCCGCGGCACATCTTGAACTCGCCGGTCGTGGGGATGCGCTTGGGCTGGACCAGGTCCGGCTTCGGCGTCGCCATTTTGTCGGCGTTCCACAGATTGACCAGATAGCCGGTCGGCGTGATCGCGAGATTGATCTTTGGTTCCGGTTTGGGCGGATCCTTCGGAGGCGTCTTGGACGCCTTCGGGAGGGCCTGATCCACGTCGATCTTGGACATTTGCGTCCAGACCGCCGAAACGAGCAGGAAGCAGATTGTGCAAGCCAGCAAGTCAATGAACGGAACCACGTTCAATGATGCGTCGGCTACGCCGCCTTTTCCTGATGCTCCACCACCCATGATGTCCTCGTTCCGTCTGAGAGAGTCGTAAAAAAGCTAGAAACAATACAGGGTTCTCTGACTTGGCCTGACGTCGGGCGCGTCTGTACGCACACGGGGAGTCAGGCAGTCCCGGAGCGCGGCACGGCAGGGTTGCTCATGCCGCGCTCCAGGAGTAGCCAGTGCAGAAAACCGATCCAGTACGCTCCCGACTTGCAGCTGGACGCACCAGCGCGGTTTCAGGAGCGACGAAGTGGGACTTACGCCGCCGCTTCGTCCTTGATCTCGCCCATCTTGTTACGATTGGCGACGATCAGGTTGAGCACGCGAACCGTGCCCTCGTCGATGTCCGACTTAATTTCCTTGGCCTTAGACGTCAGGATCGCGAACGAGAGAACGCCGACGATACCGGTCGCGAGACCGAACGCCGTGCAGTTCATCGCTTCCGCAATACCGTTCGCGAGCAGGGTGGAACGCTGCGAGGCGTCCACATCCGGCTTACCAATGGCGCCGAACGTCGCGATCAGACCGGAAATCGTACCGAGCAGACCGGCCAGCGTGGCCGTGTTGCCGAGCAGATTCAGGTAGTCGATGCGCTTTTCGATCTGCGGGATTTCACGCAGGTACGCTTCGTCCATCGCAGCCTGAACTTCCTCATCCGAGCGCTTCACCTTGAGCACGCCAGCGTGCACGATGCGCGCGAGCGGGTACTGGTACGTGGCGCACACCTTGAGGACGCGATTGAGATCGCCCTTCAGGATCGGAACCTGGAGCAGCTTGATGAACTCTTCTTTCTTCACGCTCGAGCGGATGTAGAGCACGAAGATGCGCTCAAACATGATGGCGATAATGAAGACGAGGTGGCCAAGAATCGGCCACATGCCCCAGCCGCCCTTCTCGAAGATTTCGGCAATCGTATGAAACATCGGTTTTCTGCTCCTTAGTGTCCCTGGCGAACGGGGTCATTCCCGGTCTGTCCAGAGGGGTCCGAGACCCCGGTTGATGCGCAACAGATGAGCCCTGCACTCACTTGAGCCTGTTGCCGCTCGCCGCCGCCCGCGATCTGTCGCCAGACCGTTGAGAAAACAGCCCGCGCGGTGGTGAAACCGCGCTGCCGGGGTTCGTTCCTTCACCGCTTGGTGGGGGAACGAGAACACGGCAGCCTGCCCGCCCAGAGGACGTGCTGACCGCGGGCTAGATAACATTCGCTGGAAGTGGGGTCAAGTAGTCCAAAATCGATGCTGCACAAGAGACACAAGGCAGACACATGACGTTGACGTGCGCTGCGGCAAAGTGCTGTGATGCGCGGCCAGAACGACCGGAGGTTTCATGCGGCGCAGCGATATTGAAGAGATCGAGTACCTGTTGGACGAAAACCCTGCGGAAGCCGTGGCTTTCTGCTTGAAGCTGCGGACGGACATGGCGGGCGATCCCGACTTATGGGCGTGGCTTGCCGACGCGCATGTCGCGGCTGGCGCGTATGATGAAGCTTTGAAAGCGTTGGCCCAATATGTGAAGTTGGATCCGGATTGGCTGGAAGCGTACACGTGGCGCGCGGAGCTGCTCGCCGATCTGGGCCGGTTTGACGCGAGCCGGATCGAACTGGAAGTGGCGCGCGCGATCGACAGCGAAGATCCGCGACTTCTGCGTGCGGAAGCGCTGGCGTTGGAGCTGCAAGGGCGGTTTGCAGAGGCGGATGAGCGGTACGCGGCCGCGGCCGACGTGGACCCGGCGATGCCGGCACCGGCGCGGTATGAACGCGGTGCGGCGCGTCAGGCGATTCAGCGCGTCCTGCGGCAGATCGCCAAGGAAGGTCTGAAGCTGACCGCAGTTTTTGAAGAGATTCCCAAGAAGGCGGACGGCGGGCGCATGCTGAGCCGCTCGCTCGATCTGCTCGATCACGGAACGGTTGCGGTCTACTTGCGCAATCTGGAGCGCGATCTGATCGAAGGTTCGGAGATCGAGGAGCTGGAGTTGCTGTTTGAAGAGCGGCTCGCGGCGCTTGTTGAAGCGAACTAGCTTCTAGACCAACTCAAACGCGGAAGCGACGCCCTGACCAACGCCCACGCACAGGGACGCCAGCCCGCGTTTGGCGTTGCGACGTCGCATTTCGTGGATCAACGTGCCCGCGATGCGCGCGCCCGATGAGCCTAGCGGGTGGCCCAGCGCGATCGCGCCGCCGTTGACGTTAACCAGTGCGCGATCGATAGGCCACTGCTGCAGCACGGCCAGCGATTGGGCGGCGAAAGCTTCATTCAGTTCGACGAGACTGACGTCGGACCACGCCCAGCCGATGCGCGCAAGAAGCTTCGCGACTGCGGGGACAGGACCGATGCCCATGAAGCGCGGATCAACGCCAGCGGCGGCTCCGCCAATCCACCGCGCAATGGGTTGAAAACCATGACGTTTTGCCGCGGCTTCGGAGCACAAGAGCAACCCAGCGGCGCCGTCATTCAACGTTGAACTGTTGCCCGCCGTTACACTGCCACCGGCGCGAAAAGCGGGGCGAAGTTTGGCCAGTGCGGGCAAATTGGAGTCGGCGCGCGGGCATTCGTCGGCGGCGATCGTCGCCGTTGTCTTGCCAGAAGCGGTCTGAATCGACACCAACTCATCGGCAAAACGTCCGTTAGCTTGGGCGCTTACGGCTTTCTCGTGACTCGCGACGGCAAAACGATCCTGCGACTCCCGGTCGATCGCAAACTTCTCCGCAACATTTTCTGCCGTTTCGCCCATCGCTTCCAACGGGAACCGCGCTTCAAGCTTCGGATTGGGGTAACGCCAGCCCAGCGCGGTGTCGTACATCGTGTTGTTGCCCCGCGGCGGGTCGGTGAACGGCTTGGGCACGGACCACGGCGCGCGTGACATGCTCTCGACGCCACCGGCGAGCACGATATCGGCCTCGCCCAGCGCGATGAGACGACAGCCGGCGTGCACGGCATCCAAGCCCGACGCACACAGCCGGTTGATCGTGTACGCCGGCACCTCATAGGGCATGCCAGCGGCCAGCACAGCCATGCGCGCGACGTTGCGGTTGTCTTCGCCAGCTTGGTTCGCACAACCGAGCACGACTTCGTCGACTGCTTCGGGCAGCACGTTACTGCGCTCGAGAAGTGCGCGGAGCACGTGGGCCGCGAGATCGTCGGGGCGAACGGTAGCCAAGCCCCCGCCAAATCGACCAATGGCGGTCCGTGCGGCGTCGACGACGAAAACTGCGTTGCTCATGGTGTTCCGCCCACTTCCGCGGCGATCTGCCACGTGAACAGGACCGCTGTGCTGAGTTGCTTGCGCGTCGTGTAAGCAAAGACGGGCGCTGCAAGCACTGGTTGCGACAAATCGCGCATCAACCGCGCCACGGCCAGCGACCGCAGCATCTCGTCTCGCTGGTTCATCTGGTGACGCAGCCAAGCTTCGATCTCCAGACGTCCCGCATACGTCGCGCGGCGATCTGTGTCGAACCAGGCGTTCACCCACGCGTCGAGCGCTTCGATCAGCGCGCCTTCTTGCGCGGCGTCGTCGCGCGTGGCCTTGATCGGGTCAGCCAAGGCTGTGGTGCAGGCTTTGCGCAGCGCGCGGGCGTCCAACAGGTCGGCCGTGACGGGGCACAGAACGTCGTTGGCCTGCAAGTGCGCGGTCAGCAACGCCTCGTCTTCAGCGTGCAGATTGAACTCGATCTCGCCCAGCGGTTCGACGTCTGCGAGGATCCGCCGTGCGTCAGCTTGATCGCCTTCCCAGCCGACCTGCCGTGCGTCGCGGCGATCGGTGCCCCAACGCAGCCGACTCGCGGCGAAAGCTTCTGGCACTTCAACGACTTCGCCGTGAAAGCTGCCGCGCATCTTGTCGACGATCTCGCGATGCGCCGTGCGGGACAGGTGCGGCATGAAATACACGGAATGCAGGCCATCGGTGTCGTGGACGAAGCCCGCCAGGCACCACGAGCCTTCCGCCGTCGCCCAGCCGCCCAGCATCAGCAGCTGATTGCCATCTGCATCAAACGTAGACGCGTAGGACGGCAGTGGCTCTGGTCGCGCCGCGAGGCTGACCGGAGCGCGCGTTTGCACGCGTTCTGGCACTGCGATGCCGCGCTGTTTGGCGCGAAAGAGCAGCTTGCGGGCGTGCTTGGTCACCGGTTTGGCCACGGCGTGTTCCGCCAGCAAGTCCACGAGTCCGAGGAGCCCGCGGGTATCCGCCTCAACTAGCAGGGCCATCTCTACGTCGGGCTGCAGCGCCGGCTGCAGCGCAGCGGGAATCGGCGGAATTTGTCCGCTCAGCAGTGCTGAGGCGCGTGCAACTTCAGTGACGCGATCTTTGGGCGCTTGTCCCGTCTGTAGCCAGCCGCGTGCGGTCTGGGTCGGCTTCGAGTCAGGCATGAGAAGCCTCCGGTGTGGGTGTTGGATCTTGGAGCGCCGCGCGTGCGGCAGTCACTTCGGCTTCAACGTCGGCGATTGCGCGTTGCAGGAAATTCGGATCGGCGAGCAGGCCACACACCGCGCGCAGACGCGCCAACGTGAGCGCCCGGCCGAGCACCTGGATGCTCTCAAACAGCGGCGGCGCCGCAGGTCGGCCCATCGCGGCTACGCGAATCGCCATCAAGCCGTCGCCGATCGCGACACCGGCCTTCTCGCAGGCTTCGCGCAAAGGCGCTTCGATCGTCGGCACTTGCCAGTCGATGACGGATTCCAAACGCGTCAGGCAGTCCTCAAAAAACGCCCGCGACGCTGCGCGGGACAACCGCACCGCCGTTTTTTTCCGGCTCGAAGCGCCGACAACGAAGTAGCGCGCGTTCAAGCCGTACTCGAGCGTTCCGCGAAAGAAGGCGCCCGCGTGGTCGCCGTAGTCGCCCAAGGACGTCACGCGTTCCTGCACCAGATGCCCAGCCTGGCCTTGGCGGCCGTCTTCTCGCTGGAACGTGACGACGCGATCGGCCAGCTGCTCCGGCGTCATGGCGCGCAGGTAAAGCCCGTTCAACCAATCCAGTTTTTGCAGATCAAACACCGGGCCGCCGAGCGAGATGCGCGTCAGATCGAGGTCCGCGATGAACTCGTCCAGCGTGAACTTCTCCACGTCCTGGCCCGCTTCGTCCTTGCGCGAGTAGCCCATCAAACCAAGGAAATTCAGCAGCGCTTCCGGCAAGATGCCCGCGCGCTGGTAGAACTCCAGACTGGTCGGGTTCTTGCGCTTGGAGATCTTGGACTTGTCCGCGTTGCGCAAGAGCGGCATGTGGGCAAAAACCGGTGGCTCCCAGCCGAACGCCGCGTAAAGCGCGAGGTGCTTGGGCGTGGAATTCAGCCATTCCTCGGCGCGAATCACGTGCGTGATGGCCATGAGGTGGTCGTCGACGACGTTCGCCAGATGATAGGTCGGCAACCCGTCGGACTTCATCAGCACTTGATCGTCGATCTGGCTGTTGTCGTAGACCACTGAGCCCCGCAGCGCGTCGGGTACCACCGTTTCGCCACCCTGCGGAAACTTCAAGCGCACAACGTACGTTTCCGTCGCGGCGCGCGCGTCCGACTCGACAGGATCGAGATGCCGACAAAAGCCGTCGTATCGCGCCGTTTCTTTGCGTGCCCGCTGCTCTTCACGCACTTTGTCCAGCCGTTCTGCCGTGCAGAAGCAGCGGTACGCGTCGCCGCTGTCCAGAAGCAACTGCGTGTGCGTCCGGTAGATGTCGCTGCGCTCGCTCTGGCGATACGGGCCAAATGGACCACCGATGTCTGGACCTTCGTCCCATTGCAGACCCGCCCAGCGCAGGGACCGGTAGATCGCCTCTTCGCTTTGCCGGGTCGACCGCTTCTGATCGGTGTCTTCCACGCGCAGAACGAACTGCCCGCCGTGGGAGCGCGCAAAGGCGAGATTGAAGAGGCCAATGTAGGCAGTCCCGACGTGCGGATCGCCGGTCGGACTCGGTGCAACGCGCACGCGGACGGGTTTCTTGGTCACGGGAATTGGCATGTCATCGCCTGGCTGCCCTGCGTGCAGGGTCTCAAAGGTTGTCAGGTGCGCGCTGGTTCTAGGCAGCGCGCGGGTCAGCTTCAGCGTCGCGCAGGAACGCCAGAACGGCGGGGTGCGCGCGCGGGTTTTCCGCAGGCGGTGGCGGAACGGCGAGCAGGGCTTCGAGGTGATCCGCCGCGACCTGTAGGTCGTCGTTCACCACGACGTGCCAAGGGGCGGGCGAGTCACACACCGCGTGCAGTTCGAGCCGCGCCGTGCGCAACCGTCGGCGCACGATTTCGAGCGTCTCCGTGCCGCGATTCAGCAGCCGATCGACCAGAACTTGCCAAGTCGGTGGCAACAAAAACGCGAGGCGTACCTGCTCCGGGTACAGCCGCCACAAGTTGTGGGCGCCTACGATGTCGATGTCAAAAAGCGCTGTGTTGCCGTCGCCAAGCAACCGCGCAATCTCGGCGCGCGAGGTGCCGTAGAGGTTGCCGTGGACTTCCGCCCATTCCGCAAAGCCGCCTGCATCCCGCAGTGTCTCAAACGCGGGGCGGTCGACAAAATAGTAGTCCTTGCCGTCGATCTCTTTGGGCCGCATCGGGCGGGTCGTGTGGCTCACGGAGAACGCGCGACGACCTGGCGTGCGCGTTTGCAGCACATGCGCCAGCGTCGTCTTGCCCGCGCCTGCGGGGCCGACCAGTACGAGGAGAGTGCCTTCAGCCACGACTACTTGACCGGTGCGGCGGCGGGTGCGGCGGCAGGAGCGGGTTCAGCGGGCTTCTCGGCCGGTTTCTCTTCGCCGTGCTTCGCGGCCGCTTTCGGCGCGTCAGACGGGCCGTAGTCCGAACCAGCCAGCGGCTCCGGAAGCGTTGCGCCGCCGGCCTGCATCAGCTCACGCACGAGCTCCTGTACCTGGCCTAGCGTCTCCGCCTTGCGTCCGTTGACGTAGAACGTGGGCGTGCCATCCAGACCGGCGTCGTCGCCCGCCTTCACGTCGCCGTCGACCGCCGCCTTGGACGCGGGGCTCTCAAAGTCGGCGAGGAACTTCTTCATGTCGACGCCCGCTTTGACGGCCAGCTTCTTGACCGACTCCCAGTCGAGCGAATCGGCGGCGGCGAACATCAGATCGTGCATTTCCCAAAATTTGTCCTGCTGCTGTGCCGCCCACGCGGCCCGCGCCGCTCCTTCGGCGTTCGGGTGCGCCAACTTGAGCGGGAAGAAGCGGTAATACAGCGCGAAGTTGTAGTGCTTCTGCAGCTTTTCCAGTGGGCCGACGGCGCGGCGGCAGAACGGACACTCGAAGTCGCTGAATTCGGTCACAGAGACCTTCGCATCGGCCGGACCGCGCCGCGGCGCCTTCGAATTGTCGATCTGCACGATCGTGTTCAGGCGCTCCACTTCTTTCAAAAGCTGCGCGATGGCCGCTTTCTTTCCGGCGCCCGCCTGCAAGTACGTGATCAGCGTCTGCGTCAGGCGCAATGCCACGGGGCAATCGCCCGCCTCCAGCGCGTTGGCAAAGGAACGGGGCTTGCCGCACGGGTCAAACTGCTCCGCCAAGATTTCCGCCAGGAGCTTCTTTTCGGCGGCGTCCAGGTCCTTGGCGTCCACGCCTTTGGGCAACGCGGTCGCCGCTGCCGCCGTTGGCGTCGCCGAAGACGGCTGCGTCGCTGGCTCAGGCGGCAGCTCGCGGCCTTGGGTCTCGACCGCCGCGCTTTGCGACGATTCGGCGTGTTTGCACGCGTTGAGTCCCAAGACTGAGGCCAAGATCACAAAAACAGTGGGGATTCGCTGAATGTGGTGCAACTTCATCGCGTAAAAATTCCTCCAACCAAATGTCCGCGGGGGTCGCCGCGAACGGCGCAACACGGTAGCATGCAGCCTACTCGCCTGTCGATTCTGGCGATGCGGAAGCGGATGGCGCGCATTCTCCTTGCACTAGGCTCCAATTTGGGCGACGCAGAGCGGCATGTCCGCGACGGTTGGCGGGCCGCCGTCGGCGCGTTGGCGCTGCGCAAACCAATCCTGAGCCAGCTTTTCTATTCCGATCCCGCCGAAGGTGTGCGCGGCGGGCGCTTTGTGAACGCGGTTGGCGTGGGTGAAACCGATCTGCAGCCGCACGCTGTGCTCACGGTGCTGCTGGCCGTTGAGCGCAGTTTGGGCCGTGATCGTCTGCGCGAAGGTCAGGACCGCGCGCGCGCGCTCGATCTGGATCTGCTGGATTGGCAAGGCGTTCGCCTGGACGAGGCGGACCTGCAACTGCCGCACCCGCGCATGGCGCAGCGCGATTTTGTGCTGTTGCCGCTCGCGGAAGTTGCGCCAGATTTTGTCGACGCGCGTTCCGGTCAGACGATCGACGCCCTGGTTGCCGGCCTTACGCGCCGCTGGACGATCGCCCCATGCGCGCTTTGATCGCCGTGGCGCTGCTTGCCGTCGCGTGCGAGCACCGCCCGCCGGCCGCGACGCCGTTTCAACCCGCGGGTCAGCCGCTTTCGCCGATCGTCCTGCACGAGGCGGAACTGCCGCCGACCGAGGAACTCGACGTGCTGCTGGACGGACTGAACGCGCTTGGTGCGCAGCAGCAGGTCTGGACGATGCTGGTTGAGTTCCTGCAGCGCGTCGACCCGCGGGAGCTGGCGCAGAGCGAATCGGCACGTCGCTTGGTGGCCAACGCGGTCGTTCGCACATCCCATGCGCCCGATTTTATGGAGCACTTCGCCGCAGTTCGCCAAGCGGTCGACGCGTTGTTGCAGGTGATGCCGGACGCTGCGGAGACGCGCTTCTGTCGGGCCTACATGCGCTGGATCCTGCTTGCGGACGGCCACGGCGGCTTACGTCTGGGTGAGTTGGAGCCGCGGATCGTCACGGATCTTGCGGCTGATCTGCGTTTCGTCATCGAGCGCTATCCGACGTGGCGCGGTCCCGGCGAGTTTGACGCCAATCGCCTGCGCGTGGAGCTCGCACGCGTCGACGCTCTCGCCGCGCGTCTTCTTCCACGCGTGCCAACGGAGACAGCACCTTGAACGGCAAGACCCTTTGGACCGCGTTGCTCCTCTTGCCGCTCGTGCTGGTCGGCGCCGCGCTTTTTGCGGATCTGCACAAGCTTCAAGCCGCAGTGCTGCACTTTCCGTTTGGTCTTTTGCTGCCTGCGTGCGCGTTGGTTCTCGGCAATTACACCCTGAGGGCGATTCGCTTTCGTCGCTACCTGCACGCGCTGGGCATTCTGGTCACCCCGTTTGAGGCGTGGCTCGTCTTCGTTTCCGGTTTTCTGCTGACCGTGACGCCGGGGAAAATGGGCGAGATCTTCAAGGGCTTCCTCTTGAACCAGCGCCGTGGCACGCCGATTCCAGAGGTGGCGAGTTCAGTCGTGGCCGAACGCTTCACCGATGTCGTCGGGCTTTTGGCAATCGCGGCAATCGGCGTGGCGCAGTACGGCGCGCATACCGCGCTTTTTCTGGCCGTGCTTGGCCTGTGTCTGGGCTTCTTGTTGGCGATTGCGCATCCGCGCCTCCTGCCGTGGGCGTTGGACTTGCTGGCAACGCGCGTCGAAGGTCACCCGCGTTTGGCGCAGATCGTCGTCATGGGGCGTCGCGTCCACGGCGTTCTCAAGATTCTCTGCGCGCCGCGGCTGCTTTTGGAAGGTGTGACACTGGCGGCGTTGGCGTGGCTCTTGGAGGCGATCGCGTTTCGGTTGCTGCTCAATGGCGTCGACGCGACAGGTGGTTTGGGGCCGGCGATCGTCGTTTACGCCATGGCGACACTGTTTGGCGCCGTGTCGATGCTCCCCGGCGGCGTGGGCTCGACGGAGGCGGTGATGGTCGCGCTCTTGCTGACCCCGGCGATGGGTCTGAGCCTGGCGAAGCCGGAAGCGACGTTGGCGACGCTGTTGATTCGGTTTTGTACGTTGTGGTTCGGGGTTGCCTCCGGTGCGATCGCACTTTTCGTCCTGCGCCGCACGCCGGTGAAAGGGCCCTGACGGCTACTTCTTCACTTTCGGCTGCGCTTCGTTCGGGACTCCGAGCGGCACCTTCGACAGGTCCTTGTGCGGCCGCGCGGCCAGTTCTTTCAGGTGCGCGCGATCCAGAAGCAGTTTCCCGTTGTCATGGTAAAGCTTCTGCAACACAGGGGCGGGCAGGTCGATCGCGTCGACTTTCCAGTTGCCTTGAATCGGACTCGGATGGTCGATCTGCTTCTTGGCGGTTTCCAGGAATCGGAAGTGCGCCTCGTAGAAGGGACGGACGTCTGCCAGTCGTGGCTCGACCGCGCCGTTCGAGCCCAGCATCAGGAAGTCCGAGCCAATGCCGATATCCGTGCCAAAAACGATGCGATCTTGCCACTTCGTGAAGAAGGCCTGCAGCTTGTCGGCCGGATGGCGGCCAAACTCGCCGACGCGCGCGGCCAGGTCGATGTGCACGTTGTCGTTGCGCGCGAGCAGTCCGTCGACGTAGTCGATGTCCTCTGCCGCGTTGCCAAAATGCACCGCGATGAAGATCGTCTGCGGGTTCGCGCGGTACATCCGCTCGGCAGCCTGGAGGAGCTCACCCCAGGACGGCGGCTTCGGGCGTGGCGGCAGTTCTGCGGCCAATTCGGGCGGAATCGGCCCGTACGCCCAGCCTGGGTGCACCTTCAGTTCGTCCCACCGCTCGTTGTCCGGATTGAGCGGCCACCAGAATGCGCGCGGATCGGCAACGTGGATCGTGACGGGGACGCCCAACTCCGCGCACTTCTGCCACAGCGGGTTTAGCCGCGGATCGTCGACCTTGACCAACTGCCCCGTGCCTTCATCCACCGCGCCCAAACCCAGAATCTTGGCGATCTTCAGGCCGCGGAACTCATAGCGCGTCACCGCTTCTGCCAAACGTTCCGCCTCGCGCTTGCCCCACTCCGGTCCGCCAAAGCCCGACCAGTCCGGATTCATGAAGTTGAGCACGTGCCCGCCGAGCGTGTCGGCCAGAATCTTGGATTCCACCCACTGCTCCGGTCCGCGGCGCATCGAGCCGCCCGACAGGTTGACCATGATCTCGATGCCATTGTCCCGCATCACGCGCTGGATTCGCTCTTGCCCGTCCAAGCTCAAATGCGCGTGGAAGTCGATGATCTTCGGGCGCTGGTAGCCGGCGCGCTCCGACGGCGCTGGCGCCAGCTCCAGCACGCTCACCGTTGGATCGATCGCCGGCGGGACGGCGACGACGGGCGTCGGCGTCGGCGCGGCCGAAATCTGCGTGTCCGGTGCGGGCGCGACGGTCGGCGTTGCCGGCGGCTTGCAGCCAGCCAGAACCGCGAACGCGAGCAATGTCGGAATCAGCGGCTTCATGTCGGGCGCTTGCGCGTGGTGCGCTGTTCGATCGGCTTGCGCCAGTCGCTACCCTGGAAGATGCGCTGAACGTAGATGCCGGGCGTGTGGACCTGATCCGGGTCGATCTCGCCTGGCTCCACGAGGTGTTCCACTTCCGCGATCGTGATCTTGCCGGCCGTCGCGATCATCGGCGCGAACGCCTGCGCGGTTTTGCGGTAGACGAGGTTGCCGTGGCGATCGCCCTTCCAAGCCTTGACGAACGCGAACTCGCCCTTCAGAGCCGTCTCCAGCACGCAGAGCTTGCCGTTGAACTCACGCTGCTCTTTGCCTTCAGCGACTTGGGTGCCTGCGCCGGTTGGCGTGAAGAACGCCGGAATGCCCGCGCCGCCCGCGCGGATGCGCTCAGCAAGCGTGCCTTGCGGGTTGAGCTCGACTTCGAGCTCGCCGCCGAGAAACTGCCGTTCAAACTCTTTGTTCTCGCCCACGTAACTCGACACCATCTTGCGGACTTGCCGCGCTTGCAAGAGCACGCCCAAACCGTCGTTCGTCGTGCCGCAGTTGTTGGAGATGATGGTCAAGTCGCGCGTTCCGCGTTCGTGTACCGCGCGGATCAGGTGTTCCGGGTTGCCGGACAAGCCAAAGCCTGAAACGAGCAGTGTTGCGCCGTCTTTCAGGTCGAAGGTTGCGTCGGTTGCGTTGGCAAATACCTTATTCATGCAGACCTCGGTCGTGCTCACGGGCACGTCGCCTTGGCTCTGCCGATAGCATGACGAACGGCCTCGGTCAACGCTCGCCGTGGCCTTTTGTGCCGAGGCGCGCTTCAGCGGCTGCCTGCGCCTCGTCCAGATGCGCTTGCACCGGCACCAGCAGTTCGTCCGTCACGGCGTGGAGTTCGGCTGCTTCTTCTGGCGTCAGCGGCGCGCGTATCGTCGCGGTCAGCTTGGCCATCAGCTGCCCACGGCGCGCCATCAACTCGTGCAGACCGGCGCGATTCACGGCCAAGCCGATGTCCGCGGCCAGACTATCCAACTCTTGAATCTGCTTGTGGACCGCCTGAATCTGCGCGGTGAAATCCGGGCACGGCGGCAGCACGGCGGTCCGCAGCAGCCAATCGGCGCGGCGCACTTGCGTCTCCAGCTTCTCGGTGATCTCGCGGGTCAGCCCTTCGGCGTTCTTGCGCCCCGGCACCTTGGCCGCGTCGTGATAGAGCGAGTGCGTCGACGCCTCCAGCCTCGCCAACCGCTGTAGCAAGTCCGCCCGACGCGCCGAGTCTGCGCCCGCGCTGCGGGTCTGCGCGATGATGGCGTCCGTCTCAGCCAGCAAGTCGTCGATCTGGTTGTGCAGCTGCTTGACCTGGCTGGCCACTTCCGCCGCTACCGCGACTTCCACCTTGGCGAGAATTTGCGCCCACTTGTGCTCCAGCGGCGCGATCTTGCTCTTGCGATACGCGTCCAGTTGTTTCTTCTCCGGCTTGGTCAGCGCCGCTTCGCGCTCCACCGTTTCGTCCTTCATCGCTTGGCTGAGCGTCTGGTAGTTCTCGGCGATCTCCTTGATCTTGCGGGAATCATCGCCGGCCGCCTGCACGTCCAGAATCATCTGTTCGAGCATCTCACCTGCGCGATTGGCCTGCGCCATGGCGTCAAACAGCGCCGTGCCGTCGTGCGACCCGGACTTGCCGCGCGCGTGTTTCGCGGCCTTTTCCTTGTGGGCTTTTGCCTTGTGCTTTCCGGCAAAGGCGGGCGCTGCGGTCAAAGCAACACCGGCAACAAGGACGATCGAAACCAACGGGCGAATCCACATGACAACCTCTGCGAAAGCGGCGAAAAGATACGCGACTTGCGTGACGCACGCCTCACTCTTTCACATTCGCACACGCTTGCGTCACGGCGCCTGAGCATGCGGCAAAAAACGCACGAGGCGGCCGGTTTGACCCGACCGCCTCGCGCGAAAGAGCAGTAAGCGAGCTTACTTCGCGGCGGGAGCCGCCGGAGCCGCAGCCGGGGCAGCAGCCGGAGCCGCCGGGGCGGGAGCCGCGCCAGCCGGAGCCGGAGCCGCGCCAGCCGGAGCCGCCGTCGGGGTGACGCCGCCCGGGGCCTGCGCCGCCTGGGCCTTCATCATCGCCGCCATGAGCTTGCCCATCAGCGGACCAATCTTCTCACGGCCATACGCCTCAAGCGCCTTCTTGTCGTCGTCGGTGAGCACTTTCTGCAGCGCTTCGCCTTCGGCCTTCATCGCTTCGCCGTTCTTCTTGAAGTTCTCGCCGATCTCTTTGATCTTGGCGGTGTCGTTGCCGGCCGCTTCCACGTCCGCAACCATCTTGTTCAGCGCGTCAGCCATCTTGTCGACCATGGCTTTCGCCTTGGTCAGGTTCTCCGAACCACCGGCAGGGGCAGCCGCAGCAGCGTCCGCACCGGGAGCCGGCGCCGTGGCCGCGGCATCCGCGTCAGCCGGCTTGGCTTCTTCTTTCTTACAGCCGACGAGCGAAATCGCGGCAGCCATCGTCAGGGCCATCAGGCCGCGAAGATTCAGGTTCAACATGGTGTACTCCTTGGATATCCGCGCAACCTTGCGCGATCGATTGTCTACGTTCGTTCTTCGAGACGTTGTTGCTCGATGCCGTGAAAGACTCACGCCTTCTGAAAGACAAGCGCCTTTCACAAAAACGCCGACGGGGAGGATCTCACGACCCTCCCCGCCGGTATCACCATTCAGCGGCCATCTGTTCTCGCGAACGTCCGGCTTGGCTGAGTCTTACTTCGCGGCCGGAGCGGCAGCCGGAGCGGCCGGGGCAGCAGCGGCAGCCGGAGCGGCCGGAGCGGCTTCCGCCGGCTTGGCGGCTTCAGCAGCCGGAGCGGCCGGGGCAGCCGGAGCGGCGGGGGCAGCCGGAGCCGCGGCAGCGGCCGGAGCGGCTTCCGCCGGCTTCGGGGCTTCAGCCGGCTTGGCCTCTTCCTTCTTCTCTTCGGCCTTGGGCTCTTCAGCCTTCTTCTCGCCTTCGGGGGCGGCGGCGGCAGCGCCTTCGCCTTCCGGCTTCGTCTCAGCCTTCTTCTCGCAGCCAGCAACGGCCATCGACAGACCCAGACCAACGACAACAAACATCTTGCGGTTCAACATTGTGCTCCATCTCCTCAGTAAGGGGTTGCTCAACCTGTTTCGCTACTGACTGAATCCACTGGCGAAGCGCTTGGCCTCGTTTTGCTTTCCAATCAACTGCGTCTCCTGTTGAAGCGGAGACGGTGAGGCACCCGAAAGGCAGCCTTCGTTGCGCGGCAGCACCGATGCCCCGCTTGGCGACGACCTCCAAACCGACAACATCCTAGACCAATGATGCAGCGTGTCAAGAAGTTCTCAAAACAATCGCGTGACTTCCCCTTCCTTTTGGCCACGAGTCGCCCTACCTTGCACGAATGCGCGCTCTGCGCGGAGGTGATCGATGGCGCTTTTTGAGCTTGAATCCGCATACCAACCGGCTGGCGATCAGCCGCAAGCCATTGATGCTTTGGTGGCTGGCATCGAACGGGGCGAGTCCGCGCAGGTACTCTTGGGCGTCACCGGGTCCGGGAAGACGTACACCATGGCGCAGACGATCGCCCGGCTGGAGCGTCCGGCGCTCATCATGGCGCCGAACAAGATCCTGGCCGCACAACTGCATCGCGAATTCAAGGCGCTTTTCCCTAAGAATGCCGTTGAATTCTTCGTTAGTTACTACGATTACTACCAGCCCGAAGCGTACGTGCCGTCGACCGACACCTACATTGAGAAGGACTCGCAGATCAACGACGAGATCGACCGCATGCGTCACGCGGCGACGTATGCGCTGTTGGAAAGAAAAGACGTGATAATCGTGAGTTCGGTGTCGTGCATCTACGGCATCGGTGCCGCGGAATCGTATCTGGGCATGCGTGTACCGCTTGCCGTTGGCGATCGCATCCGCCGCGATGATCTGTTGCGCAAGCTTGTGGACATCCAGTACGAGCGCAACGATCTGGATCTGCACCGCGGCGCGTTTCGCGTACGTGGCGACGTGATCGAACTGCAGCCGGCGTACCACGACGACCGCGCGGTACGCATCAGCCTTTGGGGCGATGAAATTGAGTCGTTACAATGGGTTGATCCGCTGCGCGGCGTGGTGCTCGATACGACGGACAAGCTGTCCATCTACCCGAATTCGCACTACGCAACGCCCACGGAGCAGATCAGCCTGGCGATGGAGTCCATTCGCGTCGAGCTGCAAGGGCGGCTGCAAGAGTTGAACGCCGAGGGCAAGTTGCTGGAAGCGCAGCGCTTGGAACAACGGACGATGTTTGATCTGGAAGCCCTGCAAACGCGTGGATTTTGCAGCGGAATTGAGAACTACGCGCGGCATCTGACTGGACGACCGCCGGGATCGCCGCCGCCGACGTTGGTGGACTACTTCCCGGAGAACTTCGTGACGTTTCTGGACGAGTCGCACGTGATGGTTGGGCAGATCGGCGGCATGTTCCGCGGCGATCGCGCGCGCAAGGAAGTGCTCGTGGAGCACGGGTTTCGCATGCCGTCGGCGATGGATAACCGCCCGTTGCGCTTTGAGGAATTCCAGGAGCGTGTGCCACGGACGATCTACGTCAGCGCGACGCCGGGTGATTGGGAGCTGAATCAGACCGAAGGTGTCTTCGTCGAGCAGATCGTGCGTCCGACGGGGCTCGTTGATCCGCAGGTGGAAGTTCGCCCAGTCGGCAGTCAAGTCGATGATCTGCTGGGGGAAATCAAGAAGACCGTTGCTGCGGGTGAGCGAGTCCTGGTGACGACGCTGACCAAGCGGATGGCCGAGCATCTGACGGAGTACTACGACGAACTTGGCGTCCGCGTCCGCTACTTGCACTCGGATGTGGAGACTTTGGAGCGTATCGAGCTGATTCGGGCGCTGCGGAACGGCGAATTTGACGTGCTCGTGGGCATCAACCTTCTGCGAGAAGGCTTGGATTTACCGGAGGTTTCGCTTGTTGCCATTCTGGATGCCGACAAGGAAGGGTTCTTGCGATCACACCGGTCGCTCATCCAGACGATCGGCCGTGCGGCGCGCAACGTGAACGGCCACGTGATCCTGTACGCAGACGTGATGACAGGCTCCATGCGCACCGCGATCGAGGCGACGGACACGCGGCGCAACAAGCAGATCGCCCACAATCTGGCGCACGGCATCACGCCGCAGTCGATTCAGAAGGCGACGCAGGAGGCCAAGGCGGTGCAGATCACGCCGATCATGCAGCACGCGACCGACGCCAAGCGCGACCGTGATGCGTTGGAGAAGCAGGTCGCGGACTTGCGGAAACAGATGAAGAAGGCGGCGCAGGATCTGCAGTTTGAAGAGGCGGCGAAGCTGCGCGATGAGGCGCGGAAGATCGAGCAGTACCTCGTGGCTGTGGGGTAGCTGGCGCCGTAGTTGGTGCGCCATTGGTTACGCGCCGTGAGCCCGCCCTCGAGGGTGGGGGAACTACCGCGTGTTCGCGTCCCGCCGAATCTTGCCGCGGCGCCGCCAAAAATGTCACACAAGCCTGCCGCGACGTCAGTGCGCTTCAGCCCAGTTCGCCGCGTGGCGCACGTCCACCTGGAGCGGAACTGCCAGATCGCCCGCCGCCATCATGGCGTCGCGGAGCAGCGTCGTGACGGCGGATATTTCGCCTTCCGGCGCCTCCAGAACCAGTTCATCGTGTACTTGCAGCAGAAGTTTCGTTCGCAAGTTCATGTTCTTAAGCGCCGATGCCACTCCAAGCATGGCCCGCTTGATCAAGTCCGCCGCTGTGCCTTGAACCGGCGTGTTGACTGCCACGCGCTCGGCCGCCGCCTTGTCGCCGTGATTTTGGCTTCCCAAGTTCGGCACCTGTCGCCGTCGCCCAAACAGCGTGCGGACTTCGCCGGTACGCCGCGCGTCGTCGAGCGTGCGCTCCATGAAGCCGTGCACGCCGGGAAACTGCTGGAAGTACAGGTCGATAAACGCCTTGGCGTCCTTTTGCGACACGCCGATTTCGCGACTCAGGCGTTGCGGACCCATGCCGTACAGCACGCCAAAGTTGATCGTCTTCGCCGCGCTACGCTGCTCGGTTGTGACCATCTCGGGGAATACGTTGAACATCCGCGCCGCCGTTTCGCGGTGAATGTCACGGCCGTGCTGGAAAGCCGTCAGAAGGCCGGGATCGTGGGCCAAGTGCGCCATGACGCGCAGTTCAATTTGGCTGTAGTCCGCCGAGATCAACGCGGTCCCCGGCGGCGCGACGAAGGCCTGACGAATCCGCCGACCTTCAGTCGAGCGTACGGGAATGTTCTGGAGGTTCGGTTCAATCGAGGACAACCGCCCGGTCGCCGCCACCGCCTGCTGAAAACACGTGTGCACGCGCCCAGTTTCGGGTTGGATCTGCGCAGGTAGCGCGTCCGTGTAGGTGCCCTTCAGCTTGGTCAACTGCCGCCACCGCAGCACGCGATCGGGCAGCGGGTGGACGTCGGACAGGCTCTCCAGCACGCTTTGGTCGGTCGAGTAGCCACTTTGGGTGCGTTTCTTCGCCGGCAGGTTGAGCTTCTGGAAGAGCACATCGGCCAACTGGGTCGGCGAGGCAACGTTGAACGGGCCGCCTGCGAGCGTGTGGATCTGCACTTCTTCCGCCGCGATCTCGGTCGCCAGCCACTCGCTTTGCCGTTTCAGTTCCGCCACGTCCACGGCGATGCCGGTGAATTCCATTTCCGCCAGCACGTCCGACAGTGGAATTTCGAGATCCGTGTACAACGGCAGCAGGCCGTTCTCCGCCAGCAGCGGGCGCAGCTCCAGCTCCGTCAGCCGAGTCAACCACGCGCGTTGGCCCACGTGTTCCGCCGCTTTTTCGATCGGCACCGCGTCCCAGCCGGTCTGCGCTTTGCCCTTGCCCAACAGATCACCGTCGTCCGCAAGCGGTAGGTTGCAGTACGATTGCGAGATGTTGCGCAGCGTGTGGGTGTGGCGTTCGGGCTCGTGCAGGTAGCTCGCCAGCATCGGGTCGCCCGTCCAACCGCGGACTTGCACGCCAGCGCGCCGCAGCGCTATCGCGTCGTACTTCGCGTGGTGACCGACCTTCGCGATCCGCGGGTCCGTCAGAACCGGCGCCAGCACCCGCAGGGCTTCGTCCACGTGGAGCTGCGCGCCGAGGACGCGGTGGCGCAGCGGAATGTACGCAACATGCAGAGGCGACCAGCACAGTGAAAGACCGACGAGCTCGCCCCACATCGGCATCAAGCGGTCCGGGTCCGCGTGGCTCTGCACGGTGCAGATCGCCACGTGCCGCGTGGAGCGGATTTGCTCGACGACGCCAGCCAGATCGCGCAGATCCGTGATCGTCTCGATGGCGATCCGCGCGGACTCCCGCTCGGGTTCTGGCTCCGCGTACTCCGCTGTCAGTCGCTTGAAGCCCAGCTCCGTGAACGTCTTGGCCAGTGCCGTGCGTTGTTCCGCCTTGGGCTTCAGGTCGTCCAGCGTGAACGGCAGGTCCGCGTCACAGCGCAACGCCACCAGCTTCTGCGCCAAGCGCGCCGCGTCGTGCGACGCCCGCAGCAGTTCCTGCGCCCGCGGCGGCGTCACTTCGTCGATGTGCGCGTAGATCGCGTCGAGCGAACCCCAATCCGTCAGCAGCTTTACCGCGCCTTTCTCGCCGATGCCGCGCACGCCCGGAATGTTGTCCGCGGTGTCGCCCATGATCGCCAGCAGGTCGCCGACTTGATCGCGGCGCACCCCCCACTTGGCCAGCACCGCCTTCTCGTCGTAGAGAATGCCTTTACCGTCATCGAGCTGCGTGATTCCGGACTGGCCATCTTTGGGATCAACGACCAACTGCATCAGGTCTTTGTCGCCAGACACAACGATCACATCGTGGCCTGCCGCCTGCCCCCAGGTGGCCAGCGTCGCGATCAGGTCGTCCGCTTCCAGCCCCGGAATGCCGATCACCGGTAGACCAAATTCCTCGCCCACACGCGACGCGATCGGCCACTGCTGCGCCAGGTCCTCCGGCATGTCCGGGCGATTCGCCTTGTAGTTCGGGTCCATTTCGTGGCGAAACGTCGGGCCAGAAACGTCGAAGCAAACGGCGATCTTGTCGGGCTTCTTCTCGCGAAGCAGCTTTTGCAGCATCGACACGAAGCCAAAGACCGCGCCGGTCGGCTGCCCCGTCGGCGAGGCCAAGTGGCGTACCGCGAAATAGGCGCGGAAAAGCGCGTGCGAGCCATCGATCAAGAGCAGAACAGGGCGACGATCAGCCATGTCACCCACGCGTTGTGTTACGGGCACTTCGTGCCGCAGGTCTTGCACTCGCCGACGCACTTGGAGTCCCACGAGAAGTTGCAGCAGTAGCTGTCCTGCGCGCACACGCACGATTCGCACGCGCAGCCGTTACACGTCGGTTCGCTGGATGTGTTGCAGCCCGGCGTGCAGTCCTTGGCGCAGTTCGCCAGGTCCTCACCGGAGTCGCACTTGCCGTCGCCGCAATACGCCGGGCATTCGCCGCAGTCCTCGGCGCAGGAACCGCAGGTTTCACCCGCGCAGATGCCGTCGCCGCAGTTCGATACCGGGCAGCTGCCGCCGCCGTTCGCCGCGATGCACGTGTTGCACTCGTCCTGACAGAAGTAGCCGAACGATTCGGTGCAGCAAGTTGGGTCGGCGAGGCAGGCGCAGCTGTAATCGCCGCAGGTGCCGCAGTCGGCGCTGCAGTTGGTGCAGTTCTCGTCGCCGTCGCACTTGCCGTTGCCGCAGCCGGCGACCGGGGCGTTGGACATCATGCAGAAGCCGCAGTCTTGGGTGCAGCTGGTGCAGTCCTCGGCGCTTCCCGGATTGCACGCGCCGTCGCCGCAGTAGTAGTACGCACAGTCCTCAGGGCACGTCTTCTCGTCTTCCGTGGTGTAGTTGCAGTCGCCATCGCCGCAGACGCTCACAGTTGGGCACTTCGCGCCGCACGTCTTGCACTCGGTGACGCAAGAGGAGTCCCACGCGCTGGTGCAGCAGTACTTGTCGCCGTTGGGGTAGTTCTTGGTCGGCTGATTGCAGACGCAGTCCTCGCAGGCGCAGCCGCCGCAGCCGGCGACGTTGTAGTTGATCTCGCACGCAGCATCGCACACACCGCAGTCGCCGGGGCAAAGCGCGCAATCCTCGCCCGCGCCGCAGGTGCCGTCGCCACACGCGCCAACAATTTCGCACTTGCCGCAGTCCTTCGGGCAGCTGCTGCACGCTTCGGGCGAGTCGCAGGTGCCGTCGCCGCAGATGACGGTGGTCGTGCAATCCATGGTCAACGTGATGCTGCCGGTGTCAGGCGCGCTGGTGTCCAGCATCACGATGCGCGGCACGCCAGTCGGCAAGCCAATCGTCAGCGAGTAGGACGACGAGTCGTCGCACGCCATCGTGTCGCACTTGCCGTCCAATGTCGGGCGAATGTCGAACACTTCGTAGTCCACGTTTACGCCCGTCGTGTCGATGCTCAGCGTCGCCGTCGTGGTGACGTCGTTGGTCAGGAGTATGGCGACTTCAGGACCCTTCCACTGCGAGCTGCTGCAGCTCCCGTAGCCATTGAACTTGGACGTGCCGAGTGAGGCGAGTTCGATGACCAGTTTGCTGCCGCAGGAGAGCTCCAGCGGCGAGCAAACGTCGGGCTGGCAGGTTGACGGGGCATCGCATGCGCCTTTCTTGCACACGCCTGGACCGCCGCATGAACCGCCGGTCGCGCACGTGACGCCGTCGACAGCCGCCTTGACCTTGCACATGCCGTTCGAACAGAAGCCGATCTGGCAAGGCGAAAAGCTGAGCGCGGCGCATTCCTTGTCGGTGCTGCAGGAGCCGGGCGGGACGTCGGGCACGTCGATCGCGATGTCGAAGTCGCCGCCGTCCTGGCTGGTCACGTCGATATCGAGGTCGACGCTCGTGTCGCTCACGTCGGAGATGTCCAGGTCGGCCCCGTCGGAGCCGTTCGCGTTCTCGTCGATGACGTCCGTGCTGCTGGTCGCGTCGGTTCCCTCGATCTCCTGCGAACCTGTGTCATTCGCAGCGCCGTCCGTGCCGGTCGTGACGTCGTTCTGGGTGCCGTCCTCGTTCGTCTGTAGGTCGCCGCCGGCGGTGTCCGTGCCGCCCGTCGCGCCGGTGCCGTTGTTGGCCTTCGTGTTGCCGCAGGCAGCGATGACCACGAGGAAGATACAAGAAACCAGAAAAGACGGCAGACGGCGCATAGGTTCCTCCAGAGAACGGATGGTCATGGTCTCATTTCTCGCGGCCAATCGTCAACGATTGTGTGGCCGTCACGGGGCGTCCAGTACAACGATTGGCGCTGGAATGGGCGCGTTCGGTGTCCAACTCAGCGCAGCCCCGCGCCACGGAGTCACGTTGAAATGCTGGAGGAACTGGCTGTTCGGCGCGAGCGGCAGATCGATTCGCGGATCAGCGGCGTGCATCGGTACGGCCATCTTCGGCTGTACTGCCTTCACGAGCGCGGCCGCCCCCGCTCCATCCAGTGTGTACGTCCCGCCCGTGGGCACGAGCAGCACATCCGTTCCGCGCAGCCACGCGACGTCCGCTTCGGTGTAACTGCCGACGTCGCCGCAATGGACAACGCGAACGCCTTCGGCTTCAAACGAGAGCATTGTCGAAAGGCCCGACTTCACGCCGGAACAGGCATCGTGAAACACCGGGCGTCCACGCACCGTGAGTGCGCCGATCTCCGCGTCGCCTTCGATGCGTCGCGTCGTGCCCAACTCCGGCGTCCATGCGCTGTGGTCTTCGTGTGCGTGCGTGCTCGCGATCCAGTCAAAAGGCCCGCGGATCGCCGGCAGCTGAAACCGACCGCCGATGACGCCGGGCTTGTGCGGATCGAGGCACAGGCGCAGCCCGCCTATTTCCAGCGCGAAGGCGGCGTGGCCCAAAAAGTGCAGCTTCATGATCGCTCAGTCAAAATGCATGACCCCGATGTACGGCAAGTTGCGGTACCGCTCCTCGAAGTCCAGACCGTAGCCGACGACGAAGACGTCCTCAATCGTGAAGCCGACCCAGGTCAGCGGCACCGCGATCTTCTGGCGCGCCGGCTTGTGCAGCAACGTCGCGACGGACACGGAACGCGGCTCACGCGACTGCAGGTTGTGCAGCAAGTAGCTCATCGTCAGGCCCGTGTCGACGATGTCCTCGACGATTACGACGTCACGACCGGAGATGTCCAGCGTCAGGTCGTGGGTCAAGCGGACCGCGCCCGACGTTTCCGTACCTCCTGAGTAGCTCGACACGCCGAGGAACACCAGATGCACGGGGCGTTGCAGGTTGCGGACGAGATCGGCGAAGAAGAGGATGGAACCCTTCAGCACGCAGATCAGCACAAGCGGCTGTTCCGTCGGCGGTAGCGCCTCGATCTCGCGGCCCATTTCGGCCACGCGTGCGTTCAATTTCTCTGCGGTCAGGAACACTTCCACGCGTTCGGTCTTGGCCATGGCTCGCTCCTAGGTCAGCGCGTTATTCATGATTTCACCCATGCCGCCCGCGCCCGGAACGATGTAGTGATGGTCGTTCAAGCCGCGTTCACGGTCCCACTGCGCGCCCGGAATGTCCGCGAGCACGTCCTGCGGCGAAAGCCCGCGGTCCAGACGGTAGGCGTAGATGTGCACGAGGTCCGGGAACTGCTTGGTCAGCCGCTTGATAAACTCCGGCGTGACAATCAGATTCAGGCAAAAGACCTGCTTGGGCGAGCCGTCCAACTCGCTCTGGTAAAATGAGATCGCCTCGGACAACGACGAGCCGGTTGCACCCATCGGGTCGGGAACCAGCAGAATGCGATCCTTGACCGGTCCGGCGATCTTGCGGCCAAACATGCCCGCGCCGGTCACTTGCGCGCGATCGTCGACCAAGCGGTTCATCAGAATGTGATCCTGACGGACACGCGTCGGGTCGATCACCTCGCACAGCGCGTCAAAGCAGACCATCGACGGCAAAATGCCCGCGCGGGCGATGTCGACGGTCGTGACCTCCGTTGTCGGATCGATGATTTGACCTTCGTAAACGCCAAACGGCGTCAATTCGCGCATGCGCGTCTCGGAACGCACGCCGCGGCGCGGAAATTCGCGGTTGATCACCTCGCGTACAAGGCCCCGATACAGCAGCGTAATCAGTCGATTTACTTCGGGTTGTACGCAGTTCGGATGGCACAGGCGCGCCAGCCAGGTCAGCGCCAGCGGGTCGTGGATCAGATGAACCTGCGGTCCGTAGCGGTGCTCCAGCTCAGTTTCCTGATTGTGCAGGTTCAGGTACGCGGTCTCGCCCATGACGAATCTCCAGAAGAGCATGGACGCTAGGCTGTGGGGCTAAGGAGCGTCAAGGCGAAACGCAGGACGGGCGTGCAACTTCTATGTGCCAAATCGCTGACGCGGCAGAATCAGCGAATTTTCGGGGCCCGCGCGCCAAAAATCGCGGTGCCGACGCGGACGTGTGTCGCGCCTTCTGCAATCGCCACCGGGTAGTCGCTGCTCATGCCCATGGACAGCCACAAGCTTGCCGGTGCGCCCGGACGCCCGCGCAGCCGCGCTTGCAAGCGATCGCGTAGGACCCGCAGGCGCTTGAACCATTGCCGAGTCGTCTCCGGATTCTCATCCATCGGAGGCAAGGTCATCAGTCCGCGCAGAACGAGGTTGGGCGAACGCGAGAGTACGTCCAGAAACAACTCCGCGTCGTCCTCACCGCAGCCGCGTTTCTGTTCTTCTTCCGCGAGGTTGATCTGCAAAAGGACGTCCTGCTTGACGCCCGCGCTCCAGGCGCCGCGTTGCATCTCGTCGATGCCGGCCATGTCGTCAGCCGAGTGCAGCAGCGCTACCTTGCCGATGACAAAGCGGATCTTGTTGCGCTGCAAGTGGCCCAGAAAATGCCAGCGCAGGTCGGTCAGGTCGGCGAGCTGAGCCGATTTTTCCTGCCATTCCTGCACGTAGTTCTCGCCAAAGTCGCGCTGTCCGGCCGCGTAGGCTTCGCGCACGGCGTCGGCGGAATGTCCTTTGGAAACGGCGATAAGCGTCACGTCCGTCGGTTGACGACCGGCTTCCGTCGCGGCTTGAGCGATGGCTGCTTGAACAGCGGTCAGATTGGCAGCGACTTCACTCATAATGCTTCCCGTGCGCCCCAAGGCAGGACGTCGCGCGCGCCCATTTCTTCCATCATTTCAATAACCTGACAAAGCGGTAGGCCGACAACGTTGGTGTACGATCCGCGCAGGTACTCGACGAGGTAGCTGCCCACGCCCTGCACGGCGTAGCTGCCCGCCTTGTCCATGGACTCGCCAACCGACACGTACGCGTCGATCTCGGTTCGCGTCAGCTCCTTGAACTTCACGACAGTGGTCACGGCTTGTAGGCCTTCGCGGGCGCGCTTCAGGTCAAACAGGCAAAATCCCGTGATCACGAGGTGCTCGCGCCCCGACAGCCGCTGCAGCATCTCGCGCGCTTCCTGAACGTCCGTTGGCTTGCCGTAAATCACGTCGTCCACAACCACCACGGTGTCGGCGCCAATCACCCAGCGCACCGTCTCGTCCACGCGCGGCATCCCGGCAGCCAGCGACCGCCGCGCCTCGACGTCGGACGTGTACAGCGTCGCCTGCAGGCGCTTCACCGCAGCGAGCACTTTGGCCCGCGCGACACGCTTGGCGTAGTCCTCTGGAAGTTCACCCGCCAGCTGCGTCTCGTCGATGCCGGACAGCACCACACGCACCTGAAAGCCGAGCTTTTCCAGCAGCTCCTTGCGGCGTGGCGAACTGGAAGCAAGCGTAAGCGGTGCGGCCATGCGGTCGGTCTCCCTGGGTAACGGGTCGTTCTAGTGCGGCGTGGACTTGGACTCGGCAACGCGCAGCGCCTTGGCGGCTTTCTGGGCTTTCTTGGCTTCGCGCTTGGCCTGCCGCGCGGCGATCGTCGCGGTGCGGCGCACCTGACGCGCCTGTTTCCACCGCGCCAACAGCGGATCTTCACCCAGAAACAGCCGCCCCAGCAGGTTTCCCAGCATCGGCAGCACCGCGCCCAGCAGGCACACGGCCGTCGTCAGAAAGACGACGGTCCACTCGATGCCGGTCATGTTGCTGAAGATCGCTTGCATTCGGGTCGCTTGGCAGGCTCAGAGTTTGTTGATCTTGTCGGCAAGGCCTTTCACTTTGTCGGCCGCGCCTTTGGCTTTGTCCACGGTACTGGTCGCGCGCTTGCCCATGTTCTCGGCTTCCGTATACGTCCGTCCGGGCGTGTCGACCACTTTGTTCACCTTGTTGATCGCCTGTTCGGGCTGCGCCAGCACCTTGTTCTGCTTGCGCCGCGCCGCTGCAACCTGCTCGTCCACCACTTCCGGGCCAATGCTGTCGGCTTTCTTCTTGCCATCGGCGTCAACCGTGACCTTCGCGCCCCAGCGCACGATGACGTCGTATTTGCTCGTGCTATCGGCCGCCATCGGTTGCAGTTCCACCTTGGGGTGGTTCATCAAGTCGGCCAGCAGCCCTGTTTGCGCCTTGGCGTGCGGCTTGAACTGAATCTGCGGGTGATCGAGCGGCGTGCCATCGTCGTCTTTGGTGTCCGGCTTGCGCTGATCCAGCTTGACGAGCAGCTTCTCGATATTTTCCACCGCCTGCTCGCCCGGTCCGCCGATCGTATTCACGACTTGCACGCGCACCGCGCCCGTCACGCGCTTGAAGTCTGATTCGTCGCGGATCGCGTCAAAGTCCGGATCGGTCCGCGCTTTGATGAGCCGCGCCGTCGCGGTTTCCGTGCCGAGATCCGCGAGATTGCCCAAGTGGCGCGTTGCATCGGCGTGCTTGTCCGACAGATTCGCCTCCGCGCACGCGAGGTTGTACAGCGCCGCTTCCGAGCGCGGATCCTTGTCCAGAGAGCCCGCCAGCACCATCGCGCCTTCTTTCCATTTCTTCTTCTTGTTCAACGCGATGCCGTCCTTCACAACCTTGTCGGCCGCATCGCGATCGGCCGTTCGCGCTTCGGGTGGGTCGTAGCGTCGGCGGTCGTCCAGAGGCTGTGCCGCTGTAGCCGCGGGTTCCACGCCACGTGGCGCGCGCGCAGGCAGCTTCACGTCCAAACGCAGCAGGCTCTCGCGGGCGATCGCCGAGTTCACGTCCGTGCCGTTTTCGTACAGCCAGCGCAGACCTTGCTCCACGGACTTGCGATCGCGCGCGTTGACGCGTTCCAAGCGCGCACTGGTGCCAAAGGCGTCGGCGCAACCCACCAGGGATTTTTCATTGGCTTCCGTGGGTTTGTTGAATGCGACGAGGCACGTCATGGCCTGTTCGTCCCAACTGGTCGCGTAAGCGGCGCCGGGAGACAGCAGCGAGCACGGCAGAATGACGATCGCGAGGAAAATGGGGCGCATCCTGTCTCTCCCGTGTGGTGGCCAGCGCGTCAGTCAGCGGCGTCGCGCTGCCCGGTTGCGCTCGGCCCCGCTTGGTTTCCATACTACCCGCGGCCCCGTGCTAGGGTCAACGGACTGAGCGTGCCGCAACCGGCCGGAGGAAGTGCCCGCGTGACCGATTCAAGGTGGCAAAACTACGCGAAAAATGCGCTTGCCGTCGTCGGTGCCGTGCTGCTTGCGTTGCTTGTGGGAGGGAAGCTGGTGGCGCACCTTCTGGGCGCCCCGGAGCCTCGGTCGTCGACGGTCACCCTCGCAGCGGACGCAAATTCCGCGTTTGATGACGCTGGATCTGCGGATGCTGCGGCCTTCCTGCCCGAATCCCATTTTGAGGCCGTGGCCGCACCGTTGCCCGTGACCGCAGCCGATGCAGCGCTCCACGTCATCGCCGATCCGACGGAACTGCGTGTCTGGTCGAACACGCGTGTGCGCCTCAGCGTGCAAACCGATCTGCCATTTGAACGTTTCGTGTGGCACTTCGAGGATGGCAGCGAGCCCGTCGCGGGCGCCGTCGTGGAGCACGTTTTTGCCGAGAGCGTGCGTGATCGCCATGTCACCGTGGAAGCGCAGCGCCGCGGGCACCCGACCGAAGTGGCCACGCTGCGGCTGCCTGTGGAGCGTTTGGCAGTGCTCGCGGCCGATGGCGAGGAACGTCCAGACGCTGAGCGCCTTCCACAAGCTGACGGAACGCGACTGCTCTTTGTCGGCGGAACGTTGGACGACGCGATGGCGGCGCGGATCGCCAGTCTTGCGAACGACGCCCAAGCCGACGCGGTGATCGCGACAGGCGATGACGCGTCCGCGCAGGCGCTGGGGCAAGCGATCGACGCCAGTGCGGCAACCGTCGCGTTGGTGCATTGGCCGCGGCAGGCACAAGGCGAAGTGCCGCCGCTGGCGGTGTTGCGCAACGCGGGCGACGCGATCACGCCGATCCGCCGTGGCAACCGCGACCTGGGCGCGTGGTCCATCGGTGAAGTCGGCTTTGCAGCGGTCGACACCCGTGGCGAAACGCTGGCGGAAGAGGAGCTGAAGCGCCTCCACGACGTGCTTCAGTGGACCAGCGCCTACCGCGTCAGCGTCTTGTTCTCCGCACGACCGCTCACCCTCACGCGTGACGCCGAACTGATCGCGGATCGCGCCTACCGCATCTACGAATACGCGCTGCGTCATCAGGTTGCGGCGGTGGTCTCGACTTCCGGTGTGTTTTACGACGGGCGCTTTGGCGGCGTGCGGGTCATCGGCATCGGCGAAGCGCAGCCTTCCGGTTGCGTGCGCCCGCTGGGTCAGGACGCGTGTCAGCAGCCCTCTCTCTCGGTTCTCGATGTGCCGGCTCACGGTCCGCCGCGGTTGCACGTGCTCGTCGGCGATGGTTTCCTGACTGCCTTGGCAAAACACGCGCTGCCCGCGGAAGTGGGCAAAATCCGTCGATGAATCCGGCCATTCGCCACGTTTACGTTCACTTCCCGTACTGCCTTCATCGCTGCGGGTACTGCGATTTTGCGACGACGGTCGCCCGTGTGATTCCGCGTGAACGCTACCTTGCGCAGATCCTGACGGAGCTCGAAATTCGCGGGGTGGATCAGGAATTCGCGCCATTAGAGTCGGTGTTTTTCGGCGGCGGGACGCCCTCACTCTGGGGCCCGCAAGCGATCGCCGCCGTACTGAATTGGTTGGAGCGGCGCGCCGGATTTACTGAAGCAGTCGAAATCACGCTGGAAGCCAATCCTGGCGCATTGGAATCGGGGCGATCTGGCCGCCTACGCGACTGCTGGCATCAATCGCGTTTCCGTGGGCATTCAGGCGCTTCACGACGCCCGGCTACGTGCGTTGGATCGCCTGCATGACGCGGAATCCGCACGTCAGACACTCGCGCAACTGGAGAGATTGCTCGCCGCGGGGCGGCTGCGGTCTGCGAATGCGGATCTGATTTTTGGCGTACCCGGCCAGACGCTGCTGGACCTCCGCACCGATGTCGCTGGAATTCTCGATTACGGCCTGAGTCACCTGTCCGCCTACAGCCTCACGGTGGAATCGGGCACGCCGCTAGCCGCACAGGTCAAGCGCGGTTTGGTCGCGCGGCCGGACGATGATCTGCAAGCGACGATGCTCGACACGTTACCGGATCTCCTCGCACCGTATGGCCTCACGCGCTACGAGGTTTCCAACTACGCGCGGCCCGGGCACGCCTCGCAGCACAATTTGGCTTACTGGACGGGGCGGTATTACCTCGCTGTTGGGGTTGGTGCCCACGGATTTCTGCCGCGTGCGGGCGCGGTTGGGTTGCGGTACGGCAACACGCGCAAACACGAGATTTGGCTGCGGGCGTTGGCGCAGCGTGAACTCGCGGAAGACCTGCGGGAGTCCATCGACCTCGATCAGCATCAGGACGAGCGACTCCTGACGGGGCTTCGACTCAGCGCGGGCCTCGACTTGCGCGCGTTTGCCGTGGACTTGGGCGATCGCCGCCGCGAGGACTTGCTCCGCCGCGCGCAATCCGGTATCGCTCGCGGTGATTTCTGGATGCGAGACGAGCACTTGGGCGTTTCTCCGCCGGCACTGGCGCGTCTGGATCGGTTGATCGCGGAGTTGGCGTGAATCGTTTGCGCGCCCGCGCGTTGCATGAAGCGGTTTGACACACTTCCCAACGCGAACGATGCTGAAGTCATGAAAACTGCGCTCTCTCTCCTTTTCATTCTAATGGTCGCGCTGACGGCGGTACCGGCATTTGCCGGACCACCTGACGCGGAAAAGCAAGCGGAAGCGCTCGTCGCCCAAGCGAAGGATCGCTATCAAGCCGGCGATTACGAGCATGCCGCGCAGTTGTTCATGGAGGCATACGGGGAAGTGCAGCGTCCCGCGCCCGTGTTCAATGCCGCCCGCGCCTACGAGCAGGCGGGCTTGTGGGCAGAGGCGAAGCCACTTTTTGAACTCTACATCCAGATCGATCGCGGTGACGATGCGGACAGCGTTGCAGGACGCGCCGACGCTCAGAAACACCTCCTCGCCGTGAATGCCAAGATGGCCGAGGAGACAGCGCGCCGCAACGCGCCGCCGCCGACCAAGCCCGTGGTCGCGGTTCCGGCACCGCAGGTGAAACCGATTGCGCCGCCGATCAAGCAGTCGCCAGTCATCCAGGATCCGCCTCGTCTGGACGCGCCCGACGACATGACCGATGTGAATGTCGCTCCACCGCCGCAGGACACGTGGTCGGGCGAGCAGACCGCCGCGGTCGTGACGATGTCGGCAGGCGCGGTGCTGATTATCGCGTCGATTGCGGTGGGCATCGTGGCGCACAGTCAGTTGGCCGATCTGGACGCTCGGTTGGCGGCGGATCAGGTCGCCAACAGTCAGAATCTGACGTTGCACGGGTCGGTGACACAGTTGGAAATGGACAGTGGTCTCGCGACGTACAACTCCCGGCAAGTCACAGCGGGCGTGCTTGGCGGTGTGGGCGCAGCGGCAGTGGTTGCGGGTGGGATCTTGTGGTGGCACGACGGCAATCAGCCGCGCAACCGCGTGGCGCTGACGACGGGCGTGGTGCCCAATCAGGGCGGCGCGATGTGGACATTGGCCGGACATTTCTAACCGGGAACTGGGCAGGGTGGTGAACGTGATGCGGCAAGATTTGCAAGGCCAAAAGATTCTGGTGCCGATGGTGGCGCTGCTCGCGCTCGTGTTCAGCGGTTGTTCGGATGGGCGTACCGCTACAACGCCGGGCGAGCTGTTTCACTGCGTTTCCGATGGCGACTGTCTATCGGGCTGGACCTGCCAGTGCGGCTACTGCCAGCAGCCCGGCGCGGTGCAGTTCAACTGCGGCGTGAGCGCCGGCGACACGGCTGACGACGCCACGTTGATGGGCGATGCGACCGACAACGATACAGCGATTGGGACGGACGCGACCGGCGTCGACACCACCGTGGACGTTGGCGGCACGGATGCGACGACGACGGACACCAGCGTCCCACCGGTTGGCACGCCGATCGGCGTATGCAACCAAGCCGTCTCGTCGGACGTGGTGTTTGCCGCGTGCAACCTGACCGACTGGACCGGCTGCGCCGCGGGCTTCGGCTGCTACTATGGCCCCGCGATCAAACAGACCCTGTGCAAAAAGCACTCCGCGCTCACCGAAGGGACCAAGTGCGACCCCTGTAACCTGACTGAGTGCGGCCTGGCGGCTGACAACCACACGCTGATTTGTGACGCCGTGGACAAGATTTGTCGGCGCACCTGCGACTTGACCAAGCCGATCAAGACCGGACAGTGCCCCAGCGGTGAGCAGTGCTACCAACTCGTCGACGACAAGAATGTGCCGTATCCGAGCACGGGTGGCATCTGCGCGCCGTAGCACGCTGGCTTCGTGTCGATTGGCGTGTGTGAAAGTCGCGCCGCGATGGCGCCTACGGCAGGCCGGGAATCTTGATGATGTGCGCCAAGTGCAGGCCGGCGGCCACGAGCACAAGCGCCAAAACCACCAGCGCGGCGATACGTGGCGGCGTCAGCATCGGTTTTTCACCGGCCGTGGCCACGGGCATCTTCTTGGAAGGTGAAGTCGATGGCGAGAGGGTCGACAGGTTGCGCGCGGTATTGCCGGTGCTCGCGGCACGAATGGCGCTGCCAGAAGGCCGCGAACCACTTTGGATCGCGGAGTTGTTGACCGTCGCGCCGCTCCGCGGGGCCTGATTGCCGGGATTGGTGACGGCGCGGCTCACCAACGCCGCGGTTGTGCTGGGTGAACGGGTCGAACCCAACTCCCGCGCCACGCTCTCCGAAGGCGGACGCAGCCCTTCCAATTCCGGCAATTCCGGACGAATTTGGTTGATCGTACGGGTCACGCGCGGCGTCGCTGGTGGCGGCGGTGCGTTGGACGGATCCGGTGCGTTTTCAAACGCCTTCTTGACTGAAACGCCGTCCCGAATCGAGGCGTAGAACGTGTGAAAATCCTTCCAGACTTCCCCGTCATGCGACAGCGACATCGGCTGGCCGCTCTTGTTCGCGGCCCAACTAAACAGCGGATCGAGGCCGTGAAAGTTGTACGTAATCCCCATCGCCTTCAGTTTCCAGTCGCGGTGCGCCAGATCCGTTTCGGGCAGCGGAGCTTCGAAGGACGCAGCCAGCGCGGACGGGTCGTCCAGATCGTTCATCGCTGAAATGTCGACCGGGGTGGGCTCATCCGACACAATGGAGAGCTCATCGCCCACGATGAAGGCCTTGGGAATGGGCGAGGTCTGCCGGACCGCGGCCAACAGATCGTCGTTGTCCTGCGTGCCGCTCAGCGTGCTTTCCGCGACGGCAAAGTCGTGATCGGGATCGCCGACCAGGACGCCGCCACCGAATCCGGCGTCGAAGTCGTCGCTCTCAGCCGGTGCGCGCGGTGAACGTTGATCCGGCGGCAACCAGCCGCGGGCTTGCTCGGACACCGCCGGCGCCAGCTCGGATGTGTCGCGGAACGACTGCGCGCGAAACTCGGAAGAATCACGGTCTGCAACGCGCGGCGCGTTGATCACGGCCTTCGCGAGTTGCTCGTCTGGATCGCCTTCTGGAACCGCAGTGCCGCAGTGCGGGCAGATCAGTTGATCGCCCTGAACCACGCCAGCATCGTCGCGGCTAAAGCCGGTCCAGCACGAGCCGCACACGAAGTCGGTGATGTTGGTGATCGGCCGCGCGTCGGACACCCATGCCTCCCATGCTTCAGAAACGCGAGGTTTGCCAAATCCCCGTTGGCTTCCGACCCAGCGTTTTCCTCTTCCTCAACCCGTTCGCGAGCAAAGCTTGTAGGCTGCGCTCCACTATCCCAGTCGGCAGGATACACGGCGGTTTGGCAAACGGTCAACGCGTCTGCAACGCCGCGGATGTTGCAGGCAACGCCCTCCACAAACAATCGTGCAATCGCGGTCGCAAGGCGCGTATTCCGCTGACAGCGTCGCGGGAGGGATGCACGCGATTGGTCAGGAGCGCGGCGAAAGCGTTGCTCTCCGGTGCAAACCAGACGCTCGTTCCGGTAAACCCCAAGTGGCCGAAAGCGTCGTCTGGGACGAGTTCGCCAGCGCTTGAGCCTGGCCTTGTTGGTGTGTCCCAGCCGTGCCGCCAGCTCGTGCCTGGGCAGCCCGCCAAACGCGCGAGGGTCTGACACAGTGCAGGGGGCAAGTTTAGCGCCTGCGCGCCGCCGGTTGTCCCGCGGACGGCGGCGAGCCAGCACGCGGCCCAGGTTGCGACGTCCGCCACCGAACCAAAAAGTCCGGCGTGACCGGCAACTCCGTCGAGCGCCGCGCAGTTGTCGTCGTGCACGACGCCGCGCAGTGGCTCGCCGTTGCGGCTGCGCGGGGGCCAAACTTCGGTTGCCACGATGGCGTCCGGCGCACTTTCGCTGCGGCTGAGGCGGCGGAATTCGGCCTGCAAGCCAAGAGGTGCGGCCACGCGCTCGGCAAACAGCACGTCCAACGACTTGCCCGTCACGGCCTCCAGAAGCCAGCCGAGCGCCATGAAGCCCAAGTCGCTGTAGATGGCCTGGGTGCCTGGCGTGTACGTGTTGGGCGTGGTCAAGACCGCTTGTTGAACGGCTTGTACGCGCCGATCCGTCGCGACCTCATGCGTTGCGGCGAAGAAATCCAGCCACGCCGGCGCCCCCGATGTGTGACTCAACAACTGACCGACCGTCGCCGCGCCCCGCGCTGTGCCGCGCGCGATCGCCAGATGGGCATCCAGACGGTCGTCGAGCGCCACGTGTCGTTCGGCCAATTCACCCACGAGCAGCGTCAACGTGGAAATCGGCTTGGTCAGCGACGCCAGATCGAACTGCGCGTGCGTATCGATTGAGTGGTTCGACCACTGTGGAAAAGTGGTCCGACCAATCGCGAACAGCTCCCGATCTCCACCGACCTGCCAAGCCAACGCTGCCGCCGACCCGACGCCAGACGCCACGGCGTCTCGCAAAATCGCCTTCGCTTCTGCTGGAATCGCCATGGTTTACCCAGCGTCAGCCGGCGTCGTCCGCCGCGCGACTTCGCGATCCAGTCGCTCGGTCAAGCTGCGCCAATCGCCGCGCAGCGCCTCGACGTCACCGCGCAGCCCGTCCAACTGACTGCCCGCCGCCAGACCACCGCGCACCGTCGTCACGGCTTCACGCGCGCGTTTGATGACGCGATCGTCGACTGCACGTTGCGCAACTTCTTGCAGCAGCGCGATAACCCGTGCATCGCCCAGAGTCGGCAGCGCGGCGCCGAGCGTCATGCCAAAGCGAAACGCCGTGTCCGCCGTCCAGGGGCCGAGAATGTCGAGCACGCGGCTCGGCTCCGCGACGAATTTGCACAGCGCACGCACCGCGCCACAGCGCAGCAAGATGTCATGGTGCTTGGCCAAGAACGGCGCGATAAGCGGGATCGCCCGCGCGTCGCCCAGCGCCGCCAGACCTTCAAGTACGCCTACGCGCACCGTTTCATTCCAACCAGCGCGATCGAGGCACGCGACGAGCGCCTCAAAAGCCAGCACTTGCCGCGTTTGACCCAGAGCCAGCGCCGTGTCGGCCTCAACGAAATACGAGACGTCGCCCGTCGCGAGCCTTGTTGCGAGCAGTTCCGCCGCCGCCACGTGCTGGAAACGACCCAGCGCCGTTCGCACCGCGCGGCGCGCCTTGGGGTGCGGGAGATCAATGGCTGTCGCCAGATGACCGTACGCACGATCGCTGGCGATCTTGCCGAGCACCTTGGCGATTTCCGCCTGAACCGACCACTGCGAATCTGCGCCCAGTGCCACGCCGAGCGCGTCGGTGTTTTGCGCTGTTGGACGCTTGCCCAGTGCCTCTGCCGCGCGAAGACGCGCCATCGCGGTGGGGGCCTTGGCCAGCGTCGCCCGCAGTCCCGGCTCGCCTACTGCCAGATCCCAGATCGCGAGCAGGTCGCCGCGAGGATCGGCCAGCACGAATTCCGGAGCGGCATCGCATGGAATCCACACGCTCTGTTGTTTCTTGTCGACCTTCAGCGTCCGCGCCACGCGCGTGCCGTCGGCAAAGTGCAGTTCCAGCGGGACCGTCAAGTCAAAAAGCGGCGCAAAAGCGGTGTCCTGCGTCTGCTCAATGGTGACCTGTAGCGTCTTCTCCTCGCCATTCCAGCTCTGTGTGACCTTGAGTTCCGGATGGCCTTTGCCGGTTTCAACCCACTGGCTGAAGAAGCGCCCCAGATCGCGGCCGGCAAACCGTTCCAGCGCGCGGCGCAGGTCGGGCGTCTCCACGCTGCCGTCCGCGTGGTGGTTCAAGTAGGCGCCCAGGCCTTGGAAGAACGGCGCGTCGCCCAGAAGACGCCGCAGCATGTGCAGCACGGCGCCGCCTTTCTCGTACAGGTGCGCGTCAAAGACGTCAATCGGCGCTTCGTACTTGTTCGTCACGATCGTGCGGCGATAGTGCCCGGCGTCCTCGGCAAAATAGCCGCGCTGGGCTTGCAGGCGGCCGTAGTCAAACGCGTCGGCGCCTTCCGATTCCTCGCGCCACAGCTGCTCAAAATACGTGGCAAAGCCTTCGTTCAGCCAGCCGTGCGACCAGGTCCGGCACGTGACCAGATCGCCAAACCACTGGTGCGCGAGCTCGTGCGACACCAGGGGCTCCGACGAGAAGTCCAGATGCGCCCGCGCGTCGTGTAGCGTCAGGTCCGTTTGCGTCGTCATGGAGCTATTTTCCATCCCGCCGAAGATGAACTCAGACACCGCAACCTGACTGTACTTTTCAAACGGGTAGCGCACGCCCAGGAGCCGCTCGTAAAGCGCAACCATCTGCGGCGTGCGGCCAAATGCACGCTCGCCGTCCGCCTCCCGACCTGGCAGCGTCCAGTAGCTCACCAGCGTCGGCTCCCGCTGCTGCACGACCTCGACAAATGGCCCCACCACCAGCGTCAGCAGGTAGGTCGGTGCCGGACGGGACAACTGCCAGTCGTAGATCCGTTTGTGGGTGTCTGCAGCCTTGTAGATGTCACGCAGAGCGCCGTTGGAAAGCGCGACCTGGGTCTCCGGTACCGTCGCGATGACGTGCAAGCGCACTTTGTGATTCGGGCTGTCGTGGCAGGGGAACCAAAACTTGTGGTCTTCGTCCTGGCCTTGCGTCCACGCGTGCGCTGGGCGATCCGGGTGATCGGCGTCGGGCAGCACAAACCAGAAGCCCGCCTTGGGCTCGCGCGTGTCAAAATCCATCGTGACGCGGACGATTGCGCCGCGCTCCACCGTTTGGCCCAAGTCCAGCCACAGCACTTTGCCGTCGTGATCGGTCGCGAGTTGCCGGCCGTTGCCGTCGTACGCGCGCAAAATCGTTGGCCCTTCGGCATCAAAACGCAGTTTCTGCAGGCCGGCGCGCCGCACTGTGCCTTCGTAGGTCGCCGAACCCCACACGTGCCGCGCGGGCACGTCCACTTCTACCAGCAGCGTCAGTTCCTGCCAGTCGACCGGCACGTCGGGCGGAAACTGCTCAACCGCGTCGGCGGCCGCAAAATCCTTGGGCGCGCGCAGGCTCAAGAGGCGCGCGGCTTCAACCGCGTGGATGCCGTGAAATCCGTGTTCGTTGCAGGGCATGAGAGACTCCAAATCGGGGAATGAGAGCGTAGGCCGCTGCGGCCGATGCGGCAAGGTGGCTGACGACTAGGCAAGGCCCCAACGGCGACGTAGGGCCCATTCGAGACCGAGCAGAATCGTCAGCCACAGCATGACTTCGGGCCGGGTCCAGACGTCTGTGTGGTCCAAGTCCGTCAAGTCGGCGTCGTTCTGTTTGGGCGCGGGAATACCAGAACCCGGCGCGAGATCTTGCCAAATCTGGCCGCCCGATGACTTGGTGAGCAGCTTGAGGAGGTGATCAGAGGGCTGCAGGCGGCTTGCTTCGCGCGTCGCTGGGGCCACGGCAAACGGCGCGCTTGCCTGTTGGTTGCGCCCGTCCACTACCGCTTCAACCTGAACCTGATGCGGACCGGGCGACACGGCGTCCAGCGCCAGGACGACTTCTCCGCGATCGTCGGTCGGCTCCTGCCAGGCCTTGGAATCGGCCGTTGGCACTTTCGGTTCCGGCTTGGTCGGCGCGTCCTTGTCAGGCGGCGGCTCCAGCGGCGTCAAACGCCACCGCAGGGTCAGACCGGAAACAGGCTGGCCGCTCGCCGAACGCGCCGTGACGCGCACACGCACAGGCTCGCCCGCCGCCACGGGCTCGGTTGGCGGCTCCAAGCGCAGCGCGTTCAAGTCCGGATCGTGCAGCAGCCACGCCGTCAATTGGTCCAGAATTCGGTGGTAATCGTCGCGGCTCACGTCGCGCGCGTCGGTCGCGGCCTGGGAAGGGAACGCCCACTGCCACAGCGAATCCGTCGCGAGCACCGCGCTGCGTCCGTCACCGATGTCCGCAACCGCCAGCAGCGGATGGCCCGCAACATCCGTCGCCAGCACGTTGCCATCGCTGCCCGCGCGCAGCGACGTATTTCGCCCAGAAAATGCGTGGCGATTCCATGCCTTGTTGTTGCTGTCTGCGTCGGCGGCCAAGAGGGAAACCGGGTGCAAAGCGCCGGCCGGCGTGAGCATGGGCGTCACCGCGCCTTCCACCCAACCGACGTCCGCACCTTGCAGGGGCTCCAACTTGACTGGCAGCCATTCGGCCAGCGCCGTGCCGTAGTACCCGCCGCCGCTGAGCGATTGCCGACCACCGAGAACAAGAAACGCGCCGCCGCCGGTCACGTACTTGTGCAATTCCGGCAGGTAGCGCTCCACCTGAAACGGCCCAAACGGAAAGTCCTGGAAGATCACGAGGTCAAAACTGGAAAGCGAATCCTCGAAAATCTCACGGGTCGGAAACGGAATGAGCGTCGTTTCCTCGCCCGACACGAAGCTCGCCGCGCCTTGGCCGATCATGATGTAGAAGCTGACCAGATCCACGGCCGGATTGCCGCGCAAGTGCGCCCGCAAGAACCGCGTGTCCCAAGAAGGATGCCCAGCCAAGTGCAACACACGCGTCCGATCGCGCACGACTTGCAGGGACGCCCAGGTCTGGTTGTTCACGACCGTCGCTTCGTCGGGCAGCGGTGCGACGGACGCTTCCAGCAGGTGCGGACCGACGTGCAGGGGCTGGAATTCCACATCCACGGCGCGTTGCGGCGATCCGCGGGCAGGCAGCTGCTTCTCTGCGGCGATGCGGCCATTATCCTTCAGCGTGAGCGTGAGTTCTCCATCGGCATCGGCGTAGCCGCTCAATTCCAGATCGACCGTGACCGGCATGTAGGTCCGCGTGAAGCCGAACGCGCTGGCCCGCAGCGCCGTCACCGCGACGTCGCGCACTGGCTTGGCATCGTGGACCGCCACCGCGTGAATCGGCAGGCGCAGGCGATCGAGTGCTTCGGCCGATTCCGCGTCCAAGGTTTGCGCGTCGCCCGTCGTTCGCGCGTGCAGCGGCCCGTTGTCCAGCCCGTCACTCACCAACACGACAGCCGTCAGTCCGCCCGATCGGCGGGCATCGCCCAGATCCGTCAACGCCGCCAGCAAGTCGGTCGACTGCCCATCGGGGCGCCGCGCCGTGACGTCTGCCAACGATCGCGCCGGTTCCAGGCGTTGCGCCAGTGTGTACCACGCCACGGGTTGCTTCTGCTCGATGCGAGCCGCCGCCGCGAGCGCCGCGTCCCATCGCGTCTTTCCGTCCTGCCCGTGCGACATGGAAGCCGATCGATCGATGACCACTGCCACGCGCGAGCCGCCCGGTCGCACCGATCGACTCACCCACGTCGGCTGCGCCAGCACCGCGAGCACGCTTGCAACCGTCAGCGTACGTAGCGCGATCAACAGCGCCCGCTGCGATCGACTTGGCAACCGGCGGATGTTCCAAGCCGCCAACGCAACCACCGTGAGCGCCAGCGCACCGACGATCAGCCACAGCGGCCACGCCCAATGCAGTCCCCATTCCAGATGATCGCCGTGGTTCATCGTGGGCTAAGGCTCCGGCTTGGAGGGCAAGATTGGCGGCGGCGGCGGACCGTGCGCTTCCGGAGCTTTTGCGCCGCGGCGCGTTCGGAGGAGGTGCATGACGTGTGTGTGGTCGTCCTTGTAGTCGAGGCAAAGCGCGTACATCACGACGTTTACCGCGAAGCGAAAGGCCTGCTCGCGTTGCGTTTCACCGCCCGGCACCACCGCTAACGCGTAGCCGCCGACGGCTTGCCGCGCCAGCGCGCCGCCCAGATCGTTGCGGCTGTAGAGCACTGCGAACTGATTTCCCACGCGAATGCCTTCCAACTCGTGCGCATCTGCGCGTCGGCCAACGGCGCGCTCCAAGCGGTAGAACGATCGGTACAGCACGTGGGTCGGGGTTACGCGTTGCAGCGGCTGCGGGAACAGACGCGCCAGTTCATGGCGAACGCCTTGATCAAACGCCTGCGACGCTTCTGTTCTCCCCGTGTTGTCGACAATCAGCATGCCGCCGGTCGACAAGTGCTGCCGCAGCGCCGCGACCGCCTGATCCGAGAGGTGCCCAGGGGCCTTGTCTCCGCCCCAATACAGCAGCGGGTAGCTGAAGAGCGCCGGATCGTCGGGATGGACGCCCACCGGCTGCGCAGCGATGTCGATACTCGTGCGCAAGCGAATTTCTTGCGCCCAAGCGGTCAGCGAGGTCGTCGGATCGACCGCGCCTGGCACCCTCAGCCACGCCAAGCGCACCGCCGATCCGGGCAATTCCACGGCGTACGCAGGCGTGACTGCGAGCAGCCAAGCCATTGTAAACACGTGGAGAATAGCGATCTTGGGCATCGGAGCTTCCGGCACCGGCGCGGGCGCGGGGTGCGAGTGTAGCAGTTTCAGCGGCGCGCGGGGATGCGCCGAGTGTAGGAGCGTAAGGTCCCTTTGATCCGGTGTGGAGTATCCGCGCTGTCCGTGGCAGACTTTCGCATTCTGCGGTGTTGCAACGCCCGCGGACCTTATGCGTCGTCTTCAACTCTTTGGACTTGGTGAATCATGAACTGTCGCTTGCTCGCTTCTGGCTTCCTCGTTGCCAGCCTTGCCCTTGCCGCCACCGGCTGTGGCAAGAAAGAGGCCGAAAAGAAAGCTGAAACTGCGGCTACGGGTGAAAAGGCCGTGAACGTGCCCGAAGCCGTGTCGCCGACCGCCGCAGTTGACGCGCCGCCGCCCCCGCCCGACTTCGGCATGCCGTTTGACACGTTCTACGGCGCGCGGCTGCTGCAAAAGTGCGCTTTGAAGTATGGCGTGGCGGAGAAGACCGCGGAACGCATGGCGATTGACTGGACCAAAGGCAAGAAGCCGGAGATGCATCTGGACGCGGTTTTCCAGAAGGTCGACCCGAAAGCCAAGCTGGCACCAGAAGCAAAAGAAGACCACGCGGCGGAGCTGGAACGCGACAAATGGCGTGATTCCGTGCGTTTGGCGGACGCCCACACGGCGACCACGGCGCGTTTGAAGGACGAGACGGAAACGTGCCTATACGCGCCGGAGATCGGCTTGATCGAGGGCAAGACGATCGAGACCTACGTGAAGGTGTTCGTCGACGTGACCTGCCTGCAGAAGCAGTTGAAGGGCACGGACGGCAAGACCGACGATCTGGGGCACGCGCAAGCGGCGGCCAAGATTTTTGCGGATAACGGCATGACGGCCGGTGAATTCTCGCGTTACGGCGTGATCTTCGCGCGCTTCCCCGTGGTGATTCAGCAGGCGTACGCAGCGCGCGCCACGAAGTGCCCGGATGCACCTGGTGCCGCGGTGATCGCCGCGCCGCCGCCCGCCAACGCTGTGTACAACGGTGTGGTTTCGGGCGATCGCAACGCGTCCGTGCGGCTGGAAGAGCGCGTTGGCAAGCTGACGGGCGCTGTTCAGTGGGTTGGCATCGCGCCCCCCGCGCCCGATGGTCGTCCGCAGCCGCCCGCGATCCTCCCGCTCACCGGCGCTGTGACCGGCGGTACGTTTGCTGTGACCGGCGAGCTACAGGGCGAGTCTTTTAAGCTGTCTGGCAAGTTGGAAGCGAACGGCGGCCTGTCGGGCGCGTGGACCAACCAGCGTACCGACGGCAAGTTCAAAGGCGTGTTCAAGGCCGAGAAGTTGGCTGCCACGGCGCCCGTCGTGCCGCCAGCCGCTCCCGCTACCAAGTAAGTTCGGCACAACCGGCGCCTGAAACGGTGCTGAGGAGGATTCATGCCGCAAGCTCCCACCCAATCTGGCACACTGACGACCGCCGACGGTCTGCAATTGCAGACGCGCGCTTGGTTGCCAGATGCACCCAAGGGCACCGTCATCATCCACCACGGTTTTGCCGAACACGGCGGCCGGTACGGTCACCTGATCGACGCGCTTCTGCCCGCCGGTTTCGCCGCTGCGACCTTTGACGCCCGCGGTCATGGCCGCTCCGGCGGCACGCGCGTGTATGTCGAGCGCTTTGACAGCTACCTCGACGACCTCGCGCTCGTCATTGACGACGCCACGCGCAAGCTGCCGGGGCCGCACTACCTCTTTGGCCACTCAATGGGCGGTCTGATTGTTGCGAAGTTCGTGCAGCAGCATGGCCTGGGTACGCTCAAGGGCGTAATCCTGTCCAACCCCGGCTTGGTCAACAAGGTCAAGATTCCAGGGTGGAAGTCCGGTCTCGCGGTCGCTGCGTCCAAGTTCGCGCCAAAGCTGCGTGTGCCGTCTGGTTTGCCGCCGGAGGACATCAGCCGCGATCCTGCGGAAGTGCGGGCCTATGACGCCGACCCGCTGAACGTCAAGGTCGCGACGGCACGCTGGTACACCGAATTCTTGGGCGCGCAGGCGCAGACGCTGGCGAAGCCGGAAGCGCTGCGGGATGTGCCGCTGCTGGCGGTCATTGGCGATGGGGATCGCATCATCGACTCGCAACAGACGTTGGAATTCCTGCGGCGCGTGGAAGGTCGCGCGCTGACGGTGAAGACCTACGCTGGCTTCTACCATGAGCTCATCAACGAGCCTCAAGCGGACCGTGCGCGCGTGCTTGCAGACATCGTATCGTGGCTCGAGACCCAAGCGGCCTGAACCGGGGACTGAATCGGGATGCAAACGGAGATCGGTCGCTATCGGCTGGTCCGCCATCTGGCGACGGGCGGCATGGGCGAAGTGTACCTCGCGGAAGCGCAGGGTGCGGCTGGCTTTGCCAAGCGCGTCGTCGTCAAGACGTTGCGTCAGGACTTGACCTCCGATCAGGACCTGATTCGTCAGTTCATCGCCGAAGGTCAGCTCCTTGAAGCGCTGGACCACCCCAATATCGCCGCGATTCTGGATCTCGGTCAGGATGGTGAGAGCTATTTCTTGGCGATGGAGTTCGTCGAGGGCTTTGACCTGCGGGCCGTGCAACGCGCGTTGCCGATGACGGAAGACGGTCAAGTCCTGAGTGAGCTCGCGGTTTTGGAGATTATTCGCGCGGTGGCTCAGGCGCTCGATCACGCGCAGACGCGGCGCGGTCCCGATGGCAAGCCGCTGGGGATCGTTCACCACGACGTGACGCCGTCCAATGTGATGGTTCGCCGCGACGGTCACGTGAAGCTCGTCGATTTTGGCGTGGCGCGTACCGCGATGGTTGCGCGGCTGTCCGCTGGTGCGTTGCGCGGAAAGCTGCCGTATCTGAGCCCTGAACACGCGCGACAAGAGCGGGCCGACGGTCGCAGTGACTTGTTCTCCTTGGGATTGTGCGCCGTCGAGTGGCTCTCAGGCCAACGCGCGCTGGACGTGGGCGAGCCCGAATCTCTTGGCGAAGCGTACGCGCTGCTCCCGACCAAACTTGCCGGACTCAAGGGGCGCGTCGCGCCGAGTACGTGGCAACTGCTGGAAGACTTGACGCAATTTGACCGAGCGCTCCGTCCAACGTCGGCAGCCACGGTCGCCGATCGCGCCAACCGGTTGCTCGCTGAAGCGGGTGAGCTCTCGCCCGCGCGTCGTCTGGCGGCTGAACTGGCGCCCGCGTTTGACGTTCTGGCAGCGCGCGCCGGCAGTTTTGACCAGACCTTGGCGCAGACGATCGGGCTCCTGGGCCAGTCGCCGGTCGAGTTTACGGGCACGCTGAGTCTGCCTGGCATCGAAGTCGTGCAGCAGTCGCAAGCCAGCGTCCGATCCGCGATGGAAGCCGGTGCTTTGGGTCAGGAGTCACCGCCGCACAGGACGTCCCACTGGGCGCTGCTGCTGGGCGTGCTCGTGCTGAGTGTGGCGCTCTGGGTGTGGCAGTCGCGCACGGAGAATGTGGCTGCTTTCGAGCCGCCGCGCGTGCCGATCGAAGCCGCAAAGCCGACCGCGGGCATCCTGCCGATGGAGTTGCCCGCGCCCGTGCCGCCGCCGTTTCCGCCGTCGCCGACCGCGGTTGCAGTTGCTGCGGATCCGACGCCTGAAGTCGCCGAGCTCGACGACCCGCCGGTGCAAGTGAAGGCAGCTGACACGAAGAGCGTGGGCGCTGAAGCGAAGAGCGCGGCAAAGTGGGGAGTTGTTGAGTTTCGCGTCCTGCCTGCGTCGACTGTGATCACGGTCGATGGCAAAAAACGTGCAGCGACTTCGGGCGGTGACCATTACGTCCTACAACTCAAGCCTGGAAAACACACGATTGTGGCGCGGGATCCCGATGGGTCGGAGGCCGCCCAGACGACTCAGGTGGAGCTCACGCCGGGGGACTATCAGAAGTTGAAGGGCTTTAGTTTCCTCCCCTGAGTTGTCGGCGTGGGAGTGAAAGCGGTACGATTGGCCACCATGCAGCCGACCCGCACGCTTACCGCCGCTACCTTTGCCGAACGCTACACGCTTCCGAAGTATCGGCTTCGCGTGCTTTCGGGCCCCAACGCAGGACTGGAAAAGACGTTTGATCGGCGGCTCGTGTACGTCGGCTCCGCGCCTGACAACGACTTGGTGCTGGACGATCCATCAGTTTCGCGCAATCACCTGAAGATCGACGGCGAGCGCACGGGTTACCGCGTCCGCGACTTGGAGTCGAAGAACGGCACGTGGTTCGCCGGCGCGCGGCTGATGGAGGCCGTCCTGGGGCCAACGGCGGTGCTGCGCTTGGGGCAGTCCGAGTTGCAGTTTGAGCAGCTGGCGGAGCTTCACGAAGTCGCGCTGTCTCGCGAACCACAATTTGGCAACTTGCTGGGGCAATCACCGGAAATGCGCGAGATTTTCGCGCTTCTGGCGCGCGCGGCGCCGACCGACAGCACGATTCTGGTCGATGGCGAGTCCGGCACGGGCAAGGAGCTCGTCGCGGAGGCGATCCACCAACACTCGCGGCGTGCCAAGGGGCCGTTCGTCATTTTTGACTGCTCCGCCGTGCAGCGCGATCTGGTCGAGTCCGAGCTGTTTGGCCACGTCAAAGGCTCGTTCACCGGCGCGATCCAGAACCGCAAAGGCGCGATGGCGGAAGCGCACGGCGGCACGCTTTTCTTGGACGAAGTGGGCGAGTTGGATCTGGATCTCCAGCCCAAGCTCCTCCGCGCGCTGGAAAAACGCGAAGTGAAGCCGGTGGGCTCCAACGAGCGTCAAACCGTGGACGTGCGCATCGTGGCCGCGACGAACCGCGACCTGGCGCAGATGGTCAAGGACGGCACGTTCCGCGAAGACCTGTACTACCGCTTGGCCGTGATCCAAGTGCCGCTGCCGCCGTTGCGTCGCCGCAAGTCGGATATTCCGCTTCTGGTCAGCCACTTTTTGGCCGACACGCAGGCGCGTAACCCGCGTCCAGGCGCGCTCACGATCTCCTTTGAGACGATGCAACAGCTGCAGGCCTACCCGTGGCCGGGCAACGTGCGCGAACTGAAGAACCAGATCGAGCGGGCGGCGGTGCTGTCGGACGGCAAGGAGCTGCACGTGCGGTTGGATCCGCAGCGGTTGAGTGCGCCCGTTGCCTTGGAACACCCGGAGGCAGCCTTCGAGCTGCCGTTCAAGGACGCGAAGGCGCGGCTGATCGACGCTTTTGAACGCGAGTACTGGCAGCGCGCGCTGGATCGCCACCAGTGGAACGTGTCGGCTGCGGCGCGCTCGACCGGGCTGCATCGCAAATCTCTGGAATATTTGATCAAAAAGCTGGATCTGGTGCGCCCCGCCTAGCTCCTGCTCCCCGCGCCGCCGCGGCTTCCGCCCGCAAGTCCCCGCAGTTCTTGATCAAGACGCGTCGCCGTCGGCTTTCGCCTCTCAGCACGTCGCGTCTACTTCTCACAACTCTTCATATTCTGCCGTGCTTTCGACCAGATAGCGTCCGGTCAACCGCCCTGTGGCTCTGCTCACGATCTTGCGGTCTTGCGCGTTCGCTCCGCCGACAACTGGCCGCAGATGCGGTGAAATGCTGGAAAAAATTGCGCGATCGGCGGCCTATCGTACATTGGTAGGGCTGGGGGCAACCCAGTCGTGGAGAGCATTGTGAGCAAGACAACGACACAGACCCAAACACGCGTTGAAGTCGACGTGGCGCTGCGCCAGGCGAACCTGACGAGCGAGGAAGAGAAAGTCCTGCGGATGCGTTACGGCATTGGCATGGCGACGGACGGCCAGATTCAGGCGCACACCGCCGTGAACGCGGACGTACAGGCGCAGATCGCGGCGATTGAGCAGAAGGCCATCGGCCACGTGCGTCGTCAGCAGGCCGTGATCGATCGCCTGCGCCGCATTGACGGCTAGCTTCCGCGACGGCCTCGTTCGCGGACACGGAGGGCCCGGTGGCCGTAGGATTCGATGCTACAGTGTTCCCGGACGTGTTCGCGCTTGACGCGAGAGCCGATTTTGGTCAAACTCGTGCCCCCGCTTTGCGCCAGACGGCCGCAAGTGCTGGATTTCTGGGCTCGCATCTGATCCCACACTTTGACCTCGCGAGTTCCGCGCTCGATTTCTGGAGTTTCCCATGGCATCGCCAACACGCTCGACCGATCGCATCCGCAAAGCCAAGCGCGTCAGCGCCGGCAAAGAGCGCAAGCGCGTCATCGCCCGCGATCAGCGCATCGCCTCTGAAAAGAAGCTGGAAATCGCTCTGGGCGAAAAGTTCTCGCTTCCGACCATTCGCTGAACCGACGACCGCGTCGCTGTTTGGCCAGACCGATTCGGCCAGCAGCGGCGGTTCTTCGTCCAGTTCTGATCGCAAGTCCCGCGCTTCGACCCGTGTTTTTCGCGGTAGGCGTGCGTGGATCGCGCTCTTCCTCCTGTGCGTAGCCATTGCGTTCGCCGCTGTTGCGGTCGTGCATCGCGCGCCGATCGATCCGCCGCCGTCCTCGCCTTGGCGCGTGATTGAACGCATTGGTCTGGTTTTTGGTCTGATGCCCGATCTGCCCGCTGAGTGGGCGGTGGACGTGGATAAGGTCGTCAAGAACGACGCGAACACGAAGTCCGGCGAATCGGTGAAGCTGGGCGATCTGTCCAACCCGTTCCGCGACGCCGACGCGCGCAAGGCGTGGGCGGCTTGGCACGAAGGTCGATTTCAAGACGCGCTGGAACCAGCGAGCAAGGCATGGACCGCCTTGGGGAAGCAGGATCCGGAAAAAGAACGGCCGCTTCTGGCGTTCCTTTACGTACAAACGCGGATCTACGCCAAGGACAGTGCGGGCGCGCTGGCGGCGGCAAAGATCGCGACGACGCATCCGGTCTTGGGCGGTGAAGCGCTGAGCTTTCTGGCGTCGCGCGCGGACGATCAAGGTCTCGCGATGGTCGTGTTGGCGCTCCTGAAGGATCGAACCGAACCGCAGAACCTGTTGCTCAAGGCGCGCGCGTTGCGGCGCAGCGGTCAGTTCGAACTCGCGGCGGACACATTGGCGCAGGTACACGTTGCGTCGGGTACCGCGCTGTTTCGCAAGCAGCAGCTGGAGGCGATGCGCTTGGCGCACGCCCGCGGTCGCGCCGATGACGCGGTCCAAATGGCGCAAACCCTGATCGACGTCGCTGGCAAGAGCGCGCAGACCGAGGAAGCCGTCGATTTTCTGATCGGCGGCAGCGATGCGGTGTGGCAGGCGCGTCTGAAGAAGCGCCCGCAGGACGCCGCGGCGGTGCTGGACGCGCTGGTTTGGTCGGCGCAGCGGCGGCGCTACAGTCGCGCGACGCCGGCTTTGGAGGCGCTTGCCAAGGATTTGAACGTCGCGTTGCCGGTGCGGTGCCACGCGCGGTCGTGGGCGGCGCACACGCACGATCGCAAAGGCGAGCTCGATGCGTCGATCGCGCTTCTGGAATCCGTGATCGAGGACTGCACGAGCGCGGATGTTCAGCAGCTTGTTGTGGACGAGGACTCGCTCGCGCCCGGCGATGCACTGTGGCGTCTGGGGCGCGCGCGGCTTCTGCAAGGCAAGTTGGATGGCACGACGGACCTGAAGAAGGCGCTCGAAGCCGGACTGACTGGTCTCGAAGCCGACGACACGAAGACGCTCCTGCATCTGGCGACGCTGCCGGACGCCGCGACCAAGTTGAAAGCGCACGGCGCGACTTCGGCCAATGATTACGCCGAGCGCGACATCGTCGACGTCATGGCCTGGCGCTTTGCCATGGACGCGATGGTCGCTGGCAAGTGGGCAGATACGCTGAAGATTCTCGACAAGCTCGTCGAAGTACGCGACTCGGAGCCGACCGCAACGGCCTTTGCTCCGCGTGCGGCGAACGCCCCAGCGGCGCGCTACGACGACCGTGACTGGGCCCGCGGTCGCGCAGACTACTTTGCAGGTCGCGCGCTTCAGGCGCTGGGTAAAGACGATGCGGCGATCGAGCGCTGGAAGCGCGTCGTGCTGCGCCACCCGCTGAGCTACTATGCGACGATGTCACTGGCGCAGTTGCAGGCGTCGGGCGCAAAGATGCCGGACTTGCCCAAGGAACCGCTGACGGCGGGTCCGCAACTGACGGCGAAGCTGCTCGCGGATCCAAACGTCCAGCGCGCCCGCCTGCTGGGGCAACTGGGCTGGCATGATGAAGCGGGTGACTTGCTCGACGCCGCCGGTCTTGGACGGGATGTGGCGCCGATGGACAAGTGGGCGGCGGGCGACCCGTCTGGTGCCTGGGCGCGCGCCGCTCTGGACGATGAAGCCGAGCGGTGGACGTCGTCGCACGCCACCGGTCGCGACGCGCTTCGGCGCTTTGCCACGCGGTACCCGTCCGAAAGCAACAAGCTGGCCTGGGAAATTGCCTACCCGCGCGCGTTTCGCTCGCTGATCGAGGCGGCCGCACAAGAATTCGGCCTGCATCCGTCGGTTGTCTGGGCGATTGGTCGCAGCGAAAGCGGCTTCAACCCGCGCGTGGAGTCGCACGCCGCAGCGATCGGCCTCCTGCAGTTGATCCTGCCGACCGCGCAAGCCATGGCCAAGCCGCTGGGCTTGACCGCGGACGCGACGACGCTACGCCAGCCCTCCGTGAACGTGCGCCTTGGCGCGCGCTACTTGAAGTCGCTGCTGGGACGCTTTGAGCGCGAAGCGCAGATGGCGGCGGGCTACAACGCCGGCGGCGGTGCTGTTGGTCGTTGGCGCAAAACGCGCGGCGACTGGCCGTTGGACCTGTTTGTCGAGTCGATCCCGTTCCGCGAGACGCGCGATTACGCCAAGCGTGTGTGCTCGTCGATCGCCGTTTATCGCAACTTGTACGACGGCGAGACGCTCCACGCCTTTGCGCTGTCGCAAAAGGCGGTTCCGACTCAGGATGAGCCGCCAACGGAGCCGTCGTCGAACGCGAGTACGCAGGCGGCACAGAAGCCCGTCGTGGCCGTGGTGGAGCACAAGGCGGAGATGCAGGAAGTGGCCGAAGCCGCGCCGGTCAAGCCTGCGGTGGCGGTCATCGCGCACGGCTCGCTGGTGGAAAAGCCCAAGAAGACGGCCCACGTTGAGGCGCATCACGCCAAGGCCGCGCAGGTGGTGAAGCCTCACGGCAAGGTGGCACCGGTAGCCGCGAAGGCGAAAAAGTCGGCGCGCAAGCACGGTCGTGACCGCGTGCTCGCGTCCGCGGTGGTTCACCCGGCCAAGCGCGCCGCGCCGCCGAAGGGCGCACACCCGGCGCACAAGCACCACAAGAAGCACTAACTGCCTGACTTGGCGCGCTCTTTGCGCTGCGATCGGGCGTCGCCCCGTCGCCGGTTTGCGCGCCTCGTCCCGTTGCTGGTTTTGGCAATTGACCGCCGCCGCGGCATCCAGTTGAATCGACTGCCGCACTGGCGCGTCCATGGTACAAGACAGCGGGAACAGCCCCCGCTCCAGCGGTGTTGTACACCGGGGCAAGAAGGCAAGTTGACGACGCAGCAATCCGACCACCAGCCGCATTCTTGGCCAAGCGACCTGCGCGCCCGCGTGCAGCCCGTGCTGGCGGTGCTGGCGCGTGTGCGGTGGCGGCGGCGGCTGCAAACGTCGACGGCGCGGCTCGCGGGCTGGCTCGCGGCGATCATCGCGTGGCTTGCGCCTGTGGCGATTCTCTGGCGGCTGGATCTGGCGTTCCCGCATCTCTCGGAAGCTGTCGCCCTTCTGAGCGGTGCAGCGCTGCTCCACGCAGTCTGGCAGCATCATCCTTGGCGCCTACTGGCCCGGCAAGTTGACGACCAGATCGTGGCCAAGGACACACTCGCGACGTCGCTCTGGTTGGCCGAGAGTGGTCGGCAGGACGGTTGGGCGCTCGTGCAGGCGCAAGCAGCGGTTGCCTTGGCGCGGCGTTTGGATCCCAAGACGCTGCAGCCGTGGCGTTCGCCCAAGGCTTTGCCGTGGCTCGCGGGCGCGGTCGTCGTGCTGCTGGCGGCGACCTATGCGCCGCTGGATGCGGCCAAGCGTGCCGTCGGGTTGCACCGTGTGGACGCGCTGACCGGCTTGGCGCTCACGGTTCCCGGCGGTCCGCAGCCGTTTACGTCTGCGGCGGCGCTCTTGGGTGAAGACACGACGAAGCTCATCGACGCGGACGCCAAGATGCTCGAAGAAATTCAAGCGCAAGTGACCGACCTGGCGGTGAAGGAGTGGCTCGCCGACGTGACCAAGGTGCTGGATGGCGTCGCGGAAGGGCGGATGGACAAGCGTCAGGCGCTGGAAATGCTTGCGCGGCTCGAAGCGCTGAAGCCCGACGCCCCAGAAAACCCGATGGACGCGTTCGACCCGAAGCCGGCGGCGGAAGCTGCGGCCGGTGAAAAAGGCGCGGCGGGTCCGCAGAGTCCCGAACAAGCGGCGCAGGCGCAGGAGCAAAGGGACCAAGCGCTGAAGAACGCGGTGGCCGAAGCGGCGAAGGAAGCGGCGAAGTCGGCGCCCAAAAGCGAGGAAAAGAAGCTGCTGGAGGAGGCGGCGGAGAAGAAAGACCTGTCGATGTTGGCGAAGTTGGCGGAGAAGCTAGCCAACAAGAACATGAGCGACAAGGAGCTGGAAGGCTGGATCAAGGCCGCAGAGAAGTTCGCGGATGCCTTGAAGGACCAGAAGATTCCGGACAAGTTCAAGGATCTCGCTGACCGCGTGAACCGGTTGCAGAAAAAGCGCGCCGAAGATGGTGGGCTGGGCGCGAGTGATCAGGAGCGGTTGAAGTCGGCGCGCAAGGAGTTGGAAGCGCTGAAGCGCGAGAACGGCGACGTGTTGGCGGCGCAACATCAGGTGCAACGGCTGGAGCGCGGCGCGCAGCAGGCGGCGGACATGTTGCGGCGGGCGCAGGACGAGGACCGTCTGGGCAAGAAAGGCAAGGAAAGCGCGGAAGAGAAGCAGCAGGCGCAAGAAGCGATGAAGAAGGCGATGCGCGCGGCGGCGAGCGAGCTGCGGCGGGAGAACGAACGGCAGCAGGATCGGCAGGCGCAGCGGATCGGCCAGAATCGGATGCGGCAGCTGCGCGAGGCGCTGGAGAAGACGGGAAACCGGCAGGAGACGGCGCGGCGTGAGTTTGACCGCAAGGCTGTGCAGAACGGCGAGCAACCGGGCGAACAGGAGCAGGGCGAAGGCGGCAAGAAGCAACAGGAAGAGTCGGCGGAGGCGCGCGACGCCAAGCGGATGGCCGAGGCGCGGCGCAAGCAGGCGCAGGCCGGTCAGGAAGGCGAAGGCGAGGGCCAGAAGTCGGGCAAGTTCAAGTTGGGCAAGGGAAAAGACAGCCAGTTTGACCGGATGGAGGCGATTCGTCAGGGCTATGAGCAGGGCGGAGGGCAGAATCCGGGCAAGCAGGCGGGAAGTCAGAAGGGCGACGACCACGAGGACGCTGGGCAAAAGCGCGTCAGCGGCGGTCGCCGCGAGCAGCTGAAAGGCGAAGAGGGCGCGGGTCCGGACACCAAGAGAGTGTTCAGCGACGCAGCGAAGAAGGGGTTCTCCCGTCAGGGCTGGCGCGAAGTGTACACGGAGTACTCGCAAGTGGCCGACGACATGTTGGACCAGGAGCAGATTCCGCCGGGGCGGCGCAGCGTCGTGCGGCAGTATTTTGAGTTGATTCGCCCGCGTAAGGGCTGGGGGCCGCGGTAAGCGTGGCCGGTGAGGAGTGTCATGGCACAGGTTGCAGAACAGCACGAGATTGAACATCAAATTGCCTGGATGGCCGAGCGTCTGACGGCGCTGAAGACCGAACTCCAAAAAGTGATGGTTGGACAGGACGAGGTCATCGAAAGCGTGCTGTTGGGCATGCTCGCGGGTGGACACGTGCTGCTGGAAGGCGTTCCCGGCCTGGGCAAGACGCTGCTTGTGCGGACGCTTTCGCAGGCGATGGATCTCAACTTCTCGCGCGTGCAGTTCACGCCGGACCTGATGCCGTCGGACATCATCGGCGCGCAGATCTTGGCGGACGACGGCAAGGGTGGGCGAACGCTGGTCTTTCAGGAAGGGCCGGTGTTCACCAACATCCTGCTTGCGGACGAGATCAACCGCGCGACGCCCAAGACGCAATCCGCGCTTCTGGAGGCGATGCAGGAGCGCTCGGTCACGGTCGGGCGCACAACGTATCCGCTGGCGCCGCCGTTTTTTGTGCTCGCGACGCAGAATCCGCTGGAAATGGAGGGCACGTACGTGCTGCCCGAAGCCCAGTTGGACCGCTTTCTTTTCAAGATCGACGTGCCGTTTCCGACCGACAAGGAACTGACCGAGATTGCGACGCGCACGGTGCGCTCCGTGCAGGCGACGGTGGAGCCGGTGTTGTCGGGGCTCGACATTCTGACGATCCAGCATTTCGCGGTCGATTGCCCGATCGCGCCGCACGTCGTCGATTTTGCGGTGAAGTTGGTGAGCGGCTCGCATGGCAAGCTGACCGCGGCCAAGCAGTACTTGCGCGGTGGCGCCAGTCCGCGCGCGGTCCAGGCGCTGGTTGCAGGCGCGAAGCTGCGGGCGCTCTTGCAAGGGCGGCCGAACGGCTCGGTGGACGACGTGAAAGCGTTGGCAAAGCCGGTGTTGCGTCACCGTTTGCTCCTGAACTTTGACGCTGAGGCCGACCGCGTACGGCCGGATCAGGTCATTGAGCAGATGATCGCCGAACTCGAACGGCAGCGTTGAGGTTTGCGTGAGCGTTGACGCCACAACCCACCACGAAGGCATTCGCGACGACTTGTTTGACGCCGCCTTTCTCGGTCGCGTCGAGCAGTTGGCCCTGCTCGCGCGGCGCATGGCGACGTCGGGCACGCGGGCGAACCGGCGGTCGCGCATCGTCGGCAGTGGCATCGAATTCGCCGATCACCGCGGCTACACGCCGGGCGACGACCTCCGCAATGTCGACTGGAAGTTGTTTGCCCGGACCGAGCGCCTGAATTTGCGCCTGTACGAGGAAGAGGAAGACCTGTCGGTCTACTTTCTGATCGACCGGTCGACCTCGATGACGATGGCGCCTGACGGCGAGAGAACGCTGCTGGAGCGCGCGCTGCAGGTGTCGGCGGCGCTCGCTTACATTGCGCTGTCCAACCTCGATCGCGTCGCAGTCGTCCCTTTTGCCGACAAGGTCACCGCACCCATGCGACCGGTTCGCGGTCGTGCGCAGTTCTTCAAGATTCTCCGTACGCTTTCCGACGTCCAACCAGGCGGCGCTACCGACGTCCAAGCCTCCTTTGCCGGCTGGTTGCGCACGCAGCCACGGCCAGGCCTTGCGGTCGTGATCTCCGACTTCTTTGACGCCAAGGGTTTGGGCGACGCGCTGCGCCTACTGACCTACCGCGGTTTTGAGCCGATGGTCCTGCAGTTGGTCGATCGCACGCTGCTCGACGCCGACGTGCAGGGCGATCTGGCGATTGTCGACTGTGAGACCGGCGAGTTGCGTGAAATCGTGCTGACGCCGCAACTTTTGACGCGCTACCGCGCCGCCTTTGAAGCGCTGGGCCACGAGGTCCAACGCGCGGCGAGCGAAGCGGGCGCTCGCTGCCTCCAGGTCGATCTCAGCGTGCCGTTTGATGACGTCGTGATGCGGGTGTTTCGCGCTGGAGGTTTCCTCGGGTGAACGCGCTGCACGTCAACGAGCTCCTGCTCCATCCTGCGGACGTCCTGCGGCTTGCCGGCGTCGTCGCTGCGCTCATTCTGTTGCTCTATCTGCTCAAACCGCGTCAACGTCGCGTCGAAGTGCCGTTTGGCGGTCTGTGGCAGCGCGTGCTGGCGCAAAAAGAGTCGCGCGTTGTCGGGCGCAATCTCCGCCGCGTGATCTCCTTCTTCTTGATGATCGCGCTGGCCGGACTCTTCATCGCCACGCTCTCCGAGCCGCTTTTCGCTCGCCGCGCGACGGGACCCAAAGCGGAGACTGCGCGCCCGCACACGGTCGTCATCGTCGACGTATCCGCCTCGATGCAGACCGAGGACGGGCTTGTCGGAACCCGTTTGGCCGAAGCGCAAGGCGCTTTGCGGCGCTGGTTGGCCGCCGCGCCACCGCAAGAAGACGTGCTGCTGATGGCTGCGTCCGGCCATGCGGAAGTACTGGCGGGCTGGGGCAGTGACCGCGCGACGTTGGAAGAGAGCGTGACGCGGCTGCACGCGACGGACGGCGGACTGGACTTGCGGCGCGCGATGGACACGGCACAACAAGCGCTGGCGCACCGGCCGCAATCGCGGATTGTTCTGGTGAGTGATGGGGGGCCGGCGGAACTGCCGCTGGACGTCACGCCGGGCATCGCGATCGAGCACCTGCGCGTGGGACCCTCGCGCGGATGGCAGCCTGGACAGCCGCCGCCGCAGCGAAACCTGACCAATTTGGCCGTCGGCGAGCTGCGCGTGCGTCCCGATCCGCAGGATCCCAGCCGGGGCACGCTCACTGTGCAAGTACGCAACGATTCGAGCCAAGAAACCCCGGCGCAACTGGTGTTGGCGGCCAGCGACACGGCCGTGAACGCGGCGACTTTCGCCAAGACCGAAGCGCTGCAGCGCGTTGTCGACGTGCGTCTGCCGCCCGGGCTCTCGACGCAGATCGTGCCGGACGTGGACCTGGGCGCGGCGCGGTTCGCGGTGCAGGTGCGCGGAAAGATGGGGCTGCACGATGTGGCGCCTTGGGACGACTGGGGATTTGCCGTACTCGCGGAGCGCAAGGAGCTTGGCGTGTTGGTCGTGTCGGGCGCGTCTGATGTCGATGCGACGACGGGCAATTTGTATCTCGCGGCAGCGCTTTTTGCCCACGGCAAGGTCAAGGTCCAGCACCTCGCGGCTGCCGATTACCGCGCCGATGCGTTTGCCGCCAAGGATCGGGCGCGGCACGGGGTGGACGTTGTGGTACTCGATCAGGCTGGCTTCGTGCTGCCGGAAGGGACACCGGGGCTCATCCTGTCGCTTGCCGCGGCACCTACGGAGACGCTGCGGCAAGCGGAAGGGCCAGAGGTCGCCGTGCGCGACGAAGACCACCCTGCGATGCGCGGCATTTCCTTTCAGGACACGAACTTTGACAAAGTGCGGCTGGTGCCGACACGTCCGGGGGACACCGTCCTGGCCGTTGCCAAGCCGCGCGGTCCGGTGATGGTGGCGCGTCAAGACGCGGCGAGGTCGCTGGAGTGGGGCATTGACCTTTTGGAGACGGACCTTGGCGCCCGCTACGCGCTGCCGCTGTTGGTCTCGAACGCACTTTTGTGGCTGTTCGGTCAGGAAGAGACGCTCGTGCCGCCGCTGCTGGTCGGCCGGCCGTGGGCGGTGGATGCGCCGGTGGACGCGAGTTGGCAGTACGTGGAACCGGGGCAGAAGCCGCGACCGGCGCGGACGTCGGGCCGACAGCTGCTGGGGCAAAGCGAGCACCACGGTGTTCACGTCTGGCAGTCCGACGCGGATCGCTTGGTGGCGCGTGCGACTGTGATCGCACCGACCGAAAACCCGACGCTGCTGCAACCGTGGGGCCCGTCGGCGCAGACCCTGCACGCGGCGCAGGTTGTCGAGCAAGACACGTTTTCACTTCCGCGTTGGAGTCTCTGGCTCATTGCAGCGATGCTGATTCTGGCGGTCGAGTGGCTCACCTACTTGCGGCGGAGGACGGTATGACGCGTTCTCGCCTCCTCTGGTTGGCCGTTTGCGGTGCCGTCGCGCTCGTCGCAACGCTCCTGGTCGCGCAACAGGTGCCGCTGCAGCTGGCGCTGCTTTCACGCCAGGGGATCGAGTTTGCCGCGCCACGGCTGCTCTGGCTGGCCACGCTGGCGTGGCTGGTACCCGCTGCGGTGGTGTGGTCGCTCACCGATCTGCCGCGCTGGCAGCAGGCTGTGCAAGTGCTTGTGCGCATGGGGCTGATCGCGCTCCTCGCCGTCGCGATCGCCGGTCCGCGGCTGTTGCACGAGCGCCCGCGCCGCGCACAGGTCGTGCACATCGTGGACCGGTCCGCGTCCGTGCCCGACGGGCTGCTGCGGGCCGCCGAGCGCGCCGTGCAAGCCACGGAAGTTGCTTCGCGCCTCGCGCACCCACAGCAGGCAGACGACGCGTTGGACGCGAGCGATCGCCAAACGCCGGCAGTTCAAGTGATCGCGTTCGACCGTCAGGCGCTGGCCCTGCCTTGGCCGCCGACGCCCATTCAGGACGAGGTGAAGCCGCCGCACGTCGATCGGCGTCCAGCAGATGAGCGTGAGACCGACCTCGCCGGCGCGTTGAACCTCGCGCTGGGGCTGCTGGACGGCCACAGCGTGCCGCACGTCGTTGTGTGGTCCGATGGACTGGAGACGCAAGGTGACGCGCTTCAGCTGGTGGACGCGCTGCGTGCGAGCGGTGTTCGTGTACACGTGCCGGCACAGCCGGAATTGCCGCCGCAGGGTGAAGTCGTTGTGGAGCAGTTTGAGCTGCCGGCGAAAGTCCGCGCGAACGTGCCATTTCCGGTTGCGATCGGCGTTCAATCGTCGGGTCCTGCCAAAGTACGGTGTACGCTCAGCATCGCGGGGCAGCCGCCTGTCCACGTCGACCAGGTGCTCGCCGCCGGTGTGACGCGCGTGGAATTCGGTTTGGCGCGCCTGAAGGATGCCGGTACGCACGATCTCGACACGACGTGTGAGGTCCAAAATGGTGCGGATCGCTTTGCGCTCAACAACCACCTGCGCGGGCGAGTCGCCGTCCTTGCGCGGCCGAGGCTGCTCTACGTCGAAGGCGCCAAGGGCCAGAGTCAGTACCTGACGCGGGCACTGACCGACGACTTTGAGGTGGAGACGGCCGATGCCGACGGGCTCCCGCGATCGCTTTCCGGGCTCAAGCCGTTCCAGGCGATTGTGCTCAGTGACGTGCCGCGTGTCTCCCCGTCGGGCGTGCCGCTGTTGACCGACGGCGACATGCGCAATTTGGAAGCCTACGTGAAGGCGGGCGGCGGTCTGCTCGTCCTGGGCGGTGAAAACAGTCTGGGATCGGGCGGCTATCAGGACACGTATCTGGACAAGCATGTGTTGCCGGTGCGGATGGACATCGAGAACACCATGGAAACGCCGACGATCGCGCTGATGCTCGCCGTGGATCGGTCCGGCTCGATGCAAGGTCCGAAGATGGAACTCGCCAAAGAAGCGGCGCGCGCAACGGCGGAGACGCTGGCGCAGGAGGACTTGATCGGCGTCGTGGCGTTTGACTCGGAAGCACGTCTGGCGGTGCGACTGCAGCGCGCCGGGAATCGCTACCGCATCTCAACAGATATCAGCAAGTTGGCGGCCAACGGTGGTACGCACATTTACCCGGCTCTGGACATGGCCTACCAGACGCTGCTGACCGCGCCCGCCAAGATCAAGCACGTCATTTTGCTCACGGACGGCATTGCGCCGCGTCAGGGGATCGACGCGCTTGTGCGGCAAATGAAGCGGTCGGGCATCACGGTTTCGACCGTTGGCGTGGGTAGCGACGTGGACCACAACTTGCTGGAGAGCATCGCGGATCGCGGCGGCGGTCGCTTCTACTTCACGGATCGGCCAGAGACACTGCCGCGGATCTTCGTGAAGGAAACCAAACTGATCGCCGGCGACAGCGTCGTCGAGCAACGCGTGCACGCCAAACGCGCGCCGGGGCTTGGTCGCATCGACCTGCTGCGTGGCGTGCGGATCGAAGACGCGCCGATGCTGACCGGTTACCTCCCGACGAAGTTGAAACCCGGCGCGGAGGAAGTCCTGCGGTTGTCATCGGGCAAGCCGCTTTTGGTGCGCTGGAAGCTGGGCTTGGGCAAAGTCTCCGTATTCACCAGCGACTTGAAGAACCGCTGGGCGGCGCAGTGGCTGGATTGGCCGGGTTACGCGCTTCTGGCGCGGCAAACGGTGCGCGATCTGCTGCAGGAAGACGTCGGCATGGCGCTGGATGTACGGCTGGCGCGCGAGCGCGACCGCCTGCGCGTGGCCGTGGACGCGCTCGACGAGGACGATCATTATCTGACGGGCATGCTCGCCGAGGCCAAAGTCACGCGCCCCGATGGTTCCAAGGCCGAGGTGCGGCTGACCGAAGTCGCGGAAGGGCGCTACGAGACGGCGCTTCCGCTGGACGCGTTGGGGCCTTATGACGTGGCGGTGACGCTGCGGGCCCGCGCGAACCAACCGGTGCTGGCCAGTGGTCGCGCGACGGCGGTGCACCCGTATCCAGACGAATATCGACTTGCGGACGGCCACAGCGCTGTGTTGTCGCAGCTCGCGCTGGCGACGGGCGGCAAGTTGACGAGTCAGCCGAGCGACTGGCTGGACGTGCGCGGTGCGACGCACAAGGACTGGCAGTGGCTTTGGCCGCAGTTGGTCTGGTGGGCGCTTGGGCTTCTTCTGCTGGACCTGCTGCTGCGGCGGGTGCGGCTTGGTCGCGCGCGGGCTGTGCGCTGGCACGCCCTGTCGGTGCGGGGCAAGCGGCGTTGATGCGCGGTTCTACGGCGTCCAGAGCGCTTCGGGTTCGCCTGCTTTCTTGGCTATCCAACGACTTGCAACAAAGAGCCAGTCGCTGAGGCGGTTCAGGTACTGCAAATCCTCCGGCGCCACCGCTTCGATGTGCGACAGTTCGAACGCCCGGCGTTCCGCTCGCCTGCAAACGGTCCGCGCCAGATGCAGCGCCGCACCGGTCGGTCCGCCACCAGGCAGCACAAACGACCTCAGCGGTTCCAGCACGTCGTTCATCGCGTCCAGCGAGTTCTCCAGCCCGACGATGTCGGCCGCCACGATCACGGGCTGATTGGGCCAGCGTGTTTCCAGCCGCGTCGCGAGGCTCGACCCCAGATTGAACAGCTGTTGCTGAATGCGCTGCAGTTCGCCATCCAGATGTGCTCGCGCTTCGGCGTCCTGCGTCTCGCGGTTCGCCTGTCGACACAGACCAAGACAAGCATTCAGCTCGTCCACCGTGCCGTACGCCTCGATGCGCGGATCTTCTTTGGGGACGCGTTCGCCGCCGACCAAGCCGGTCGTGCCGTCGTCTCCCGTTCGTGTGTAGATGCGATTCAGTCTGACCATGCCCTCAGTCTACCGCCACTCCGCGCGGCTGCCCAGCACGCGCTGCGAACCAGTGCGAATTTTCACCTCATCGCGATCTGCCCGGAGACGCGCTCTTTGGTCGTATTTACAAATCTACACCCTTTTGGCGATGGGCGCGCACTTGATTCTCTTCACACGGGGCATCAGAGTTCGGCGTCGATTTGCGTGCTGGCTCACCCGGTGATGGAGGGAAGAGATGAAAGCGCTGGTCGCGGTGGTGTTTGTGAAAATTATCTACTTCTGATAGGTTGCGAGAATTGAGCGCCTGGTCGACTCGAGTTTGGGCGTCCTCCGCATCCCCCGCGAAGTCCGGTGACGTGTCTGTTGTGTGACACTTGTGTCTCACTTTGCTTACACTTGTTGATGCCTGACAACGCTGGCGCACGGAACGACCGGAATCAGGCCCCTTTCGATCGATGTCCCCCTCTTCCACATCCCACTCGAATCATGCTACATATCTACATGCCCGCCGCACGGATGGCGGGCCACCAGCCCCAACTGATGGAGAGTTCCCATGCCCAAGACCAAAGGCACTGCTGCCGAGTTCATTCTGCACCTCCTGCGCACCCATCCCGACTACGAGATGCAGGTGTCGGACATCTACGAAGAAGGCGATCGTCGCTGGACCAAAGCCAACATCTCCAACGCGCTGACGCGTCTGCTGGAGAAGGGGCTCATCGCGCGCACGGTTGATCCGAACCGCGCTGCGTGGTGGACGATCACCGGCTAGTTCGGCTGGCCGACGCGCTGCAGCAGACGATCTGTCAGCGCGTGGGCCATCGTGATGATCGGCGTCATCGTGTGACTTGAACTGGTGCTGGGAAAAACGCTGCCGTCGCAGACGAAGACGCCGCGGGTTCCCCAGACTTGGCCATTCAAGTCGCACGCTGATGTGCTTTCGTCGGGACCCAGTCGCGCGCCGCCTTGCTGATGCGCTGAGATCAGGGAGATGGTGACGGGATCGAACGTCAGCGCGTCGATCTTGGCCAGTTCGGCTTCCGAGTGAATGAGCACTGGCGGTGCGGCTGGGACCACGACCATTTTTGCACCTGCTGCGAAGTAAGCACGCGCCGCTGAACGCACGGCTTGCCGCGCCCGCGTCTTCCATTCGGCGGTCAGCGTGTAGTCGACTTCGGGTCGGCCGCTGTTGACCTTGATCTCGCCCACTGGCTGATCGGGAACGAGAACCAGCGCCGCGGCGATATGGTCCAGCTGCGCCATGAGCGCCTTGCCTTGTGCGCCTGGCGCTGAGACGAGCGAACCGAGCACGCCTGGCGTGCCAAAAATGCTCTCGACGCGAAAGCCGGTCAGCCCGACCTCCGCGTCGTGGCGTTCAAATTCCGTCAGCGCGTACGCCTGTGGAATGCCGTCAAACGCGTTGACGCGGTCGGGCATCAGCGCCACACACGGCACTTGCGGCTGCAGCGAAACCCGTTGTCCGAGCTGCCGGTTGCCCAGATGCGAATTGCGCAACAGCGCGACCGTTCCCACCGGGTTCGCCGCAACGATTACTGTGCGCGCGTCGATCGCAAAGCGGTTCGTCGGGTGGTAGCCCTTGGCGTCCAGCGTCTGGACTTCCACGCGCTTCTTATCCGTCGTCGCGTCGCGGATCTGGAGCGCGCGTGCGCGTACAAAGACCCGCGCGCCCGCTGCGAGCGCCTTGTTGATGGAGACCATCCGCGGATTCTGCTTTGCGCCCGCCGGACAGCCGATCAGGCACGAGCCCAAGCCCTGACAGTTCAGACGGTTGTGCAGCATCACTTCACCGCGCCAACCGAGCTTCTCCACGCCTTGGCGCAGAATCTGGTTGTTGCGGTTGATCTGCTTTTCCTCAATGCGGTTGGCCGACAAGTCCAAGAGCGCCTTGGCCTTGTACGGAGCCATCGCAGTGGGCGAGAAGTCTTTCCAGCCGTGATGCTTCTGCCAGAATTCCCAAGTCGAGTCGTGGATCGGCACGACGTCCGACGCGTTGATCACGCCACCGCCGCCGAGCACGCGGCCCGACAGGATGTTGATCGTGCGATCTTTGTTGGTGCGCCCGCCGCGGTCGACGTAGAGCTGATCGTACATGGGCGTGTCGCGTTGGGTCAGGCGCGCAGGTCCGAGGAAGTCGCCGCCCTCTTCGAGCAGGATCACGTCCTTGCCGGCCTCAGCGAGCACGCGTGCTGCCGTGCCACCGCCGCAGCCACTGCCGATGACGAGGTACTCGCACTTCAGATCGTGTGGCGCAAAGCCGTCGGCAGAACAGTCGAAGATTTCCGTCATGGGTTCCCCGCGGGACGGCTGGAAAGGCGCGCGAATGACGGTCCGGCGTAGTTCAGATGCGGCCAAACCGCCTCGTGGTCGTAGAACGTCAGTCCGAGAAAGCGCGAGAAAGACCAGAAGACTTCCCGCCGCATCTGTTTGCCCGCCGTGCCCCAGCCGCTCCAGTGCGCCAACTGCTGCTCCGGTGTCAGATTGCTGAACGTCACGGCGCCATGGTCAAAAAGCAGCGGTCCGAACTCGACGAGGTGAATCGCCATGCCGGCGTCGCGTTGGTCGGCGCTGGGTTGATCGGCCAGATACCCGTCAAACATCCGCGCGAGGTCGAAGTCCACCGCGCCTTCGGCGAACGCGCCGCCTTGCGGAATGTGTGTCCGCGCGATCGCCGCAAACGTACGGTACTGCTGGTCGGAGAGAACACGGAGGCCGTCGACGTTCGGCGCCGAGCCGCGGAGCCAGCCGAGTCCGCCAACGGCGCTGGCGGCAAGCGCAGTCGCACTTGCGCTCAGAACCAGGAAGCGGCGCCGCGAGACTGCGGTCATGGCTCCTCCAACTTCCAGCTTGCGCGCGGCGTGGCGCTGACCGGCTGCGTGAATTCGGCGACGATGTCTTCACCCGCCGCCTCGCGTTTGGCCAGCTCCGCTGCACGTGCCGCCAAGCGTGCGTCGCGCACCGCGCCGATCTGCTTGGCAGTCTTGATGCCTTTGTCCATCACGGCGTGCATCGCGACGCGCAGCTTGGTGCCGCGGTAGAACACCTTGCCGTAACGCCAGAGCTGCTTGGGATCGATGTCAAAGCCCAAACCGGGCGTTGTTGGCAGGTCCAGCCAGCCGTTCTTGTGGTCCCAGGGCTGCTGCAAGAGCCCGTCGCGGAACTGCGGCACCCACCCCGGCTCGCTGAGCGGGTATTCCAGCAGCGTGTCATCGCGCCAGGGCGAGGCCGAGAACAGCTGCAAATTGATGGCAAAACCAATGCCGTTGGTCCACGTATGCGGCGTGTAGCGCGCGCCCGCCTTGGCGACCGCCTGCACGATCCGCCACGTTTCGCTGATGCCGCCCGCGAAGATCGAATCCGGCTGGTACACGTCCAAGGACCGCTTCTCCAGCATCACTTTCACTTCCGGAAGACCGATGTGATTCAGCTCTGCGCCCGCGATGGGAATCGCCGTCTGCCGTCGCAGCGCGGCCATGCCGTCGTAGTCGTCGTTCGGCAGCGGTTCTTCCAGCCACTTGTAGCCCAACTCCGCCGCTCGGTTGGCGAATTTCAGCGCGCGGTCCAGGTCCCACGTCGGTGCGTCCGCGACAACCGCGACACGCCAGCCCTGATTCGCGTCGATGCCCATCGCAAAATCGGGCCCCATCGCCGCGGCAACCGTCTCGATCTGCTCCAGGTCTTCTTCCAGAGTCGGCTTGTGCACGCGCAGCTTCGCGGCGACAAAGCCTTCGGCACGGCGCTTTTCCAATTCCACGATGCGATCTTTGCCGTTCTTGACGTCGCCGGTCGACGCGTACAGTTGCACGCGCCCCGGACGACCACCCAGCAACTGCCACACCGGCACGCCGCGCGCCTTGCCGATGACGTCCCAGCACGCCGCTTCCAGCCAGCCCAAGTGCCAGCCGAGGTAGGTCATCTCGCGCAGCCGCTGCCGGATGGACGCCAAGTCGTCGGCGCGTTCGTCCAGAAGATACGGACCCAGAAGCGCGCCCAGACCTTGACGCTCGACGTCCATCGCTGGACCCGCCGAGTAGCCTTCCAGCCCCGACGCGGTCCGTAGCCGCACCAGCGTGAAGCGGTTCTCCGTTTGCGGCAGCCCCGGAATCCACGACGGATAGAACGGCGCGGGCAACGGGATGGAGACATGCCACAGGGTAACGTCAGTGATGCGCATGGGAAACTCACGAGGGCGATCGACGCCATGCGTAATTTGCGCCTGCTCAGCACGCACAATCAAGGGCTTGGTCGCGCGATTCCGGCCGCTGTGGCAATTCGATGACGCGAATCTGTGGGCGCTTGTTCTGGCCGGCGCTACACTTTCTCCCCGCCGTGGCCATGACTTCGCGGCGCAAAGGAAAATGACCATGCTGACTTCTCCTCGTTCTCTTTGGCGCGTCGTCGTCCTGACCGTTGTGGCAGCGGCGTTTGTCCTCGTTGCGGTGCCCGACGCGTCCGCGGCCAAAAAGAAGAAGAAAGCCAAAGCCGCGCCTACTGCGAAGGCAGAGCCTGCCAAGTCCGCGAAGCCCGCCGAACCGGTCAAAGCGGCTGAGCCCGCCAAGGCTGCCGAACCGGCCAAGGCGGCAGAGCCGGCAAAGGCTGCGGAACCGGCGAAAGCCGCTGCGCCCGATGTCAGCGATCTCTGGCTGAGCAAGTGCAAGGGCTGCCATGGCGCGGACGGCAAGGGCAAGCCGGACAAGACCGAAGACATGACGACGGCCGCGTGGCAGAAGCGCTTCAGCGACGCGCAGATCCGCAAGGTGATCACCGACGGGTTTGAGCGGGACAAGAACGGCGCGACGCAGAAGATGAAGTCGTTCAAAGACTTCACGCCGGCACAGCTCGACGGTTTGGTCGCCCACGTCCGCAAGCTGGCGAAGTAGTTCCGGCCGATCCTGCCGTCGAGCACACGCACCAAATCTTCACCAGGTCTGTCGCCGGTGCTTCGCGTGCATCTGCCCGCCGAGGTCGTTCCGGCCAACGTGCGGACGCGAAGTTGCGATTCGCGCGCGTCCTGCGCCCCGCCCGCCGCGTGCCACCGGAGGTTCAGACCTGCGGTCCGCCTGCCGCGTCCAGACCAAGATCCGCTCCACTAGCGGTACCCGTCCCAGCCGTCGCCCCAAGTCCCAGCCCGCCCGGAAGCAGCCGCGTGCCACCAGAGGTGCACGCCTGGCTGCCCAGTCCGACCAGCAACAGGTTCACCCAACTGACCTGAAAATGTACCTTGATCTGGGCCTAATTGTGGCAGCACATGACGCCGTTGATCCACGGGTACTGGCCCTGCGGCCGCACGCACGTCTGGTTCATCGAGTCGATGCGGTAGTTGCCGCTGATGCAGCTCACGCCGTAGTTGGTGATCTTGCCTTGGCAGAGCGCGCCCACGCCCGCGGCGTCGTTGGTGTCGGCAGTGTTGGTGCACGCGTGGCAAGTGCCGTTGTCGTTTGCGGCGTTGAGCGACCAGCAGCCCTGCTGGAACGCGTCTGCCTGCGTGATGCTCTGCTCCAACGCCTGGTCGGCCGCGCTGGAATTGCACACGTGGAAGTTCACGCCGCACAGCAATTGCGCGGATCCCGTGCCGGAGCTTGACGCGATGGAGCCGTACCAGTTGCCGCTGCACTGCGCGATGTTCGGATAGCGTACCTTGTCCATCGCGCCTTCACGCGATCCGTCGGCGCACGCCGTGTCCTCCACGACGCAGGTCGCGGAGCAGCCGTCGCCGCTGACCTTGTTGCCGTCGTCGCACGCCTCGCCGAGTGCAACCTGCAGCACGCCGTCACCGCACACGCCCAGCTTGCAAACGCCCGTGAAGCACACGTTGACCGCGCCGCAGCTGCTCTTGTCCGGCAGCGCGATGTGCTGGCAGCCAATGCCGAGCACGCAGCTGTCCGTCGTGCACGCGTTGCTGTCGTCACAGTTGATCGCAGGCGGGGCGCACACGCCGCCTGTGCACACGTCCGGACCCGTGCACAAGTTGCCGTCGTTGCACGGCGCGTTGTTTGCGGTGTGGCTGCAGCCCGTGGTGCCATTGCAGGAGTCGTCGGTGCACGCGTTGCTGTCGTTGCAGTTCAGCGCGCCGCCCGGCGTGCACACGCTGTTGTTGCAGAAGTCGCCGCTCGTGCAGACGCTGCCGTCCGCGTCACACGACGCACCGTTTGCGCCGGGTCCGTTGAACACGCAGACGCCGGTCAGGGTGTTGCAGGAGTCGACCGTGCAAGCGTTGCCGTCTGCGCACGTTGTGGAAGGCCCGGACACGCACGCGCCGCCTGTGCACTTGTCGCCGTTGGTGCACGCGTTGCCGTCCGAGCACGTGCTGGTGTTGGCCGTGTGCGTGCAGCCGGTCGTCGGGTTGCAGCTGTCGTTGGTGCACGCGTTGCCGTCATCGCAGTTGAGCGCCGAGCCTGCCACGCAGTTCGCGCCGGTGCACACGTCCGGGTTGGTGCACACGCTGCCGTCCGCGTCGCACAAACTGCCGGCGTTTTGCGCCACGTAGCTGCACACGCCGGTTGCGGTCGCGCACGTGTTTTTCCGGCACGTGTTGTCGCCCGCGGCGCTGCACGTCACGATGGTCGCCGGATTGACCTTGCAGCTGTACGGCAGCGTGGCCACGTCGCAGTAGAGCGTGCCGTTGCAGGCGTTGCCGTCTTCCTGACCCGCGCAGTCCGCCGTCGTCTTGCAGCCGCAGTTGTTGCTGCCGGACGTGCAAGCGCCGCCGCTGCACACGTCGCCGATGGTGCACGGGTTGCCGTCATCACACGACAAAATGTTGTTGCTGTGCGTGCAGCCCGCGACGGGGTCACACGCGTCGGTCGTGCACGCCTTGCCGTCGTCGCACAGCACCGTTGGCGAGACGACGTTGCCCTTGCACGTGCCCGCGCCGCAGACGTCCCCCGTCGTGCAGGCGTTGTTGTCGTTGCAAGCCAGGTTGTTGACCGCAAAGACGCAGCCGGTTCCCGGATTGCAGCTGTCTGTGGTGCACAGGTTGTTGTCGTTGCACGTGATGCCCGCGCCGGCGCACGCTTTGTTCGCGCACACATCGCCGTTCGTGCAGGCGTTGCCGTCGTCGCAGATCGCCGCGTTGGCGTTGTTCTGGCAGCCGGTCGCCGAGTTGCACACGTCCGTCGTGCACGGGTTGGCGTCGTTGCAGTTCACGGTGCCAGTCGAGCTGCACAAGCCGCCCGAACACGTGTCGCCCGTCGTGCACGCGTTGCCGTCGTTGCACGGCACCGTGTTCGCCGTGTACTTGCAGCCGGTCGCGGCGATGCATGCGTCGTCCGTGCAGGTGTTGCCGTCGTTGCACGTGATCGCCGTGCCCACGCACGCGCCCGCCGTGCACTTGTCCGCCGAGGTGCACGCGTTGCCGTCGTCGCACGTCGCAGTCGAGTTGCTGAACACGCAATTGCCGCTCACCGTGTCGCACGTGTCGAGCGTGCACGGGTTCGAGTCGTTGCAGTTCTTGACCGCGCCCGGCACGCAGCCCGACGCGCTGCACACGTCGCCCACGGTGCACGCGTTGTTGTCAGTGCACGGGCTGGCGTTGGCGGTGTGTGTGCAGCCGGTCGCCGGATTGCAGCTGTCGTCCGTGCAAGCGTTGTTGTCGTTGCAGTTGACCTGCGGTCCGGGCAGGCAGACGCCCGCGTTGCACGCGTCGCCCACGGAGCACACCGAGTTGTCAGCGTTGCACTGCGCGCCCTGGTTCTGCGCGATGTAGCTGCACGTGCCGGTCGCAGGCGCACACGTGTTCAAGGTGCACACGCCGTTGCCCGCGGTGTCACAATTCACGACGGTCGACGGGTTGACCTTGCAGCTGTAGGGCAGGGCTGCGGTGTCGCAGAAGAGCGTGCCGTTGCACAGATTGCCGTCCTCTTGCGCCGCGCACTCGCTGTTTTGCGTGCAGCCGCACGAGTTCGCGCCGCTTGTGCACACGCCCGCCGCGCAGACGTCGCCGACCGTGCAGCCGTTGCCGTCGTCACAGGTGCTGGTGTTGTTCACGTGCGTGCAGCCGCTCAGCGGGTTGCACGCGTCGTTGGTGCAGATCTTCCCGTCGTCGCAGAACGTCGCCACGATGACCGCCGTGCCCGTGCACGCGCCGCCCGCACAAGCGTCGTTGGTCGTACACGCGTTGCCGTCGTTGCACGAAAGCGCGTTGTTGGTGTGCGCGCATCCCGTGACCGGCGAGCACGAGTCGCTCGTGCAGATGTTGCTGTCGTCGCAGTTCACGTTCACGCCGCCGCACGTGCCGTTGGCACAGACGTCGTTTTGGCTGCATGCGTTGCCGTCGTTGCAAGTGATCGCGTTGTTCGCGTAGACGCACGCGCCTGTGAGGGTGTTGCAGGAATCGGTCGTGCACGCGTTGCTGTCGTTGCACACCGCGACGGCGCCCGGTTTGCAAGCGCCGGTGGCGCAGCTGTCGCCCACCGTGCAGGCGTTGCCGTCCGTGCAGGGCGATGTGTTGTTGACGTGTTGGCAGCCCAGCGTCGTGCTGCACGAGTCGTTGGTGCACGGGTTGGTGTCGTTGCAGTTCAGGCTCGCGCCGGCCTTGCACACGCCCGCGGTGCAGATGTCCGGCGCGGTGCAGACGCTGTTGTCCGCGTTGCACGGTCCCGCCTCGTTCTGGTTCACGTAGCTGCACTTGCCCGTCGCTGTCGCACACGTGTTCTTGGTGCAAGCCGTGTCCGCGCTGGCGTCGCACGTGACGATGGTCGCCGGATTCACTTTGCAGCTGTACGGCAGCGCCGCCTTGTCGCAGAACAGCGTCCCGTCGCACGCGTTGCCGTTCTCCTGACCGGCGCAATCCGCATTGGTCGCGCAGCCGCACGTGTTGGTGCCGCTTTTGCACGTCCCCGCCGCGCAAACGTCGCCGCTGGTGCACGGGTTGCCGTCGTCGCAGCTCACCGCGTTGTTGGCATGCGCGCAGCCGGTCGAAGGCACGCAGCTCTCGGTCGTGCACGGGTTGCCGTCGTCGCATAGCACGGCGACGCTGACGGCGGTGCCGGCGCACGCGCCGCTTGAACACAAGTCGTTCTGCGTGCACGCGTTGTTGTCGTTGCACGTCAGCGTGTTCACGGCGTTGACGCAGCCCTTGGTCGGGTTGCAGCTGTCCGTGGTGCACACGTTGTTGTCGTTGCAGTTCAGCGCGCTGCCGCCGCAAATGCCGCCTGCACACACGTCGTTCGCGCTGCACGCGTTGCCGTCGTCGCAGCTCAGCGTGTTGTTGGCAAAGAGGCAGTTGCCGCTCGCCTTGTCGCAGGAATCGCTGGTGCACACGTTGCCGTCCGAGCACGCCTTCACCGCGCCGGGCACGCAGCCCGACGACACGCACTGGTCGCCCACGGTGCACGCGTTGCCGTCGGTGCAAGGCGAGGCGTTCGCCTTGTGGACGCAGCCGCTGACCTTGTCGCAGGAATCGTCCGTACAGAGGTTGCCGTCGTCACACGCGAGCGCGGTGCCCGCGGAGCACACGCCGTTCACGCACACGTCGCCCACGGTGCACACGCTGCCATCCGCGTCACAAGGCTGACTGTTGTTTTGGCTCTGGTATGCGCACTTGCCCGTCGCCGTGGCGCACGTGTTCTTCGTGCAGGTCGTGTCCGCGCTCGCGTCGCACGTGACGACCGTCTTCGGGTTCACCTTGCAGTTATAGGGCAGCGCGGCTTTGTCGCAGTAGAGCGTGCCGTTGCAGAAGTTGCCGTCTTCTTGTCCCGCGCACTCGCTGTCCGCCGTGCAGCCGCACGTGTTGGTGCCGCTCACGCACTTGCCCACGGCGCAGGTGTCGCCCGCGGTGCAGCTGTTTCCGTCGTCACACGTGGCGCTGTTGTTGGCGTGGCTGCAGCCGGTCGACGGGTTGCACGCGTCGGTCGTGCAGGGATTGGCGTCGTCGCACTGCACGGCGGCGCTCACCGCGGTGCCTTTGCACGCACCCGAAGTGCAGACGTCGTTGCTCGTGCACGCGTTGCTGTCGTCACACGTGACGCTGTTGAACGTGTGCACGCAGCCGCTGGCCGACGCGCACGAGTCGTTCGTGCACGGATTCCCGTCGTCACAGCTGATGCCGCTGCCGGCGCAGACGCCGTTCTGGCACGCGTCGGCCTGACTGCAGGCGTTCCCGTCGTTGCACGGCAGGTTGTTGTTCTGGAAGATGCACTTGCCCGTCGTCGGATCGCACGCGTCCGTGGTGCACGGGTTGCTGTCGTTGCAGTTCGTGCCGCTGCCGGTCACGCACGCGTTTTGGCTGCACGTGTCCCCGGTGGTGCACGGGTTCCCATCGCTGCACGCCGCGCTGTTGGCGGTGTGCGCGCAGCCGCTCTTGGGATCACAGACGTCGTCGCTGCACGGGTTGCCGTCGTCGCAGACCAACGCGCTGCCTTGGCTGCACGCGCCCGCTTTGCAGACGTCCGTGGTGGTGCAGACGCTGCCGTCGGCGTTGCACGCTTGACCTTCGTTCGCCGGCGCGTTGGCGCACTTGCCAACCTGCGGATCGCATTGGTTGTGCAAGCACGTCGTGTCGTTGGTCGTATCGCACGTGATGATCGTCTTCGGGTTCACCTTGCAGTTGTACGGCGCGGCCGACTTGTCGCAATACAGCGTGCCGTTGCACAAGTTGGCGTCTTCTTGTCCCGCGCAGTCCGCGTCACTGCCGCAGCTGCACGTGTTTGTGCCGCTTACGCACTTGGTCGCGGCGCAAACATCGCCCGCGGTGCACGGGTTGCCGTCATCGCACGCGCTGACGTTGGCCGTGTGCGTGCAGCCGCTGGTTGGGTCGCACGCGTCGGTTGTGCACGGATTGCCGTCGTCGCAGACCACACCGGTGCCGCTCGATTGACCTTTGCACGCGCCGCCGCCGCAGACATCGCCCGTGGTGCAGGCGTTGCCATCGTCACACGGCACAGTATTCGGCGAGTTGACGCAGCTCTTGGTTGGGTCGCAGGAATCGGACGTGCACGGATTCTTGTCGTCACACACCGCTGACGTGCCCGAACAGACGCCGCCCACGCACGTGTCGTTCAACGAGCAGGCGTTGCCGTCGTCACAGGCCAAGGTATTCAACACGAACAAGCACTTGGCAGAGGCCTGATCACACGCGTCGTCGGTGCATGGGTTCTCATCGTCGCACTGGGTGATCGGACCGGATGCGCACGCGGAGTCCTTGCACACGTCGCCGACCGTGCACGCGTTGCCGTCGCTGCACGCCGCGGAAGACGGCGCAAAGATGCAGCCGGTCTTGGGGTCGCAGCTGTCCGTCGTGCACGGGTTGGTGTCGTCGCAGTTCAGAAGCGGTCCAGGAACGCAGTTGCCGCCCTTGCAGCTGTCCGACGTCGTGCAAATGGTGCCGTCCGCATCGCAGGCCAAACCTTCGTTGGTCTGAACATACTGGCACTTGCCCGTCGACTTCTCGCACTGGTTCTGCGAGCACGCGCTGTCCGCGCCGCCATCGCACGTCACCACGCTCATCGGATTGACCTTGCACAGCGATTGCGCGCCGGTCTGGTCGCAAAACAGCTTGCCGTTGCACAGGTCGTTGTCCTCATACTGCTGGCATTCGACGTCGTTTGTGCACGCACACGACGACACGCCGGAATTGCACACGCCGTTGAAGCACGTGTCGCCGCTGGTGCAGAGGTTGCCGTCTTCACACGGTGCAGTATTCAGCGCGTACTGGCAGCCCGTGATGGCGTCGCACGATTCCGTGGTGCACGGGTTCAAGTCGTCGCAGATTTGCGCCGCCTGGAGTGCGAGACCCACGCACGCGCCGTTGGCGCACGTGTCACTCGCGGTGCACGGATTCTTGTCGTCGCACGGCAGTGTCGTCGGCGTGTACACGCAGCCCTTTTCTGGATCGCACGAGTCCGTCGTGCAAATCGAGCCGTCGTCGCACGAGAATCCCGTGCCGCCGCACGCGCCGATCGTACAAATGTCGTCTTTGGAGCAGGCGTTGCCGTCATCGCACGGTGCGCTGTTGAATGCGGTCGTGCAGTCGCCAGACAAGTCGCAGCCGTCGGTCGTGCACGCGTTTCCGTCGTCACAGACCTTGCCTTTGCCCGGCGTGCAAACGTCGCCGACGCAGGCGTCGCCAATCGTGCACACGTTGCCGTCGTCGCACGCCGATCCGTCCATGACCGCGTGCACGCAGCCCGAAAGCGCGTCGCATGTGTCCGCCGTGCACGGGTTCTTGTCGTCGCAGTCCAAGCTGCCCGCGGGCGTGCATGTCCCCGACTGACAGGTGTCGCCGACCGTGCACGCATTGCCGTCCTCGCACGCGCCGCCGTTGACGAGCGCGTGTTGGCAGCCGTGGTTCAAGTCGCACTGGTCCTGGCTGCACGGGTTGCCGTCATCGCAGTTCTGCGCGACGCCGCCCTGGCACTGTCCGTCCTGGCACGTCTGCAATGTGGTGCACGCGTCACCGTCTTCACACGTCGCGCCGTTGGGCAGTTCTGCTGCCGGTTGGCAAAGTTTGTCCACGCACACGCTCGGTGTGCACGGCGAGGAAACGTCCACGCAATCCACGTCGGTTTCGCACGCCGTCGTAGTCGTCACGGCGTCTCCGCCGTCGACGCTGTCACCGGTTGCGTCGAACAGCGGGTTCACGTCGCCGTCGCCAAACTGAATGTCGTACTCCACCGACGTGGAGTCCTTTGCGAGCACGACGTCTTCGGGGAAACCGTTGACGTCATCGCCGTTGTTCGCGTCGGCGTTGAAGCCGGGAATGACTGACGTGTCGTCGCCACATGATGCGAAGGCACCAATCAGCAAAGCAAAAAGGGCGGACTTCATCAGCCGACGCGCGCGCAACCCGCCCGTCCCGAAGGGGTGAGGGGCGGAACCGGCGAAAGGACTACAAAACGGCTTCATGGTGTCTCCCAGCAGCAGACCGATGGCAGTATACCTGAAACCGCGCGTGTGCGCCCATTTTGAGTTTGTGAGAATATGTAAACGAGACCTTGCGATCTGGGGTCTTTTGAGCGTCTCAATCGTTGATAGGCATCAAAAAATCGCTGTTCTCAGCGCAAAATCGCCGTGTGCCGCAGGTCATACGTGATGTTCTTCTGGTGCGCTTCCATCGTGCCGCCGCCGATTTCCAGCAACTTCGCGTCGCGCCAGAGGCGCTCGACGTCGTACTCGCCCACGTAGCCGTAGCCGCCCAGCGTCTGAATCGCGCGATCCGCGACGTTTTTTGCCATCGTCGCGCAGTAGAGCTTCACGCCGTCGGAGTCGACGCGGTTGCCGTGGCTGGGCCTCCGGCGGAGACCCGATTGCATGATCGCCGTCTTGCAGGTTTCGGAACGCCCCGTCTGACAATTCGCTCGCTGAGAGGCGCGGCGTTGCGATTCGAACGGCTCCATGCGCGCGTTTCACCCTTCCGGGCGAGGGCTTGGACGCTGCGGCGCCTTTCACCGTCCGAGGACTTCGCGCACGACGGCCTCGATGCCGACGTCGCCGCTTTCGTCGATTTCGACGACTCGATTGGGCCAGTTTGGGTTGTAGCTCGCCAATTCCACACGTCGCTGCCCTTCCGCGGTTACGGTTACGCCCGCAAGGCGCTTGACTGTCCACTGCGACAAGCCAGATGGGTCTGTTTCCCGCACGAGGACCGCGCGCCCCAGCACTTCGGGCAGTCCGATTGCCCGAGAAAACAGGCACCACTCGCCGTCGTGGTAGACCGGCTCCATGGAATCGCCCCGGAGCCGGGCGAGAAACAGCTCGCTTTCACGCAAGTGGCGGGTGTTTGGCGGTCTTGCGTACGCGACCTGTACGGCCTTCGGGTGCGTTGTGCCCGTGCCTGCCCGCGGCTCCAAGTCCAAGACGGGAATGCGGTGCGGGTCGAGCTTGCTCACACGCTTCCAGCCATGTTCGGCCAAACCATGCAGCGGCCCGACGCGTCGAATCGTCGATGTCCCGTCGTCGTCAGCGGGTGGGTGGAGCAGCGCGTCGGGGTTTACGTCCAGCGCCTCGGCAACCCGCCACAGGGTTGAGAGTTGCATGTCGTGTTTGCCGCTTTCGATCTTCGCGATCATCTTGGCGGTGGTGCCCATACGGGTCGCCAGCACTTCCTGAGACCAGCCTCGCTGACGTCGAACCGCACCGACCGCCTTGGCTACGGCGCGCGAGAATGCAGTGGCGTTCGGTCGTGTGTCCATGCGAACGAGCGTCTGGCGCGGCAGAACTTGCGGCAAGTAACATGTGTGGGGGATTGGGCTCGGCTACTTCCTTGATGCAGAAGCATCTGGTTTGGCTCCGACTTGCGAACACCACCTACATGGGGTAGTCATGAGCGACAGATCTCACTGCCGTCCGGCAGCAGAGGGCCTGCACCTGCCCCCGTACAAGCGCGTTGCGTCGGGTGCAAAGCGCTTGCGAAAGGACCAATCACAATGCCGACGCTGAACTGGGTTGGAAAAGACAGGGTCGTCAACCATCACCACGACGTGCCGTTTCGTGTGTTGAAGAAGTCCTACACCTTCAGCGCCCCGCTTGGCACGCCGACGAACTCGACGGACAACCGCATCATTCGCGGCGACAACTTAGAGGCGCTGAAGAGCCTGCTGCCCGAGTTTGAAGGCCGCGTGAAGTGCATCTACATCGACCCGCCGTACAATACCGGCAACGAAGGCTGGGTCTACAACGACGCGGTGAACGACCCGCGCATCATGGGCTGGATTGGAAAAGTCGTCGGTCGTGAAGAGGAAGACCTTTCTCGGCACGACAAGTGGTTATGCATGATGTATCCGCGGATGAAGCTCCTTCATTCGCTGCTTGCGAACGACGGGGTTTTGTTTGCGAGCATTGGGCAAGACGAGTTCGCCGCGTTCAGGCTGCTGCTCGAGGAGATCTTCGGGCGGCAGAACGCGTTGGCCATGTTCATCTGGCTTGCCGAGGGCAACGTTGAGAACGCAGAGGCAATCACCACAGTTCACGAGTACGTCATCGCGGTCGCCAAGTCGAAGAGTGCCGCGAAGATCATGGCTACAGTCGATCCGAATGCGGACGACGACTCCAAGCTTCTCCGCGACTTCGCCGAGAACTCGGTCATCAAGAATGGCCCGGCCAATCCTGGGTCTATCGTCACTCTGCCCGTCGGTTTTCCCTGTTCTACCGGGACGCTGCGGCTGAAGGCCCACGAGAGCGCGGACGAATTTCTCTCCGTGTTGACGGCTCCCCCATTCCGCCACATTCCGGCTTTTTCCGCGTACCCCTCCGCTGCCCCGCCTGACCCACGCAGCGAAGCGAGCGTGGTGGCCGAGCGCGCGATGCAGGCGCGAAGCGACTGCGAGCATGCGCGCG
>CAITYF010000119.1 GCA_903896545.1 uncultured Myxococcales bacterium | reverse complement strand
TTACCCACATAGCCCACAGCCTGCCGATTGTGAGCGATTGGATGGCAAGGAGCCGGTCAGGCGGCGCGCTGCGCTTGCCGCGAAATGGCGGTGGCGGCGGGATTCACCGGATTGTGGCGGTTTGGGGGAGCCGGCAACAGCGACGTCGGCGTGAGCTGATCCGTTCGCCGAACCGCCGTGAAGCACAACGCCCTGCGGCAGGAGCGCTTGGAGCGAAGCGAGGTCGGCAACTGCGAACTTCTCCACGGAAAACGAGCCGCCTTTCACCTGAAAAGGTCGCCACAACGCAGTGCCATTGACGTCTGCACCTGCCGCGAAAGCGCGCATCGTCAAGCGCTCCCTATCGTTCAGCGTCAGGTCCGCAGCGGCAACAAATAGGCCGACGACGAGGCGATCGGACAACACGCGTACCACCGCGCACAAGTCGCTGTGGACAAGCCCTTGGGGAATCTGCAGGGTCACGTCGGCCGAGCGGTATTCGAGAACAGAGTCGGTGGTCAATCGCCCAGCCTTGACGGCCACGTGTAGCGAGACGTCGCCCGCACCCGCCGCCACTTGCAGCGTCGGTTCTTTCACATACATCGCGGCCATCGGCGCGATTGTCGCCACTTTGCCGGTCGCATCGATGCGCGCGTCGATCTGTTGCAGCACGTCCAGCCCGACGCGCGAACGGACATCGAATGTCCCCACGTGCGTCTCCAGCGTCCCATTCACCGAACCCAGCACGGTTTTTGCGCCCACGGACAGCGCGCCATTTCGCAGACTCAACACCGTCGGGTCAATGCGGAGTTCGCGCACGGGCTTGAGGCGAAACGCGCCGGTTACCGTAGCGTCGCCGAGGAAACGCCATTCCATGAACCAGAGGTCGCGTGCGCTAGCGTGCACGTCGTTGAGTTCGACCGTCCACAGGTTGTAGTTCGCATCCGTCAGCGGCGCATCGACGTACGATGCCTTGAGCGGCGGATCGGCGAATCCCGGAATCGGCGGATACGCGGCAGCACGCTGTTCGTTGACGCCCATCGGCAGCATCTTGTGGCGAAAGTGGAAAATCACGCCGTCGGCTTCGATGCGCGACGCCGAAAACGTCCGACGCGTTAGAGAAATCAGGTCGATACGCAGCGAAGCGCGATCGATGCCGAGGTGAAACTGAATGTTGGAATCCTGAACACGCAGCGACAGCCCCTTGACATGGACCCGTCCCGGCAGCCACGTCCAGGCCGACTCGTACTGCAACAGCACCTGTTCGCCGTCGCCGCTCGCCAAATTTTCCAGCATGCCGGAGCCGATGAAGAGGTTGGCGATGACCGCGTAGACCAGCCAGACTTGGGCGACAAAGCCCAACGAAAGCGCGCCGGTCCATCGGAGTCTGCGCGCCCATCTTTCGCCCGTGGCAGTCATTGATCGGTTCCTTTAGCGCCCAGCAAGTTGGCCCTCGGACCCACGTCACACCCACGCTAGGTCGCCTCGCGTCTGTGTCAAATTTGCAAAAATATTGATGTTTGCCGGGTTGACAGCGCGGGTTCGCCACCTATGGTCAGGGCAGAGCCGTCGCGCAACGTTGAATCAAGAAATCAGCGAAGCTCACTCCGGCGGCGTCTTACCTGCGCGTGTCGCATGGTACCCGCGTCCTTCGCGCAGCATCTGGACGATGACGGCGAGGCGCTTCGCCCGCGTCTCAGGCTTCATCGCGGTTTGGAGGCGGAAAAGCATCGCATAACGGTTTGTGCGATCGAGGTCGGCGAAAAAAGCCGCAATTTTCGGTTCCGCGTCCAGAACCGCCTGGAGATCCGCCGGCACAGTCGACGTCGCGCCACCGTGGTAGGCCGCATCCCAACGGCCATCGCGTTTTGCCGCATCGACCTGCGCGAGCCCCGCGGGCATCATCCGGCCCTCCCCAATGAGCCGCTCGACGTGGGCGACGTTGATCTTCGACCACAAGCCCTTTGGCTTGCGCGGCGTCAACCGCAGCTTGAAGTGGAGGGCGTCGTGGGACTTCTTCAGACCGTCAATCCAGCCAAAACACAGGGCTTCGTCCAGCGCTTCGGCGTAGGTGATGCTCGGGATACCACTGCCTTTCTTGGCGATGCCCAGCCAGAGTTCAGTCGCAGTCGCGTGGTGCTGCGTGAGCCAAGTACGGAAATCGGCAGGCGTTGCGAATAGGCTTGGGTTCATTGGCCGCTTCCCGATCGGTTCAGTGCAGGGCGCGATCCGTCAAAACCAGACGTACGCGATGCTCATTTCCCAGAATTGTGAGGCGTTGCAATGCGGCGTCAAGCCGATGTTACCCGCGCCGACGTACGTTTCAAAAACTCTGCTGGTCGTCGCACGGTTGACTTGCTAAGCTGAGGAAACTTCAACGCGCGTTGGCGCGCAGGAATCCGGCGGTCGCGTGCCTGAGCAACAGCCCAAAACGTTGATTCAACGCCTCTTCCCGTATTTCCCGGTGTTGAGCGCAGCCGCGCAACAGCGCCTTGCACACCAAATCACGGACACCAATCTACTGCGTTTCCGTCGCCTTGTGCCGGTCATGATCACCGCGCACCTGCTGACGGTGTCGATCTACTTGCCGTCGGTGCTGCGCGACACGGCGACCCTGGGGCAGCGCACGCAGGCGGTTGTGCACACCGTGCTCTGCGGGCTTATCCTGGCTGCGTGGCTCTTTGCGCGGCGTTTGCAGCAGGCGAGCGTCTCCGCCAAGTCCATGTTCTGCTTCATGACCACGGTCGGCTACCTCCTCGGCGCGTCCGTGGCAAGCGGTTCCGACGTCGGCGCTGGCAATTCGCCCGTGACGTACATGCTCGTGTCGTTTTCGTCCGGTCTCGTGGTGTTGCTGCCGACGACGCAATCGGTGGTCGCCGCGCTGATCGGCGTGAGCGCCATGGTCGCGGCCATCGGCCATTTCGTGCCCGAAATGGACCGCGCGATGTCAGTTTCGGCCGATGTCCTCGGCTTTTGCGTGGTTGGCTGGGGCATTGGGCGGATTCGCTACCTGCAAGAAATGCAAAGCTTCCTGTTGACGCAGCAATTGTCCGAACGGCAGGCGGAATTGGCCGAAGCGTTTTCGCAGCAGCGTCGCGCGTTGGCGCAACTGGAGCGCGCGAAGGTGGAGCTGGAGCGGCTTGTCGAATACGACGGGCTGACCGGCGCGGCGAGTCGGCGCAAGTTGTTCAGCGTTGGCCAGAATTGGCAGGGCGCGCTCGTTCTCATCGATATCGATTTTTTCAAGAACGTCAACGACATCCACGGCCATGATGCGGGCGACTTGGTGCTGATTGAGCTTGTCCGTCGCTTGAGCGCAGCGGCACCATCGGACTCGTGCGTTGCCCGTCTCGGTGGCGAGGAGTTCGTTGTCTTGCTGCCCCTGACTGAGATCTCGCCTGTGCACGCGGCGGCCGAAGCGCTGCGCGAGGTGGTTGCGGCGACGCCCATCGCGACCGCGCGCGGCCCGCTGGAGGTCACCGTGAGCATCGGCTGGGCGCCAATTGAGGGGCAGGGCGTGCCGGCGCTCGAGGCGGCCTTGCTCGTCGCCGATGAGGGGTTGTACTCGGCGAAGCGGGCAGGGCGCAATCGCATTGGTCCTTCGCCGTACTTGCGGCAACGCCGGGCGAGCGCCAGCTACAAGGCCGAAGCCACGTAACCTGGGTGATTGCCACGTAACGAATCTCGCCCGCACGGCTTTGTAGCCAAAACCTCGCCGAGGAACGCCACATGCCCGCGCAGCCGACCGTGGACGCTTGGATGTCGACCTGCCAGCACGCGCGTTTGGCGGAAATTCTTTTGCTGCAAAAAGCGATTCTGGGTGCGTTGCCCGGTGTGACCGAACGCATCAAGTGGAATGCACCGAGCTTCTGCATCGACGGCGATGACCGAGTGACCTTGCGCTTGCAGCCAGGCGACCGTGTCGAATTGGTTTTCCACCGCGGCGTGGCCAAGCGCGCCGACGCGTCCACCCTTCAGTTTGCCGATCTGACGGGCTGGATTTCCTGGGCCGCGCCGGACCGCGGTGTCGTTGTGTTGCGCGATTCGGCAGAAACGACGGCCAGACTCGCGGGCGTGACGGAGTTGGTGGCGCGATGGATGCTGGCGACGCGTGGCTAGCGGCTGTTGCGGGCCGAGCCATTCAACAGAAGCAACCCCAGCGACCCTGGTGAACCCGCAGCAATGGGGTTGTTTGGAACGAGGTGTTCGCCTAGCATCGAGAACAAGCGATTCCTCGCGCGCAGTGGCCACCATGTCGATTTCTCCCTCCCCTCCGGTCGCGTCTGGCGCGCTCGAACGCCTCGCGGAATTGCCGCTCCTGTTGCGGCAACGGGATTTTCTCACCGCCTCCGAGTGCCAAAGTCTTCAAGTTTGGACTGCGGATCGGGAGGAACTGCAGCGCCTTGGCTGCGAGTGGCAAAGCGGTGAAACGGGGACTTCCACGCACATTTCGGTGGCGCTGCATCCGCTTCTTGCGGACCTCGAAGCGCGCATCTACGGGGCGTTGAATCTCCCGAATGCGCTTGGCGGCGTGTTTCGGCTGCGCATCTACGCCGTCGGGCAGGGGCACCCACCGCACTTGGACACCTATGAAGTCGGCGCCCACCAACTCTTGGCGACGGCGTTGGTCTGCATTGAAGCACCGAGTGCGGGCGGCGAAACGGTGTTCCTCCAAGCAGCGGAAGGCGCGGTTCAGATCGCGCAGGAGGCGGGGCAACTGCTTGCGTGGCACAACGTGTGGCCTACCGGGGAGGCGGTGCGCGCGGCGATGCACCTCGGTGCGACCGTTATCGCCGGCCAGAAGCAGGTGCTGGCGATGTTTGTTTACGGCGATCCTGCGCAGCTGACGCAAGCGACGCGTGGGACACTTGCGAGCCGCGCCGCACGACAGGAAGTCCGAACGGTGCAGGGCGCCCGGCGAGTCGGTGCGCTGCGTGGGTTTGGACGCGTCATGGCCATCGTGGACGACGGCGTGCCGCGCGAAACGGTGGAACTCCTGGAAGCCGCCTGCTTTGCGCGCGGCATTCGCCCGATCCGCGTCGATCCGCGCGGCTTTGATTTTGCCCCGGAGCGTTGCCTGCGCGATGGCGACCTGCTTTTCCGCCCCGCCGTCTCACTGCACGCCTCGCGGGTTGAGCAGCACATCTGGCAGCGCAAAGTGGCGACGTTCTATCTGGACGCTGACGGTCCGCTGTTTGCGAACCTGAACGCCACCGAGACCTTTACCCGCGCGGGACTTCCTGTGCCGCGCTCATTTTGGCTGGACAAGCCTACGCGCCTCATGCTCAGGTCGATGGTCGAGGCGTGCGGTGGGGTGCCGGTGGTGGTCAAGGCGCTCGGCTATTCGCGCGGAATTGGTGTGATGCGGGCGGATTCATTGGCCAGCCTATTCAGCATCGTCGATTTCGCGAGTGTGGAGGGCAATAAGCCGCTGCTCACGGCGTACATTCCGGACGCGATCCACTGGCGCGTTGTGGTCGTGGGCGACAAGGCGGTCGCGAGCTACCGCAACGTCACGGACGACGACGATTTTCGCACATCAGGCAGCGACGACGTGGACGATTACGCGGCGCCGCTGCCCAAAGGTGCGGCAGAGCTTGCCGTTGCGTCGTGCCAAGTCCTGCGCCACGCCCACGGCGGCGTGGATATTCTGGAAGGTCCCGGCGGCCGTTTGTACCTGCTGGAAGCCAATTTTCCGTGCTACTACGCGCAAGCTCAGCTTTCTGGCGGCGTGGATGTGGCCGGCGCGATGGTTCAGTACCTGCTGGAACGCGCCGAGGCGCTCGCGCCGCCCAGCGCCGACCCACTGCCTAACCTGTGAGCGACGGCGCCAGACCACCCCGGTGCGGATGGTCTGGCGCGCGCTTTGATTACTGGACCTTCGTTGCCTGTTCCTGTGCGATGGCGTCGGCCTTCTTCTGTTCCTGCTCTTTGGCCAGGTAGTCCGCCGACGCACCCTTCTTGTACTGCTCCTTGGCGCTTTCTTCCGCCTTGCGCAGCACGGGCGCTTCGTCCCACGCCTTCTGGTTTTCTTCCTTGGCAACGGTGAGCGCGTAATCGGTCTGCCCCAGCTGCTTCTGCGCCGCTTCCTCAGCCCGCAGCACGTACGCCTCGCTCAGCACCTTGGCGCCTTCCTCCGCGCTGATGAACTTGGCCTCGGAATTCGCCAACTTCTTCGCCGTCTGTTCGTCCAAGCGCATCGAGCGCTGACGCTTCGCGTCCTCTTCCTGCGCCTTCAGCTTCTTCAGCCGGTCCAGACGCTGCGCTTCGTGCGTCAGCGACGCTTCTGTGGCGAGTTTCTGCTTTTCTTCCGAAGCCTTGGATGAATCGATCGCCTTCTTGCGCGTGTCCTCCGCGTTCTTCACGTCCGCTTCACGCGCGACGAACTTCTCCTGCTGCTGCTGGCGCTTCTTGTCCGCCTCTTGCGCGCGCACCTTGAGCTTCAGCTGTTGCTGCTGCTTGTAGGTCTCCTCCTTGGCGATCTTGCGGTCGACGCGGCACGCGTTCAGGTCGTCGGTCGCGTCGTCCAGCTTCACCGAGTAATCCTGCTGCCGCTTCTTGTGCTCCATTTCCTTACTGCGCAGCGCTTCGGCATAGAACGGGTCGGCCTTTTCATCCTTGTCCAGCGCGTCCGCCCAGGTGTCGAGGAGGTCCGCGACGGCGCCCTCTTGGGCTTCAAGGTACGCAATTTCGTCGATGAGGTCGCGCTCGGCGCCGCACAGACCCGCCGTCGCCGCGTCCGCCGTACGCGGGACGCCCAGCGCCGCAGTCAGTGCCGCCAGCGCCGTGCCGCCCGCCAGACGCTGCAGCAACACGCGACGCGAGACGCCCGCAGGCGGCGCGACGCGCTTTTCAAGCAACCCAAAATCGGCCAAGCGATCGAGCGCCTCGTGCACCAGATTTTCATCCGCGTCGGTGATTCCGGTCGTCACGAGGCTTTGCGCGAGCGCCGCTACGTCGCGCGTGCCATCGGCGTGCGTGTAGACGTGGGCGGCGACGGCGTCCAGCTTGTGGTACGTGTGCTCAGGACCGATGACGACCCAACCGCCGGGCGCGTGGTCGCTGGGCAGGGGATAGGCAGAGTGGTGCGAACGAAGGGCGACTGGATTCATGCGGGCAACTCCTGAAATGGGAAAATGGGCGGGGCAAATCGGACAGCCCAAAGCGTAGGAAAAGGCCTGCGCGATGTCGATTCGATTTTCTGATTTCTTTCTTAAATTGGCTTATTTCGCAGTCAGTGGCGCGATCGGCCTGCGCACCCCAGCGCTTGCTGTAGGGCGTCACGCTGCAGCCCGGACCGGATTCCGGCGGCGCCAAGCTGTCGCACGTCGTGTCCGGCGGGCAGTGCTGTGAAGGCGCTTCGACTGTCTTCGGAACGCGGCACTTCGTCCGTCGGACTATCCACCGCACCGGACGCAGGACGACCCACACGCCGAGACCGCTGCGGACTGGGTCGAGTAGCAGCCGTTATTGCAGTAGTACGGGCTCCCGGACGGACAACACGCCGCGCTGTTGCAGAGCAAGTAGCCGGCGTTGCAGTTGCCCCCCGACGGCCCCGATGTGCATTGACCGCTGGTGGAACCGGGGTTGCAACACTTGTCGGCGCCGCAACCGTTGCTGCCTGTGCCACAGATGGTGCCGTTGTTGCAGCAGCCGCTGCCGTCGCTGCACTCGAACTGGCCGGAGTTACAAGTGTTCGGCTTGCAACACTGGTCGAGGCCGCAGCCGTTGTAGCCTGTGCCGCAGACCGTGCCGTTGTTGCAGCAGCCGCTGCCGTCGCTACACTCGAACTTGCCGTAGCCGCAGGTGTTTGTTGGAGTCGTCTCGCAGCCGATGGCGCCGGCCAGTGACACGAGGAGCACGAACGGCAGCAGCAGGATGCGGGCTCGAAGGCCGACAGTCCGCTGCCCAAGGGAGGTGGAGGCTTGAACAGACACTTTTCCACGTGATCTCATCGGTCCTTCCCTTTGCCAGCGGTCGCTGGCAGCGTGTCGGGTGACGATCAACGGATCGACTACAGCGACACGGTGAGTTGCTCTGCAGATTTTCGCCCGAAGTGGGCTCTCAGGAACGCGCGAGAAATTAGTGAAGGACGAGTTGGTTGTCAACCGAGGTGCCGATCTCCAAAAAAACACGAACGCATCCGCAGTGTTCGCGCCGAACCGGGCCGAGTCGCGCCAGGCGAAGCGGGTCCAGTCCCAGACGCGGGTACACGAGCTGCCAGTCGCGCGGAGCATTCGCTGCAAAACGACAATTATCCTGCGCATCAGTGCCTGAGCTCGCCAGCGAAGGTCGCTCCCGCACTCACCTCAATACCACTTCGCGGCGTGCCCACTCGCCTGCGCGCCCCAGCACTGGCTGGAGTGGCTCACGCTGCCGTCTGGACCGTACTCAGTTTCCCCCGCGATGTCGCTGTTGACCGCCAGGAGCTTCTGGTCGGGGCTGAAGATTTCGACGTACGTGTGAAGTCCTGCTCGCACTGTTCGACGAACTCCTGAATGCCGTGCCCGCACACCTGCACGCACGACGTGCGAACTTGGCCAAAACTTGACACGACCCCATCCAGCGCGATGGTTTTCCCCGTGTGCTGCGGCGTCGGCACTTTCGCTTGGCGCCTTGTTTCCAATCCGCTTTCGGAGTCACGCATGAGCTACGCTTTCCCCGCTTCCGCTTCTCTGGACACGCTCCTCGACCACGTCTGCGGCGTCATCGCCGTGCTGGAGGCCACGCCGGAGTTGGCCGCGTTGGCCGGGCCTTGGCACAAGCTGCGCGACGGGCTGCTCAAGGCGCGGCAGACGCGTGACGAGACCCGCTGGACGCTGCTCGGCGCCCAGCGCAAGGTCGCCGTGCGCGACGTGGCGTGGGATGCGGCGGTCGGCGATCTCTCCGGGCGCGCGTTCCTCGCGGCGGGTAAGACGGACAAGGAAGAGCCGTATGCGTCGCTGTTTGGTCCGCTCGTCGCCAAGGAGCTGCGCAACCTCGGCCCGGCGCGCGCCACTGCAGCGGCGGAGCTGATCCTCGCCAAGGGCGCGGCGCTCGCACATCCCGACCTGACCAAGTCCCTGGCGACGTTGAAGACCGCGACCGCCGCGCTGACGAGCGCCGCCGCCGAGCGCGACAAGGCCCAGGAGGCGGCGCTGCTGCTCGACATCCCGCGCGCCAAGCAGGTGACCGCTGTGGACGCGCTGACGGCGACGACGGAGATCGGCATCCTGACCAAGTTCCCCGGTCGTCGCGATGTGGTGCGCGCGGTGCTGGCGCAGGTGCAGGCAGCAGGGAAGTCCAAGGCGCAGGAAGCCGATGTGGCCACAGGACCGGCGGCAGTGGGGTGATCGCGGTTCCGTTGTGGGCACCTCCGTCGGTGTGGTGGCTGGATCGCGGTTGCGTTGCGGGTGCCGGACTGACGGAGGTGGGGGGATCGCGCTTGGGTTGTGGGTGGAGGCGTCGCGGTGATAGCGGGATCTGGTGTGTCCTTGGCGGAACCGGACGAACCTACCCGGCCACCTTGCCCCGCGCCCGCACACCAGCGCACACTCCCGACACTTACCCATCGCCCCGGCGCGTCAAAAGGCCCCAAAATGCCCGCACCAACCCCCGCCACCCACCACAAAACCGCCTGCATCCTCTGCTCGCGCAACTGCGGCCTCACGGTGGAAATCGCCGACGGCCAATTCACCCGCATCCGCGGCGACGACGACAACCCGGTCTCCAAAGGCTATCTCTGCCAAAAAGCCGCGCGGCTGAGCCACTACCAGAAGCACGCCGACCGCCTGCAGCACCCGCTCAAGCGCCAGGACGACGGCAGCTTTGTCCGCGTCAGCTGGGATGAAGCGCTCGCCGACATCGCCCGGCGGCTTCTGGCCATCCGCAAGGCGCACGGCGGCGACGCGTTCGCGTTTGTCGGCGGCGGCGGGCAGGGCAATCACTTGGGCGGCGCCTACAGCCGGCAGATTCTCGCGGCGATGAAAAGCCGCTACGCCTATAACGCGCTGGGGCAGGAGAAGACCGGTGATTTCTGGCTGAATGGTCGGCTATTTGGCCGCCAGACGTGCCACACGACGGAGGACGTGGAGCACGCCGACTACGTGCTGTTTATTGGCACCAATCCGTTTGAGTCGCACGGCATTGCCAACGCCCGCGACGCGCTGCGGGAGCTGCGCAAGGACCCGAACCGCACGATGGTTGTCATCGATCCGCGGCGCACGGAGACGGCCAAGCAGGCGGACATCCACCTGCAGGTCAAGCCGGGGACCGACGCCTACCTGATGAGCGCGATGCTGGCCATCATCGTGCAGGAGGGGCTGCACGACCGGGAATTTCTGGCGCAGCGCTGCACCGGTTTTGAGGTCGTGGAGAAAGCTCTGCGCGCCGTTCCCATCGCCGAGTACGCGGCGCGCGCGGATGTGCCGCTGGCGGATGTCCAACGCGTGGCGCGCGGTTTTGCCACGGCGAAAAAGGCGTGTGTGCGCATCGATCTAGGCCTGCAGCAGAGCCTACATACGACGCTGAACGGCTATCTGGAGAAGCTGCTGTACCTGATCACGGGCAATTTCGGCCGTCAGGGCGGCAACAACCTGCATTCCTTCCTCCTGCCCATTCTCGGCCACACAGACGAGCGCGCGCGCAAGGACGGTCGCACGCTCAAGCGCACCGCGCACCATGGGATGCACCCGATTGGTGGTATCTACCCGCCGAATATCCTGCCGGATGAAATTGAACACACGGGCGAGAACCGTGTGCGCGCCATTTTCGTCGACAGCGCTAATCCGGTGCTGACCTTTGCCGATTCGCAGGCCTACGAGCGCGCGTTCAAGACGCTGGAACTGCTCGTTGTTGTCGACGTCGCGCTGACCGAGACGGCGCGCTTGGCACACTACGTGTTGCCGGCGGCGTCGCAATTTGAGAAATGCGAGGCGACGGGCTTTAATCTGGAATTTCCGCAAAACGCGTTTCACCTGCGGCATCCGCTGTTTGCGCCCCTGGGCGAGTCGCTGCCGGAGCCGGAGATCTACACGCGGCTGCTGGAGAAGATGGCGCTGATTCCGCAGCACTTCCCGGTGCTGGAACGCATCGCGCGGCTGGAGCCGCAGGCGTCGGGGCATCTGGGCTACATGGCGGCGGTCGGCGCGACGCTGGCACGGCATCCGGAGTGGGCGCCGTTCGCCGCGTCGATTGTCTACCGCACGTTGGGCAGCGCGCTGCCAAATGGTCTGGCTGCGGCCGCGCCACTTTTGCCGCTGTCGATAGGCTACGCCAACGATCACTACGCGGCGGTCAAGCGCGCTGGTCACACGGGCAATCGCCTGACGGCGGGCAGTGGTTTCTTTCACACCATCCTCGCCAAGTGCGAAGGCATGGTCATGAGCCGCCACGAATTCGCCGACACGTGGCGCTTCATCAAACACAAAGACGGTCGGATCCATCTGGAGATTCCGGAGATGCTTGGCGAATGGGCGGCGCTCCAGGACGAGATTGCGCCGGGTGCCGACGCGCCTTTCATCCTCATGGCAGGCGAACGCCGGGGCTACAACGCCAACCAGATTTACCGCGATCCGGCGTGGCGCAAGGTCGACCCGCACGGCGCGATGCGCATGCACCCGGACGATGCCGCTGCGCTGGAGCTGGTCGATGGCGAAAGCGCGGTGTGTACCTCCGAGCGCGCCAGTATCGAGGTCGTCATTCAAGTCGACGATTCCGTGCGCCGCGGCATGGTCACGCTGCCGCACGGCTACGGCCAGCGCTACAATGGCAGCGCGCCGATTGGCCCGGAGCTGAACCGGCTGACTTCAGGCGGGCACTGCGACGCGATTTCGCGGACGCCGTTTCACAAGTACGTGCCTGTGCACATTCGCAAGGTGGTTGAGGGTGAGCCGCCGCTTCGGGCGGTAGAGTAGTCGCTTGCGTTAGCGATGGGTCGGCACGCCGGTCAGGTACAGCGCCTTCCCCGCGACACCCGCGCTCCACGTGTACGTCTCCGCGCCGGGCACCGACTGCGCGATGGCCAGAAGGTCTTCGGGCAAGTACGCACGCAACGCGGAAACGGTCCCGTCCCAACCGAAGAGAAACGGAATGAGCGGCAGCGGGTAGGTCAGCAGCAAGCGACTCAGGCGGAATGGCCGGACCAGCGGCGTGGTCAGCAGCGCGACAAGAAACAGCACGGAGAAATTGAAAATCATCGCGACGGGCGCAAACAGCGCGGGCATCTTGCGCAGGTTCGCATCGCCCGCCACGTCAAAGAACGCCAGCGGCTCTCCGCGCGCGACGATGCCGCCCACGAGCTGCGCGATGGCCTCGGGCGGGAAATGGTGGAGTGCGCTCGACATGGTCCGCACACCGGGGCGATCGCCGCCGCCGTCCATCGCGTCGACGGGATCGGGCAGATAGCGCGTCTTCGGGTCGCCCAGCGCCGCGACCTTGGCGATGCCGGCTGCGTTGGGAAAGCGGTCGGTGAACGTGAAGGTCGGGCTTTGCCCGGCGTTGCGCAGCGCCTCGCGCAAGAGCAGGGTGCCGCCGCCCGCGCCAGAGCAGAGGTCGACGACGTCCGTTGCGCGCCGTTCGGTCAGGAGCGCGGCCAAGTGCGGGACGACGCCGTTGTAGAAGCCCATCGTGGCAAAGCCAAGGTCGAGGAGGTCAGTGCCGCCATCGCGGATGACCGCGGGCAGGGCGGGGATGTCTTCGAGTTCGAGCCATTGGACGCGTTTCACGTGGGGCCTCCGGTCTGGGAGTCGTGTGCTGTGCGAGTGTGCGGAGATTGGGGAGGAAAAGGCAACTGCCAGGCGAAGCGGGGCTTGTACCAGACTGTTGTACACGCGCGGCGAGTTGCGCGGAGCATTCGCTGAAAGATGCAGATAGGAGGAGACAGAAATTGTGGTTGGCTGCTGAAATCCTTCGTCACCAACGTGCTCAGGATGACAGGACTCCTGAGTTCGCGTGCCACAGCCTCGGCCCGTAACCGCCGTGCGGGCTGTCGACCCGTCCCTTTCCACCCAATCCGCCGTCATGTATCCTCCGCCACCCTTGCCGCAAGGACCTCGCCCGTGCCGCTTCCGTCCCTTCTCACCCGCGCCCGCAACGAGCCGCTGACCGCACTGGCCTGGCTGCTTGTCCTCACCGCGTGCGTCTGGCCGCTCTGGGCCTCCGGCCTCCTGCCGTTCATGGACCTGCCGCAGCACCTCGCCACCGTGCGCGTGCTGCATTCCTACAACGACCCGACCTTCGGCGTTTCGCACTACTTTGGCATCGAGCTGGGCCGCACGCAGTACCTCGCGTGGTACTTCCTTGTCGACTGGCTGACCTACCTCATGCCGCTCGAAACCGCCGCGCGCGTGGTCTTTTCCCTCTACGCCGTCGGTCTGCCGCTGTCGTTGGCGGCGCTCCTGCGCGCGCATGGCCGCGATCCACGCGTGGCGCTGTTGGCCGCGCCATTTGTCTACAATCCGTTTCTCTTCATGGGTTTTGCCAACTACGTCACGGCTTTGCCGTTGGTCTTCTGGGGGCTCGCGCTCCTGCAAGACGAATTGGAATCGTTCTCCTGGCGCGGCTGGCTGGGTCTCACGCTGGTGACGCTGCTGCTTTTTTACGACCACGCCATCGCCTTCATCCTGTACGGCGCGCTCGCGGGCATGACCGTGCTGCTGGGCGCGCGCGGCGTGCATCCGCGGCACTGGTGGCGGCAGTCGCTGCACATGGGACCGCCCGCGCTGGCGATGCTGTGGTGGACGCGGCAGTCGCTCATTTTGGCCGGCGCCGACGAGTGGCACAAAGGTCTTGGCGGTCGCAACGTCGCGCCGGCGGACATCCGCTTCAAGCCGATTCTGGAGCGCTTCACCTCGTTCCCGGAGTTTCTGCTGGACGCCTACCCGGACGACGCCGATGAAAAAATCCTCATCGCCTGGATCACCATTCTCGCGCTCACGTGGACCATCGGTCGCGCCGCAGTGAATCGCTCCAAGCTGTCCGCCCGCGACACGCTCCGCGCGCATGTGCCTGAAGCGCTCCTCGTCACGTCCTTTCTCATCTACATCGCCTGTCCGATTTCCTACAAGTGGATCTGGCCCATCTCCGACCGCCTCGTGCCCGCGGTCGCGCTCCTCGCTTTGCCCGCTTTGGCGCGCACGTCCACGCCGTTTCGCACATTCACGCTCGTGATTCCTGCGACGATTCTGGCACTCGCAATGTCGTTTACGCACGCCGACCGCGCGCGGAAGTTCACCGAAGAAGCCGGTCCGATTCGCGAAGTTCTGGCTCAAGCCGATCGCGGCAAGAAGCTCATTTCACTCATCTACCAGCCGCAAAGCGCCGTGATGAAGTGGCCCGCGTTCCTGCATTTTGGCCAGTATTACACGGTTGAACGCGGCGGCATGGCCAACTTCTCGTTTGCCAACTTCCCTCAATCGCCCGTGCTGTTCCCCGACGAAGGCGGTCCGCCCAAGGTTCCACCGCGGTTTGAGTGGACGCCCGAAGTGTTCACGATGGCCGAACACGGCTTCTGGTACGACTACTTCCTGATCCGCGACGCAAACGTGAACCGCAATCCCTTTGGCGCGCAGCGCGGCAACGTGGAGTTGGTCGTGCGGAAGGGACCGTGGGCGCTGTATCGGAACCTGACGCCGGGGAAGAAGTAGCGGACGGGGCGATGCGGCGCGTTGGGGTTTCTTGGGGGCGTCCCCGCTGACGCGGGGACCGGGTCGCCAATCGCAAACGTCGGACGTTTGCGACCGAGACGCGATGCGCGTCTCGGCGCGAGGCGTTGGGCCCCTCGCCCGCTGGCGCCGTTTCCACGGGCCGCGTGCACGAGCGCAGCGAGTCGCTTGGGGACTGCCGACTGGGCAGCGGGCACCATGCGAAAGAGATCGTTACCCGGATGGGCGGAGACACCGCAGGTGGCTCCGTCCTTCGCGTCGGCGCCAGCCGGACCGCGAAGGATAGAGCTCGGTCCCCGCTTGCGGGGATTCGCCCCGAACGAGCATCTGCTCGCCCCGTCCCTCACGCCAAATACACCAGCACCGCGGCTGCCACCAAGACCAACACGCCGCAGACAAACTTGGCGATTTGCACCGTCCTGGACCCTTCATTCCAGTCCAAATACCGCTGCACGAATTCCGTGGACGAGCCCGCGCCGCCGATGACGCCGCAGTGGCCGATGCCGAACGCGACCAACATTCCAACGCTCAACGCCGGATCCCGCGCCGCGCTGCCGGCCGTGGCGCCCAGAATCGGGGCGATGAAGGCGAACGTGCAGGGCGATAGGCCGATGCCCAACAGCAGGCCGATGCTCGCGGCGGCGAAGAGTCCCTTGCCCTTATTGCCGCTCAACGACAAACCTTTTTCCGGCATGGGGATGATGCCGACGAGGTTCAGTCCGGCCAGAAGGAAGATCGCGGCGATGAGGTAGTTGCTCGCCGCACCGAACGACGTGAGCGCGTGACCGAGCCAGAAGACGACCAAGCCCACGAGCAGAATCGCCAGCAACATGCCGCCAGCAAATGAAAACGCCAGCGCCGCGCCGCGACCGCGCGTGGTGTTTTGGCCAGAGCCGACAAAGCCGACGATGAGCGGAATGGTGCCGAGGTGGCACGGGCTCAAGAGCACGCTGATGACGCCCCACAAAAGCGACGCGCCCAGCGCGATGGCCGGCGTGCCGCTGACGGCGTCCGTGAGCTGAAAGACGATGTCGTTGACGGTCATCGCGCTGCCTTGGGTTCTGGCAGGATGAGTCCCAGTTCTTTCCACTTGGCCACGACAGCGTCTGTCCGCATCACGCCCGTGTGGCGGAAAAGCTCCTGACCACCCGGCGAGTAGAAGATCTGCGACGGAATCGCCTGAATGTTCAGCTTCTCAGCGATGTCCGGGTTGTCGTGGCTGTTGATGAACTCGACCTTGAGCGAATCCGGGTAGCGCTGCTCCAACTCCGCAAGGACGCCCATCATGACCTTGCACGGCGCGCAGCTCGTCGTGCCAATGTCCACAAAACGCGGCAGCACCCGTGGGGCAGGCGCAGCGGCTGGCGCAGCGGGATGGACAACCGGCGTGGCAGCAATCGTACGCGGCGCTGCAGGCTCAGAAGCCGACGGGCGCTTCAGCCAAAGTGGCACGAGGACGACGGCACCCACAATCAGGATTCCCGCGACTGACTTGACTGACATCGCTCGCTCCTTTGACGTCACTGCGCGCGCAGCAACGCCACAATCGCCGGCACGTCGAGCGCCTTGCCCACGACCTTCAGTTCGCCGTCAATCGCCAGCGCCGGCGTGCCGGAAACGCCCGCCGCCAGCATGTCCTGAATCCGCGTCATGTGCTCAACCGGATCGGCGAGATTCAACTGCCGCGCGGCCTCTTGCACGTTGGCCAGCATGATTTTGCACGGCGTGCAGCCGGTGCCGTAGACCTGAATTTTCACGTCGCCCTCGCTCAGCAGCAGCCCGTGGGACCGCAGCCACAGCCGCCCTTGGCGACAACCGGCTTTTCCGAAGCGGGCGCGGCTGCCCAAGCGGCCAATTGCTCGCGTGACGGGTACGCGCCGGTGCTCTTCAACACGCCGCCGACGAGGATCGCCGGCAGGGCGCTTTCCCCTTGCACTTCAATGGCCTTCAGCACAATCGGCTGCGCTGCGAACGCCGCGGGCTCTTGCGACAAGTTGAAGCGTTGCACGTGTACGCCTTGCTCGCCCAGCCATTCCAGGTCGGCGGCAAAGCGCATGAGTGCCGGGTCAATGCTCGGACCGCAAACGCCGGTGGAGCAGCACATCGCGGGGTCGAAGACTTGGACGGAGGTGGTCATGGAAAACTCCCGAACGGTGGTGAAGCGCGAGCGGCGATAGCCGCAGTCATCGCTGAAAGACGATAGCACTCCGGGCGCGTGTGTCAATGTTGGCGCTTCAGCAGGCTCCTTCGCACGGGTTGACACGCCCCGGCCCGCGTCCTATCGTGACTTTGCGATAAGGAGTGCCCGATGACAAACGACTGCTGCCCCCCTGTTGACCTCCCGCCCGACCTGCGGCTGCTGGAGAGTTCCGACGCCGATGAGGAACTCGCCGCGCTCGCCAAAGCACTCGGTCATCCCGTACGCGTACAGATTCTACGCCTGCTGACGAACCGTGAGTCATGCGTTTGTGGTGAAATCGTCGACCAAATCCCTTTGGCGCAATCGACCGTCTCGCAGCACCTCAAGGTGTTGAAGGACGCCGGCTTGATTCGCGGTGAAATCGACGGTCCCCGCATCTGTTACTGCGTTGAAACCCGGACACTGCGGCGCCTGCGCGTCCTGATCGGCGGTTTGTGATGGACCTTCTGCAACGCCCACCGCGGCATCTCTTCTTCACTGGCAAAGGCGGCGTTGGCAAGACAAGCGTGGCCTGTGCGACGGCGATAGCGCTCGCGGATCGCGGACTTCGCGTGCTCCTCGTGAGTACGGATCCCGCGTCGAATCTGGATGAAGTACTGGAGACGGCGTTGGTGTCGACCCCGGTTGACGTGGCCAACGTCGCGAACTTGCAGGCGCTGAACATTGACCCAGAAGCCGCGGCGTTCGCGTACCGCGAGAAAGTCGTTGGCCCGTACCGCGGGATTTTGCCGGTCGCGGCGATTCGCAGCATGGAAGAGCAGCTTTCCGGCGCCTGCACGGTAGAAATCGCGGCTTTTGACGAGTTTTCCAAGATTCTCGGCGATCCCGCGGCGACCGCGCAGTTTGACCACGTCATTTTTGACACAGCGCCGACTGGCCACACGCTGCGGCTCCTGGAGCTGCCCGCGGCGTGGACCGGTTTTCTGGAGTCCAATGTCGGCGGGACGTCTTGTCTGGGGCCACTGGCTGGTTTGCAGGCGCAGCAGAAGTTGTATGACGCCTCGCGGGCGATGCTGATTGACGGTGAAAAGACTGCGCTCGTGCTGGTTTCCCGCGCGGAAACGACGGCATTGCGCGAGGCTGAACGGACGCGCGCTGAACTCGCGCACCTCGGTTTGACGCACGTGGAACTGGTGCTCAATGCGCTGTTCACCGCGACGGAACGGCATGATTCCATCGCGTTGGCTTTGGAAAAACGCGGCCTGGACGCGCTCGCGGCGATGCCCGACGGTCTGCGCGTGCTGCCGACGCATCGCTTGCCGCTCCTGCCTTTTGGCCTCGTCGGCATCGCCGCACTCCGCGCGCTCTTTGTGCCGCCGAAGCCTGTGACGCTGAACACGCTCGCGTCGCTGCTGCCGGATCTGGCGGCTCCGGGGCACGGCGTGATTCTGACGATGGGCAAAGGTGGCGTGGGCAAGACCAGCGTCGCGATTGAGGTGGCGCGGCAGTTGGTGCAACTCGGTCACGCGGTGCACCTGACGACGACCGATCCGGCGGCGCACGTGGTCGACACGATGGGCGCGCCGGTCCAGGGGATTCGCGTGAGCCGGATTGATCCGGCGGTGGAGACTGCGGCGTACCGGCAGGAAGTGCTTGATATCGCGGGCAAGGATCTCGATACGGCCGGGCGCGCGCTCTTGGAAGAAGACCTGCGCTCGCCTTGCACAGAGGAAATCGCCGTGTTTCGCGCCTTTGCGCGGATCGTGGACCAGGGTGCGGCTGGCTTTGTCGTCATCGATACTGCGCCGACGGGGCACACGCTGCTGCTTCTGGACGCGGCGGAGTCCTACCACCGCGAGGTCCTGCGTACGGCCGGTGAAGCGCCGCCCGAAGTGACGCGCCTCCTGCCGCGCCTGCGCGATCCGCTCTACACGCGGGTGTTGCTCGTGACGCTGCCGGAGGCGACGCCTGTGCACGAGGCCGCACAGCTCCAGCGCGACCTCGCGCGTGCGGAGATTCAGCCGTTCGCGTGGGTCATCAACCAAAGCCTGCTGCCGCTGACGGTGACGGATCCGGTGTTGGTGCAACGCCGCGCCCTCGAACCTCGGTACCATCAGGAAGTCGCGGCGTTGACTTCACGCGTCGCAGTCGTCGGTTGGCACCCTTAGCTTTTTCAACCAGTGAACGACCGAAAGATCGTCTTGCCCTTTGCTAGGCTGCGAGCAGACTGACCGCGAGCGCCGGTCTTCATCGAGACCAGTCCGCGTTGCTGTGGATTCCCCAGCCTTGAAGGTGCATGAAACGAACGGCGCACGACCGGTTCATTTTACAATCCAACGGGGCGTATGTCCTCCTCGGATTCCTATGGATCGTCGGTTCTGAATACCTGCTGCTGAGCCCGCAAGCGCAGCAGTCTTTCGGGTTGTTTCCTGCGGCCAGAGCGGCCTTTTTCGTTCTCGCTTCGGCAGCCTTCTTCACCGTCGTCCTACGCTCGGTGACGGCTGCCCGCGCTCCTATTCCACCGCCGGCGTTCACCGACCACGTGAAGGAACGCGACCTGGCCATTTTGGCCTTGGACCGTGAACGCGAGAGGAGCCACGTCCTCGTGCGAAAAGCGAGCGATGGCGTTCACATTTTGGACCGAACGGGACACGCGATCGAGGTGAGCGACTCGTTTTGCGCGATGCTGGGTTACACACGCGAGGAGCTGATCGGGGCGCACGTGTCACTGTGGGACGACGGGTTTACTCCGGAAGCGCTCCGCGCGATTCTGGACACGCAATTTGATCGCGACGGGCGCTCACAATTTGAGACCCGGCATCGGCGCAAGGATGGCTCGGTTTTTGACGTTGAAGTCAGCGGCGCGCCGTTCGAGTTGGACGGTCGCGCGGCGCTGTTTAACGCGTCGCGCGATATCATGGTGCGTTCGCGGGACGCAGCAAGACTCGACGGACAGCGGCACCAACTCGCGCAGTTGGTTCAGGAAGGAACGGTCGATTTGCGCGCGGCGAATCACCGCCTGTCGGATACGGTATTTGCCCTGGATTCTGTGGCGATCGGCATTCACTGGGTGGATGCCGAAACGGGTGCCGTGGAGTACGCAAACAAATTTGCCGCCGAGATGCTGGGGTACACGCGCGCCGAAATGGTGACGCTGAACGTTGCGGACTTCGCACCGCCGGTTGCCGCCGGGGGCTTTGCCAAGCTGGCCCCAGACCTGCGCGCCCGCGGCCAGACGCGATTCGACGCGGACATCCGCACCAAGATGGGAAAGTTGATCCCCGTTGATATCGCGTTGTATTACCTGCCAGCCAAAGACGGTCACAGCGGGCGCTTTATCACGTTCCTCGTCGACATTACGAAGCGCAAAGAAGCGGAACTGGTCCTGCTGCAAGCCAAAGAGGCGGCGGAGGCCTCAACGTTGGCCAAAAGCGCGTTTCTCGCCAACATGAGCCACGAGATCCGCACGCCGCTGAACGGCATTTTGGGGCTGGTCTACCTCCTGAGTCGCGGGCAGGTGACCACCCAGCAAGCGCGCCAGTTAGAGAAAATCGAGGCGTCGGGCAAGCACCTCTTGGGCGTCATCAACGACATTTTGGACCTTGCCAAGGTGGAAGCGGGCAAGTTGTCGCTCGAAGACAAGGATTTTGACCTCGCCGTGGTGCTGCGTGGCATGACCTCGGTCCTGGGGCAGGCGATCGCGGCGAAGGGGCTGCGGCTGCGCGTCTCAATGTCCGGGATGCCGCTCGCGCTGCGCGGTGATGCGGGGCGATTGTCGCAGGCGCTCATCAACTACGTCGGCAACGCGCTGAAGTTCACGGAGCACGGCGACATCACGGTGACCGGGCGCGTGCTGGAGGAGACGGCCGAGGGCTACCTGCTGCGGTTTGACGTGGCAGACAGCGGCATTGGCATCGCGCCGGACCAGCTGGGGCGGATCTTCCAGACCTTTGAGCAGGCGGACAGCTCGACGACGCGCAAATTCGGTGGCACAGGCTTGGGACTGGCGATTACGCGGCACATCGCGGAGTTGATGGGCGGCGAGGTGGGCGTTGAGAGCACGTTGAACGTGGGGAGCCATTTCTGGCTGACTGTGCGACTGGGCAAGAGTCATGACGACCCGGTGGCTGACGACCCGATGGGTGTCGGCGCTGCGGAAGCGCACCTGCTCGCCCACTCGCACGGGATCCGCGTGCTGCTGGTGGAAGACGATCCCATCAACCAGGAGGTTGCGCTGAGCCTGCTGGGCAACGTCGGGCTTGCCGTCGACGTGGCTGAGAATGGCCTCATCGGCGTGCGGCACGCGCAGGAGCGGGCGTACGCGCTGATTCTGATGGACATGCAGATGCCGGAGATGGACGGTCTGGAGGCAACGCGGGCGATTCGCGCGCTGCCAAATGGTGCAAAGACCCCGATTCTCGCAATGACGGCGAACGCGTTCGCCGAGGACCGCGACAAGTGTCTGGCGGCGGGGATGAACGACTTCCTCTCCAAGCCGGTCGAGCCCGCGATCCTCTACCGGACGCTTGTGAAGTGGCTGCCCGCTTCCACGTCCACCTCGACACGCTGACCGAATTCCCACGTCAGAGCCGCCGCCACCGCGGTGCGCCACCGGAGATGCGCGCTCGAAGTCCCGGTGCGAGATGCAACAGGTCTGACTGACTCCAGCACGGTATTCACAACAGGTCAGCAGCTAACGCTTTCGGGGTTTAACCTTCTTTTCACGTCCCAGCACCCCGCGCAGCGCTTCCCAGCCTTGAGGCGCGCTGCCTTGGCGGTCGAAGATCAGTTGCTTGCCAGTCACGAGTTTGGCTTCCAACCACGGCGCGTTCACGCTCGGCACTTCCGTCGCGTCAAACCGGCCTTCGTGCTCCCGTAACTGCGCGCCGATCATGGCATCGAGGTCCAGTTCGCGCGTGCGTTGGCCCCAGAGCAGGAACGTCTGGAGTCGCCAAAGTCCGGTTGGGAGGCGCTCCAACTGAATCACGTAGCGGTCGTGGAGCAGAAACAGCGAGGCCGGCAGCGTTGCCGCGAGCGCCAGACCACACAGCGGCAGAACCCACCAGAACAGCGGGCCAAACGGCGTGTCGTCCCAGGTGGGCGGCAAGGTCAGGAGCCAAGTCGTCAAAGGAACGGGAATGAGGCAAACGAGGGTCACAAACCGCAGCGTGAGCTGGCGGTCGGAGCGAAACACCACGATGGGCTCGCGCGGTGGGTGCGGCGTCTCGACCATCTTCGGCTCCTCCAGTCCAAGGCCGTGAGTGTGGCGCAGCGTGTGGGGCAGTCAAGGCCACGCCGCAGCGCTGAATCGCGGCCATTTCCACGGCCGTCCGCCTGGCACATTGACGCAGCCCCTCGCCGTGCATAGCCTCCCACGCAATCGGCATCGCCGACGGAGGCCCGCGTGGACGCATCGCCGTACCTCAATCGCACGTTTTCCGCTGCCGAAGCCGCCGCGTTGTCGCTCGCCGACGCGGAATTTGAGAAATGCACCTTCATCGGCTGTGACTTCTCCGGCGCCGACGTCACCGGCACAACCTGGCACGACTGCCGCTTTGACGCCTGCAACTTCGCCATGGTCAAGTTCCGCGAAGCCGTCCTGCGCGACGCGCACTTCGTCGGCTGCAAGCTCACCGGCGCGGATTTTTCCGGCGACCGCGACTTCACGTCCTTTGGCTTCGAAGACTGCCTCCTCGACTACGCGATTTTCGAGAAGCTGAAGATCAAGAAAACGCGGTTCATCCGCTGTTCGCTCACGGAAGCCGATTTTTCTGGCGCGGACCTTTTTGCCGCCGTATTTGACGAATGCGTCCTCACGGGCGCGCTTTTTGCCCAGACGAACTTGGAAAGCGCGGATTTTCGCACCGCACAAGGTTTTTCCATCGACCCGGAGCGCAACCGGTTGCGTCGCGCCAAATTTTCCGTGTACGGCGTCATCGGGCTCCTGCAAAAGCACGGGATCGTGGTGGAGTAGTGCAAAAGCGCAGCAATCCCAAGCCGCAAGGCGTTTCCAGCCACGCGATGCTTGTGCTTCTCGCCGCGCTTTTGGGCTGGCTCTACACCGTTGCGCCGGTGACCCAACTGGCGGATTCGCGCTACACGCTGCTGGCCAGCCACGCAGCGCTGCACCACCAGACGCTGCTGCTGGACGCGTACGAACTGCCGCAGGGGCCATATCAGCTGGATGTGGTGAATGGCCACACCGTTTCTCACTACCCGCCCGGTACGCCGCTGCTCACCGTGCCGCTGCTGGCGTGGCGCGAGTCGCTGGGCGAGTCGGTTCTGGGGCCGAGCGGCCGTTACGCGCCGTGGCTGGAAGAACGTGTCCAGCACAGCATCGCCGCGATCCTGACGGCAGTGACGGTGCTGCTCATCGGGCTTCTGGCGCGCACCTGGCTACCGCTGCCGTGGACGCTGGGCGTGATGGTGGTCGTCGGTCTGGGCTCGCCGTTGCTCAGCACGGCAAGTCGCGCGCTGTGGAGCCATACTTGGGGCGTTCTGGTCCTGACGCTGTTGCTGTTGCACCTGCGGCGGCTGGGGCTGGGGCGCCCGGTTTCGCCGGTGCTTCTGGGCTCACTTGGCGCGCTGCTGTACCTGATTCGTCCGAGCTTCAGCCTCGCTGTCGCCGCCACCGGGCTGTACCTGCTCGATCACGTCCGCCGAACGACGCCGCGACCTTGGCATCTGCTCGTCTTTCAACCATTGCCGCTGCGTTTTGGTCTGACCGTGCTCGCGTGGCTCGCGCCGTTCTGGCTGTGGTCCTACAGCATCTGGGGGCACCCGCTGCCGGCCTACTACCGGCACCCGCTGGGCAATCCAGCGTTTCTCCAAGCGTTGGCCGGCAACCTCGCGAGTCCGCAGCGCGGCCTGCTTCTCTACTGCGCTTGGCTTGTGCCCGTCGGCGTGCTTTTGACGCGTTATCGCGCGACGTTGCCGCAGCCGCGGCTCGTCGTGATGGCGCTGGGCTACGCGCTTGTGCACTGGGTGCTGATTTCTGCCAACCCGATGTGGACGGGCGGCGGTTCGTACGGTCCGCGGTTGCTTACGGATCTCGTGCCGATCTTCGCCTTGCTGCTCATCGTCGCGCTGGCTGCTTGGCGCACCGCGCGGGCGACCCAACCGCCGCAGCCCTGGATGCCGACCGCACTCGGCGTGTCGACGCTCCTGGCGCTCGCGCTGCACGTCGATGGCGCGTGGAACACCGAGACGTGGCGTTGGCACACGTGGCCGCACCCGGAAAGCGAGTTCGCGCGGATGTGGAACTGGGAACGTGCGGAGTTTCTGGCCGGGCTGTGGCAGCCTATCGCGCCGTACCAACCTGGCACGCGGCTGGCGTTCACGGAGCAGGGCGGCGTGCAGCCGTACCTGCTGCGCGGTTGGGCGAATCCGGAGGCGGGCGCGACGTGGACCATGGCGCAGGAAGCGAGCATCCAGCTTGCACTGCCGCGGGTGGCTCAGGCGCGAACGCTGACGCTGGAAATGGCGCCGTTTCTCGGTCGACCGCCGCAGCCGCAGCAGGTCGCCGTCGCCGTGAACGGTGTCCACGTGGGCGACCTGGTCGTCGCCAAGCGCGACCGCTACAGCCTCCCCGTGCCTGCGGATGTGGCGATGGAGTCGGACTGGCGCATCGACCTGCACCTGGCGCGGCCGCAGCGACCCGATGAAGCGGGGCTCGGCACGGACAACCGGCTACTTGGGTTGTCCGTGCTCGCGCTGGAAATCCGCTAGAACGCCAAATGGGGGCGCAGCAGCCGCTGCTGGCGTACCCCAAATCACGAACCCGGAACGGATTTGCAATTTGGGGTAGCAGCCGTTCGCCTATTGCACGTTGCACTTCAAGTTCGCGAGGGTGCCGCACTGGACCGTCGAGACGACCGCGTTGGTCACGCGCGCACCGAGGTATGTCGTCGCGCTGCCTTCCGGGATGATGAACTCCGGAATCGTCAGCGTCGCGGTCGCGTACGCCGTCGAACTAAGCGTCGCGGACGGCAGCTTCTCGTCCCACACGGAAGACGTCGGCGAGGTCGTCAACGTGCCCGCCGCGTTACAGCCAGCGAAGCCGCCAGAGACGCACTTCACGCCGCCGTACGCGGACATGTTCGACACGCAACCGACATCGCCCGCACCAGCGACCGATTGGTCGGTCGTGAAGGTCATCTGCGTGCCAGCGGGCGTGCCCGTGTTGCCCGCCGGTGCGACGATGCTGCACTGATCCCAGCTGAGCGTTTGGCCGACGACGGAGCCAGTGGCGACCGGCGTGCAGTTGCGCTGCAGAATCGGCGCGCCCGTGCCGTCCAGGGCAAGGCAGCGCGTCGCGGGGGCTGTGCAGCCCGTCGTGGTGGTCTGGAACACGCCCGCCGTGCCGTCGAGGCCAATGGTGACGTTGGGGCCAAAGCCGGTCATCGCCAGGTTGTTGCTATTTACCGGCAGGTACAGCTCGATCAAGCTGACCGCGCCCGCCATCGGTGCCGTGCCCGCTGCGTTGGCCGGGTAACGAATGCGCGCCCAACCTTGCGGATAGCCAGCGACCGTCAGTGGATCAGGCATCGTCGTGTACGGGTTATTGCCGTACGCAGGCGTCAGCGTGTGCTGTCCGACCGACACAGTCTTGTTGACTGAGCCAACGATCGGTACGCCGCTGACGTACACGTGGAAGCTGCCGTACTGCGTCGCGCCGGTGGACAAGTGGTAGACGACGTCGCAGTACACCGGTACCACCGTGCACGTAGGCGCAGCGCCCGACCAGCCGGCGGCCGAACACGTGCGGGTCGCGGCCCCGTTCATCGTCGCATTCGCGTTGCAAGTGTAGTTCGCGACGCCGTTCAGCAACGTGTTGGGGTTGTACGTGACGCCGCCGTTCGTTGGCGCCGTGAGCGTGCCGCAGTCCGTGGTGCAGGTCGGCGCGGTTGTCCACGTGGCGTTGGCCTGACAGGTGCCGGTGCCGCCACCGACGAGGCCGTAGCCCGCGCCGCACGACCAAGTTACCGTCGAGCCGTACGTCGTGACGGGTGCGCTCGCGCCGCCGTTGCCGGGCGCGGTCGGAGCGCCGCAATCGACGGGCGCGCACGTGGGGGCGGCGCCGGCGAAGGTGCCGTTGGCCTGGCATGCGCGGCTGTTGCTGCCGTTCATCGTGTAGCCGGTGTTGCAGCTGTACGTGACATTGTTGCCGAACGTCGCGCTCGCCGACGACACGTTGCCGTTCTGCGGGGCGACGGCACCCGAGCACGTCACCGGGCCGCACGTGGCCGGCGTGCCGCTGAACGTGCCGTCCGTCTGACAGGTCCGGGTCGCGCTGCCGCCGGTCTGCGTGTAGCCGTTGTTGCACTGGTAGCTGACGCTATTGCCCAGCGTCGCGCTCGTCGCGCTAACGGAGCCATTGGTCGGCGCACTGACGCCCGTGGAACAGGTCACCGGCGTGCCGCAGTTCGTGTCACTGTAGCCAGGCGCGCATGTGCACGTGTAGCCGAGTCCCGCGACGTTGCAGCTGCCGTTGTTCAAACACGGGTTGGGCGTGCACGGCGTGATGGTCGGTGCGCAGGTCGGTGCCGCGCTGGACCAGGTGCCGGCTGCCGTGCAGGTGGTCGTCGCGCTGCCTGTCATCGCGTAACCGCCGTTGCAGCTGTACGTGCCGGTCGAGCCGTACGTCAGGCTGGGAGCGGTCACGCCGCCGTTCGTTGGCGCGCTCAACGTGGGGCAACTGACGGGCGTGCATGTCGGTGCCGCTTTGTCCAAAGTGCCCGCGGCCGTGCACGTGCCGGTGGTGTTGCCGGCGAGCGTGTACCCGGAGTTGCACCCCCACGTGACGGAATTGCCAAAGGTCGTAGACGGCGCGCTGACGTTGCCGTTGGTCGGCGCCGATGCGCTGCAATTGACCGGCGCGCACGTCGGCGCGGTGCCGCTGAAGCTGGTGTCGGCTTGGCACTGCCGCGTCGGCGATCCGCCGTTGCCGGTCAAGTTGTAGCCGCTGCTGCAGCCGTACGTGATGGTGTTCGGGTAGCTCGCGCTGCCCGCGCTGACGTTGCCGTTGGTCGGTGCGATTGCGCCCGTGCACGTCACGGCGGTGCAAGTCGGCGGGCTGCCGTTGAACGTCCCGTTGGCCTGGCACGCCTGCGTGTTGGTGCCGTTCAAGGTGTAACCGCTGTTGCAGGTGTACGTGACGCTGTTGCCGTAGTTCGCCGTGCCGGCGCTCACGTTGCCGTTGGCGGGCGAGATTGCGCCGCTGCAGACGACGGGCGAAGCGCAGTCGTTGCCGGTCCAGCCGGTTGTGCAGGCGCAGCTGAAGCCGGTCGGGCCGACGGGCGTGCAGACGGCGCCGTTCTTGCACGGAGCACTGTCGCAGCCGTTGGTCACCAGCGCGCAGGTCGGCGCGGTGCCGGTCCACGTCCCGTCTGCTTGGCAGGTGCGCGAGGGCGTGCCGGTCAGCGAGTAGCCGCCATCGCACGTGTAGTTGGCCGCGCTGCCGTAGGTCGTCACGGGCGCGCTGACGCTGCCGTTGGCGGGCGCATTCAACGTGCCGCAAGACACCGGCGTGCAAGTCGGCGCGCTGCCGCTGAACGTGGCATTGGCTTGGCAGGTCTGCGTGGAACTGCCGGTCAACGTGTAGCCGGTATTGCAGCCGTAGCTGATGCTCGTTGGGAAGTTCGCGCTGCCCGCGCTCACGTTGCCGTTGGCGGGTGCGACCGCGCCGGAGCAAACGACCGCGCTACACGTGGGTGCGCTGCCGGCAAAGCTGCCGTCGGTTTGGCAAGCGCGCGTGGTCGAACCGTTTAGGTTGTAGCCGGGATCGCATCCGTACGTCACGGCGTTGCCGAGGCTCGCGCTGCCGGCGCTGACGCTGCCGTTGGTGGGCGCGATGGCGCCGCCGCAGACCACGGGCGTCTGGCAGTTGTCGCCCGAGTAGCCGGGCTGGCACAGGCACGAGTACGCGGTGCCGACTCCGGGCGTGCAGCTGCCGCCGTTGGTGCACGGGTTCGGCGTGCACGGCGTGGGCGCGGGCGTGCACGTAGGCGCAGGCGTGCTCCAGCTGCCGTTGGCGGTGCACGTTGTGCTCGTGGAGCCGTTCAACAGGAAGCCGCCGTTGCAGCCGTACGTGGCCACGGACGTGTACGTCGTCGGGCCGGTCACGGAGCCGTTGGTCGGGGCGACGAGCGCGCCGCAGTCGATCGGGTTGCAGCTGGGCGAGAGGCCGCTGAACGACCCATCGGCCTGGCACGTGCGGCTGGTCGCGCCGCTTAGCACGTAACCTGCGTTGCACGAGTAGTTGACGTTGCCGGGATACGCGATCGACGCTGCGTCAACCGAGCCGTTCGTCGGCGCGGACAACCCGCCGCAGGTAATCGCCGCACAGCTGGGAGCGATGCCCGACCAGGTGCCGTCAGCCTGGCAGGTGCGGCTCGTCGCGCCGTTCGCGGCGTAGCCGGCGTTGCACGTGTAGGTCGCGTTATTGCCAAGGGTCGTGGCGTTGGCGACGACGCTGCCGTTGGTCGGCGCTGTCAGCGCGCCGCAGTCGATGGGCGCGTTGCAGTCCGATCCGCTCCATCCCGCCTCGCACGCACAGGTGTACGTGGTCGCGCCGGTCGATGTGCAGCCCGTGGCGTGCGCGCCGCACGGGTTGCCGTCACAGCCGGTGGTGGAGGCGATGCACGTGGGCGCAACGCCGCTGAAGTTGCCGTCCGCTTGGCAAACACGCTGCGTGTCGCCGCTGCCAATCTGGAAGCCAACATTGCACGCGTAGTTGACCTGACCCTGGAACGTGACGCTCGTGTCGCTGACCGTGCCGTTGTCGGGCGCGGCCGTCGTGCACGTGACGGGGTTGCAGAGCGGCGCGACGCCGTCCAGCGTGCCGTCGACCTGACAGAGGCGCGCGGCGTTGCCGAAGAGGACGTAGCCCGCGTTGCACGCGTAGTCCGCTTCTGCGCCGTAGACTGGGTTGGGCGGCGTTACGGAGCCGTTTGCCGGCGGATTGCCCGCGGGGCAGGTGATGGGCGAGCACGCAGGCGCGGTGCCGGTCCAGGTGCCGTCTGTCTGACAGGTGCGCACGCCGTTGCCACCGTTGCCGTCGAGCACAAAGCCCGCGGTGCACGTGTACGTCGCGGTGCCGCCGTTCGTCGTCTTGCTGATGGCGATGCTGCCGTTGCCGGGCGCGTCGAGCGTGCCGCAATCGACCGGGACGTCGCAGTTCGCGCCGTTCCAGCCCGGGAGGCACGCACACGTGTAGCCCGGCGAGAGGTCGGTGCAGGTCGAGCCGTTCTGGCAGGGGTTGCCGGCGCAGCTGCTGACGGCGTTGCAAGTCGGCGCAGTGCCGCTCCACGCGCCGTTGGCTTGGCAAGTGCGGTTGGCGTCGCCGGCGAGGGCAAAGCCGCCGTCGCACGAGTAACTTGCCGTGCTGCCGAGCAGTTGCGAGGAGACCGTGACTTTGCCGTTGACGGGCGCACTGAGTGCGGCGCACTGAACGGGGTCGCAGGTCGGCGGTGTGTCCGACCAGTTGCCGGTGTCCTGACACGTCAGCGTGTCCGGCCCGTTCACGGTGTAGCCGGAGTCGCATGAGTACGTCACGCTCTCACCAGCACTCGCTTCGGTAGCGGAAACCGCGCCGTGGTCCGGCGTCGTCAGCGCAGGGCACTTTGCCGGCGGCAAGTCGGCGACGATGTCCGTCGCTTCTTCCACGGCGACGTCGGGGGCCACATCGGGCAGCACGTCGGGCAGCACATCGGCCAAGATGTCGGGGAGAATGTCCTCCAGGACGTCGAGCACCGTGTCGGGGAGTTGGCCATCCTTGGCGGCATCGAACGGCGCAGCAGCATCAGCGGAGTCATCGAGACTGGCCGGCGCATCGCCTGCGACGTCGGTCGGGTCATAACCGGGGCCGACGCCGAAGTCGTCACCACACCCGCCCAACGCGACGGCGACCACCGTTGCAGCCACGTAGCACGAACGCACAGAAACAGCGCGCAGTGCGCCCAAGAAATTCGCTTGCATGTCCCTCTCCCCAGCCGCAGTGCGGCCCCCGCTGTGAGCGTAGGCGAGCGCAAGACGGCTTGCAACCAGTCAGAATCCGTTCGCAAACGCGGCGGAGTGGCGACGAATTGGCAACAGAACGCAGAGGCAAGGCGCGTGAGGCCATCGTCGCGGCGGCCGGCGGCGGTTGCGCGGTCAAGATGGCGTGAAACCCTTACACTCTTGCACGGTTTCTGCACGGCTGGTCGACAGGTTAGCGCTGGTGTGGTTCCCCGATGCCATCTGGCGAGGGCGCCAGGCACATCTACGCTCACAAGAGGTCCCACTTTCCGCGTTGCTCCATCAGTGGCAAACGCCGCGGTTTCTGTCAGACTGACGGATGTTCGGCCCACTGTGGTCGGGGATTTGTCCGATGCGCGCTTACCTCCCGCTTGCCTTGCTTTGCTTGTTTGCCGCGTGCAGCACGCCGTCGACCGCGGACGATGGCAGCTACGCTGCGGCCAATCAGGCGGATGGTGCGTCGGTGGTTTTTGACGCCAACGGCTTTCACACCGACGCCAAGGCGGACGCTGGGAAGGTGGACGCCAAGGCAGACGTGCCCAAGGCCGATGTTCCCAAGACCGACGTTCCCAAAACGGATGTCCCCAAGACCGACGTGAACGATGTTGACGCGGCGGAATCTGGCACGGACGCGGCGGCGAGCGACGCGGAAGACGCTGCGGAACCGGACGCAACGGACGTTGATGGCGACGTCGTTGTTGCCGATGCTGACGATGCGTTTGAGGCGGACGTTGCGGTTGATACTGCCGCTGCCGAAGACGCGACGGACGCGCTGGACGTGACCTTTCCTGCCGGACCGTTTGCCCACCTGTGTGCCCCCTGCAACAGCACAGCAGCGTGCAACGCAGGTCTGGGCGCGGACAACCTGTGCGTCAGCTACGGCGACGACGGCGCTTTCTGCGGCGTGTTGTGCGACCCAGCCGACGCGACGTCGTGTCCGGACTTTTACACGTGTGAGACGGTGAACGATCCGACGTATGGGACGGTCAACCAGTGCAAGCCCACGAGCGGCGTGTGCACGTGCAGCGTCGCCGCGGCCATCGCGCAGTTGAGCACGACGTGCAAAGTCCCCAACGCGGCGGGAACGTGTCCCGGCACGCGCAGCTGTGGCGTATCGGGATTGGGCAAGTGCACCGCGCCCGTGCCGGTCGATGAAATCTGCAACGGCGTGGACGACAACTGCAACGGCGCGACGGACGAGGGCCTGTGTTCCGGCAATGCTTGCTTGGCTGGCACCTGCGATCCTGTGACCAACGTCTGCTCACCCGCGCCCAACGGGACGACGTGCGACGACGCCAACAACTGCACGACGACGGACGGTTGCTCGTTCGGCACGTGCGTTGGCACGGCGGCGAGCGACGGCAACGAGTCCTCACCCGGCGTCAGTATCGCCAAGAAGTCGGACTGCGACGGCACGTCGAACATGCAGTCCATTCTGGCGCCCGGCGGTGACGTCGACTGGTACGCGTTCAATGCGAGCGATGACACGTTCTGCTCGATCTACCCGTCGGTCCGCGTCGATCAGATGGCAGGCGACTACGACTTGTGCGTGTACTGGGCGTGCAAGAACGGCAAGAGCGACTCCGGCATCGTCGATTGCAACCAAGGCAGCAAGGTCTCGAATGGTCCGAACGGCGCGTGGGGCTGCTGTTCGGCCAACGCCGGGATGGGCGCCGAAAAGATTGAGATCAACACGACCTGCTCAACGCTTGGCGCCGGCGACGACGGCGGCACCGCGTGGATTCAGGTCAGCGCGCACAGCCCCAAGACGGCCAACATTTGCGGTACCTATCGGCTCACGTGGTCAGCGGCGTCGTTCTGAACATGCCCTCGCTGCCGATCATGGCCTTTCTCGTTGTTGCGTCGTTTCTGGCGGCGTTTCTGGACGCGATCGTGGGCGGCGGCGGCCTGATCACGGTGCCGGCGTTGCTATTGGGATTGCCCGCGGGCGTGCCGCTGCCGACGCTCCTGGGTACGAACAAGGTCGCAGCCGTGACGGGAACGACCGTGGCCGCAGGCAAATTCCTGCGTGCGGGCGCGATTGCTCCGCGCGAGATGGTTGGCCCCGTGCTGGCGTCGGCGGCGGGCGCGTCGCTTGGCGTTTGGCTCACCTACCACGTGCATGCCGACTTCCTGCGGCCGCTGATGCTGGTGCTGCTGGTCGCCATGCTGGCGTTTACGCTCTTCAAGCCGGAGATGGGCAAGCTGCACGCGCCGCGCTTTGGCTTGAGCCATCAGCGCGGCCTGGCAGCGGGCATCGCATTTTCACTCGGTTTCTACGACGGCTTTTTTGGCCCCGGCACGGGCTCGCTCCTCATCTTCCTGTTCGTCGTCATTTTGGGCTTTGACTTCCTGCGTGCGTCGGCGCTGGCCAAAAGCGTGAACGCGGCGTCCAACATCACGTCCGTGGTGCTCTTTGTCTCGCAAGGCTCGTGGCTGCCGTCGGTCGCGCTCGCGATGGCGGCGGCGAACGGCGTGGGAGGCTTTCTGGGCGCGCAGGTCGCGCTCAAAAAGGGGAGCACGTGGGTCCGCGGGGTGTTCATCGTCGTGGTGAGCGCGCTGATTGTGCGGCTGGCGTGGCAGGTGTGGCACGGCTGAGTGGACGCAGCGCGATGGCCACGACGGCAGGGTCGAAGACGGAGCCTCGCCCCGACTGCACGCCGTCTACACGCGCGGCCCGCCCGAATCGGCGCCAGCGCGCAAGGGGCCCAACGCTCCGCGCGGAGGCCCGCATCGGGACTCCGTCGCCAACGTCCGACGTTGGCGATTGGCGACCCGGTCCGGCCTCTCAGGCCG
>CAITYF010000118.1 GCA_903896545.1 uncultured Myxococcales bacterium | reverse complement strand
GCTCGCCGTCCACGCCGGCTTCGGTCTCGGAGAGGCGCGCGGCGACGAGGCGGATCACGTTGAACGTGCCCGCGACGTTGACGTTCAGCACGCGCTGGAAGCCCGCCAGGTCGTGTGGACCTTTCTTCGAGATCGTGCGCGCCGCAACCGCGATGCCGGCGCAGTTGATGGCGACGTTGACCGGCTTGCCGAACGCGGCTTCAGCGGCGGCGATGGCGGCGAGGACGTCGGCTTCGCTTGTGACGTCGGTCGGGGAGAAGATGACGTTCTTGCCCAACTCCGCGGCAATCTTCGCGCCGTCGCTGGAGGCGAGGTCGCAAATGACGACGTGGGCGCCGGCTTTGGCGAAACGGGTGGCAGTGGCGCGTCCAAGACCAGAGGCGCCGCCAGTAACGAGGGCGATGGCGTTTTGCAGTTGCATGGTGAACCTCCCGCCGGAGAGTCTCCGGGGCGCGCGGAACTTGGCAGAAGCCGCGTCGGTATGCAACGGGCTGAAGGCCAAGAACTGTAGCGGAAGTGAGAATTCACACGCGCCTCGTCCGGCCGCCGAGAGTGGAGCGGCGGCGGCGGACGGGCGCGAGAAACTAGCCCTGCTGCTTCTGGGCTTTGCGGCGGGCGAGGATGAGCCAGCCCACGCTCGCGGCGGTCACGGCGAACGACGCGGGGAGCGCCATGTCGATGAGGCCCGGCGTGAACTTCTTGACTTCCTCGGCTGGTTTGGCGTCGCCGAAGTCGTCTTTCTCACCGGATTCCGCGTAGTAGCTGGTCTGGTAGAACCAGCTGCGGCTTCCCGGAGGCACCTGCGACCACATCGCGTACCAGCCGCCGAAGATGAGGACGTCGGCCACGACGAGGATCGCGATCACGGTTTTCAACTGACTCTTGGCATCCGCCATGGTGACTCCTTGCGCTGGGTGAAAAAGAGGGCGAGGTCTGACTTACTTCGCCACGCCGAACAGCGTGCACTTGACGTTGACGATCGCCGCGACCTTGTCGCCGACCGCGCCGCCCTTGCCCTTGATGCCGTGGTCGAGCAGCGGGACCTTCAGATCGGTCGTCACTTTGACCATGTTCTTTTCGGCCGAGTATTTGATCTCGACCGGCGTGACGATGTCCTTGGTGATGCCGTTCAGCGTGAACTTGCCGTGCGCCTTGCCGGTGGCCGTCGCGCCCGCGACCTTCAGGTCGCTGACCTTGGAGATGGCAAAGGTGATGGTCGGGTGACCAGCGGCGTTCAGCCATTCGGCGCTGTGCATGTGTTCATCGCGCGTGGCGTTGCCGGTCTCCATCTTGGCGGTCGCGACGGTGATGGTGCCCGTCGTGCTCTCGGCGTTGGCTGCGTCAGCGATGCTGAACGAACCCGTGATGCCCTTGGCGACGCCGCCGACTTTCTCCGCCGCGGTGTCGGCATTGAACGCGAACGACGACTTGGCCGTGTCGACTTCAAACTTCAGCGGGCCCGTCTTGCCGGTGAACGGCGAATCCGCGAACGCGGGCAGGGCGGTGAGGGTGGCAACAACGGTCGCGATGGTGACGAGGAAACGGTTCATCATGGGCTTTCTCCTTGGACGATGGGGCAACATCGCCCCTTGTGGGTGAAACGGCGCCGCGGTGGGATTGATTCACCGTGGCGTAGAAACGGCTAGTAGTACAGGTGCACCTGCAGCGTGTACTGTGCCATCCGGTACAGAGACGTGTCGATGTAGCGATACTCCGGGCGCAGCTCGATCATCGGCAGCGGCATCCACTGGACGCTGCCGACAACCGCTTGAACGTCTGTCGTCTTGGCTGCCGCGCTCGCACTTGCGTCTGTCGTCGCCTGCGACGCTTCGTAGCGGGCTTCCAGCGCGAGCCAGGGCTTGATCGGGTAATCGGCTTGCACCAGCCACGCGTTGCGGGTCAACGCCAGAATGTCGTCGCGCGAGTGCGTGACCTCCGCGAAGATCGAGCCCCAGTACGTCTTGCCGATGCCGAAGTGTCCGCCTTCAATGTTGAAATTCTGCGTGAACATGCTGGACGCGCCGGCCCAAAAGTTGATGCCAACGCTGTCGATCCGCGGCCACACGGTGACGCGGGCGCTGCCCATCGGACTCGAAGCCGCGTCGTCGCGGTTGCGAAGTGCTGTGCCGGTGGGGGCCGAGCCAAAGCGGGCATCGCTGAAGTTGCGCGGCCAAAACGCGCCCGCATCGACGGACAACCAGTGAATCCCTTCCCAATTCACTTCCATTCCGAGGTCGTTGTAGAACGCCGGAAGCACCGGTTGCCGCAAGTTTGCCGCGCTGCCGTGGATCAGCAGCGTGTGGTCGTCATGGCGAATGCCAAAGCTCGGCTGGATCATGCCAACGCGTACGCTGGGCAGACCAACGGGAGGCTCGACCTTGGGCTCTTCGACTGCCGGCGCATCAAAGTCGTCATCGGAGACCTTACCAGACGCCTCGGCCACTGGAGCGGGTTCCGCAGCGGCGGCTGCCGGGACAGTGCGCTCAGGAGTCCACCGAATCCAGCCGTCAAAGTTCGATTGGCCAGGGTAAATGGAGGATCCCATCACCGACTGATAATAAATTCCCGCGAGGTTGACGCTCGCAGTCACCTGGACGGTCTTGCTGACCTTGACCTCGGCCGCCGGCGTCATCTGCATCGGCACCCACATGCGATCCGGCACGGACGTCACGCCCGCGTCGTCGATCGTCGGTCGGCCCAGTCGCGCTTCCTGGATACGCAAGTCGCCGCCGAGCGTCAGCTTGCCGTCGAAGAACGTGTTGCTCTCGGCTTCGTGCACGCTTTTCAGGCCGAGCTTGTCCCAAGTCACCATGCCGGCGGTGACCGTGTTCATCATGTACCAGCCGGAATTGCTGCGCAGACCGCCGCCTTGCGGGTTGACGTGGCAGTTTGAACAGCGCGAGCCCGCGTCCAACGTGTAGCGCGGAAGCGCCTGCGCGGGCAGGGCGATACACGCCAACGAGACGACGAAAAGCGACTGCAAGAGGCGCTTCAACATGGTTCCTCCTTGCAGCTTCATACCGACACCGAGCCTTTGCCGGTGAGGTTGTCAAACGTCACGGCGTAAGTCTTCAGCTTCTTGCCCTTCGCGGGGCCGGACGTGCACGTTCCCGTCGCGTCAAACTTGGAGTTGTGCTTGTTGCAGGTCAGCGTGCTCGTGGGCGCGTCGTAGCTGCCTTGCTGATCCGGGCCCATGTCCTCTTGCGCGTGCGGGCAGAGCCGTGAGTACGCGGAGACGGCCTTGGTCGCGGTGCGGATGAGCAGAAGCTGCGTCGAGCCGGAGTCGATGCCGATCATGCCGCCGATCTTGGAGAGGACCGAGAACTGCGGATCGTTGAGGTTGAATTCCAGCGCCTGTCCGAGCGAAATCGAGCCCTTGCCCGTCGCGGCGTCAAAGGTGACCGGGTACGCCTTCAGCGCCTTGCCTTTGGCGGGACCGGACGTGCACGAACCCGTCGCATCGAACTTGGAGTTGTGCTTGGTGCAGCTGAGCGTACTGGTCGGCGCGTCGTAGGCGCCTTGCTTGTCCGGCGCCATGTCCTCCTGCGCGTGCGGGCAGAGGCGCGAGAAAGCGGCGACTTTGTCCGCGGCCGTCCGGATGAGGAGCAACTGCAGCGAGCCTGAATCGACGCCAACCATGCCGCCGACCGTTGCGAGCGCAGCATAGGCCGCTTGGCTGACGTCGAAGTCGACCGAGCTGCCGCTTGGCGTGACCTTCACGGTGGCGAATTCGCCCGGCCATTCTGAATTGCAGGCGGACAGAATCGCCAGCACGGAAGCCCCGCAACTGGTCTGGAGGAAACTGCGGCGGCTTGGCATCAACGCTGCCAACTCTGGGTGGGACTTGTGTTTGGACATGTGCTTGCCGAATGTGGCGCGGATGGGCCGGGTGGGACTGTCAAACTGTGCGGCGACGCGAAAGCAATCGCCACGCTCCGAAGTTGGCAAATCTCGACCAGTCTAGCAACCAGTCCAAGGCCGTTCCGGAGCCTCAACGTCACATATCTTCACATTTTACCTCTTCTGTCCAGCGGCGCGCGCCTATTGCGGGTCGTGAGGCAACGTACCGCGTAGGCTGCGCAGGAACACAAACGGCGTTTCATACAGGAAGTTGGACACACGTGACGTGTAAATGTCCGCGTGGTGCTCGATCTGGCGCGCCAGCAAGCTCTTGTCGTTGCCCGTCCGCATCAGCAAACCCCAGTGTCGATTGTGAATTTGCCCGGCCTGCGCCACCAACGGTGAGACCTTGGCGTCCAGCGCAATCATCTCGTCGCGCAGCTCATTCATCGCGTCCGTCGTCGCTGCGGGATCGGCCGTCACGGGACCGTAACCCTGCCGCTGCCTTTGCCTTTGCGCGCGCAGCTGGGAGAAACGGAACTCCAGGGCCTCCTTCTCCGCCATCAACTGGTCGATGTGCACCTGCGCCGGTTGCCACGCGATCTGCGCCTCCAGTTCTGCCTCCAGTTCGCGCAAAATCAACGCCGTGCGCCACTGTTGCAGTTTCTTGGAGTTCAGCACGTCGGCCAGCATGTGATCGCCCACGTAGAGGATCTGGTCGCCATCCACGCCCAGCGCCTTCTCCAGACGATCGGCGTTGCCACCGAAGTAGACTTTTCCCGCGTGCAGATCGCCTTCCACCAAACGCAAGAGCCCTGAGTCGTCCACGACCTCGAACATCAAGGCATTCGTTGAGAAAAACGCAGGCTTGCGGGCTGAAACAACGACATAAGCGAAGAGATCGCGCCACGTCTGACCCGCGGGCAGGAAGCGGTCAAAGGCGTACGTCATCATCGCTTGCGTGTAGGTCCACTCCGAATTCGTGATGAGCACGAGCTGTTTGCCCGCCTCGCGCTGGTCCAGAAGCGCCAGCGGCAGGTCGGGATCGTCGGCGACGTAGCGATCCGGCGTCGCCAGAATTTCCGCCTTCAATTCGCCTTCGACGTGCGCGCGGTCAAGGGTGAATCGGACGCGGCGGTACAGCGCTTCGTAGCCGAGCGTTTCGGGAATCTTGCGCTCGTCGAGCAGTTCGACGAGCTGCGCGAACATGCAGCCTTCCGAGACCTCAAACAGCGTATTCAGAAACACGTAGCGCGCGCTGTCGGCCAGATCCACGAGCGTTCGACCGTAGATTTCGCGCTGTTCCTCGACGGTCAGCATCCGCATCCCGTGCATCGACTGCTTGATGTAGCCAAAGCGGTTGACCTTCAGAATGTTGCCCAGCTGTTTGTCGATGACCAACCCGCGCTGCACGCGATCCGGCTCGAACTCCAGATGCCCCACAGGCCAACCTTGAGCCAGAAGTCGCTGCTGCAGGTGGGCGTACGCGCGGCCTTCCCATTCGTCGGCGTGGTAATGGATCAGCGTGTAATCCATGTCGTAGCCGATGACCTTGATCGACCGCAGATTGAGCGTGCGGTTGCAGTACACACGGCGCAGCGGCGGCGGCGCGGTCGCGAGACCGTCGAGGGCGTGAGGGTCGTGCGGATGAGAGGACGAACGGGTCATGGCGGGCTCCACGCAGGAAAGCTGCGCCGTCACAGTGTGCCACGGGCCAAAACGAGGGCAAGCGGCGACGGCCGTTTGATCTGGATGTGAAGAAGTATTAAGTTCAGACGCTGTGGGCGCGAGAGATTTATAGTGGACACCCACGAAGACGTTGAAGTGTGCGTTGCGCGCGTCCAGATACGAGAACAAGGTGACGGAGTTTCCATGCGAAAGCTTTTGGTATCTGCAGGGTTGATTTCTGTGTTCGCCCTGGCAGGCTGCGGTGACGACGCGAGCGTCCAGCCCCAAGCGGAAACGGACGTCGTTCCCGGTGATGCCGATGCCGTCGTGGGTGACGATGCCGCGGATGTCCTGGAAGTCACGCCGAGCGATGTCGCCCCTGACGTGCTGGATGCTGCGGAACCCGACAGCGCCCCCGCCGACGTTCAGGTTGTCGACGTGGCCGACGCTGTGACAGGAACCGGTTCGGATGTGACGGCCACGACCGACGCGGTCGTCGAAGACGTTCCGCCGGCTGACGGCTTCGCGCCAAGCGAAGACGCGACGGCGACCGACACGGCATCTCCAGACGTCCCGCCGCAGTGTGTGAACGCGGATTCCTGCGACGACAACAACCCGTGCACGCTGGACACGTGCGACCTCGGCACCTGCAACCACGCAGACATCGCGAACTGCGTGCCGCCGCCCGCCGCTTGCGACGCGTCCCATCCGTGCGCCACGGGCGTGTGCGACCCCATTTCCCACGCGTGCATCGCTTGCCTCGTCTCTCCGGACTGCGGCGCGAACTTCCTGTGTCAGAACAGTGCGTGTGTCGCTGCACCTGGCTGCAAGTCGGACGTGGAGTGCAAGACCACCAAGCAAGTCTGCAGCCCGACCGAGGCGGTGTGCGTCGACTGCAACAGCGCATCCGACTGCGGCACGGACCAAGTCTGCAACGCGCACACGTGTGTCGCAGCGCCGCCGTGCAAAAGCAGTAAGGACTGCATTGCGGTATGCGACGTCATCAGCGGCACGTGTGTGGACTGCGTGAGCGACACGGATTGCAAGACCGAACAATTCTGCAACACAAGCACGCACACGTGCACGGCGGATCTCTGCACCGGCGCAGGCTGCGTCGGCGGCGCGGCGTTTGCGTGCCTGCCCAACGGCAGCGGCTTTGGCCCGGCAATCAGTTGTGACGACGGAAACTTGTGCACGGACGACTCCTGCAAGTTGCTCGCCGGCTGCGTGCACGCCAACAACAGCGCCCCGTGCACCGACGGCACCGCGTGCACCACGGGCGATGCGTGCAGCGCCGGAACCTGCGTGGGCGTCCCTCTGGACTGCAATGACAACAGCGTGTGCACGGTGGACGCCTGTGATGTGGGGACCGGTTGCACGCACACCAACGTCGCGGATACCTGTGACGACGGACTTTTGTGCACCGGCAACGATGGCTGCGTGGACGGCAAGTGCGTAGGCGCCGCGGTTTCCTGCGACGACGGCAAGCAGTGCACCGGTGACACGTGCATCGAGGGCGCCGGCTGCGCGCACACGGACCTGACCGGCACGCCGTGCATCGACGGCAACGCCTGCACTGTCGACGACACGTGCGTGATCGGGCTGTGCGCGGGCGGCACGGAGACGACGTGCGACGATGGAAGCCCGTGCACGGCAGACTCCTGCGACGTCGTGACGGGCTGCCTGCACACCCCGGTTGACGCGCAGACCTGCGATGACGCCAGCCTCTGCACCGTGAACGACGCATGCCTCGCCGGCAAGTGCGTGGGCACCGCGGTCCTGTGTGACGACCTGAACGTCTGCACAGACAACACGTGCGACCCCATCAGTGGCTGCCTCTTCACGCAGAACACCGCCCCGTGCAGCGACAACGATCTGTGCACGGCGGACGACAAATGCGCCGTGGGCAAGTGCATCTCTGGCGCGCCGCAGGTCTGCGACGACAAGAACAGCTGCACCGTGGACTCGTGCGACCCGACCACGGGCTGCGTGTACACGCCGACGTCGGGCGCGACCTGCGATGACGGCGACTTCTGCACCGTGAACGACGTGTGCACCGTCGGAGTCTGCGGCGGAACTGCGAACGCGTGCGATGACGGCAACGCGTGCTCGGTCGACACGTGCGCCAGCGGCACCTGCACGCACGGCAACGCGGTGGACGGAACGCCGTGCGGCACTTTTGACGGCTGCACGGGCGACTTCTGCACTGCGGGGACCTGCCTCACGGCCGCTGACCGGCTGTGGGAGAAGCAGATCGACGCGCCGAGCAACACCGACACGTTCGCTGGCACGGCCCGCACCAGCGATGGCGGGTTCATCCTCTCGGGCGAAACGGCGGTGCAGGCGGCCGGTCAAAACGGCTGGCTGGTGAAGTTGGACGGCGGCGGCACCCAGAAGTGGGCCAAGAGCTACGGCGGCAATCAGGAAGACCGTTTTCGCGGAGTCGTCGCCAACGCGGACGGGACCATCACGGCGGTCGGCGCGCATGGCGGAAACGGCGGGGATGGCTGGCTGCTACAGGTCGACGCGGCGGGCACGACGAAGATCGACGCGGTGTACGGCTCGCCCAACAGCGACCAATTCCGCGCGCTCGCAGCAGCACCGGCTGGCGGGTGGATCGCGGTCGGCAACAAGTCGGTCGCGCAGTTTCCCAACTTCTACACCGATGACGGCTGGCTGATGCGCTTTGCCGCGGACGGCGGGCAGACGTGGGAGAAGACGTTCGGCAGCGGCCAAGCGGGCGATGTCCTCTACGCGGTCGTCGCGCAGCCCGACGGAACCTTCGTCGCTGCGGGCTCGCGCGGCGTCGGCGGTGGATTTGGCGCGGGCTGGCTCTTGAAAGTCGACGCCAACGGCACACAGGTGTGGAGCCGCACGTACAATCAGAATTTTGGCATCGACTTCCGCGGCTTGGCGATCAGCGGTTTGGGCTTCGCGATTGTCGGCTGGACGACCTCCAACAACGGCACGGACGCGCTGCTGCAATTTGCCAACGCGGATGGTAACGGCGCTGGGCAGCGCACCTTCAACAAGACGAATCAGGACTACTTGCTCGCGATTTCACCGATCGCGACGGGCGGATTCTTGATGGCAGGTCAAGTCGCCACGAGCGGCGGCACGGCGTGGACGATGCGCACGGACGCTGCAGGCAACGAGGACTGGAGCAAGACCTGGGGCGGCGCCAACGTGGACGCAGCGTTCGCCGTGCAGGTTGAAGCCGACCTGACCGCGATTGTCGCGGGCGTGTACTCCAACGGCAACACCGGCGACGGTTTCGTGCGGCACATCGATCTCTTTGGCAATGCAAGCTGCGCAGCTTCCGGCTCGTGCATCACCAAGATTCCGACGGCGTGCGAGGACAACAATCCGTGCACGTTGGACCTCTGCGGCGCGGGCGTCTGCTCACACGCCAACTTGCCGAACGGCACGACGTGCGGCAGCAACGGCGAACAGTGTGATGTTGGCGTGTGCGGACCGGGCTAAACACGCTGACCTCAGTCCAACACCCATGTTCGACGGTTAGACCCGGCGCTTAGGGGACTTGGACCGCGGGCGCGCACTTCCGGTGGCACTTCGCGGATTGAGGGCAAATCACCGCGGGCTTCGATCAGTGTCATTGGTTCGGCTGTTTCACACCGCGCAACGACGTCAACGCGCGCCGCGCATCGCCCAGTCGCATCCCGACCACCTGACTGGCGCGAAACACCTTGTTCTGCAGCGGCGTCAGGATCTGGCCACTTTCCTCGCCGAAACAGCGCGTATCTTCGCCGAACAGGTTGCCCGCCGCCAGCGCGTGCACTCGGCACCCGCCGCAGTTGTGCCGCAATTGGCAGCGACCGCATTGACCGTCCAACTGCCTGTGGCGCAAGCGCGTCATCGTCTCGCCAAACCACATCGCTTCGAGGGCGTCGATGTGACCGACGCGGTAACCCAACGGCCGGCAGGGAAAATGCTGCCGTCGACGTCCACGCAGAAGTGGTTGCGCCCCGCGACGCAGCCCGCTTGCGTGTGTGCGTACGCGGGGGAAACTGAGCAGTGAACGGGGTCTTCGATGCTGATGGTCGACTCGCCTTGCCAGCCGATCGCCCACTCGGCCAGTTCCCGTCGTTGTGTGCGCGTGATGGCCTGCAGGTCCGATCCGCCGCCCACGGCGAACACTTCCCGGACGTGGAAATGCAGCTTGCGCGCGTCCAGTTCTGCCACGAATGGAAACAAGACCGGAAAGTTGCGCGCCGTCACCGTGATGCTCACCGTCAGGCGAAAACCCAGCTCGGCGAGCATGTCCAGCGTGCGGATCGCCTTGGCAAACGAACCATCGCCGCGAATCGCGTCGTTCTGCGCTTCCGGTCCTTCCAGGCTCACTTGCACAAAACGCAGCCCGACATTCCAGAGTTCCTGCGCCAGCGCTCGCGAGAGACGCGTGCCGTTGGTGAAGAGCAGGGCGTCGCCGCCGTGGGTCTGCAGAATATGCGAGACAATCGCGACCAAATCACGCCGCAGCGTCGGCTCGCCGCCTGACAGATGCACGTCCGGTACCACGCCGAGGCGCTTGCCCAGAAGAAAGATCTGGTCGATGCGCCGCTTCACGTCGTCGGTCGAAGGCATCGCCAGCGACGGGTGATCGATGTCGTAGCAGTGCGCGCACGTCAGGTTACACGCGTGCAGCAGGTGCATCTGCACCGAGAAGTAGTCCGGCACCATCGCACGGGCGAGGCGAGCGTCCAGAGACTGACCGGGCATGGCGCATCCATCGCGCAACGTGCGCCGTGCAAGCGTAGCGTGATGCGACGGTTGCGACCAGCGGGGCACGCGACACAGCGCGATCGGGCGTTGACGGCTCTAAAGCCCTAAATCTGTGTGCCTTTGTAGCATTGGGCCCGCTGCGGTCGCGTGCAATAGAACCCGTTGGCAACTCACGAACGGGTGTTTGCGCCGCGCCTTCCTCCGCAGAAACGCGCATGGATGCGAAGATTTTTCGACGTGTGTTCGCGACCAACCGGCTCAGAAACTCCGGCCAACGCGGTCCGATAGCGTGACAGACGTGTGACATCGGCTAGAGCAGGCTTGATACCCACGGCACAGCACGGTCGCTTTGGCGTCCGGGGTGGGTCCCATGGTGTCCGCGTCAGAACAACCGAGTGGCAACAACTTCAGCAGGCTCGTCGTGCTGAGCGGCTTGGTGCTGACGGTTCTTGCCTCGCTGGTCATCTGGTTCGAGTACCACGAGTTCGCCGTGGAAGTGCGCAGCGGCGTGCTGGCTAACTTGGCGACTGTCGGCGACCTGAAGGCGTCGGAACTCGAACGCTGGCGCGCGGACACGCTCGAATCGGCGCGCGCATTTGCCAATCAACAACCGAACACGACTCTCGCGACGCAGGCGCTCTCGCTGCCGTACCAAGTCACGCCGGGGACGCTGCTCTCTGTCGCAGTCGAAGAATTCCGCGCGGCGCGGCGGATCCGTGAGGTCGCGCTTGTCGACGCGCAAGGCGCTGTGCGCGCGCAGTGGCCGTCGACGCCCGTGTTGGAAGACGACGACGCGGAGTCGATTCGCCTCCTGCTGCAGGCGCCCGGACCGGTTTTTGACGACCTGCACGTTTACGCGTCAGGTGAAGAACCGCATTTTGCTGCCGTCGTGCCGTTGCGGCGCGCGGACGGTACTGTGGCTGGCGGCCTGATTCTGCGCAGCGCCCCGAATGACTTTCTGCAACCGTTCCTGACCAAATGGCCATCGACCAGCGCGACCGCGGAGACGGTGTTGGTGCGCAAACGCGGCAAGTTGATCGAGTCCCTACGCGGCGCCCGCTTTGATCCACACGTTGCGGGTGGCGCGCCCGTCCTGCTGACTGGCCAGTCGGGCGCGATGGCGGAGGACGTGACGACACAGCGTGGCGCGCTCGACGGCGTTGACTACGACCATCACGTCGTGCTCGCGTGGTCGCACCCCGTGAAAGGCTCGGCGTGGACGCTCTTGACCAAAATGGACGTGGACGAGGCGCTTCTGCCTGTCGCGCGACGATTCTGGCTGAGCATTTTTGCCAACCTCGCGCTGGTGCTTTTCGTGCTGCTGCACAACCGCATGTGGCAGAGCGAAGCGCGCGCGCAACAGGCGCTGCAACGGGCAACGACGGCGGCGACGCGGGCGGAGCGGGACCGTCGTTTCCGCAAGATCATCGAGAACGGCTGGGACGTCGTGATGCTGTTGAACAATGACGGTCACGCGTCGTTCGTCTCGGCGTCCATGCGGCGGGTACTGGGGCTCGACGCGCAGCAGATGGTCGGGCAACTGCTGGTTGGCTACGTGCATCCCGATGACCGCGCGGGGCTCGCGGCGCGCTTGGATCACGTGCGGGAACTGCCGCATCTGGCGTGCCAGTGTGAAGTGCGTATGCGCCACGATTCGGGGCGCTGGGTCTGGGTGGAAATCGCCGCGACGAATCACTTGGCTGAAGAGGACGTGGCGGGGATCATCGTGAACCTGCGCGACGTGACCCAGCAAAAGGCGGCGGAGGAGCACGCGGCGCGGCTCCGGCGGATGTACGTTGTGCTGATGGGCAGCAACAAGGCGATCACGCGGGCGTCGTCCATCGGCGCGTTGCTGCAGCGGGTCTGCGAAATCGCGGTGCAAGAGGGGCAGTTCGCGCAGGTGTGCATTGGTCGCGTGGTTGGCGACGTGCTGAACGCGAACGCCCGCGCCTTTCAGGTCTCACATTGCGCTTCAGCGGCTGGCGCTGAGCCCGGATGCTTCAAGGACCGTTTGACTGGCCAATTTGCCGACGACTTTGGCGAGCTCGCGACAGCACTGCTCGCGGGCCGGCGGTTCGTTGACAACGACCTTCAGGCCGCCGACCTCGACTGTCGTTTTTGGCAGTTGGCGAAAGAGGCGCATTTGGGCGCCGGTACCGTGATGCCGCTGCGTGTACGTGGCTCGACTTTTGCGGTGATGGCTTTCTTCTCGGACAACGCAAACGTGTTTGACGACGACGAGATGCGTCTGTTGGGCGAGCTGGCGTCGGACCTCGCGCAGGCGATGGACGTGGATCTGGGGATCCGCGAGCGGCGTGAACTGGAAGTGCAGGCAGAACTGGAAGAAGAGCGGATGAACGCGCTGCTGCGGCTCAACGCGATGAGCGATGCCGCGTCCGAGTCGGATCTCGTGAAGTGGGTGGTTGAAGAGGCGGAGCGGCTGACCGGGAGCGAACTCGCGTGCCTGCACTTTGTGGGGGACGACCAGCGGACGCTCTCCGAAGGCGTGCCGAGCGACGCACTGCGTGAACAATTGGACCCGGCAGCGCCGTGGCCGAAGTCCGTGCGGCAGGCGGGAATTTGGACGGCGCCGGTGCGGGAAGTGAGTCCGGTCATCATCAACGACCGGCAAATCCTGGAGCAGTCGCAGCGCTTCCCAGTCGGGCAGCCCGAGTTGCACCGGTTTCTCGGCGCGCCGGCGGTGACGGATGGTCGCGTGCCGCTGCTGATTGGCGTTGCCAACAAGGGAACGGACTACGACGAGAAAGACGCGCGTCTGCTTGGACTGTTGGTGTCGTCGACCTGGGCGGCCATCGTCAAGAAGCGGCAGAGCGCGGCGCTGGCGGATTCCGAGTCCCGCTATCGGGCCCTGTTCGAGGCGAGCCCGCAGCCCATGTGGATTTACGACACCGAGACGCTGCACATCCTGTTGGCCAACCCGGCGACCCTCGACTACATGCACTTGACGATGGAAGACCTCACGGCCAAGTCGCTGCTCGATCTGGCGCCGCTTCCGAACCGGGAGAAGCTGCGGTCGTACCTGGAGACCGTCAACCCGTCGGGGCTGCACGACACCACGTGGGAGTACTTGAGTGAGGCGGGCGAGACGCGGATTGGCCATTTTGTCGCGCGGTCGCTCGTCTACCAAGGGCGTCCGGCGCAGCTCGTGCTGGGCACCGACGTCACCGATCAGACGGCGCTCGACGAGGAACGGCGGGTTCACGCGAACCAGCTGCATCGGGCGATGGTAAGCACAATCAGCGTGGTCCAGTCGCTCGGGGAACTGCGCGACCCGTACACGCACGGCCACGAACGCCGCGTTGGCGAGATTGCGGCGGCGATTGGGCAAGAGATGGGGCTCGACGCGAACGCGGTGCAGGGCCTGCGCGTGGCGGGGTATATCCACGACCTTGGGAAGATCGGCGTGCCGAGCGAAATCCTCGCGAAGCCAGGACGGCTGGCGTCGACGGAAATGGCACTGATCCGCCAGCATCCGGCACAAGGGTACGAGATCCTGAAGGCGCTGGACTTCCCGTGGCCGGTGGCACAGGTCACGCTACAGCACCACGAACGGCTGGACGGGTCAGGGTATCCGGCTGGGCTGAAAGGCGACGAAATTGCTCTGGAGGCGCGCATCGTCGCGGTCGCGGATACCGTGGAGGCGATGTCGTCGCACCGTCCCTATCGCCCGGCACTCGGTCTGGACGCGGCGCTGCGCGAAGTGGAGAGCCGCGCCGGGTCGCATTACGACGCGACGGTGGTGGCAGCGTGCACGCGGCTGTTCCGTGAGAAGAAGTTCCAGATCCCGACGTGAATGCAGGGAAAGGTCGTTGACCTTATTTTGGGCGAATCGGGTCGCAAGCGCCCGGACCGTGCCCTAGTACGGCGCTTCTCAAGTTCGCACAGCATCAAAAAACTGGCTGTTGCGCCGTACTGGAAGCGCGCGGCTGCGTGCTGGCGCGGGGTTTGGGGCGGCGCGCCCCATCTTTGGCCAAAAGCCTAGGGCCCGCGCGACGAAAGCTTGGAATGCGGTGCGAACTTCGGAGCGCGGGTACTAGAGACGCGATCAATTCCCCCAACCGCAGGGATCGACAAGCGATCCCGTCTGCGATCTACTGCACTGCCTCACAAGGCGGTGGCAGATGGCGAGCACATGGAATCCCCCGGTTGACCTGTCCGAGCGCGAAGTGCGCATCCTCAAGCGCGTGAAGAAGCGCCCGCTGTTCGCGTTCTTCCGCAACCATCGCCATGAAATCTTTGACGAAGCGACTCAGGCGAATCTTCTCGCGACGTACCCGGAGATCGAGCGCGGCAAGGCTGCGGTGCCTCCGGCGCAGGCGGCTCTCGCGATGCTGATGCAGGCGGCGTTCGACGTGCCGGACCACGACGTGCCCGAGCTGACGGCGTGCGACCTGCGCTGGCAGATGGTCCTCGATTGCGTCGGCGCCGAGGATCCGCTGCTGAGTCAGGGCACGGTTTTCAACTTCCGGATGCGCGCGATTGAGCACGGGCTGGTCGACCTGCTGATTGACCGCACCGTG
>CAITYF010000117.1 GCA_903896545.1 uncultured Myxococcales bacterium | reverse complement strand
GCCTGACCGACCTGTGGGCTGCCAAACTTCTCGGTCAGCGCCGTCGCGAGCATCGCACGCGCCGCTTGCGCGTTCGCTATACACGATTCGCCGCCTCCGCACGCGATCCCATCCAAGACCACCGTCGACGCTTCTTCGTCCACAAGCAGCGGCGGAAAGTTCACGCCGCCCAGATCTTCATCACGCAGCGTCTGCGCCACCGTCTGCGCGGTGCACCCAGCGAACAACACAACCAACAGCCCGACTACACAGGGCGCGAATCGTGTTCTTGGTCTCAAGTGGGGTTCGATCATCCAAAGCTCCGTTGCCGCCTACCGTGCAGTTGCGGCCAGATTGTCGTTCGCCTGAGCCAGAATCCGAGGTGCCTTTGTCGCGATGCGGAGCGTGCCGCGCGCTGGATCAATTTGCAAGTGCACGTCAGCGGTTCAACGACAAGTTGGTTTGCGATCCACGCACCACAGCCTATCCTGTGCCTCCAACGCAACCGCGATCCACGCACCGGAGCCTGTGCTGTGCCCCCAAAGCAACTGCGATCCAGGCACCACCGCCTGTGCTGTGCCCCCAACGCCACCGCGATCCACGCACCACCGCCTCTCCGGTGACTGCGAACGCCGCGTACACCAAAACGCCTACCGCGCTTGAAAATACCCGCGAATCACCGGGTCCGCGTCCACCGCGGCGTGCAGCGCCAGCAGCTTCGGGTAGGCGTCCAGCGTGCTGGGCGGAATGTGGTCGTACGTGCCGCTCAGGTACGAGCGCAGGATCACGTAGAGCTTGATGTCCGCGACCTGCAGGCTGTCGCCCTCCAGGAAAGGCCCGGCGATTTGCGCGGACGTCGTCGTCGCCCACTGTTTCAGCCAGCCTGCAGCGAAGGCCTCGCGCGCGGCCTTCTTCTCGTCTTCGGACATGCCTTTGCCGTCGGGCAGCTTCTGCCGCAGATCCTCCACGGACAGCATCAGCGCGTCGTGCTGCGCGGCCTTCCACGCGTCCGTCGGGTACAGCCCGTGGCCGCGACCGATGTAGCCCAGAATCGCGTTGCTTTGCGCGAGCTTCCGGCCGCCTTCCTCCAGAATCGGCAGCGCGCCGAACGGGGTCGCGGGTTTGAGCGCCAGCCATTGGTCGCGGGACAGGCGGATGTCCTCAAACGCCAAGCCCGCCGCTGTGAGCGCGAGCCGACATTCCAGGCCGCGCGATCCGTCAAAATCAAAATAGGTCAAAGAGATCGACATTGTGCCTCAATAGCAGGTGATTTTGCGCGGAATTGCGCGGTGAATTTCCGCAACGGAAGGTAGGTGCGCCTGACGCCGGAGTCAACGGGGAAATGTGTTGTGCCAGGGCGACCGCAAGAGCGGCAAGCGCAGCCTCATCCCGCGGCGCGCCACGGCAATGAAAGCCAGGTCCGACCCGCAGCAGGTCTGCCCGACGACTTTTGGCGCTGGATACATGTCGTCCTGTTTAGTTGCCATGCGCCTTTGCGCACCCGGTATTGATGAAAATTAGCTGCGCATGGCAACTGCAGGCCGCGGCTGCGGACTGCCGCGGGGGTTCGGGGGCGGCGCGCCCCTGAGTCATTTTCTACCTAGTCATCCGCTAGTTCCATGCCGTCGTCGCGAAACAGCTCCAGACACGCATCGACGACTTCCGCTTCGAAGCGCGTCCCACGACCGCGCGAGATTTCCTCCAGCGCCACGTCCAGACCGAGCGCGGGTCGATACGGCCGGTGCGACGCCATCGCCTCGACCGTGTCGGCGACGGCCAGGATTCTCGCCTCAAAGCGGATGTCATCGCCTTTGAGCTGGTCTGGGTAGCCGCTCCCGTCCAGACGCTCGTGATGTTGGCGTACGATTTCGGCCACAGGCCAGTCAAAGTCCAGTCCTTTCAGGATCTCCCAGGCAGTGATCGGATGTTGTTGGATGAGGGCGAACTCGATGGCACTGAGGCGCGATGGCTTGGCCAGAATCTCGGCGGGTATGGCCAACTTGCCGAAGTCATGGAGGAGACCGGCAATGCGGAGCCCCGCTCCCTCGTCAGCGCCGCGTCCCAATTTTTGGTGAATGGCACCCGCCAACCGCGCCACGCGTCGCTGGTGCCCCGCCGTGTACAGATCGCGGATCTCCACCGCCGCTGACAGCGCCTGCGTGGTATTCTCCAGCGTTCGCTTTAGTCGCTCGACGGACGCGTTCAAACTGCCGGTGCGCGACTCGACCAAGCGTTCGAGATTTTCGCGATAGTTGTCGTTCTCATCCTCGCTTTTCTTGAGGCGCACGGCGGCCGCAACCACTTGCGTGAGGCGTGCGCGCGAGACGGGCTTGGGTACATAGTCAAACGCGCCCGCGCGGACGGCATCCGAGGCCGTTTCAACCGTCGGCTCGCCCGTGACGACAATGACCTGACAGCGCAAAGACAGGGCGTTCATTTCTTGAAGCAGGTCCATGCCGCTGCGTCCGGGCATCACAATGTCGGTCACCACGACGTCCACCGGGTCGCCCGCCAGCGCGACCAGGGCCGCCTCTACGCTTTCAGCCGTCAGGCAAACGTGGCCGTCGCGCGCCAGAAACTGCGCCATCGTGTCGCGCAACCCTTCTTCGTCATCGACCACCAGCACACGCGCCATTTCAGCCTCCAGAATTGCCGTCGGGTGGTGCGTCACCCTCTGGCTCAATCCGCCAGCCGTTGTCTGCCAATAGCGTCACGTCAAAGCGCGTCAGTTGGCCAGGCTCACTCGACACCGCAATCGTGCCGTGGTGCTCCTCAACAATCCCGTGGCTGATCGACAGGCCCAAACCCGTCCCCACGCCGCGCGGCTTCGTTGTGAAGAAAGGCTCGAAGATCCGGTGCTTGACGTCTTCCGGAATTCCGGACCCGTGATCCTCGACCGAGAGTTGCACGGCCCGCACGCCGTCCAGCAGCGTGACACGCGCTTCGATTCGCAGCCGCTTGTTGTCATCGGCCGCAGGAAAGCGCGCGTTGAGTGCGTCGCGGGCGTTCGCTATCAGGTTGACCAACACCTGCTGGATTTGCTGACTGCGGCATCGAACGCGCGGGAGATTCGGCGGGAGAATCACTTCAAGCAAAATGCGGTCTTTGGCCAAGCTGCGCGCGAGCAGGGCGACGGCCGCGCTCACGATATCCTCGATGCGCGCCAAGCTGTGCAACTCCCGTTCCAGACGAGCAAACGCCAGAAGATTCTTCACGATATCCGCGATTCTCTCGCTCTCACCGACAATCCGCCGCGCGTTCTTGGCAATCGTGCTTCCCTGCTCGGCGTCTTCGGAAATCAGCTCGGCCAGGTTCATGATCACGTTGATCGGATTGTTGATCTCGTGCGCCACGCCGCTGGCCAGCGTGCCGATCGACTCCAGCCGCTGGTGATGCGCCAAACGGGTCTCCATGTCGCGCCGCCGCTGCTCCGCCAGCACGCGGTCGGTGATGTCCATGGCGATACCGCAGACGGCATACGGCTTCGCGTCTTCCGCAAGCAGCGCAAACTTGATGGTCGTGTAGGTGTGCAGTCCTTCGGCGTGCGGAATGACCTCTTGCACTTCGATGGGGCTGGGACTCTGCAGAGCGTTCAGGTCCGCTTGGCGCATCCGCACGGCCAGTTCGGGCGGAAACAGCTCGCTGTCCAGCCTGCCAATCGCGTCGGCGCGCTTGATCTGAAACACCTCCTCGAAGCGGCGATTGACCAGCAGGGTGCGACCATCGAGATCCTTGAGAAAGACGACCATCGTCGAGTTGTCGACGATAGCCTGGAGCCGATCCTGAGTCTCGCGAACCGCGGCCTCGGCGCGTCTCGTCTCGGTCATGTCGAGCACGGCCGATTGGTAGCCAACGACCGTGCCCCGGGCGTCGCGCACAGCGGTTGCAAGGCCGTGGGCGACGAACGTCGAGCCATCTTTCCGCTTGCCCGCGTAGTCGCCTTCCCACTGCCCGGTGTCGGCCAGATCCGTCATGATCGCTTCGACTTCACTCGGAGCGTTCAAGAATTCGCCGAGGGGTCTCCCAACCACTTCGCTTTTGTCCGCATAGCCCCAGATCCTGAGAAAAGCCGTATTGACCTCGGTGATGGTGCCATCGAGGCCTGCGATGCTATTGGCCGCGAGCGAAACATCAAACACAAGATTCTTGAGCTTGAGGGCCCGCGCCGCTTGTTTCCGCTCCGTAATGTCGCGGACAAATGCCACCAGGACGCCACCTTCTGACCTCCGGTTCTGAACGCAGACCTCCACGTCAAACAGGCTGCCGTCCTTGCGTCGGTGGCGCGTTTCAAAGCGGCCCTCGTCGGCCGTCGTGACTGTCGTCCAGTGCGCCACGGGGGGATCGACAGACGCGCTGACTTCCAGATCCGCAACGCGCATGGTCAGCAACTCGTCGGTGCGATAGCCGCTCATTTCAGCGTAGGCGTCGTTGACTTCGGTCAGTCGACCGTCAGGGGCCAGCAGCCAGAATCCGTCCATGGCCGTATGCAGGATGGAGCGATGCCGTTCTTCGCTCGCGCGCACCGCCTCCATGGCGCGCTTGCGGTCGCTGATATCAAAAAAGGTCACCACGATTTGCCGCAGCTGCCCGTCGTCGTCGCGCACCTTGTGGGCGTCGCACTGGACCCACGTCGCTTCCCGGCGATCAGGACGCAGGATGCCCAGCACCAAACCCGACACCGGCTCTTCGGAGGCCATCGCCCGAACCACCGGATACTCAGCCAAAGGCGCGACCGAGTGGTCCTCGCGAATGAAGCACCACGCGGGATCAACGGCCGTCTTGCCGCGCAGCTGGTCGGGCGTTAGGCCCAGCAGCTCAGACGCCATGGGGTTGGACAAGATGATGCTGGAATCTGGTCCGTGCGCGACCACGCCGACCTGGAGGTTTTGGACCAGGTCGCGGTAGCGCTGCTCACTCTGGCGAAGTTGGACCTCGGCGAGCGGATTGTCCGACACGTTGCGCAGTGCAACCAAGTGCACCGTCTTGCCGTCCGCGAAAAGGTGGCGGGTGCGGACCTGGGTCACAAACGTGGCGCCATCTTTGCGCAAGCCAACGGCTTCGCCTCCGCGTAGGAAGCCGCTCGTTGTGGGCCGCAGGATCGCGTCGTGCGAGTCGGACGGCACCAGATCGACGACTTGCATGCCGAGCAACTCGTTGACGCAATAGCCAAACGTCGCGGCGAATGCGTCGTTGACGCGCAGGATGACGACGCCGTCATGCGCGGCGAGCGGGTCAAACGACGCCTCAAACACCGCACTCAGGTTCGCATCGCCATCTTGCTGCGGAGCAGCGACCGGTTCGAGTTTCCCCACTTCGACCGGTATCGTCTTCTCGCGCGGGTCTGCCATTTCGGCCCCCTACACTTGCATTCGCCTAACCCCACTCGATGCGCCGTGGCCCGATGTCTGCGGCGCAGGATTCGCTGGCAAGGAGCCAGATCAACTGAACAACCGCGCGCCGGGCTGAAACCGGTTTGAAGCGGCCGCTCAGTCTATCCTACGCCGTCTACGCCTTTGCGCAATGGCCAACAACCGTGGCCTGACGCGCCCCTTGATTCGCCAAAAAACCCGCATGAATAGGGTGTTCTGTCGGAAGTGGCTGCAGTCGAGTGGGCCGTCCGGCCCTTCGAGTGAGGCGTCTCCACGGGTGTGCGCGCGCTGGTCTCGTTCCGCTGATCGGAGCGCTGGAGCTCGCTGCGCACCATCGATAGTCGCGATAGCAGATTGACGTTGGGCGCAGCGCGCTTGACCGGGGCACGCGCAGCTCAAATGCGCGCGCTTCGCCAAGCCGTTCGTCTGTCCCGCTGCAACCGGAGCGGTCATCACGAAAATCGGCGGTGAACTGGCTGCCGATCCCCGTGCACGACGCGCTGACCGAAATCCAACGCCACAGCCGCCGACACCGCGGGCGCCATCGGCGGTGCGCGCTCCCGGTCTGAGAGGGTAACGGGTTCGACTCAAACAGCGTGGTGTTGGACGGTGGTCGTGCCGTCTAGATGCCAATCACCAGCCGCGCCACCGGCACGTCGACACCGAGGCCGAACACCAACGGCTCCGTCACGCTTTCCGGGTCCACGTAGGTGCCGAACAGCCGATCCCAGATACTGAAGAACGCGCCGAAGTTACCGTTGTGATGCGCCGGATCTTGGCTGTGGTGGACCGCGTGGGCGCGCGGTGTGATGAGCACGCGCTCAAGCCGCGTCGAACGCAGCCGGATGTTGGTGTGCATCCAATTGTTGCTGAGGATGGCGGCGGTTGTCCCCGTAGCGATCCAGTTCGGCGGCACGCGCATCGCGAACGCCCACACCAGGCTGTTGGCAACAAACAGAAAATTATGCGGAAAGCTCGCGCGCAGGCCGGCGAACCAGTACATCTGCTTGGGACTATGATGCCAACGGTGGGTACGCCAAAGCAGCGGCGCGTGCAGCGCACGGTGAATCCAGTAGAGCGTGAAATCGATGCCGACCAGCGTCAAGAACAGGACCAGGGGAAGCGGCAAGTCCGGTTCGAGGTCAAAGAAACCATGGTCCGAAAGCGGAAAGATGATCCACGTGTAGACGAGTCCTGCAGTCGGCAGCGTCAAGGCGATGGCGGCGACGACGTGCAACGCGTCCCGCAGCAAGATGGGCCGCAGCCGGAAAACACGGTCGGGGAAGAACGCCTCGGCCAGCATGAAGGGCACTGAAAACAAAAAAACGCGCGTCAACGCGTTGGTCAATTGGTGAAGATGTGGCGTGAGGTCCATGGGCGCGTGACCTCCAAAGCGAGTCAGGTTCCGGTCCGTGTCGGCATTGTCGGAAAGTTTGGGACGCGGCGTCAACGCCGTTTCGCTGACCCGTCCTCGCGCTTGTCTGGCCTTGAATGGCCGTCTACCTTCCCCACTCGCCCACGCCTGCCTCCAGCTCCTTGAGCCCCTTGCGAAGCGCATCGCCGCACGCATCCTTCGGCTGCTTCATGTCTGCGTACACCATCCCCTTGATCCCGCCGTCGCTCCCAAAGCCCGCAGGCTTGGCCACGGCGAGCTGTTTGCCGTCCTCGGTATCGAGCAGCGTCGCGGAAGGTTGCGCGCGGCAGACGTGATACGGTGGCTCCGTGCGGTCAAAACGCGCGGTGAGGCGGACAACAAAAGCGCGCGCGGCACCAAGACGTTGCGCGTGCTGCTGGGCCTGTGCCACGTCCGGGTCAGAAGGCACTTCGATGACGTCGGACAGCGCAATGCCCGCGCCCTGTGCCAGCGCCCGGATGCGATCGTGCAGGTCGTGCTCGCACGCGCCCGCGGGCGTCGAGGCGCAGTACAACAGGCCGACGGCGGCATTGCGACTGACGCGTTGCAGGCGCGCGAGCTCGGCCTCGGACAGCGAGACGTCGGCACGCGTGGCCTTGTCCGGTGTGCGGCAGTAGCGCACCGTGAAGTCACGCACGCGGGTCGCGCCGAGCGAGACTTCAATGTTGCTCTGAACGCTCCCCGTTTCCTGTTCATGGCCGTTGGTGCGCTGCGCAGCGGCGGAAATTTTCAGCTGGCTGCGCACGTTCACGCCAATCAGCGTCTGAAGTCCGTCGACCAGCGCGTTGGCGAGTGCCACACGCTCCGCCTCTCGCCCGGCGCCAGGCGCTTGCCCCGTTAGGATTCGCCCTCCGCTCGTTGGGTTGGGCGCGAGACCGCACGCGGGCGTGGACTCACCCGTCTGTGCGCCGCTGCACGCCCAGCACAACGCAGCGGTGGAGACGCAAATAACCGACAAAACGGTCCGGCTGCCGAACTTTGGCGCGGCAACCAAACTCCAAACACGTCCCCTACCTGCAGTCCCCGTCGACATACCGATCCTCCACAGCTCCGGCTCCGTGATTCGCCCGCCGGCCCACTCTCCGAGCGAGTTCCAAGCCGAGCGACAGCACGAGAGCGCCACGTGTGCGGAGTCTTTCCGCTCTCCGTAGTCACGTCAAGCCCGCGGCCGTGCCAAAACGGCGCGGTTTTGGCCACTTCAAACCGATCGTCCGGGCTGCCGGCCCACAGTTGCCGGCGCGCACCTGCCAACGGATCGGACGCTGATTGAGCACGTGCTGCGTGTGAAATACGGCTTGAGAGAACCGGCGCGCGCAGGAGACTGGGCAATTCCGCAGCCCAATTCGCGCGAAATCGCGATTCGTCCGCCTCAGGCGGCAACTTCCTACGCTTGCTCGTCCCCAATCGACAGCGACCTGGTCGCAACGCGTGTCGCTTTCGCCTCCGCATCTGCCAGTTTCTTCCGCGCTGCACGCAGCGCCTGACCATCGCCGGGATTTGGCACGGCAGCGGCCACCTCGGACGGCAGCGGCAGGCCGCCTTCGACCAGCATGTCGGACAGCGTTGTCATCGCGGCCCACGTGCAGATCGCGTCGTTCAGCTTGCTCCACGCGGGGTGCAGCGGGCAGGGCTCCGCCGGCCGGCAGGCGCCCCAGCCGAACGCGCAGTGCGCCGGATCCGGCCGGTAGTCGGCCGCGACCATGATGTCCAGCGCCCGGATGTAGCGCGCCGGCATCGCCAGCACGAAACCGCCGTGGTGGCCTTTTTGCGACTTCAACAGCCCCGCGACGACGAGGCGCCGCATCAGCTTGGACAAGTAGTGCGGCGGCACGTTCGTTGCCGCAGCCAAATCGTGGGCGCGCACGGCCTCGGTGGGCGGCAAATTGGCGATGTAGGCCATCGCCCGGAGGGCGTATTCGACGGTCTGGGGCAGCTGCATGGGTACGTCCGTGGGGGCGAAAAGATGTTAGCCCGCGAGTCTAGCGGAATCTGCTCGGCGGCGGGAATGAATTTTGTGCCTAAACGGTGTAGGTAGAGCTATTGCCGCGTGTTGAAGTCAAGCGCGCCGTGTGCGGGTGGAGGGCTTTTTGCGCCGTCATTTTCGATTTGGCGCGCCTCAGTGTCTCCCGGCAAGTGCGCGGCGACCCAGGTGTTGACCTCGTCCCACTCCGCGAAGAGCCAGCGCACCTGTGCTTCAGGCGTATCGGGAATGTCCCGGCGCAGCGTCCGCCGCAGGTTCACCTTCACCGTCTGACCGACCAGCCCACCGCGCCAAATCGCCGCCAAATCCGCCAGACCTTCCAGCCCGGTGTGCGTCATCCAGACCACGTCGGCATCCGGCGCCCCCGCGAGCGCCGCCAGTACGCCGCCCGGCTTCGGTGGCAGCACGTGCGACCACGTCTCCGCCAGTTCGAGATGCGGTGACCCTTCTTTGCGCAGCGACGCCAGCGCCTGCTGCTGCTTCGTCGGCGTGAACCGCGTCCCTTCTGGGTAAATCAACACGCCGTCACTTTCGCCCAGACCGGTCGCCAACTGCCGAATGGCCGCCAAGTCTTCTGCCGCCCGCGCGCGGTTCCGGGTTACAAAAAGGTTGGGCAACCGGTTCCCCGCGATGTCGAGGCAGGGATCCGCGAGCAACTCCTGCTTGAGCACAAAACGCAGCCGCATCCCCTGACCGTGGGACAGCAACACGGTGGGCAGCAGCGTGTCCGCAACGCTGGTGTGCCGAACCAGCACAATCACCGGACCCAGACGCGCCAACTCGGCATGTTCAACCTCCAGCCGCAGCGCAAAGAGACGCCGCAGCGCGGTGAAGAGCAGGCCTGCGAAGCGTTCCTGAAGCCGCGCGGTGTCGCGCAGCAGGTCTGCCGGTTTGTGCCGCCAACGCAGCCAACTCATGCCGAGCTGCGGCAACATCCACGCTTCAACGGCCAGATACCACGTGCAAAACGCCAACAGGCGCAGCGAGACCCAGCGCGGTTTGCGCCTCAGATCGACGAGCAGCGCCACAACGGCAAGCAGCGGCCACAGCCCGGCAATGACGACGGCCGCAGCGTACGTTCGGGCTATACTGAGGAGGCGGCGCTGCAGTGACACGGGGCTCCGCGGCGGCAAGACTCGTTGCCTTCTGTTTAGATGCGCCTGAAGCGGAAAAGTTGCGAGCGGCAACGGTCGGCGTCCAAAAGGCAAAATAACCATCTGCTTGCTGCTGCTTACCAAACTTCGCATTGACAACGGTCGATGGTGGCCTAGACTTCAGAAAGTGAGCCGCCGTTCAGTCTATGGGCGCCTGCTCATAAAGTGCGTCCATCTTCAGTTTTCCCCGCGTCTAACTCCATGACTCCAGAACACGATCCAGATCTTCCGCATGACCCGCACGCGCCCGACCGGCACGGCGCGCCAGCGCGTTTGCGTGACCGCCTGCGTGAGCAGACGCAGCAGGCGATTCTGGACGCAGCCGAGCGAACGATAACCGAAGAAGGCACGGCGCTCGCCCGGATCGATGCGATTGCAGCGGCCGCAGGTGTGTCGGTGGGCACGCTGTACAACCATTTTGCCGATCGCGACGCCTTGGTTGCGGCGGTGATTGCGGATCGTCGGCGTGAGCTCTCCGTCCTCGTTACGCAGCTCGTTGCCGATCCAAACCTGCGCTTTGTGCCTAAGTTGCGCGCCTACATGCGCTTGTATGCCGAGGCGGGCGGGCGTCACCGCGGCTTTTTTGCCGTCGTCATGGGCGAGCAGGGTGGATTGCGATCGTGGCACTGTCAGCGCGACGAAGCGATGGCCGCATGGCTCGAACTCTCGCGGAAATTGCTCACGCAGGGCATCGAGGAGGGCGTGCTCGCCGGCGACCGACTGGACGTCCACACGCTGATTCTGACGGGGCTGGTGCGTACGGCGGTCGTCGGTCCCATGAACGGCCTGGTGGCGATCGCCACGGACGATCTCGTTCACTTTTTCCTGCACGGCGCAAGCCTGCATCCGCACAACGTGCCTGCGGGCGACGGGAGTTCCCTGTGAAGTTTTTGGCCTTGCTGATTTCCCTGACTGTGGCGCTTCTCGCTGCGCCGGCTTTTGCGGATGAATCGCCGCTGACGCTCAACGCGGCGATTGAACGCGCGCTCGACCGCAACGCGGACGTCGCCGTGGCCGAAGCGCGCCTGAACGAAGCGAAAGCCCAGCGCGCCCGCGCGACAACCGCGTTCTTGCCGAATATCCAGGCGGTCGGTCAGTACACGCGCAACTCGACGGAGGCGAAGTTTGACATGACGCCGCTCGCCCAAGGCATCGTCTCGCTCGCCAAGCCCGGATTTGTCGTTCCAGCGGGAACCTTCCCGGCGTCGACGATCCAGAAAGAAGACACCATCGCGGGCGTGCTGACCGTCGACGAGACCCTCTTTTCGCTTTCGCCGATCCTGGCGCGCAGCGCAGCGGGCCATCAGGTGGAAGCGCAGTCGCTGAGTTTTGAGGCGACGCGTCGGGAAATCGTCTATCAGGTCATGCAGATCTTCTACAACGTCGCCGGAATGGACCGGTTGATTCAGGTGGCTGAACGCGCGGTGGCGCTTGCTGATCAGCGCATCACCAACGCGACGCAGCGCAAGAAACAAGGCGCGGACGGTGAAGTGACGGTGCTGCGCGCGCAAAGTGAGCGCGACAAGGCTGAGCAGGACGTTTCCCGGGCGAAGTTGGCGCGGGACCAGCTCTTGATGGCGCTCGGATCGCTGCTGGACCTGCCGACCCCCGCGACGCTGACGGCGCCGCCGGAGCTGGAGCAGACCGAGGCGGATCCGGAGGCGCAGGAGACAGCCGCGCTCCGCGGTCGCCCGGACCTTTTGGCGCGGCGACAAGCGCTTGCGGCGAGCGACACAATCCTGAGTGAAGCGCAGTGGCGCTGGCTGCCGATGTTGACGGCGAACTTCACGGGTCGGTACACGGATACGCCCGGCTTTGTTGGCAAGAACTGGCTGTGGTCGGCGACGGCGAACGTGGTGATCCCGATCTTCGACCGCGGCGTGCGCTACGCGGACGCGGCTGAACGACGCGCGGCGACGCGGCGCTTGGAGCAGGATGTCGAGAAGTCGGAGCGCGATTTGCGGGCGGCTTTGGCGCAGACCCGCGCGGAGATTGCAGTGGATCGCCACACGCTCGAAGTGGCGCTCAGCCAGGCTGCCAAAGCCCGGCGTACCGCCGAAATTGTCGCGAAGGCGCAAATGGCGGGTGCAGCGACGTCGCTGGAAGTCGCTGAAGCCGACACGAACCTGCGCCTCGTCGAGGCTGCTGTTGAGCGCGAGCGCATCAACCTGAATCTGGCCGTTCTGCGGCTACGGCATCTGACGGGCAACGTCCGTCCCAACTGAACCTTTTTGCCCTCCTGCCTACCCGCGCGTTCTGCGCCAAGGAAGCCATGCGTCTCTTGTACCTCCTGCCGATCGCCACTCTTGTCGCCTGCAAAGGCGCGCCTCCACCATCGGCCGCTGCTGCAGCACCGGCTGCCAAAGCGGCAGTTGCCACCGTGGTTTCCGTGGCCGCGGTGAAAGAAGAAAAACTTCCCGCCGTCATTGAGCTTTCCGGCACGCTGGAAGCGGATGAACGCAGCGAGGTTGCGGCGTCCAGCGCCGGTCTCGTGACGGAAGTCGCGGTTGGTGTCGGCAGCAAAGTGAAGAAGGGCGACCTGCTGGTCCGTGTCGATCGACGCGATGCGGCGATGCGCCTTGCGCAAGCGACTGCGGCGACGGCGCAAGCCAGCGCGCGTTTGGGGCTCAAAGCGGGCGACGCGTTCAGTCCGAACAAGGTGCCTGAAGTGCAAGCGGCACACGAAGCGGCGCAGTTGGCCGACACCGAGTTCAAGCGCGCGAAGGCGTTGGTGGAAGGCGGCAGCTCGCCGCAGTCGGTGCTCGACCAAGCGAAGTCGCGTCAGGAACAGGCCAAGGCGCAGTTTGAGGCGGCGATGAATGGCGCCAAGACCTCGTGGGCGGCGCTTCAAGCGGCCAAAGCCGCGCAGGATCTGACGGAGAAGGCGTCGGCGGACACCGACGTGATCGCGCCCTTTGACGGCACCATCGACGCCAAGCGCGTGGCGCCCGGTGAATTCGCGACGATGGGCAAGGTCGTTGCCGTGCTCGTGCGGACGGATCCACTCCGCTTGAAGATCGACGTTCCGGAGGCCAACGCCGGTGCAGTTGCGATCGACGGCGAGGTGCTGCTGACCGTTGGCGCGTGGCCCGATCGCGTCTTCACCGGCAAGATCAAGCGGATCGCCGCAGCGCTCAAGCCCCAGTCCCGCACGCTTGCGATTGAGGCGGAAGTTGCCAATGCGGATGGCGTTCTGAAGCCCGGTTTCTTTGCCCACGCTGCGCTCGTCGTTCCCGGCAAGGACGCGACTGCGCTGCTTGTCCCGCCGAGTGCGGTCGGTACCTCCGGCAGCGCGGCGCGCCTGTTCGTCATCGAAGGCAACACCGCAATTGAGCGCATTGTCTCGGTGGGGCGCTCGTGGCAGGGGCTCGTGGAAGTCCGCGCGAAGTTGAAGGCCGGCGAGAAAGTTGCGACGGATCATTTGGATACGCTGGTTGACGGCGCCCACGTCACCATCAAGTAGGAACCTCAACATGCTGCCCTACGGCAAACATCAAGTTTCTCCGGTCAGACCTCTTGCGTCTCGGACTGGACCCGCGAACGTGCACCTCCGGTGGCGCGACGCGGATGAAAGCGGTTTGATCTCGAACTTCGGTCGGAGTGTGTGACATGCAGTGGCTAGCCGCAATTTGCGTCCGTCGTCCGGTTTTCGCTTCTGTTATCATGCTGGTTCTGACCGTGATGGGTCTTTTCAGCTACGGCAGCCTGGGCGTTGACCGCTTTCCCAAGATCGATATTCCCACGGTGCTCATCCTGACGACGTTGCCGGGTTCCGCGCCCGAAGAAGTCGAGACGGAAATCAGTGACAAAATCGAAGCCGCGGTCAACACGATCAGCGGCATCGACGAGCTGCGTTCGACGTCGACGGAAGGCGTGAGCCAGGTCATCGTAACGTTCAACCTCGACAAGCCGCTTGACACCGCGACGCAGGAAATCCGCGACAAAGTGAGCGCGGTCGTCGCGACTTTGCCGCCGGGAATCGATCCGCCGGTGATCTCAAAGATCGACCCGGACGCGTCGCCCGTGTTGACCTTGGCGCTGTCGGCGGATGCGTCGCCCCGTGAAGTGACTGAGTTTGCAGATAAAGTTGTGCGTCGCGAATTGGAATCGCTGCCCGGCATCGGTGAAGTGACGCTGATCGGCGGGCGTCCGCGGCAGGTGAACGTGTGGATCGACCCGGACAAGCTCATCAAATACGCGATGAGCGCGGGTGAAGTCGAGCGCGCGTTGAAGTCGCAGAACCTTGAATTTCCCTCTGGTCGTGTGGAAGCAGGCGCCAAGCAGTACACGTTGCGGACCCGTGGTCGCGTGCAGAGCGTCCCGCAATTTGAGGAGCTGTTCGTGGCGGCGCGTGACGGCGCGCAAGTCCGCGTGCGCGACGTGGCGCGTGTGGAAGACGGTACTGCCGAGCCCGAGTCTGTGGGTTACCGCGGCGCACGTCCGACGATTCTTCTGAACATCCGCAAACAGTCCGGCACCAACACGGTGGCCATTGTTCACAACGTCAAGGAGCGTCTGGTCGACCTCCAGACGCGCTTGCCCAAAGGGTACTCGGTCGAAGTGGCGCGCGATCAGTCTGAGTTCATTGAGAACGCGATCGACTCGGTCAAAGAGCACTTGGTGCTCGGTGCGCTCTGCGCGGCGCTCATCGTGCTGGTCTTCCTCGGCAACTTCCGCTCGACCATCATCGCTGCGGTCGCGATTCCGGTGTCGATCATCTCGACGTTTGCGATCATGAAAATGGCCGGCTTCAGCTTGAACTCGATTACGCTGCTCGCTTTGACGCTCGCGGTCGGCATCGTCATCGATGACGCGATCGTGGTGCTGGAAATCATTTGGCGCAAAATCGATGAAGACGGCATGGACCCGTTTGAAGCGGCGATTGCCGGTACCGAGGAAATCGGACTCGCGGTCCTCGCGACGACCCTCTCGCTCGTCGCGGTGTTCATGCCCGTGGCGTTCATGGGCGGCATCGTCGGTCGGTTCATGAACTCGTTCGGCCTGACGATGTCGTTCTCGATCATGGTTTCACTGCTCGTGTCGTTTGTGCTGACGCCGATGCTGTGCGCGCGCTGGCTAAAGAAGAGCCTCGTGCAAAAAGTTGCGGCGAAAATCCAGACAGGCCACAGCCCCGCGGCGCACGGCGCAGGTACGGGCGGCTCGGGCGTCGTGTATCGCGCCCTTGAAAACGGCTACCTGCGCATCCTGGCCTGGTGCTTGCACCACCGCTGGGTGATCGTCCTCGCGTCGGTCCTGGCGATTGTCAGCATCGGCGCTTTGGGCAAGGCCGCCAACAAGAACTTCCTGCCTGACGAAGACGAGTCGCAGTTTCAGGTCTCGATCCGTGCGCCTGAGGGAACGAGCCTGGATGAAATGCGCCTGCTGACGACGCGCATTGCCGCGGACGTGCAGAAGCTGCCGGGTGTCATGTACGGCGTCACGACAATCGGCGACGATCCGCAGAAGACCCCGAACTTGGGCGGTATTTACGTCAAGCTCGTGCCGGTCTCGCAGCGCAAGGCGTCGCAGCTGGAGCTCGTTTCCCAGGCCCGCGACCTCATCTTGCCGAAGTACGGCGCCAACAACCGCATTTCGGTCAGCCTCGTGCAAGCGTTCTCAGGCGGCGGCGCAAACTTCCCCGTCATGTACCAAATTACCGGACCGGATATGGCGAAAATCACGGAGTACACCGGCAAACTGATGGCCAAATTGAAGGAACTGCCGGGCGTCGTCGATCCGGACACCTCGCTCATCGTCGGCAAGCCGGAACTGCGCGCGCACATCGACCGCGCCAAGGCTGCGGAACTGGGCGTGAATGTCGGCGACGTTTCCGCGGCACTTCGTCTTCTCGTCGGCGGCTATGAGGTCACGAACTACAACGAAAACGGCGAACAGTACGAAGTGCACGCCCGCGCAGAGCCGCACTTCCGCGCCGACGCGGCGGGTTTGAAGCGTCTGTCCGTGCCGTCGACGAAGCTCGGCGCGGTGACGCTGGACAACGTCGTGTCGTTTACTGAAGGCGCAGGACCGTCCAAAATCGACCGCTACAACCGCCGCCGTCAGGCGATGGTCATGTGCAACATCGTCAAGGGCGCGTCCGAAGGCAAGGTTATCGAAGGTCTGCAGAAAGCGACCGCCGAACTGCACATGCCGCCGGAGTACTCCGCGGGTCCGGTTGGTCGCTCCAAGGAACTCGGCAAGGCAGCGAAGAATTTCGGCCTCGCGTTCCTCATGTCCTTCGTGTTCATGTACCTCGTGCTCGCCGCGCAGTTTGAGTCGTGGTTGCACCCGATCACCATCCTGCTGTCCCTGCCGTTGACGGTGCCGTTCGCGATTTTGAGCGTCATCATCTTCCAGCAGTCGCTCAACATCTTCTCGATGCTCGGCATTCTGGTGCTCTTTGGCGTGGTGAAGAAGAACTCCATTTTGCAGATCGACCATACCATCAAGTTACGCGCGTCCGGCTTGAACCGCTGGGACGCCATCATGCACGCGAACCGCGATCGACTGCGGCCGATTCTCATGACGACCGCCGCGTTTGTGGCGGGCATGGTTCCGCTTGTTGCGTCGTCGGGCGCGGGCGCGGGTACCAACCGTGCGACCGGCTTTGTCATCATCGGCGGTCAGAGTTTGTCGCTGCTTTTGACGCTCCTTGCGACGCCGGTGGCTTATTCGCTGTTTGACGATCTGTCGGTCAAAAGCGGCAAGCTGTGGAACCGGTTCTTCGGCGAGAAAGAAGTCGCTGTGAAGTTGGGCACCGAGCCGCTGCCGCCGGTGTGAGTTGTCCGCAAGTTACGGCTTGTCGCGGTCCACGTCGCACTCGCCCACGAAATCGAACGGCTTGCACCACGGCCGGTTGACCGCACACGCCGCTTGGCCACGCGCCGGTTCGACAACGCCTTGCGCGCCCAAGTCGCGGAACAAATGCGGGTCGAAGATCGCTGACTTGCGCGCTTCAGTCCGTGCAAACACGAAAAGTAGGATCCACGCAGCGACGGGCAACCACCGGAGCCACCATTCCGGGCGACCCGTCGGCGGCGGAGGTGCTGGAGCACGGCGCAATACGCGCGTGTCGAGCCACCCACCCACGCGGTCAAAAAACGGCACGGCGAGGTTGGCCAACACGACGGGAAATACCTTGGCAAAGTAGTCCAGACCGGTCAGCTGCACCAGGAGCCAGGCGAAACCGGAAATGCCCGCCCCCAAACACACGCCGTGTAGCACACGCCCGCTGAAGTGCCGCGCGGCGGTCATGGGGTCGCCCGCAAAGAGCGTGATGGCAAGAAACCAGGCCGGCCAAAATGGCGTAGGCAGGCGCAGGCTCGCCGGCAAAATCGCGGCAATGACGAGCATCGCGGCTGCAGCGGAGAAGCTGAGCGCGCCCAAGCCAAAGCGGATGATCGGTACGAGCGCGAGAAGGAAGAAGAGTTCCAGCATGTTCGGCGGCAGCTGCAAGTGCAGCGCGATGTCCTGATAGCGGACGCCGGTGTTCGTGATGGCGAGAACGCCGACCACAGCGATGCCGAACGCGGACGGATTGAAGACGTGGCGGCCATCGGCGCGGCGAAAGACCCACTTGGAGAGGATCGAGAGCGCCGACACAAGAAAGCCCAGCCAGAACCACTGCGGCGGAAACCAGATGAAGAGGTTTGTGCTGAGGACGATGGGAAACACCGCGAACCCCGCTTCCCAGCTGCGTCGAAGCGAAAGGGAGAGCAGGGCGTCGAAGAGCAGGGCGAAAGCCAGCTGCAAGGGCACGTCGAGCAGGAGGTGGGCGCGAACGGGATGCCAGTAAAGCGACCAGTACACAAGAAACACGACCTGCAACGCGGCCGGCAGAAAATGATGCGGGCGCGCGGCGAACGTGAAGCGCAGCGTGCGAACACGGCCGCGGAGGAACGCCAGAAGCCCCAGCGCCCAGACGAAGAGACCGCCAAACGCGGCGAGCAGTTGCGGGCGGATCGAGAAGCGGTGGTAGAGGTCCGTGGTGTCGCGCTGCTGAATGCTTTTGACCGTACGCGCGACGAGCGCCTGCACCTGCGGATCAACGTCGAGGATTTCTGGCGTGATGGCGAACGACGTGCTGGTCGCCTGGCCGACTTTGGCCGTATCGCTTGGCGTCAGGTGAACGCGCGCCACGGGATGCCCGCCGCGGTTCAGGATGCAGACCACTTCACTCGCGCCGATTTGAATGCTGTCCAGCGCGAATCCGCCTGCCAGCGGGACTTCAAAGCCAGGATCGGCGACCAGCGCGATGAGTTGCGGCTCGATGCCACGCGGCAAGGTCAGCGCGTCGACCGGTGGCGGCGCACTCCGTGCCAGCGATGGCAGCAGGAGGCCGAACAGCAGCACGAAGCGGCACAACACGCGGACAAACGGCGGACTCTCGCGCATGCTGTGCCTCTGCCTTCCGCGCCCTGCGGTAGTCCGGGAGCGTACAGCGCCGGTCGGCCTTGGGAAAGGGCTTTGCCCGCGCTTGACCCGCAGGCACGGCGCGGCGCAGTATCGCGGTTCCATGGCGACTTCTCCCTGCATCGTTTGCCGCATTCGCTCTGTGCCCGCCTCGGCTCGTTCCACCGCCTTTGTCGGACCCCGCTCGTGACGCGGCGTGTCGTCGGCCTCGCACTCCTCTGGGCGGCCTTCGCGCTGCTCGTGTGGACATTTTGCGTGCCGCAGACGCCGGTCGATGACGCCTACATCACGTTCCGCTACGTCCGCCACTTTGCGGCCGGCGATGGGCTCGTCTTCAACCGTGGCGAAGGCCCGCTGGAGGGGTATTCGAGTCTGCTCTGGGTGCTCGTGCTTGCGCCGTTTTCGCGTCTGGGCGTCGACCTGACCGCGACCGCGCATGGCCTCGGTCTGCTCTTTGGCATGGCGACGCTCGCGGTCGTGGCGCTGGGCGGCCCGCGGGAGCGCCCGCGCTTTCTCGGTGCGTCCGCGCTCATCGTCTGCCTGCCGTGGCTGTACCACGTCGTCAATGGCTTGGAGACGGGGCTCGTCGCGCTGCTGATTGCGCTGCTGACCTGTCTTTCGCCGACGACGCCGCGCCGTCGGCGGTGGCTCGGCCTCGTCGCCGTGTTGTTGCCGTTGGCGCGACCAGAAGGGCTGATTGCGGTCCTCGTTTGGTCCGCCGCGTCCCAGCTCGCGTCCCGCCGCTGGCAGCGTCACGCGTTGCTGCTGGCTGCATTCGCCATCGCGGCATTCTCAGGGCAACTCGCCTTCCGCCTCGGCTACCACCACGAGTGGATCGCCAACAGCGCGCGCGCCAAAATGCTGCCGTTGGGCGTGGCCCTCCTTCCCGGCCTCCTGGACGTCGGCCGTTTTCTGCTGACAGCGACGGGTGTCGGCCTTGGCGTGCTTCTGGCGCTGGCCGCTGGCGGGCTGCGCGCAGACGACTCGGCAGATGTTCAGCCGCGTGCACGCCTTGTTTTCATCGCGCTCTTCGCGCCGATTTTGGCGACAAGCGGCGGAGACAGCTTCCCTCTATGGCGGTTTTTCGTCCCCATCGCGCCGGTTCTGCTGACGGCGACGGACGATGGCGTGCAACTGCTCCTTTCCCGCCGCGCGTGGCCGAAGCGGACCAAGGTACTCGCGCACGGGCTGGTCGGACTCGTCCTGCTCACGCTGCTGATGGGGCCGTGGCAGCTCCTGCTGCCGATGCTGCGCCTCGAAGGGCAGTGGGTGAAGCGCTGGGCGGCGATTGGCACGCAGCTGGGCCAGATCCTGCCGCCGACGACGACGATTGCGCTCGCACCGGTCGGCGCGTTGCCCTACCAAGCGAATTTTCGCGTTATCGACCTCCTCGGCCTGAACGACGCGCACATCGCGCACCTGCCTCCGGATTCCAGCTACTTCTACCCAGGGCACCAGCGGCACGATGGCCCGTACGTGCTTTCGCGGCGCCCTGACTTGATCTTTCTCGCCAACGGTCCCGTCGTCCAGGACCCGGCGCAGCCGTTTCCGTGGCAGGAAGTGCGTGTGTACGAACAGGATCTGCTGCGCGATCCGCACCTGAAGCAGGACTACCACCTTGTGGCGCTACCCATTGCGAACGGGCTGTTCCTGCAGATTCTGGCGCGCAAGGACTTCGTCGACGCCCAACACCCGACCTGGCGCATTCTGGACGGCATGCAACCGGGACCGCTCTGACCGCGGGTGCAATTGACCCCGCCGGGGCTGGCACGTAGGCTCCTGCCGGGGGCGCGGATGTCGTACGGCGGTTTGCAAAAATTCGGGCCCAAGGTGCTTGTCGCGGGTTTTGCGGTGCTGACGCTGCTCGCGGTTTGGTTCGCCGAGCGCACGGTGGACACGCCGCTGGGATTTCCGCTGGACGACGCCTGGATTCACATGGTCTACGGCCGCAGCCTCGCGCAGGACGGCGGGCTGGCCTACAACCCAGGCGAGCCGACGACGGGAGCGACCTCGCTGCTCTGGGCCGTGCTGCTCGGCGCCGTTCACGTGGTTGTCGGGCATGCGCACGTCGGTACGCGCATTGTCGCGGTGCTGCTCCTCGGCGGCGTGCTCCACGTGCTGACCGCACTCCTGGCGGAGAACCTGACCCAGCGTCTGGCGACGCCGCGTGTGGGGCTTGCGGCTGGGGTGCTGGTCGCCCTGAACCCAGCGATGGCGGGCGCGGCGCTGAGCGGCATGGAAGTGGCGCTGACCGCGGCGTTGCTTCTTGCCGGCGTTCGCGCTTTGGTCCTGCGGTCGTGGCTGATGGCCGGCGCTTGGCTCGCGCTGTTGCCGATTGCCCGCCCGGAGGGCGCGTTGGTGGCGGTCGCGCTCGTCGCGTGGAGCACTTGGCTGGATCGGCCGATCGGCGCGACGAACTGGCTCAAGCGCGCCTTGCACCTCGGTGGACCGGCGCTGGCGTTGGGGCTCCTCGTCATCGCGCGCAACCTTGAAACGACGCACCATCCGTTGCCGGCGACCTACTACGCCAAATTGGCGCACATTCCGTGGACGGAGACGCCCCAGCGGCTCTGGCGCGCAGTCCACCAGGTTCTGGGCGAGACTCCGCCGTTGTGGCATGGCGCCGGGCTGATTTTTCTTGCCGGACTCGGAGCGCGGACGCAGCGCTTGGCGCTCTTGCCTGTGCTTGCGGCCTTCGCGTTTCTTCTTGGCCATGTGCGCGTGTCGGAACTAGGCGACCCGCGGGTGTTCTACGGGCTGCGTTACCTGTTGCCGATCATGCCTGCGCTGACCGTTTCGCTGGCGCTCGGCGCCCTGGGGATCGGGCAGTGGCTTCCGCCCCGCGTGCAGGTGGTGCCGCTCCTTCTCCTGCTGCTGACTTCGCTGACTCAGGGAGCGCTCACGCTTCTGCCGGTGAGTGAAAAGTTGGCAAGCGACACGCGCAACATCGACGAAGTGCAGTGCGCCGCGGGGCGTTGGATTCACGAACACGTTCCTGTCGACCGCCGTGTGGCGACCGTCGATGCCGGCGCGGTGCGTTACTTGGGCGACCGTTGGACCCTCGACCTTCTTGGTCTCAACACGCCGATGATGCTGTGGCATCCCGACCTGTACGCGCGCGCGTATCCCATCGCCGCGGTCGTTTTCATGCCCGAACTGGGGCGCCCTGAGGCATCGCCGGAACTCGCCGTCCCGTGGCAAGCGCGCGCCAAGAACTATCGCGTCACCTTGAATCCGGCGCTGGCACTGCAAGCGGTTGTCACGTGCCCCCACGCGCCTGACAGCCAGGCGCGTCCGCTGGCGCTGCAAGGTCCGGGGCTGCACACCCTGGTGTGGTGTCAGAAGTTCGACGCTCCGGCGCCTGGTGTGCTGCACGAGTCTCCGTGACCACGCGGTGCGACCGCTTGACGCTCTCTGCGCGCGGCACCAGACTGGCCTACAGCGCTCGCGGCCTCACGCCGCCCTTCAGAGGCCAGAAGACATGACCGACCACCCCTGTGCGACCGCGATTCTGGCGCTCCTGAACCTCTATCCCGATTGCGAGATGCGCCTGTCCGACGTTTGGGGGGAGCTCGACCAGCAGTTTGAGCAGTCGTTGTTGGAGTCCACGCTCGAAGACCTTTTCGCCGCGCGTCGCCTGATGCGCATCACCGACGCCGGCGTGCGCTGGTACTCCGCGTCGCTGGAGACGATTCCCGACAAGGATTGGGGTCCGGAAGGGAACTGAACCGACAGATCGAAAGGCTGACTCGTGCGTCAACACCTCCAACACCCGCGCTTTCGCGGGCTGCTGGGGGAGCCATGGAAGCCGCCGTCGCCATCGCCTTTTCAATTCTCACCGCTTTGACCGCTCCCTCGCTCGACACACCGCCGGACAAGGTCATCGCCGAAGCCCGCGCGGCGCGCGTCGCCCATCGTGGCGCAGTGTCGAATCGCAGTGTGTTTGCCATCGTCGACTACGACGTCAGCTGGCGACAGGAACGCCTGTGGGTGTTGGACGCCAAGACGCAGCGCGTCGTCTTTGCCGCGCACGTTCGGCATGCTGCGGCGTCCAACGATGCCGCAACGGGTCGCGCCGTTTCCTGTTCCAACGTCCCCGGCAGCCTGCAGTCCAGCGCCGGGGCATTTGTCACCGACCTCCGCCCCTACGCGGGTCACTACGGCCGCAGCTTGCGCGTTCGCGGCTTGGACCGCGGCATCAACGACAACGCGTTCGCCCGTGACATCGTCATCCATCCGGCCGGGCGACTCACGTTCAGCGCGGGTTGCTTCATGGTCCCGGACGCGGAAGCCGATGCGACCATCGATCACCTCGCGGGCGGCGTCTTTGTCTACGTTCACGGCTGTTCAGGCCGCGCTTGACGCCCGCCGGTGCCGCGGCACAATGGCGGCATGTACGAAAGCCTCACACGCGCAAGTCAGCAATCCGGTTTGGCCGTGCATGAAGTCCTTGGGCTGACGCCCGGCGCGCCCGCGCAGGCGTGGCTGGCGTTGCGCGGCGATCCGCATCTGCCCGCCGCGCGTGCCGGATTGTCGGCGCTGCGGCAGTACCGACCCAAGCTGGGCGTGGTGACGTGGCTTGGGCGGCGGACCCGTGCGCGGCATGTGATCATATCCAACCTTTTTAACCACACGCAGACGCCGCCGGAAGCTGGCTGGAGCGTCGCCATCACGCAAGTGCGCGACTTCCGCGGTGGCAAGCTGACCTACAACAGCCACAACGGCACCGACTTCGCCATTCCGCCTGGCACCGGTGTCCGCGCCGCCGCGCCCGGCGTCGTCGTGGCCATCCGCAGCGAGTACAACCGCGGTGGCCTCAAGCTCTTCCTCGACCACGGCGGCGGCTTGTTGACGAGCAGCAATCACCTCGCGCGCGTGCTCGTGCAGGTCGGTGACGTCGTCTCGCGCGGGCAGCTCGTCGCGCTTTCTGGCTATTCTGGACTGGACGCGCTTTTGTCGTTTCCTTTTGTCGCGCCGCACGTGCACTACAACGTGAGTCTCGGCGGGGCCTTGGTGGATCCGTTTGCCGCGGGTGCCGATGAAGTCGGCGCGCCCAGTCTCTGGCGTGCGCTGCCGCTGCGTCCGTGGAATCCCGCAAGCGATCCTTCCGACGCGCCGTTTGCGCCGACCGTCTTTGACCCGAACGCCGTCGCAGCTGTACTTGCCGATCTCAAGGATCCCGCACGCCGTGGCGTGATTTCCGCCATTTCCGACCCGCGCGCGCGCGCGTGGGAAGTCGTTATCGAGTCGTTCACGTACCCAACGCGCTTTGCGACTCTGAACGCCGGAATGGCGCTTCTCCGCGGTTGCGTGCGGCGCGCGTGCTTGGACCTGCCGTTTTCCGCGGCCGATTTTGACGGCGCGGTTTTTGTGGATGAGCTGGGGTAGAGCGTTCGCGAGTCGTTTGCCTGCACGCTCGCTTTGGCCACGAGCGGCCCGTTCGAATCTGCGCCAGCGGGCGAGGGGCCCAACGCGTCGCGCGGAGGCCCGCATCGGGACTCCGTCGCAAACGTCCGACGTTTGCGATTGGCGACCCGGTCCGACCGTCAGGGCGGACGCCCCCAGAACCAGCAGCAGGACTGACGCCCGCGCCCGCCCACCCGCTAATCCAGCGTGAATTCCTCGCGCCAATTCTCCACGTCCTGCCACCGCGGCTGCGCTTTCTTCTCCAGAATGAAGTTGCCCACGCTCAAATAGTCGATCTCCGACCGCATGAAGCACCGGTACGCGTCTTCCGGCGTGCAAATGATCGGCTCGCCGCGCACGTTGAAGCTCGTGTTGATGAGGATGCCGTAGCCGGTCTGTGCCTCAAAAGCCTGCAGAAGCGCGTGGTAGCGCGGGTTTGTTGCCGCGCTCACCGACTGCACCCGCGCCGAGTAGTCCACGTGCGTAATCGCCGGCACGTCCGACCGCGGTCGATTCACACGCGTCTGCGGATCCAGCGTGTCCTCGTCGCCTTGCAGCGGCAGGCGGCGCTTCTCCACGACGTCGGCAACGAGCAGCATGTACGGTGACGGCCGGTCCAACTCAAAGAAATCGCCGATGCGCTCCTCCAGAACCGACGGCGCAAAAGGCCGAAAGCTCTCGCGGAACTTGATCTTCAGGTTCATCACCGACTGCATCTTGGGCGACCGCGCGTCACCGACAATCGAGCGATTCCCCAGCGCGCGCGGGCCAAATTCCATGCGACCTTGGCAGAGACCGATGACGTTTTCCGCAGCGATCAGACGCGCCACTTCGCTTGGCCACTCCGCGTCGGTCACTTCGCGGTACGGGTAGCCCTTGGCGTCCAGCCACGCGCGCACGTCGGCGTCGGCAAACTGAGGTCCCAGGTACGCGCCCTGCATCTGGTCGGTCTTGCCGTCCGCCTGCCGCGGATTGCCCAGCACGTTGTGCCACACCGCCAGCGCCGCACCGAGCGCACCGCCCGCGTCGCCCGCCGCCGGCTGAATCCAGACGTCGTCGAAGATTCCCGCGCGCAGCAACTTGCCGTTCGCCACGCAGTTCAGCGCCACGCCGCCCGCCAGACACAAATTGCGTTTGCCCGTCGTCTCGCGCGCGTGCCGCGCCATCGTCAGCACAATCTGCTCGGTCACTTCTTGAATCGACGCCGCCAAATCGCACTCGCGCTGCGTCATCTTCGCTTCGGGTGAACGCGCTGGACCGCCAAAAAGCGCGGCAAAACGGTCGTTGGTCATCTTCAGCCCGTCAACGTAGCCAAAATACTCCAGATGCAGGCGAAACGAACCGTCGGGACGCAGGTCCACGAGCTTCTCCAGAATCGTCTGGGTGTAAATCGGCCGCCCGTACGGCGCCAGACCCATCAGCTTGTACTCGCCTGAATTGACGCGGAAACCGCAGAAGTAGGTGAACGCGGAGTAGAGCAGCCCCAGCGAATGCGGAAAGTCGAGGCTCTGCTTCAGGCGCAGCTTGTGGCCTTCACCCACGCCCAGGGTCGCGGTCGCCCATTCGCCCACGCCGTCCAGCGTCAGAACCGCGGCTTCCTGAAACGGCGAGGCGTAAAACGCGCTGGCCGCGTGCGATTCGTGGTGCTCCGGGTAGTACAGCGTGTCCGGCGCTTCGGCACCACAGGCTTCCAGCGCCGACAGGATCGCCGGCTCAATCCAGAGCTTTTCGCGCAGCCACAAGGGCACGGCCTGCATGAACTGCGAAAGCCCTTTGGGCGCGACCGCGAGGCTGGTCTCCAAAATGCGGTGAAATTTCAGAATGGGCTTGTCGTAGAACGCGACGGCATCGAGCTTGGTCACGCCCGCTTCTGCAAGGCAATACTTCACCGCGTTGTGCGGAAAATCCGCGTCGTGCTTCTTGCGCGTGAACCGCTCTTCCTGCGCGGCCGCGACGATCTTGCCGTCGACGAGAATCGCCGCCGCAGAGTCGTGGTAGTAGCAGGAAATACCGAGAATATTCATGGTCAAAACGGTCGCTTGCGGCGCTCGGGCGCGTCGTCGGTGGCGGGGCGGTCGGTCCAAAACGTGGTGGTTTGTGCGCTCCAACGGCGCTTCAACGGGTCGCGGCTGCCGGTGCCCAGGATCAAGCCGACGGGCGTGATGATGAGGAAGTACACCGGAACGAGAATGAGCCAGGTGAGCGCGATGCCGACGCCGCGGGCAAAGACGTCGAGCGCAGCGGTCAGTTTGGCGTAGAGGCCGAGAGGCGAGAGCAGGGAGGCGAGGAGCGTCACGGTGGCGATGCTGGCGACAACTGTGGCGAGCGGCGCGTGGTGGGTGAACCAGAACGCGGTGGCGACGCAAAGACCGATGACGCCGCGGAGGGTGCCGTGCTGGCGCAATGCGCTGGCGCTTGGACCGCGCGCTTTGGCGTTTCCACCTTCCTGCCAGCGCCAAATCGCCATCGCTGCTTCTCTGCGACCGAGTGTTGCTGCCACGCGTCTCTCCGTTCATATCGACCCGCGCCGACGAACTTCCGCGATTCTGCGGCCTGCGCCGGGTTCGGGCAACCAGAACGTGCGTGGAAATGTTTGCTTCCCCCGCCGTGTCGCCGCGCTGAGCGGGCACACGGGTACCCGCAGTTGCGCCTTGACGCTCGCGGCCGTGGCGCACAAGATCCTGAATCGAGGGCTGTGTATGGCGCTTGGTCGGAACAATCCGCTGGTCCGCGTCGTGCTGGCGCTCGTGCTCGCGATGCTGTTTGTGTCGTCGGTGCAAGCCCGGCCGCGCAAGCCTGCGCGCGTGCGGCGTGAGCCGGTCGCAGTCATCGAGCTGGGCGGACTGGATGGCGAGGAAGTGCCTGAACCACCGCCGGCGCCGCCGGCGTTGCGCGGCAAAGCGCAGTTTGCAGACGCGCTGCGGAACTACCTGAACGGCGAGCAGTTTGACGGTGCGGGTCAGCCTTTTGCGCCGCCCGAAGCGCTGGCGCAGTTTGCCGCGGCCTTGGCGGACAGCGACTGGGATCGCGACGGCTGCGACGATTTTGGCAGTGAATTCATGCAAGAGCACTGCGTGCAGCTCCCGCTGGATCTCCGCATCCCGCTCTACAACGCCGTGTTTCAGCCTCCGCAGCTGCCCACCGACTGGCCAACGCGCTTTCCGCTCGACGTGCGTGACCGCTTGCGCGCGAACCTGCAGGCGCGTGAGGCAGCGCGGGCGGTGCTCGATGGGCAGTTGGCCGGTATCCGTCTGGCGATTCTGCGCGCGTATGTGGAGATGCTGAACGCGCAAGGGGAAGGCGATCGCTACGCCGAGGCGATGCCGGTGCTGCGCGAGCTGTTGCAGCGCCAGCCGCTGGCCCGCGACGCGCCGCAGCTGCAGTGGCTGCTGATTCACGCGGCGGACGGGCTGGCCTCGGACGGGCAGTCGGACGTCGACGCGCTGCGGTGGCACAACGACGGCACGCATCGCCTGGCCCCGGACCGACTCGCGGAAGTAAAAGCGCGCGTCACGCGGTTGCCGACGTGGCGGGAGATGCAGTTTGCTGAGCGGCGACAGTTCAAGGCGCTTTTTGCCCCAGCCACGCCGTGGAGCGCGGCGTGGCGGAAGGATGCGGCGTTGCTGGGCAAGACGCGCCACGAGTTGAATTTCCTGGAACTGCAGGCGGCCCAGATGCTGCGGGCGCAAGGCAAGTCGGAGGAAGCGACCGCGCAGTACCTGCAAGTGGCCGACGCGCTGACGGTGGAGCTGCGCGCCGATCCGCAGGCCAACGACGCCTATGAAACCACCTTTGTTCTGGCCGAGACGCTGTACTGGGCCGGGGTTCGTTGCCGAGTGAAGCGGTCAGAGCAACAACCATACGGCGAGCCGCTGCCCTTTCTGCCGTCTGAGGTCACGCCCGTCCAAGCGGCGTGCGCGACGATGCGCCGGGCGATCGCGGTCTACGACCAGGTGCGCGATTGGCCGGGCAAGCTTCCGCCCAACGACGCGGATCACGCCGAGGAAGCCGCGTGGTCGGCGGTTCAAGCCATGCGTGAGGTGCTGGAAGTGCGGATTGCGCTGCCACCGGGCGATCCGCACCGCCTGCCGCCATCGCAGTCGACGTGGATTCGCCCCACCGAGGAGCAGGACCGCGCCGACGAGGAGAAATGTCTGGAAGGCATCTGCCGCGTGAAGCCGCAGCCGCTGGACGACGATGCGGTCGAGTGGATCGCGCGGGTGGACGCCTACGTGCTGCGCTACCGCCACGAGAAGTTCCCCGATGACCCGGAGCGCGTCGCGAAGCTGGCGCTCCAGGTGGCGGAGCTGCTCTACAAGAACCGCCAGTTCGAACCGAATCCGCATGAAAAGCGCAAATTCCCGCGGTTTTGGTCCGCGCGGCAGCGGTTCTGGTGGATCGTTCGCGAATTTCCGAGGAGTGTGTTGGCGCAAGAATCGTTCAAGGATCTGCTGGTGAGTTATCAGATCGAGCACGATTTTGACGGATTGCAGGAGACCGCTGACCGCGCAGGGCCATTCTTAGCCAAGGATGAAACCGAGCGCAATCGCAACCTTGTTCATGAGTTCTGTTTCATGATCGCTCGCCCGGCGGACACAACGCTCGGCCGCGCCGAGAAGGCGAGGGACGACGCCGAGGCTCTGGCGGATCCCGAAAAAGCCGCCGCCGCGCTCGCGCACGCCCGCGAGCTCTTCCATCGCGCCGGTCAGCTCTACTACGACCTGCGGCGGCAAGTCCCCGACCTATCGCGGCAAAAGGCCGTGCACATGAACGCCGCGCGGGCTTTCTACCGCGCCGAGGCGTGGGACGAGGCGTTTGTCGTGCTGGGTGAAATCGAGCAGAATGTGCGGGCAGCGAAGCCGGCGACGGAGCAGGAGAAGGCGCTGAACACCAAGCGGCTGGCGGAGATTCTGGACATGCGCGCGGACTTGTACCTGAAGTTCTTCGATCTGCGCCGTGCGATCGACGATTGGCTCGCCATCTACCGCAGCCAGCCGGAATTCGAGGGCGGCAGGATCGCGCTGAAGCAGGCGACGCGGGCGGCGCTGACGTTCGACGACGCCGAGAAGTTGCGGACTGTGCGCGACGCGCTTCAGGCGCGGGCCAAGACGATGCCCGGCGACGAGTTGGCGACGGAGCTTCTGGCGAAGATCGCCAAGCTGCGTCCGACCATGCCGCCGTTCCAGCCGCGCCTCTTCGCCGCCGCGGGTCTGCGCCACAAGCTGGCTCTGGCCGTCGTGCCCAACCGCGCGCCGATGCTCCAGCCGGATCGGCAGATGCACTAGCTGCAGCCGCACGGAAATGTTTCCCCCCGCCTCCTTGTTGCACCTGCGCCTTTCACGTGGACCTGCCCGCAAGCCGACCGCTCGGGACGGCGCGGCATCGACGGCGCGGGAATACGCGTGTACGCATTCGCGGTTCGCGGCTCCACGTATTCGCCGCCGGGGCGCTTGCTGATTCCGAGCGGCAAGATCGTGCCGAAGATGCTGGCGCACTTGCACTTGCCGGTCACGGCCGAAGGCCTCCTGCATATCCGCGCGCCAAGGGATTGGTGCCGGACGGCCGTGAACGACGAGTTCGACCTGCAGTTTTTCGACGAAGCCGCCGTCGAGTCGCGCCTACGCCGTTCCGAGATCCGTCTGAAGTGGCCAAAACCGCGTGGTTTCTGGGGCTTGACGTGGCCGCCGGACGCGGCAAAACTCTGGGGAAGCGGCGGACAGCATCTGCTGCGCCACCCTGACTCCGCCTCCAAGTGTTCGGCGGCGGGCGGATTGCCGGTCCGAGGCTGCGGAGGAATCCGACATGGATGGGAATTTCAGCAGGCCGAGACCGACGCACTCCAAAAGCAGAGTAGCGAGCATGCCGCGTCAGCGCCCGGCGCTCAAAGGAACCCAATGGAAAGCAAATTCTTGAGCCGAATAGCGGCCTTCAGGGGCATCACCGCGTGCGGGCTCGTCGTCGGTTTGTTGGGTGCGCCACCCGCGGCCTCCGCTGCAAAGCCTGCTCCGGTCAAGGCAGACGACGGGGGCAAGGTCCGGGACGCCTACGTCCAAGCGGGAACAGCGCTGTTGGCTGGAATAGACGCCGGCTTGACGCCGCTGGACGAGAAACTCGTCGCGGCGGGGCGAGCGCTGGAAGCGAGCCTGCGCAAGGACTTGGCCGCCGCGGAAACGCGCAAGCACTGGGCCACCGCTGCGGGCCTGCGGCTGCAATTGGCAGCATTGGCGGCGGAGCCCGCGACTGGCGAGAATCGCAAGGAGGCCGCTCTTGCGGTCAAACGGTTTCTCGCGACCGTGCTAGTGGTTGGCAGCGAGCCGACCGGCTTGGTCGCACCACGGCTCGATTGGAAGATGCAGGACGTGGACCTGGTCGTGGCGACTCTCGACGACGCGCTACTGTTTGTGACGGAGCGGGCGACGCTGTCCGTCTCGGCCTTGGAGCCCGTTGGCGTGTCGGTGACCACGAGTACGAACTCAGGTTCGCGCGTTGTCGACAAGGGCTACATCAGCAATCCTGAACTTGCTGCCAAGCGAAGCGAGTTGTCCGCTGTCGACGAAGAACTAGCCAACGTCCTCCGCGCGATCCGGGCCACTGAAGCGGGGGCAACCTCGTCGCGCGGCGCGTCCGGCAGTTCCTACACCTACAAGGAATACAACAGCCAAGTCAACTCCCGCTCGGATTCGGTGAATCAAGGCTCCACCTACAAGACCACTACCGGCGGCTCCATCTACCGCGAGGCGCGCGAAACCCGAGACCACAGCGCGGACGCCAGTCTGAGCGACCTCGCGCGTCGGCGCTCAGACCTGGAGTGGCGAATGCAGCGCTTGAAGTCGGACATCGCCAACCTGCCGGCGACGACACACGCGGTCGATACCGTTTACTTCAAGGAAGAGAAACAAATGTGGCACGGAGCGGTGCGGCGCACGTGGACGCTGACGATGGGCAAACAGGTGTGGACTTCGGCTTCTCAGGTCGATCTATCGGGCTATACCTACATGCGTGACGTTACGCCGGGGTGGAAGACTCAGGCGGAAATGATGGAGATCGCCAAGGCGGAGTTCGCGGTCCGGGCGCCCGCTGAATTGAAGGCGCTCATTTCCAAGGCGACGCTGCAGCGGCTGGAGACCCGCGCAGGCGCGACTGGGGATGCCAAGCGCGAGGGCGACTGGGGCCGACATTTCGCGTTTGGCCCGGTCCCGGAGATGCGCGAGTTGCTGACGCTGCCATCGGTGCAGCAAACTCGGGCGACGCGCAAGGCCAATCCCCCGGTCGCGACAGCGAGCCGTTCGACTTACGGGAGGCCCGTGTGGGAGCCGTCAGCCAAGGCGCTGGACTGGACCACCTCAACGGACCCGGACCTCGCGTGCCCGACTGGCATGGCATGGGTGGCGGGAGGTAGCAGTTCCGATGATCGCGTCGTGGGCTTCTGCATCGACCTGACGGAAATGACGGCCGGCGACCATGCGGTGGCAGTGGCTGCAGGAAAAGCCTCCGCGAAGGACATGGACTGCAGTCCGCAGTCGACATTTGGCAAGCCGGACAAGCTCAACCATCCGATCAACTGCGTCTCCTACCGTCAAGCGGCGGACTTCTGTGGCAATCACGGCAAACGCTTGCCGACCGCGGGCGAGTGGGAATGGGTCGCACGCGGGCAGGCCCTGCGCTCCACCTTTCCTTGGGGCAATGCATTGCCGGACAATCAGCTGTGTTGGCGCAGAGATGTCGGCGAGCAGGGCACTTGTCCAGTCGGCACGTTCCCCGCCGGCGACTCGAAACAGGGCATCCACGACCTCGCGGGCGGCGTCAGCGAATGGACCTCGAGTTCGCGGGAACCCGGCGCCACCGAGCGCATCTATCGGGGCGGCGGCTGGGCCGACTCCCTCCCGGCGCAAGTGGAGAGCGCAAACCGAGTCAACAGCGGTGACCCTCAGAGTCGTTGGCGCAGCGTTGGCTTTCGCTGCGCGAAGACAGAGCTGCCTGCCAACTGAACGTGCTTGGCAAGACCGGCGTTCCGATTCGGTCATGCGCGGCGTGCGGTCGACGACTGGCTCGCCATCTACCGCAGTCAGCCGGAATTTGAGGGCGGCAGGTTCGCGCTGAGGCAGGCGACGCGGGCGGCGCTGACGAGCGACGATGCCGAGAGGTTGCGGACCGTGCGCGACGCGCTCAGGGCGCGGGCCAAGACGATGTCCGGCGACGAGTTGACGACCGAGCTCGTGGCGAAGATCGCCAAGACGCGTCCACTCTTGCCCGCGTTCCAGCCACGCCTCTTCGCCGCTGCGGGTCTGCGCCACAAGCTGGGTCTCGCCGTAGTGCCCAACCGCGCGCCGATGCTCCAGACCGACGGGTAGTTGCGGTAAGTCCCGCCGCGCGGAAATGTATCCCCCCGCCTCCTTGTTGCACCTGCGCCTTTCACGTGGACCTGCCCGCATGCCGCCGCTCTCGCCCTCTATCCACGCGCCCGTCGCGCCGTCGCTTTCCGGTCTGCGCGTGTGGCTGCACGCCGCCGACGACTTTCTGCTCAACGCCCGCCCGCGTCCGCACCTCACCGGCTTCTCGCGTTTCCTCCACGAATTCTGGCGCTTTGGCCTAAAAGAAGCGCGCTCCTGCCTCTTCGCCGGACTCTTCTTCCTCGCCGTCTTCCTCACGCCGCGCGCAGGGCTCTGGGGCATCCCGCGCTACGACCTGCTCCTCGTCATCGCGATCGCCATCCAAGCCGCGATGGTCTGGGCGAAGCTGGAAACGCTGGACGAACTCAAGTCCATCTGCCTCTTTCACCTCGTCGGCTTCGTGCTGGAAGTCTTCAAGACATCGTCCGGCATCCACGCCTGGGCGTACCCGGATTTTGCGCACACCAAAGTGCTGGGCGTCCCCCTCTTTTCTGGCTTCATGTACGCGTCGGTCGGTAGCTACATCATCCAAGCGTGGCGGCTCTTTGACCTCCGCGTGCGCCATCTGTCACCGGCTCCCCAAATCCGCCTGAATCCGGTGAATTCCGCATCCGCCGCCATCCCCGTCTCACGTCTCCACCCCACGCCGCGTCTTCGCGTTGCGCCGCCCGACGGTCCCCGCGCGCCTCTCCTTGGCCTCCCGCAGCCGGTACGAAGGCGCTTGAATCTCCGCGATATCGGAGAAATGCGTGAGCCGGTCGACCAGCGTGACCACACACGCCGCGTTCGGAAACACCTCCGG
>CAITYF010000116.1 GCA_903896545.1 uncultured Myxococcales bacterium | reverse complement strand
TCCGGGCGGAGACCCGCTGCGCGTGCCTCCGCCGCAAGCGGTTGCGATCGCTTTTCGCGGCGGTCCCCGCTGCTGCCTCGTCTCTCCATCGCCCGGTGCCCGCGCCCAGTTGTTAAAGTATCGTTACGCGCAAATCCCAAACCGCCGTTTCGCGCTATACTCCTGCGCCGCGCGGGCTGCGGGAGCCCAAAATTGCGCGACGGAACAGACGAATGCCTAGTTGGCGCGGCAAACGGTTTCAGGCGGTGGCATTCCTTGTGGTGTCGCACGCGTTCGCGCTGACGGCGTCCGCGCGGTCGCCGATCAAGCTGCCCGTCGTCACCCTGCCCGTCGCCGAGACTCCCACCGACATCCCGCCGCCGCTGCGCCTCCTGAGTCTGGCCGACGTCGAGCAGAACGCGCACGAGAACGCGCCACAAGTTCGCGTGAGCAAGGCGGCGACGGCCGCAGCGAGGGCGCGCGCAGAACAGGTCCACACTGGCTACTTGCCGCAGGTGACGGGCTTGGTGCAGTACCAGCGCGCAACGGGCAACTTTGCGCCGCGACCCGGAACGGTGGTGCCAGCGACCTCGACGGTCTCACTCGCGCCTTCGTACGACCTCTTCAACGTCAGCGTGCAGGCGTCGCAGCTTGTGTACGATTTCGGTCAAACCGCCGACCGGTACGCAGCGGCGGAGGCGGCAGAGGACGCACTGCAATGGTCTGAAAAGACCACAGAACTCCAGGTTCTCGCGGCCGCGCGGCGGGCGTTCTTTCAGGCGCGGGCACAAAAGGCGCTTCTGGACGTAGCGCGGGAATCACTGGCGAACCACAAGCGGCACTTGAAGCAGATCGGCGGGTTTGTGCAAGTCGGCACACGGCCTGAGATCGATCTGCTGCAGGGCAAAACCAACGTCTCGAACGCACAGGTGGCTGTCATCACCGCGCAAAATGCGTACGACACGGGACGCGCCCTGTTGAATCAGGCGATGGGCGTGTTGGGCGGGATCGACTACGACGTGGGCGACGACGAGCAAACGCCGGTCGACGGTGAAGACGGGACCCAGCAGGCGCTTCTGGACAAGGCGATAGCGGCGCGACCGGAGCTGATCGCTCTCGATCGCCAACGCAAGCAACAAGAGCTCGCGTTGCGCGCCGTGCACAACACGCTGTGGCCGACCCTGGCGGTGACGGCAGGCGTGACCGACGTCGGTGTGACAGTCGGCGGGATGGTACCCAACTGGAACGTGGGCGCGGCGCTGAACTGGCCGATCTTTTCGGGCGGCATCTCCAAGGCGCAAGAGGCCGAGTTGACCGCCAATCTGGCCGCGGTGGCAGGACAAAATAGCGCGCAGCTGCTGCAGATTCAGTCGGACATTTCGCAGGCGCGGCTTGCCGTACTGGCCGCGAAGGCGACAATCGTGGCGGCCGACGACGCGCTGGCAAACGCCAAGGAACTGTTGAAGATGGCCGAGGCGCGCTACCTGGCGGGCGTGGGCAACGGCATTGAACTGAACGACACCCAGTTGGCGTACACCAACGCGGCGGTGCAGGTGATTGCCGCGCGTTACAACCTGTCGACCGCGCGGGCGCAGCTGCTCGCGGCGCTGGGACAAAACTAGCTACTTGTGCCCGAGGCGAAACGGATGCGTCGATTTTTGCTGGTCTTTGTTGTGTGCGCGCTTGCCGGCGGTGGCGGGTGGCTGCTGTGGCAACGCAACGGCGCCAAGAAAGGTGCGGACGATGGCGCAGGCGCGCACGGCGGTTTGGGCAAGGCGGCAGAGCCGCAGCGTCCCACGCCCGTGCTGACGGCCAAAGTGGCGCAGCGCGACATGCCCGTAACGCTGGAAGGAATCGGCAGTGTGGCGGCATATTACCTCGTGACAGTCAAAACGCAGGTGGACGGGCGGCTCGTCGACGTGCCGTTTCGCGAGGGGCAGCCGGTCAAGAAAGGCGACCTGCTGGCGCAAATCGATCCGCGACCCTTCACGATTCAGCTGCACGCCGCCGAAGCCGTGCACGCGCGCGACGCGGCGCAGCTGAAGAACGCCAAGGTCAACCTCGCGCGGTACACGGAACTTCGCAAACAGAACCTCGTGCCTTCGCAACAGGTGACCGATCAGGCGACGCAGGTGGAACAACTGGAAGCGCAACTGCGCGCGGATCAAGCCGCCGAGGACAGTGCGAAGCTGCTCCTGGATTACGCCAGGATCGTGTCGCCGATCGACGGCGTGACGGGCGTGCGTCAGGTCGATCCCGGCAACATCGTGCATCCAAACGACGCGACAGGGATCGTCGTGGTGACGCAGCTGGATCCGATCGCTGTGCTGTTCACGCTGCCAGAAGATGAGCTCGCGGCCGTGCAGCGGGGCATGGCAGCGGGCTCCCTGACGGTGGACGCGTACAGCCGCGACGGGCTGACGAAGTTGGCGACGGGCAAACTGGAAGTCGTGGACAACCAGATCAATCAGGCGACGGCAACGGCGCGGTTGAAGGCGATCTTTGCCAACCCCGATCACGCGCTTTGGCCAAACCAATTCGTGAAGGCGCGCGTGCAAGTGGCGCTGCGGTCGCAGGCGATGGTCATTCCCGCGGTGGCGGTGCAGCACGGTCCGAAGGGCACTTTTGTCTACGTCGTGGGTGCCGACTCGACGGCGCAGGTGCGGGCAATCGACGTGCAATCGCTGGAGGCGGACGAAGCGATCGTGGCGAAGGGTCTGGAACTCGGTGAGCAGATCGTCGTGGACGGACAAAGTCGCTTGAAGCCTGGTGGAAAGGTCGCCCTGCCCGGTGCCAAAGGCGCAGACGGCAAGGACGGCAGCAAAGGCGGCGGGAAGCCTGGCGCGGGCAAATGGCAGAAATGAGCGACCAGCCGGACCAGCCAAGTCGCGGGATTTCCGAGCCGTTCATCCGGCGTCCGGTCGCGACGACGCTGTTGATGATTGGCCTTTTGCTGGGCGGCATCATGGCCTTTCGCCAATTGCCCGTCGCAGCGCTGCCGCAGGTTGCGTATCCGACGATCGTGGTGTCGACGTTCCTGCCCGGCGCGAGCGCGGGGACGATGACGTCCGCGGTGACGACGCCGCTCGAACGCCAGTTTGGCCAGATGCCGTCGCTCGCGCTGATGACGTCGGTCAGTAGCTTTGGCAGTTCGCAGATCACCCTGCAGTTCGCCTTGGACCGCGACATCGATGGCGCGCAGCAGGACGTGCAAGCCGCGATCAATGGCGCGTCGGCGCTGCTGCCGCGCACGCTGCCCGCCCCGCCGAGTTACAGCAAAAGCAATCCGGCGGACACGCCGATTCTGACGTTGTCGGTGAGCTCGGATCGCCTGCCGCTGCAAGAAGTGGACGACTACGCGGACTCGATCCTCGCGCAGAAGATTTCGCAGGTGTCGGGCGTCGGTCTGGTGACAATCAACGGTGGGCAGAAGCCAGCTGTGCGCGTGCAAGTCGATCCGCAGTCGCTGGCGGGAACCGGGCTGACGCTGGAGGACGTGCGAGCGGCGATCGTCGCAGCCAACATCAACCAGCCCAAGGGCAACCTGGACGGTTTGCGCCAGGACTACGCACTCGCCACGGACGATCAGCTTTTTGACGCCAAGTCATTCCGCCCGATTGTGCTGGCGTATAAAAACGGCGCAGCCGTGCGGCTCGCAGACGTGGCGACCGTCGTGGACGGCGTGGAGAACGTGCAACTGGCGGGCTGGGCGAACGAAAAGCGCGCGATCATCCTGAATGTGCAGCGGCAGCCCGGCGCGAACGTGATTGAAGTGGCGGAACGCGTGAAGGCGCTGTTGCCCAAGTTGGAGTCGTCGCTGCCCGAAGGGATCGAGGTCAAGATCGCTGCCGATCGCACCGAGACCGTGCGGGCGTCCGTCGAAGACGTGGAAATGACGCTCCTGATCACGATCTGCCTGGTCGTCGCGGTGATCTTCCTCTTCCTGCGCAACATCCGCGCGACGATCATCCCCGCTGTCGCCGTGCCGCTCTCGCTCGTCGGCACTTTTGGGGTCATGTACGCGCTGGGCTACAGCCTCAACAACTTGTCGCTCATGGCGCTGACGATTTCCACGGGGTTTGTCGTCGACGACGCCATCGTGATGATTGAAAACATCGCGCGCTACATCGAGCACGGCGACAAACCGTTTCAGGCGGCGTTGAAAGGCGCAGGGCAGATTGGCTTCACGATTGTGTCACTGACCGTGTCGCTCATCGCGGTGCTGATTCCGCTGCTCTTCATGGGCGGACTCATTGGTCGGCTGTTTCGCGAATTTGCCATGACGCTTGCGGTGGCCATCGCCGTTTCTGCCGTGCTGTCGCTCACGCTGACGCCGATGATGTGCGCCTACCTGCTGCGGCCAGAGCCACCGACGGAGCAGCGCAACTGGCTCTACAGGCTGAGTGAAAAAGTCTTTGACGGCGCGCTGCACGTCTACGACCTCGGCGTGCGCTTTGTGCTGCGTCACCAGTTTCTGACGTTGCTCGCGACTTTGGCGACGGTCGCAGCGACCGCGTGGATGGCGATCGAGGTGCCCAAGGGCTTCTTTCCGCAGCAGGATACGGGCTCGCTCCTGGGCGTGACGGAGGCGGCGGCAGACGTGTCGTTTCCGCACATGATGGAATTGCAGCGCAATCTGGCCGATGTCGTGCTGAAGGACCCCGACGTGGCGGGGCTGACATCGTTCATCGGGTCGGACGGCACGAATTCGACGACCAACAGCGGACGGCTGGCGATTACCCTAAAGCCACGCGACCAGCGCAAGGCGAGCACGGACGAGATCATCCTGCGGTTGCGACCGAAATTGGCCGACGTGCGCGGCATCGCGGTGTATTTGCAGGCAGTGCAGGATCTGCAGATCGACAGTCGCGCCGGTCGGACGCAGTTCCAGTACACGCTGGAGGATTCCGAGCCTGCGGAACTGGCGATCTGGGCCCCCAAGTTGGTGGACGCGCTGCGCGCAGTGCCGGTGATCCGTGACGTGGCGAGCGATCAGGAGAACGCCGGTCTGGAAGTGATGCTGACGATTGACCGCGACACAGCGTCACGGTTGGGCGTGTCACCTCAGGCGATCGATGACACGCTGTACGACGCCTTTGGGCAGCGCCAAGTGTCGATCATCTTCACGCAGCTCAACTTGTACCGCGTCATCTTGGAGATCACGCCGGGGATGGCGAAGTCGGCTGATGCGCTGGCGCAACTCTTTGTGCGTTCGACTTCGGGAACCCCGGTGCCGCTCAGTTCGCTGGTCAAGATGAGCACGCGACAGGCGCCGCTCGCGATCAACCATCAAGGCCAATTCGCCGCGGTCACTGTGTCCTTCAACCTCGCACCAGAAGCGTCCTTGGGCGATGCGGTCAAGGCGATCCGCGACAGTCAGGACTCCATCGGCATGCCGTCCAGCATTCACGCAGGGTTCGTCGGCGCGGCCCAAGCGTTCAACGAGTCCTTGGCGAGCGAGCCGCTGCTGATCCTCGCGGCGATTCTGACGGTCTACATCGTGCTGGGCGTGCTGTACGAGAGTTTCATTCACCCGATCACGATCCTGTCTTCACTGCCGTCCGCGGGCGTCGGCGCGTTTCTGGCCCTCTACGTCTACCGCACGGACTTCAGCGTCATCGCGCTGATCGGCATCATTCTGCTTATCGGCATCGTGAAGAAGAACGCAATCATGATGATCGATTTTGCCCTCGAAGCGGAACGCGAGCACGGCATGTCTCCGACCGAGGCGATTCACCAAGCCTGCCTGCTCCGTTTCCGGCCGATCATGATGACGACGTTCGCCGCACTCCTGGGCGGTCTGCCGCTGGCGCTGGGCACCGGAATGGGCGCGGAGCTGCGTCGCCCCTTGGGCATCACGATTGTGGGCGGGCTGCTGGTGTCACAGGTCCTGACGCTCTACACAACGCCGGTGATCTACCTCTACATGGACCGCATTGGCCGCTGGTTCAAGGGCCCGCAGCAGCCGACGCCCAACGTTCCGCGCACCACGCCCGTGTTTGAGGCGCAGCCGTGAACATCGCGGAACCGTTCATTCGCCGACCGGTCGCGACGACGCTGCTGGCCGCGGCGCTGATGCTCGCGGGTTCGCTGGCGCTGACGAAGTTGCCCGTTGCGCCACTGCCGCGCGTCGATTTCCCGACGATCCAGGTGCGCGCAGCGTTGCCAGGCGCGAGTCCGGAAACCATGGCTTCATCGGTTGCGACGCCCCTGGAACGGCGCTTTGGCCGCATCGCGGGTGTGACGGAGATGACGTCGACCAGCACGCTGGGCAACGCGTCCATCACGCTGCAGTTTGACCTCGATCGCAACGTGGACGCGGCGGCGCGCGACGTGCAGGCCGCGATTGCCGCGGCGGGCGGGGAACTGCCGCCGAACATGCCGTCGCGGCCGAACTACCAAAAAGTAAATCCGGGCGACACGCCGATTCTGATCATCGCGCTGACGTCGGAAACGCTGTCTCTGGCGGAAGTTTTTGACGCGGCGAACACGGTGCTGGCGCAAAAGGTCGCGCAGATTCCCGGCGTGGGTCAGGTCTTCGTCGGCGGAGGGCAGCAGCCTGCGGTGCGCGTACAGATCGATCCGTCGCAGCTCGCCGGGATGAAGTTGGGCGCGGAAGACGTGCGCGCGACGATCGCGGGGGCAACGGCGGACTCGCCCAAAGGGAACCTGGTCGGCGCGTTGCAGGCGCCAACGGTGGGCGCGAACGACCAGCTTTTTGGCGCGCAGGCGTACGAGCACCTGATCATCGCGTCGCAAGGACCGAGCGGCGCGCGGCTGGACCACGTGGCGCGCGTATTTGACGATATCGAGAACGACCGGGCCGCGGCGTGGGTAGACGGCAAGCGATCGGTGCTGCTGGTGATTCGCAAACAGCCGGGTGCGAACATTTTGGAGACGACGGACCGGGTCAAACAGATTCTTCCGCAGCTGGCGACGTCCATCTCGCCGTCGATTCATATGCAGCTTGCCATGGATCGCACCCAGACGATTCGCGAATCGGTGAACGACGTCAGTCGCACGTTGGTGTTGAGCGTTTTCCTCGTGATCGGCGTTGTCTTCGTGTTTCTGCGCTCTTGGCGCGCGACGCTGATTCCGTCCGTCGCTGTGCCGCTGTCGTTGATGTCGACTTTTGGCATTATGTACTTGCTCGACTACAGCGTGGACAACCTGTCGCTCATGGCGCTGACGATCTCCACCGGGTTTGTCGTCGACGACGCCATCGTGGTCACGGAGAACATCACGCGCGGGATTGAACGCGGATTGTCGCCGATGGACGCAGCGCTGCGCGGCGCCAAGGAGATCGGCTTCACGATTGTCTCCATTACGGCGTCCCTCTTGGCTGTTTTCATTCCGATTCTGCTCATGGGCGGCATCGTCGGGCGGCTCTTCCGCGAGTTCGCCGTGACCCTGAGCGCCGCGGTCGCCATGTCCGGTCTGATTTCGCTCACGCTCACGCCGATGATGTGCGCGCGCATGCTGAAGCCGCACAGCGAGGAGAAGCCCAACTGGATTTCCCGCCAAGCCGAGCGTGGTTTTGACGGGCTTCTTGCGCTCTACGCGCGCGGGCTACGCTTTGTGCTGCGCCACCGCGTTGCGACGCTGATTGCGACGTTCCTGACAATCGGCGTGAACGTGAAGCTCTTTACCGAAGTGCCCAAAGGCCTCTTTCCGCAACAGGATACCGGGCTGATCAACGCAACGGTGCAAGCGGCGCAGGATTCGTCGTTTCCGGCGATGAAGGCGAAACAGGAAGAGCTGAACAAGGTGCTGGTGGGCGACCCGGACATCGAGCACGTCGTGGCGTTCATCGGCGCGGGACCGGCAGCGGGAACGGTGAATACGGGCACGGCGTTCATGATGCTGAAGTCGATGCCGCCGCGGAAATCGTCAGCCGATGAAATCGTGAATCGGCTGCGCGGCAAGACCGGCAAGATTCCCGGCTTGATGAACTACATGCAGGCGTCGCAGGACGTGCGCGTGGGCGGGCGCTTCGCCAAGACGCAGTACCAATACACGATTCAGGACGCGGATCTGGACGAACTGCGCCTGTGGGTGCCGAAGATGCTGGAAAGCATGCAGGCGATGAAGCAGTTGAAAGACGTGGCGAGCGACCAGCAGGACGCGGGTTTGCAGTTGGATGTGCAGATCGACCGCGACACGGCTGCGCGCCTGGGCGTGACGCCGGCGGAGATCGACGCGGCGCTCTACGATGCATTTGGTCAGCGGCAGGTCGCGACGATGTACACGCAGCGCAATCAGTATCGCGTGGTGATGGAAGTGCCGCCGGCGCTGCGGCAGAACCCCGACGCGCTGAACCGGATTTTTGTGCGATCGACTTCTGGCGCGCAGGTGCCGCTGCGAGCGGTCGCGCACTTTGGCAGTTCGGCGTCGCCGCTGGCGGTCAATCACAACGGGCAGTTTCCGTCGATTACGATTTCCTTCAACCTCGCGCCGGGCGTGTCTTTGAGTCAGGCGATTCAGCTCATTCACGACTCCGAGCGCGACATGCACCTGCCCGCGGGCATTCACGCCGACTTTCAGGGCACGGCGCAGGCGTTCACAGCCTCGTTGGACAGCCAGCCGATGCTGATTCTGATGGCGCTCATCATCGTCTACATCGTGCTGGGGATGCTGTACGAGAGCTACATTCACCCGATTACGATCCTGTCCACGCTGCCGTCCGCGGGCATCGGCGCGATTGCGGCGCTGCTGTTCTTCAAGCTGGACTTGAGCATCATCGGCCTGATTGGCCTCCTGCTGCTCATCGGCATCGTCAAGAAGAACGCTATCTTGCTGATCGATTTTGCGATTGAGCGCGAACGCCAAGGCATGCCCGCGCTCCAAGCGATTGAGGAAGCGTGTCTCCTGCGTTTCCGGCCGATCCTGATGACGACGATGGCGGCGCTTTTGGGCGCGCTGCCGCTGGCTTTTGGTTCTGGCGTGGGCTCCGAGCTGCGGCGGCCGCTGGGGATCACGATTGTGGGCGGGCTTCTGGCCTCGCAGCTGCTGACGCTCTACACGACGCCGGTTGTGTATCTGGCACTGGGGCGCTGGGCGAAGAAGACAAAGAGATCCGAGACGCTGGCGGCGGAGTTGGACGCTGTCACGGGCGTGTGAGGCGCAACCAAACGCGATCGCTTTCTGTGACGTCCCCGTTACGCAACTGGTTGCTTCGCCCTAGCCCTTCCTGTATCGTCTCGGCCGCGTGAAGCGGGTGCACAACACCGTTTCACTACCTCATCTCAAGTGCACTTGGCGTGCCCTTGACAGCAAGCCGGAAGCTGCCGGCAACACGTCCATCACGGTACTTTTTCCCCTGGGACCTTCGGGCCCATTGCAGGAGCTGCATATGTCGATCACTGCTGAAATTCGCGTTGGCGACAAGACCCTTCCGCTGCCGGTGATCGTCGGCACCGAGCAGGAAGTCGGCCTCGATATCCAAGCGCTCCGTGACAAGACGGGCGCGGTCACGTTTGATCCTGGCTACGGCAACACGGGCGCGTGTGAAAGCGCGGTGACCTTCCTCGACGGCGAGCTGGGCATCCTCCGCTACCGCGGCTACCCGATCGAGCAGCTCGCGGGCAAGGTCTCGTTCCTCGAAGTGTCCTGGCTGCTGCTCAAGGGCGAGCTCCCGAACGCGGCCGAACTCGCGGCGTTCACTGCGGCGGAGAAGTCCTACCGCGCGATTCCGGCGCACGTGCAGGCCGTCATCAACGCGTTCCCGGCGGACGCACACCCGATGGCAATTCTGTCGGCGGCGACCCTCTCGCTCTCTTCGACCTACTTGGCTGACGAGAAAGCGGTGGAAGCCGGCCTGAACAAGAACCAGCTCCGCCTCCTCGCGCAGTTCCCGACCATCGCCGCGGCGATCTACCGCAAGGGCAAGGGCCTGGCGGTCGTCGCTCCGGACGCGAAGCTGGATTACTCGGCGAACTTCCTGCACATGATCTTTGAAGGCACGGGCAACGCGGCCGCGGGCGATCCTGAAATCGCACAAGCGCTGGACCTCCTGCTCATCCTCCACGCCGACCACGAGCAGAATTGCTCGACGTCGACCGTGCGTTTGGTGGGCTCGGCGCAGACCGACTACTTCGCGTCCATCGCGGCCGGCATCACGGCGCTGTGGGGCCCGCTCCACGGCGGCGCGAATCAGGCGGTCATCGAGATGCTCGACGGTATCGTCGCCCACGGCGGCGACGTGAACTGGGCGGTTGCGCAGGCCAAGGACAAGGATTCGTCCTTCCGTCTCATGGGCTTTGGCCACCGCGTCTACAAGAACTTTGACCCGCGCGCCAAGATCATCAAGGTGCAGGCGGACGTCGTGCTCGGCAAGCTGGGCAAGAACGACCCGCAGCTGGGTATCGCCAAGGGTTTGGAAGAAGCCGCGCTGAAGGACGAGTACTTCGTCGCCCGCAAGCTCTACCCGAACGTGGACTTCTACAGCGGCATCATCTACCGCGCGCTGGGCTTCCCGTACGGTCTGTTCACGGTGCTGTTCGCGATCGGCCGCCTGCCGGGTTGGACCGCGCACTGGAACGAGCACAACGCCGGCAAGGCGAAGATCGGCCGTCCGCGCCAGATCTACACGGGCAAGAATGCGCGTGATGTGCCGGAGATCAGCAAGCGCTAGACATTTGTCTAGTCGAGTTGATATTTGACGACTAAGCACCGCCGCCAAGGGAGACTTTGGCGGCGGTGTTTTTTTGCGCGCGAGTGAAAAAGATCCGCGGCAAAAGTCGCGAACGGACGAATACCTACTTGGCGCGTTGACCGAGGCGCGCTGGCGGCTGGCTGGATCGATCGTACAGCCCTGTCTTCATCACGATGCCGGCGTGGCTGCGGGACGTAGGAACTCCCGCGAGCCGCCGAAGGTTGGGCGACATGACGTGAAGAGCGTCGTGGGATCGCTTTGGTGAGTCGTGTCCAGACGTCGGTTTGGCACGTTCGGCGGGGTGGGCGTTGAAGACGGGTGGGCCCCGCCGCGAATTCCCCTGATCTATCTAGCGCTTCCGCTTCACCGGCACGCCAGGCGGAGTCGCCTCGCGCGTTTCCAGCGAAAACAGCGCCCCATGCGGCAGCACGTGCAACTTCACGCCGATCAGCCCGACCGGCGCACCCGTCCTCGCCGTCGCCATCCCCGACCAGCCCAGCTGCGAGACGTCAATCACGGTGATAGCGCCGTTCCCGACGACCTCGATCACGTTGTCCGAGTCGATAAAGGCAGCCGTGTTTTCATCCAGTCCCAGCCCGACGACGAACGGATTGTAGGCAATCGCCGCCATGAGCCGCCCCAGACGGTCGCGCTCGCGAAAGTGCTGATCCACGATGATGCGGTTGGTCAGCCCAAGTCCCGGAGCGAGCGTGACCTGCCCCGCGACCGGCGTCGAACCACCTTTGCCGCCCGCGATCATGTGCTCGGAACAAAACGCGGCGCCGGCCGAAGTGCCTGCAACATGCACGCCGTGGGCATTGCGCTTCCTGATCGCCTGCGCGACGTCGGTCCCGCCGAGGATGGTCGACAACCGCAGCTGATTGCCGCCGGTCATGAAGATCGCCGTCGCGCTGTTCAGCACATCGAGCCAATCCTTGCGTTCGGCGTCCGCGCGCGTCAGGTACGGCAACGACTGCACGTGTCCGGCGCCCAGTTCGCGAAACACGAGCTCGTAACGCTCGCCCGTGTCGGGAAGTTCGGACGCGGTCGGAATCACAGCGATGCGGGACTGTGCCCCACCGGCGCGTTCAACGAGCTTGCGCAGGATCAGCCGGTCGGCAATTTTGTCTTCCGCGCCGCCGATCGGGACGATGTTACCGCGGGGAATGTGGGGAGCTTCGAGCGATGGCATGGGCGTCTGGGGCAGGAGGAAGACGGGCGACAGGTGAGTCGCATGACTAGTGCAACAGATCGGACGCGTCGGTGCAAGCGTCGCGCGTCACAGGATTGCGCCACCGTGACGACTTGTCCGAGTTCTGCTACACTCGCGCGCTCGCGCCGGCACGTTCGTCGGCCTTCAGGAACCCTGTCATGGCCACGTTCGCCGATGTACGGTCCTGCGTCAGCGCTGCCGAGGATCGCCTCGCTTCGCTGCGCAGGCATCTTTGACGTCGATGCCAAAGCTGCGCGCATCGATGAACTGGAAAAACTGAGCGAAGAGCCAAGCTTTTGGCTGGACGCCGACCGGGCACAGAAGCTCTCCAAGGAACGCGGCGATTTGCAAGCCAGCGTGGACTCGGTCCTGATTCCGTCCGGCGTCGTCAAAGACGTCCGCGACATGCTGGAGCTGGCCGAGTTGGAAAGCGACGCGTCGCTCATTCCGGACTTGTTGGAGCAGATCGATCAACTGACGGCGCAGATGGATCAGGCGGAATTCGCGCGATCCATGAGCGCGCCTACCGATCGTTCGCCGGCGATCGTGCAGATCAGCGCAGGCGCTGGTGGTACGGAGAGCGCGGATTGGGCGTCGATGCTCGTGCGCATGTACGCGCGGTGGGCGGAAAGTCACGGGATGAAGTGCGAACTCGTTGATGAAGTGCCCGGTGAAGAAGCCGGCATCCGCAACGCGGTTCTCCGGATCGACGGGGAATTCGCTTTTGGCTGGTTGAAGTCGGAGAACGGCGTGCATCGCCTGGTGCGCATCAGCCCGTTTGACGCGAACAAGCGCCGCCACACGAGTTTCTCGTCGGTGTTCGTCGTGCCCGAAGAAGACGATTCGATCATTATCGACATCAACGAAGTCGACTTGAAAATCGACACGTATCGCGCTTCGGGTGCGGGCGGTCAGCACGTCAACAGAACGGACTCGGCGATTCGCATCACGCACATGCCGACCGGCGTCGTCGTCGCGTGTCAGACGGATCGCAGCCAGCACAAGAACCGGTCGTCGGCGATGAAAATGCTGCACGCGCGCTTGGTCGATCTGGAAAAGCGGCGGCGCAGCGCGGTGAAAGAGGAGATCGAAGCCGGCAAGCTCGGCATCAACTTTGGCAGCCAGATCCGCAGCTACGTCCTGCAGCCCTACCAGATGGTGAAGGATCTGCGGACGTTGCACGAGACTTCCGACACGCGTGGCGTGCTCGACGGCGACTTGGACGGCTTCATGAAGGCGTATTTGCTCGCGGCCGCGAATGGTCCACTTTCGGTGCAAGCCGAGACGGACTAAACGCGATCTTCACGACTTTTCCGTGGCGCAATTGCAGCGGGGTCGTTACGATCCGCTGGACGTTGCGTCCGCGCGGGGAATTCATGGCATTGCACAACTTGGTCTCCATTCTCACCGCGCTCCTGCTCGCTGCTACAGTTCCAGCCTGTGGCTCTGAGGAATCCGCGACCGACACGGGCGCCGACGCCGGTTCCACCACGGATTCGTCCGCGACGACCGATGCGATTGCCGGTGGCGACGCGTTGCCGGGTTTGGCACCTGCAAAGACGCTCTTTGATCCTCTGGGCGTCCACGAAGTGCAGATCACGCTCGCGCCTGCCGACTGGCAAGACATCCTGGCGACCGCGGCCGACGTCTCCCTGGTTCGCAACTACCACACCGCGGAGGTCCTGTACGACGGCGTTGCGTACCACAAAGTCGGCACGCGCGTTTTTGGCGAATCATCGATGTGGAACTACCCGGAAAAGCCCAATATTCGTCTAAAGTTCGATGAGATCGACAACGCGCTCAAGGGTCCCGATGACATGGACAGCATTCGCCTGAAAGCGGGCGGGTCCGAGCCGACGTTCCTGCGCGAGCTGATTACCCTCGACTTGTTGCGCTCGGTTGCCAAGGCTGCGCCGCGCTTTAGTTTTGCCCGCGTGACGGTGAACGGCAAGTTCATGGGGTTCTACCAACTTTCGGAACAGCCGGATTCGCACCTGTTCAAGCGTGCGTTCGGCGACGGCAAGGGCAACGTCTACGAGCCGCTGATGGTTTGCTTTGGCCTGAATTGTCCGCCGGAAGGCTGTGACACGCTGAAGTCCAAGTACACGCTAAAGCAGGGCGATTTTGCCGAAATTACTGCCTTGGCGACGACGATTCAGAACGCGACCGATGCGGAATTCGCGGCCAAGGTTGACGCGCAGGCTGATCTGGCGGACCTCTTGGCGGTCTACGCGGTCGAAGACGTCGCGTCGGAAATGGACGGCTTGGCCGCTTCAGGTACCAACTTCCAGTTCTACGTGGACCCCAAGGACAAGCGCGTTCACGTTGTCCGTGCGGGCGTGGACGAGACGCTTGGCCCCAACACGCTGACGCTGCTGCACCCTTGGGGGCCGCCGAATGTGCTCTGCAAGACCCGCGACGAGCGCTTTTTCAACCGAATGCTGGCGATTCCCGCGCTCAAGACGCAGTACCTCGCGATTCAGAAGAAGCTCCTCTGCGGCGCGTTTGCGGAGGCTCCGCTGTTGAAATGGATCGAGGAACGACGACCGCTGCTGCGCGCTGAGTTGGAGCGCGATCCGTTCGTGACGGTGAAGGGAGCCGACTACGACAGCGAGGTGGATAGCCTGGAGAACTGGATCGATCAGCGCACGCTGGCGCTGCAGAAGCTCGTCGGCTCGACCTGCCCGTAGCCCGGACGGCTCACGGGCACGAGCGCGCTTTCGCTTTGGCTTCGTCACTCTCGCGCCACACTTCCACGCCTTTGTCGTCGTAGCAGACGCCGAGATCGTAAGAGCCGCCCTTCTTCCAGGAGTGCCAAAGCCCCGTGCGGACTTCCTCGTTGTACACGCCTTCCATCGCCTTTTTCCGCGTCTTGTGGAAGTACGCGACGTAGTGACCGTGCTTGGCGAACGTGTTGTCGCGCGCGCAGCACTCGACGTCAAAGCCGCTGGCTTTCTCAAAGCCCTTCCACGGACCTGACAACGGCGGGCACTCGGGCGCTTTGCACGCACCGAGGCTCACAGCCAGAAACGTGCCCAAGAAAACCAGCGACCGCATCAAGCGTCCCCCGCGGCGAGGCGCTGACGCAGGTCGGCGATCATCGCGACCAGTCCATCTTGCAGCGGCACCTTCGGTGTCCAGCCCAGATCGGTCGTCGCGCGCGTGATGTCCGGCTTGCGACGCGTTGGGTCATCCTTGGGCAGCGGCAGGAACTCAATTTCCACGTTACCGACTTGCTTGGCGATTTCCTGCACGAGTTCGAGCATCGTGAACTCGCCGGGATTGCCAAGGTTGTACGGCATGTGATCGCCGCGTTCGAGCACGCGCACGATGCCGTCGACCAGATCGCTGACGTAGCAAAACGAGCGCGTCTGCATGCCATCGCCGTAAACCGTCAGCTTCTCGCCGCGCAACGCCTGCACGATGAAGTTGCTCACCACGCGACCGTCGCCCGACTTCATGCGCGGACCATACGTGTTGAAGATGCGGATGATCTTCGTTTCCACGCCGCGCGCGTTGCGCCAACCCATGACCGCAGCTTCCGAGAACCGCTTCGCTTCGTCGTACACGCTGCGCGGACCGATGCTCGATACGTTGCCGAGGTACGTCTCGCGCTGCGGATGCTCCAGCGGATCGCCGTAGATCTCCGAAGTCGACGCCATCAGGAACCGCGCACCCTTCTCGCGCGCGATTTCCAGCAGGTTCATCGTCCCCAAGGACCCGACCTGCAGCGTCTCAATCGGCAACTTCATGTAGTCGACCGGCGATGCCGGCGACGCGAAGTGCAGCACCGCGTCCAGCGGACCGGCGACGGCGAACGGGATCGAGACGTCCTGCTCAAGCAACTCGAAATCCGGATTGCCCGCCAAGTGGTCGATGTTGCTGCGCCGACCGGTGCAGAAGTTGTCCACGGCCAGCACCTGCCAGCCATCGGCCAGAAAGCGGTCACACAGATGCGACGGCACGAAACCTGCACCGCCTGAAATCAAGACTCGTCTGGCCATCTTCGGCACCCCCAGCGCACGCGCGGCGCGGAGGATAGCAGAAAGCAACAGCGGGTGGCGAGAGGCGGAAAAACACACACGCCAACCGACGGACGCGATCCGTGGACCTTCGGCCGCGTTCCATGGAGGCTCTGGTTCACGTCAACGAGCCGCTCTTCGAAAAAGGTCGACGCGATTAGTTGACAGTAACGGCGAGAACACTAGCCTCAGCGCCACGGCGCGGACGAGCCATCGCGACCGGAGCTGAGCTGGATGACGACTTTGCACGAACGAATTCGCGGCCTTCTTTCCAACGCCACGCAGGCCGCGCTCATCGCGGGTGTCCTGCCCCAGGCGCTGACGCCGCGCGAGATTTCACTTGAACGGCCGAGACAGGCGAGCCACGGCGACATGGCGACGAACCTGTGCTTTGCCATGGCCAAGGCGGCGGGCAAGAATCCGCGGGCGCTGGCCGATGCTTTTGCGCCGATCGTGCGTGAAGTCGACACGTTGGGTTGGATTCAGGCAGTAGAGGTCGCCGGACCAGGTTTTCTGAATCTGCGCCTTTCCGACGCGGCCTGGCAGGCAAGCGTCACCGACGTGCTGGACGCAGCGGGCGAGTTTGGCCTGGGGAACGCTGGCGCACAGGAGCGCGTGTTGCTCGAATTCGTCAGCGCGAACCCGACGGGGCCGATGCACGTGGGACACGGGCGCGGCGCAGTGCTGGGCGACACCCTTGCACGCGTGATGCGGGCCGCCGGCTACGACGTCACGACCGAATACTACATCAACAACGTCGGCAATCAGGTCGGCAAGCTCGGCGAGAGCGTGTGGTGCTGGTTGCGCGAACCGCAGAAACGCGCGGCGGCGCTGGCGATCTGGCAGAACGGCGATCCAGTGCCATTCCCCGACGGATTTCCCAACGGGTTCCCGGAAGATGGCTACCGCGGCGCCTACATCGGTCAATGTGCACAGGATCTCGCCGACGTCGGCATTTCGGCACCAGACATTCAGTGGTCCGACGACGCAGCGTGGCTTGCAGCCGATCCGGCGAGCATCACCGGGCGCGCTGACAACCGCACGATCACGGTGCGCGCGTGGCAGCGGCAACTGGATCGCATCCGCGACGATCTCGGCAAGCTTGATATCCGCTTTGACAACTGGTTCAGCGAGCGCCGCCTGCACGGGCTCGATCCGGACACGCGCGATGCTGTGCACGACGTGACCAAGCGTCTGCTGGGTGCCGATTGGGCGTACGAGGACGAAGGGCAAGCGCCGGACGACGAAGACGCCGTGGTCGCGGGCAAGGCGATTTTCTTTCGCGGCACAAGCGAGAACCTCCCCAAGCCGTTTCGCGACGGTAAGGACCGCGTCATCATTCGCGGCGACGGGCGGCCGACGTACTTTGCCGCGGATATCGCGTACCACGACCACAAGTTGGCCCGCGGTTTTGACCACCTGATCAACGTGCTTGGCGCCGATCACCACGGCTACGTCTCGCGCTTGAAAGGCGTGATTCACGCGCTGGGCGACTTGCGCCGTCAGGAAGGCGACATCAACGCGGCGCGCTGGACGGGCGATCGTCTGGAAGTGCTGCTCGTCCAGATGGTGGCGCTCCTACGCGACGGCAAGCCCGTGCCGATGGGCAAGCGGTCCGGCGAGTTTGTGACGCTGCGCGACGTGATCGACGAAGTCACGACGAGCGAGCCGACTTCCGGCCGGGATGCCGTGCGCTTTCTGTTCTTGATGCGCAAGGCGGATGCGCAACTGGATTTTGATCTGGAAGTGGCGCGCCGCACGTCGATGGATAACCCGGTGTACTACGTGCAGTACGGCCACGCGCGGCTGTGCTCGATTTTGGATCGCGCTGAAAAGGAAGGTCGGTTGCCTGCGTTGGCCGCACGGCCGTCGGCTTTGGCGCTGGACGACGAGCGCGCGTTGGCGTTGGCGATTGCGGATTATCCGGAAGTCATCGTCCGCGCAGCACGCGCCCGCGAACCACACCAGGTTGCGTACTACTTGACCGATTTGGCACGTGCGTTCAACGGGTACTACAGCCGCAACAAGCACGACGCCCGCGTCATCGGCGAGGACGACGCGACGACCCACGCGCGCTTGCAGCTGGTCCGCGCGCTGAAGCAGGTGTTCGGCAACGGTCTACGCCTGCTTGGCGTCTCGGCCCCGGAGCGCATGACGACGCTGCCAGAGACGGACCCGGAGGTGTGACGCATGCCGCTGCGCGATTTTGACCAAGTGCGCGAGCGGATTCACCTGCGGGTTGAGGTGCGGCACATCGCCCAAGGTGTGTCTGTCGTGTTGGTGCTCGTGGGTGCGGCCTTCGCTGGCGGCGTCTGGTATGCCAAGTCCGCGCCGCCTGACGTCGCACAAGTCGCACCGCCAACTCCGTCCAACGACGCAACGGGCCTGCCGCCTGCCGCGGTGGCAATCGCTGAAGCGGTCTCGCGCACGGTTGAAGCGCCGATTTACCCAAAGCCTGCTCTGGCGACAGCGGCGCTCCATGATGTGGAAAGCCCCCCGGTCGCCGTCGCACCGACCGAGGGAGTCGCACCCGGACCAGACGAATTCGCCGCTGCCCCTGGTGAACGGGCCATCTTGCCATCGGAAGGGAACGCGCCTGCCGAAGTCGTCCAACCCGCTGCTGCTCCAACGCCGGCTCCCGTCGTCGCGAAGCCTGAGGCAGCGCCTGTCCCTCCGCCGATAGTCGCCAAGCCCGTTGTTCCGGCGCCGCCCGCTCCTGTTGTCGCCAAGCCTGTTGTGGCACCTGCCCCGGCACCGGTAATCGCCAAGCCTGTTGTTCCCGCGCCACCGCCGGTCGTCGCCAAGCTGCCCGCGCCCGCGGGACTCGCGCTTTTTGGCACGCTGCGCATGGCGCCGACTGTCGCGCTCGTTTCCGCTGTTGTGACTCCGGTGAAACCGGCACCCGTCGCGGCGCCTGTTGTTGCGCCCACGGAGCCCCCCGCGCACAAGCCGCTTGTGCGGCAGCGCGAGGACGACGTACGCCCGCCGCCGGTAACCAGTCACTACGTGATTCAGGTGAAGGCGTTCTTCAACGAGCAGGAAGCCAAGGCGTTCGAGTCCGACCTGCGCGGCAAAGGCTACGCGCCCAAGCTGACGAGCACTGAAGATCCCGGCAAGGGCACGATTTACCGCGTTCGACTTGGACCGTTTGACCGTCCGGAAGCTGCACGTGCGGTACAGAAGCAGTTCGAAGCGGCCGAGGGTCACACGACGATCATTCTCGGCGTTCCGTAAACAGGACGACCTCGCCCACTCCCATGCGCTGTGGGACAAACCTGTTGCCCTCTCAGACAGGACCGCGAGCGCGCACCTCCGGTCGTGGATGGCATTCTTGGTCACCCCACGATTCAGTGCTTCTTGCGCGGCGGTCCAACCAGCGCCTTCTTGGGCGGCGCCGCGGCGATTCCCATCGGATTGATGCACACGCCGCTCTCGCCAATCGTCACGTCGTCGAGGTTCCACGAGCCGCCGCTGAAGACAAAGTCGTCTGCAATCTTGAAACCAAAGCGCACCTGTAAGTTGGCGTTGCTGACTGCGGTCAAGTCGTACACCTGACGCGTCCAGAAGGTGTCGAGCGGTCCGTCCGAAGTCGACGATCCTTCACCGAGCCAAGTAATCCACAGCGTCTTCCATGCCGTCCCGTCCCATGCTTCCACGGTGTTGGTCATGTACGGCGGCAGGTCCGAGTCCAGCCAGCGCCAGAACTCCAGCTGCGGCGCAATAAGCTTCGACGTGTCGATGACCGGCGAGGTCAACCAGTAGTAGTCGTGCACGGCGGTCTTCGCGTTGCCACCGATCACGACGCCCGCGATTTGCGCGTCGCTCGTGCTGTGGCCATACCCAGGGTCACCAGGCGGCAGATTGCCGACCGGTCCCTTCGTCGCCGTGCCGATTTCCCACTCCTCGCCCAAGGTCCAGCCGTTCACATTGCCGTTGGCGAACGTCTCGTGGAAGACCGCGAGTTGTTCGTAGCTGCACGCGCCCAGGTCACACGCGTCGAGCGTGCACGGATTGCCGTCATCGCAAATCGACGCGTACGTGCAGCCGAGGATCGGATCGCACTTGTCAGACTGGCAGACGTTGTCTGTTGGGCAAGGGATCGGCAAAGTGCCCACACAGACGCCAGTCCCGACGCCACACGTGTCGCCCATCGTGCAGACGTTGCCGTCGTCGCAAACGGAGGATTCGTTCGGCGTGTGGCTGCACTCCTTCGTCACCGTGTTGCAGAAGTCCAGCGTGCACATGTTCGCGTCGTCGCAGCCCGGCGCGGTGCCGCCCACGCAGCTGATGCCGCTGCACCAGTCGCCGCCCGTGCACGGGTCGCCATCGTCGCAGCCAGCGTTCGTTACGGAGTGGACGCAGCCGCCCCCACCGCCGTCCGGATTGGGAACGCCTGGATTGCACGTGTCCAACGTGCAAGCGTTCTTGTCGTCGCACGGGTCGACGCCGTTGCCGACGCAGAAGTGTCCTGCGCAGAAGTCGCCAGTGGTGCAGACGTCGTCGTCCGTGCAGGTGAGACCAGATGGCAAGTAGACGCAGCCGATTTTTGGATCGCACGAGTCGGTGGTGCAAATCGTGCCGTCGTCGCAATTCACCGCACCGCCCATGCCGCAAACCGGCGCGAGGTCGACGCCAAAGCCACACAGGGTACCTTCCGTGCAAGCGTCGCCGTCGTCGCACATCGTTTCACCGGGCAGCGCGTCGTG
>CAITYF010000115.1 GCA_903896545.1 uncultured Myxococcales bacterium | reverse complement strand
TGGTGGACTGGGCCGCGTCATTGTTCTTATCTCAGGAAGGGATGCTGATTTTGCACGCGAACACGCGCCTCGGTATCACCCGGTAATACGCGGAGGGAACCAAATCGGGTTACGTCCCATTGCCAGTCTTCACCGATTCTTCCTCTTCTTTCCACGGACCTTTGGAGCGATCGCCCCCAGAGCCATCCCGCTCTTCTCCAGCGCCTTGCTGCGCCCAACCGCCTCCGCAAAATGCGCCTCCACCGGTGCTTCCAACTCCCGCCGGGCCTCGGCAAACTGCGCAAACTCCGCAGTCGCCTTGGCCTTGGCGACCTCCGCCGACACCGTGCCCGCGTGCGTCAGCAGTTCGCGCTCCGTTAGCCGCAGGAAGTCATCCAGCTTGCGAATCCAGTCCGCCATGTACATCGGCCGCTTGTTCATCGCCTGCAGCTCGGCAAACTCTAAGTACATGTTGACGATGCGGTTCAGTGTCTCGACCTCTTCCGCGTTGAGGTAGTTCTTGGCTACGTCCACGTCGGCCTTGCGCGGCTTCTCGCCCTGCCACGACGTCAGGCCCATGTTCGGCTGCGTCGCATCGGCGCGCTGGGCGATGATCTCCGCGGCGGTGTGACCATGCGCGGCCCAGTGCATCTTGTTCTGCACGGTCTGGAAGAAGCGCCGCGTCGGCTCGGTCCGCGGGTCGTAGTCGATGCTGGTCGCGTAGATCTCCAGGACCTTGCGCCAGAAGGCCTTCTCGGACGAGCGGATGTCACGGATGCGGGCGAGCAGTTCGTCGAAGTAGTTGCCGCCGGCGCCGCGCTTGAAGCGGTCGTCGTCCAGCAGGAAGCCCTTGACGATGAACTCGCGCAACCGCTGCGTCGCCCAGACGCGGAACTGCGTGCCGCGGTGCGATTTGACGCGGTAGCCCACCGAGATGATGACGTCCAAGTTGAAGCGCTCGACCTGCCGCTCCACCTGCCGGTCGCCTTCAGACTGAACCGTTGCAAAAAATGCAACAGTTGCCTCCGGCGCCAACTCGCCTTCGTCGAACACGTTCTTGATGTGCCGCGAAATCACGGATTTGTCGCGCTGGAACAGGTCGGTGAGCTGCGACAGCGACAGCCAGACGGTCTCGTTCAACAACGTGACGTCCAAGCGGGTTTCGCCGTCCTCGGTTTGGTAGAGGAGGACGTTGGCGGCCGGCGGGGGAGCGGCGTTGGTCACTATGTGCTCCTTGAGGGTTCGGTGATGCGGACGGTTGGCCCACCAGCGTCGGTTCAGTTCAGGCGACTCTTATCACGCATAATAATCGCTGTGTCGGCGTACTCCGGCAGCAAGCGGTTCAACTTGCGGTGTTGCTCGCCGCTGGCAGCAGCACCGCGAACAGTTCAATCTTGGGTTTCCGGAACGGCAGCTCCAACGCGCCAATTGCGCCGGCCACGTACGCGCGTGCGTCACGAGCCGCTGCAGTAATCCTGGCGGGCTCGACTGTCCCAACTTGTTGCAGCGCATGGCGCTCCGGCCGATCGGCGACCGAATTGACGGCCAGAATCACCTGCCAGTCCTCCACAAGCTCCCAAGCGTCTCCGACGGGCCGGGCTCCGACCAACACGCGGCGAGACGTCACCTCAGGCGTCGTCAGGTCATCCTGCACGATGAACACGACCAGCGGCTGCTTGAGCTCTGGCACCACTGCCACGGACTCGTCACGCAACAGCACGTCGTCAATCGCCGCGTCAAACGTCACGTGGCCCGCGCCGAAAACGACGTCTTTCTTATCCGATTGTCGATGCCGGTCGAAGTGGATGTTCTCGTGGCGGTCGAGCATCGCCCAGTGCGCCTTTTTCCAGGGCTCCGGCGTGACAAAACTGACTGTATCGCCTTGCGCTTCGAGCCTTCGGCCATGCAGCCAAAGTGCGGCGCGCAGAAAGGTACGCAGATCCTCCAGATCCACTTTGGGCACGGACGCCGCGTCCCGTCCAAAGTCGAAGCGGGCGACATTGCCGACCAGAGCGCGAACGGCCTTCACCGCGTCCTGCCCGCCAAACGTTGCCGTCTCCTGGTCAAACCATTGGTCCAAGCCGCTCTTGCTCTTGCCCAAAGCGCCCTCAGCGAGCTTATCGAATACCCCTTGGCCGACCATGCCGATCACCAGCGCGTGGATGTCATCCGGCTCCGTCATGGCACCCTTCAGCGCCAACGCGATACGGTCCAGCTTGCGATTCAGCTTCTCCCAGATTCGGCTTTCCACGGTGTCCGGGTTGCGCAGGATGTGAACATCAACTGGGAAGCGCTGCCCGTACCGGTTGAGGCGCCCAACGCGCTGGTGCATGCGCATCGGATTCCAGGGCAGGTCGATGTGCACCAACGTGTGGCAGCGCTCCTGCAGGTCAATGCCTTCGCCGGCGGCCTCGGTCGACAGGAGGAAGCGAACCTGGCCCTTGTTGAACGCTTCGGCCGCGGTGGTGCGCGATGAATCCGAACGCAGATGCTTACCGTGAATCAGCACGTTTTCAAGGAATCCATCACCGTTGATGAATGTCACCGAGGCCTCGCCGTAGCGCTCAGCGATGGCGCCGAGCATCAGC